>NZ_JBWKDJ010000009.1:0-321961 GCF_056436025.1 Streptomyces sp. NPDC043853
CTGCGGGATGTGCAGATCCACCCCGTCCAACACCCGGTGCTCCCCGTACGCCTTGCGCAGACCGGTAGCCGAAATGGCCGTCATGACATTCCTCCTCTTGAACGGAGTCGACTTGTACATCGTTCAAGTCAGACCATAGAGCCGACTTGCACAGCGTGCAAGTGGCATCTTGAACTTTGTGCAATCCGAAATTCTGATCTACGCTGAGCGCATGCCTCGTGACACGTTGACGCGCGAACAGATCGTTCGGGCTGCTATCGAGCTGCTGGATGCCGAGGGCCTAGAAGGCCTGAACATGCGCAGCCTGGGCAAGCGGCTCGGCTCCGCCGCCACGGCTGTCTACTGGCATGTCAAGAACAAGGACAATCTGGTCATTTTGGCCAGCGACGAGGTGTGGAACGAGATCGGGCTTCCCGACCTCGACGCCGTGGGCTGGCGCACTGCGGCCGCCACGATGGCCCACGACCTCTACGCGATGATCTCCCGGCATCCGTGGCTGGTGATGGCCTTCGCCTCCCAGCCGCTCTACGGGCCGAACAAGGCGCGGCACGACGACCACAGCCTCGCGGTCTACGAGAAGGCCGGCTTCGTCGGAGCGGAGGCCGACCAGGCCACCGCCACCGTCTTCATGTTCGTCCTCGGTAACACGATCGGCATGTCCGCCTCCGTCTCCGTCAACCGGCGACTGAGCCACGGCGGCGGGAACTCCCAGGAACTCATCCGCGAGGCCATGACGCAGGCGACCGAGATCGCGAGGCAGTTCCCGCGGCTCCGCGCCCGTGTCGACGCCTTCGAGAGTGCCGACCCCGAGTACGCCTCGGCCCCCGAGAAGAGCTTCGAGTTCGGCCTCCAGGCCGTGCTCGACGGTCTCGAGGACCGGCTGACGAACCGCGATCATCGGTAACTCCCGTCCGGTCGGGGCTCCTGCCCGCTGCCTTACGAGAACCACGTTAGGAAGCGGCCCTATCGCTTCCTTATCGCCGGACTATCCGGCGTCCCGGAACGCAGGAACTCCCCGTCCGGCATGCCGGACGGGGAGTTCCCACAGGTGCACGGGCACCCTCAGACGGAGCGCACCGACAGTGAGCGCACACCGGTGAATTCGGGGGACCCGAAGAAGACGGGGGCCTCCACCCGCAGGTCGGGGTAGCGGTCCAGCAGCAGGTTGAAGATGACCCGGGTCTCCACCCGTGCCATCGCCGCGCCGATGCAGTAGTGGGAGCCCCGGCCGTAGCCGACGTGCTGGTTGGGCGCCCGGGTCACGTCGAAGGTGTCGGCGTCCGGGAACTGCCGCGGGTCGCGGTTGGCCGCGCCCAGCTGGAGGGCGACCATCTGGCCCTCGGGGATCGTCACGCCGCCGATCTCGACCTCGGCCAGGGTGGCCCGGTAGGAGACGGTGGCCGGCGTGAAGTACCGCATGACCTCCTCGAACATGCCCGGCACCAGCGACCGGTCCGCGCGCACCTTGGCGGCCTGGTCCGGGAAGGACTCCAGGCAGAGCATGGTGTTGCCGATCAGGATCGGGCTGGTGAGGTGGCCGGCGCCCAGCACGGCCACGGCGAAGTTGATGATCTCGTCGTGTGCCATCGGGGTGCCGTCGAGGTACTTGAAATCGATCATCAGGCTGAGCAGGTCCTGCTTCGGCTCCTTGCGGCGCTCGTTGATGATCTCGCCGAGGAACTCGCGCAGCGGCAGCAGCGGACCGAGCAGGGAGTCGAAGTACTCCTCGCCGCCTTCCCCTACCGTGCTCATCCGGACGTTCGTGTCCATGGTCTGGTCGACGGCCTTGAACATCTCGCGGTGTTCGGCCGGGGTGCCGAGCAGTTCGCTGAAGAGGATGCCGGACAGGTCGTCGATGAAGTCACCGAGCAGGTCGAACCTGTCCCGGCCGGCGAGCCTGTCCAGCAGCTCGGTGCCGAGCCGGGTGATCCGCAGTTCGAGGTCGTCCATGGCCTTGGGGCTGAACGCCCTGCCGACCTGCCGCCGCATGTGGATGTGCTCGGGCCCGTTCATCTGGGCCATGTCGCCCTTGATGAGCCTGGCCTGCTCCTCGTCCACATCGAACAGGCGGGTGGAGTCCGCCGTGAAGGACTCCGAGTCGCCCAGGACGGCGAGGACCTCCCGGTAGCCGGTGATGTCCCAGACGCCGAGTTCCTCGTCCCACCTCACTGGCTCCGCGGGCAGTTGCCCGTGGAGCCAGTACTTCTCCGGACCGAGACCCCAGCGCTTCGCGAATTCGCTCATTGCGTTCCCTTGGCTCGTTGTTGCGTCACGTGGTGCGTGCCGAGGGCCATGCGAACGAGGGGCCGGTCCGCAGGCCCTCTATCAGGTGGTACGGACAGGAAGGCTGCGTACGCCCGTGAACTCGGGCGAACCGTAGAAGGCCGGCCGCCGTTCCGGGTCCAGCCTCAGGTCCGGGTAGCGGTCCAGCAGGGCGTTGAAGACCGTGCGGACCTCGACGCGCGCGAGCTGCACGCCGATGCAGTAGTGCGGGCCGCGGCCGTAGCCGACGTGCTGGTTCGGCGACCGGGTCACGTCGTAGACGTCCGGGTTCGGGAACTGCCGCGGGTCGCGGTTGGCGGCACCGAGCTGGATGCAGACCAGCGAGTCCCGGGGAATGAACTTCCCGGCCAGGATCACATCGGTCTCGGTCACGCGGTAGGAGGTCGAGGCCGGGCTGAGGAACCTCATCGTCTCCTCGAACATGGCGGGGAGGAGGGACCGGTCGGCCTTGACCTTGGCCGCCTGCTCGGGGAAGAGGTCCCAGAGCAACAGGGTGTTGCCGATGAGGATCGGGCTGGTGACGTGGCCCGCGCCGAGCACGGCGATCGCGAAGTTCACCAGCTCGTGGTGGGTCATCCTGCGGCCGTCGAGGTACCTGAAGTCGAGCATCAGGCTGAGCAGGTCGTCCTGCGGCTCCCGCATCCGCTCGGCGATGGTCTCGTCGAGGAGCTCGCGGAGCGGCTGCAGCGGGTTGAGCATGGAGCTGAAGTACTCCTCGCCCTCCCGCCCCGAGGTGCTCATGTGCGCGTCCACGTCCATGGTCGCGTTCACGCTGAGGAGGTGCTTGCGGCCCTCGACCGGGGTGCCGATGATCCGGCTGAACAGGATCCCCGAGACCTCGTCGATGAAGTCGTGGATCAGGTCGAAGCGGTCCCGGTCGCCCAGCTCGTCGAGGAGGCCCTCGGCCGTCTCGCGCACCCGTTCCTCGAGGTCGCCGAGGTGCTTGGGCGTCAGCAGCTTGCCGACCTGCCGCCGCATGTGGATGTGGTCGGGGCCGTCCATCTGGGCGATGTCGCCCGCGAAGTACTTGCGGGCCTCCTCGTCGACCTCGAACAGCCGGGCGCTGTCGGTGGAGTACCTCTCCGGGTCGTTGAGGACCTCGCACACCTGGCTGTAGCCCCAGACCTGCCACACACCCAGTTTCTCGTCGTACCAGACCGGCTCGGCCGGCCGCTCGCCGCGCAGCCACGGCCGGCTCTCGGCCAGTTCTGCCAGATCCAGCCGGTTCGCAAAGAGCTTCGTCATCGGTTGTTCCCCCGTGTGGAAAAGGTGGCGCCCGCGCGTCCCGTGGCGCGCGTCCGTGCCCTGCCGGCTCCGGTCACGCGGCCCCCTGGGGCGCCGCGTGGTGCGGAGGTCGTCGGATTACTTGTAGAGGACGTCGAAGGAGCGGACGCCGAGCATGTCCGTCGACGGGAAGAAGGTCGGCGGCTTCTGGGGGTCGCTGGCGAACTTCGGGAAGCGGTCCAGGATCGCGTTGATGGCGATCTTGCCCTCCAGGCGGGCGAGCCGGGTGCCGAGGCAGTAGTGGACGCCGTGGCCGAAGCTGATGGAGTGGTTGGGGCTGCGGCTCGGGTCGAAGACGTTCGGGCGGTCGAACTTCTTCGGGTCGCGGTTGGCCGCGCTCACCCACGGGAGGATCATCTGCTCGGCGGGGATGGTCACCCCGCCGATCTCGACCTCGCGGGTGGTGACACGGGACAGGGTCGCGGCCGGCGGGAGCAGGCGCAGGGCCTCCTCGACGGCTCCGGGGACCAGGGAGCGGTCCGCGCGGACCTTCTCCATCCACGCGGGCTCGGTGTCCAGGCAGGCCATGGTGTTGCCGACCATCATGGTGCTGGTGATGTGACCGGTGATCAGCAGCACGTTGGCGATGTTGACGACCTCGTTGTCGGTGAGGCGCTCGCCGTCCTGCTCGGCCTGCATGAGGTACGTCAGCAGGTCCTCGCGGGGCTGCTTGCGGCGCTGGGCGACCTGGTCGGCCATGTAGTCGAGCAGGGGCTTCAGGCGGGCCTCGGCGGAGTGGATCTGCTCCTCGATGCCCTCGCCGCCGCTGACGAAGTCCAGGCCGGCCATGTTCTCGATGATGTCGAAGGCGACGCCCTTGAAGATGTCGCGCTCTTCGAGCGGGACGCCGAGCAGTTCGGCGATCACGATGACCGGGAGCGGGTAGGCGAGGTCCGCCACCAGCTCGAAGCTGCCCTTCTCCTCGACCTCGTCGAGGAGCTCGTCGGTGATCTTGACGATGCGGCCCTCGAGGCCGTTGATCACGCGTGGGGAGAACGCGGCGCCGATGAGCTTGCGGTACTTGCTCTGCTCCGGCGGGTCCATCTGCGAGATGTCACCCTCCTGGAACTTCGGGTCCACCTGTACCGCGGCGTACGCGGCGGTGGCGGCCGAGAAGGTCTCGTAGTCGCCGAGGATCGCCTCGACCTCGTCGAAGCCGTAGGCGCACCAGGCGCCGATCTCCTCGTCGAACTCGATGGGGTTCGCCGGCCGGATGCCGCGCAGCCACTGGCGGGTGGGGTGGACGTTCCACCGCTCGATGACCTCAGACACTGGTGCTTCCTCTCCGCGTGGGTGTGGGGGTGGGGCGACTACTGGGCGACTGCCATGGCGTCCTGCAGGCTCTTGGGCCGCAGGTCCGTCCAGTGCTCCTCGACGTAGGTCAGGCAGTCCGGGCGGGCGGCAGCACCGAACGCGATGCGCCAGCCGGCCGGGACGTCCGCGAAGGCGGGCCACAGCGAGTGCTGCTCCTCGCCGTTCACCACGACGTAGAACTGGCCGTTCTCATCGTCGAACGGGTTGCTGCTCATACCTGGACTCCATTTCCATCCGCCTGCTTCGCGGAAATCTCCCGGCCGACGATCCGGCAGATCTCGGCGGCGGGTTCCGGCAGCACCATTTCGTGGTGCGTGGTCTCGATGTCGTACTGCTTGATGGCACCCGTGATGTACGGCTTCCAGAGGTCGCCGTAGCGGGCCTCGGGATTGGGCACGGCATTGAAGAACAACGCGTCCCCGTGGAAGACCGGTGAATTGAACCCCGGTGTCAGAGCGGTGTGGTTGAGAATGACGCGGACCGCGTTGTCCAGGAAGGACTCGCCGTCCTCGGTCCCGGCCACGCCCGTGAGCTGCTCCTGGAAGTACTCCCGGAGTGCGGCCGCGGTGGGCGGGGCCTGCGTCACCAGGTAATCGCTGGGGACGCTGTCGAGCATGACCAGCTGCGCGATGTCGTGCCCGCGCCGCTGGAGTTCGGCGGCTATCGCCTGGGCGAACGTGCCGCCGATGGAATAGCCCGCCAGGTGGTAGGGCCCTTCCGGCTGGATCTCCAGGATTTCCCCGACGTAGTCGAGGATCATCTCGTCGATCGACTCGGGCAGTTTCGTCCGGCCGTCGAAACCCTTGGCCTGGATTCCGTGGACGGTCTGGTACTGCGGGAGCCGTCCGGCGAATCCGAGGTAGGGCCAGCATATCCCGCCACCCGGGTGAATGAACCAGAGAGTGCTGTCGTTGGCGGTCGAATTCCCCTTTCCGGCACCGCCCTTGATGGAGAGGACCGCGCCGAAGGGGTCGCCCGCGACGCCGCCGGCGGCGCCTTCCGCCTCCAGGTAGCCGGACAGGTCGGCGACCGTCGGCGAGTCGAACACCGCGCGGAGCGGCAGGTTGACGCCGAGGACCACGCGGATCCGGCTGATCAGCTTGGAGGCGAGCAGGGAGTGGCCGCCGAGGACGAAGAAGCTGTCGTCGATGGTGACCGAACCGATCCCGAGGACCTCGGCGAACAGGCCGCAGAGGATCTCCTCGCGCGGGGTGCGCGGGGCCCGGCCGGCGGACTCGCCCGCCCAGTCCGGGGCGGGCAGGGCCCGCTTGTCCAGCTTCCCGCTGAGGGTGAGCGGGACCTCCTCGATGAGCACCAGCGCCGAGGGCACCATGTGCTCCGGCAGCCGCTCCCGCAGGTGGGCGCGGACCTCGGCGATCAGCTCCGCCGTGGCGTCGGCGGCGGTGGGCACCAGGTAGCCCACCAGGCGGCGGTCGCCGCGCTGGTCGTCGACCACGACCACGGCCCGGTCCACGCCGGGGTGTGCGGTCAGCGCCGTCTCGATCTCGCCGAGCTCGATGCGGAAGCCGCGGATCTTGACCTGGTCGTCGGCCCGGCCGTGGAAGACGAGTTCGCCGTCCGCGTTCCAGGAGACCACGTCGCCGGTCCGGTACATCCGCTCGCCGGGCAGGCCGAACGGGCAGGCCACGAAGCGCTCGGCGGTCACCTTCTGCTTGCCGAGGTAGCCGCGGGCCACGCCGGGACCGGCGAGGTACAGCTCGCCGGCCACCCCGGCCGGGACCGGCTGGAGGGTGGCGTCCAGCACGTACGCCCGGGTGTTGCGGATGGGCCTGCCGATCGGGAAGACCCGGCCGTCGGGGGCCATCGGCGGGGCCATGGTGGCGCACACCGTGGTCTCCGTCGGGCCGTAGACGTTCATCATCCGGCGTCCTGTCGCCCAGACAGCGGCGAGCTCCGGCGGTGTGGCCTCGCCGCCGACCAGGAGGGAAACCACGCTGGTCAGAGCGTCGGCGGGGAGGGAGGCGAGCATCGCGGGCGGCAGCATCATGTGGGTCACCCGGTGCCGGTCGACGGTGTCGGCCAGCGGCAGCCCGGGGGCCAGCTTCTCCTTGTCGGCGACCACCAGGGCGGCGCCGGAGAGCAGCACGGTGAACATCTCGCAGACGGACACGTCGAAGCTCGGCGAGACGAGCTGGAGCATCCGGCTGTCGGGGGTCACCGCCATGCCCTCCACGTGTGCGGCGACCAGGCTGGCGATGCCGCGGTGGGTGACGACGGTGCCCTTGGGCTTGCCCGTGGACCCGGAGGTGTAGATGACGTACGCGGCACTGTCGAGCGTCGCGAACCTGGCGATCCGGGTGATATCGGCAGGATCCGCCGCGGCGACCTCGTCGGCCTCGACGACCTCGTCGACCCGGAGGGTCGGCAGACCGTGCCCGGCGAGCACCTCTGCGGCGGCCGCGTCGACCACGGCGAGGCGGGCGCCCGAGTCCTCGACCATGTAGGCGATGCGCTCGGCCGGGTAGGTGTGGTCGACCGGCAGGTAGGCGCCGCCGGCCTTGGTCACGCCCAGCAGGGACACCACCAGGTCGGGCGACCGGCGGGTGGCCACCGCCACCACCGTCTCAGCTCCGACGCCGCGCCCGGCGAGGGCGGCGGCGACCCGGTCTGCGCGCTCGTTCAGCTCCCGGTAGGTGAGCACCCCGTCCTCGTGGATCACGGCGACGGCGTCCGGGGTGGCGGCGACCTGCCGCTCGAACAGGTCGGCGATCGTCCCGTCCCGGGTGGGCACGGAGGTGCCGTTGAGGCCCTGGAGCAGGTGCTCCCGTTCGGCCGGCGGCAGCATGTCCACCGCGCCGAGGGGTACGTCGGGGTCGGCGACGAGCCGGCCCAGCACGCGGGCGAAGCGGGCGGCGATGCCCTCGGCCGCGGCCTGCTCGAACACGTCCTCCTGGTACTCCATCACCACGTGCAGGGAGTCGTCGGCGGCGGCCGCGATGCCCAGCGGGTAGTGCGTGCCGTTGCCGGTGCTGACCCCGGTGATCGCGATGCCGCCGTTGGCGGTGGCGTCCACGAGGCCGTCCCGGTCCATCGGGAAGGACTCGAACACCACCACGGTGTCGAACAGCTTGCTGAGCCCGGTGCTCCGGGTGATCTCGGTCAGGCCGATGTGGTGGTGGTCCATCAGCGGGCCCTGCCGGTCCTGCAGGCCGGTCAGTACCTGGCGCAGGGTGTGCCAGGGGGACAGTTCGACTCGCACCGGAAGGGTGTTGATGAACAGGCCGGCCATCGCCTCGACGCCCGGTACGGCCGGCGGGCGGCCGGAGACGGTGGTGCCGAACACCACGTCCTGTCGGCCGGTGAGCTGTGCCAGCACCGTCGCCCAGGTGCCCTGGACCAGGGTGTTCAGGGTGATGCCCAGGCCGGCGGCGCTGCGCACCAGCTCCCGCGCGGTCTCCGAGGACAACGGGATCTCGATCTGGCCGACGCGCTGGGGGTCCACCTCGGACCCGGCGTGCGGGGCGATCAGGGTGGGCTCCTCGACGCCGGCGAGCTCGGCGGCCCAGGCCCGGGCGGACGCCTCGGCGTCCTGCTCCGACATCCACACCAGGAAGTCCCGGTACTTGCGGACCCGCGGCAGGACGGAGGCGTCGCCGGAGGACCCGTACAGGCGCAGCAGCTCCTGCATCAGGATGCTCAGCGACCAGCCGTCGAGCAGGGCGTGGTGCGAGGTGAGCAGCAGTTCGGCGGTGTCGGGGCCGGTCAGGGCCAGTGACATGCGGAGCAGCGGCGCGCGGGTGGGGTCGAAGCGGTCGGCCTGGTCCTCGGCCATGAAGCGTTCCAGCTCCTCGGCCCGGCGCTGCGGGTCGAGGTCGCGGAGGTCGATGGACTCCCAGGGGAGTTCGACCTCGTCCAGGACGAGTGCCACCTGGTTGCCGGCCGCGTCGGGGACGAAGGCGGTGCGCAGGTTGGCGTACCGGTCGAGGAGGGCCTGGCCGGCGGCCCGCAGGCGGGCCGGGTCGACCGCGCCGGAGAGGTCGTACACCACCTGGACGTGGTAGGCGTCGTAGGCGGTGTCGGCCATCAGTGACTCGAACAGCAGTCCGGACTGGAGCGGGGTGAGCGGCCATACGTCGCTGAGGGACGGGTGGCGGCGCTCCCAGGCCTCCAGCTCGCTCTGGCGGACACTGACCAGCGGTACGTCGGAGGGGGTGAGGCCACCGGCGCCGGGCCGGTCCACGTGGCGGGCGAGGCCCTCCAGCGCGGTCCGCCACAGCCGGGCGAGCTCCTCCACGTCGGTGCGGGCCAGGACGCCCGCGGGGAAGCCGAACCGGACGCCCAGCCGGGGTCCGTCGGGGGTGTCGGTGACGGCCGCGTTGATCTCCAGGGTGGACATGACGGGCATGTCGGCGTCGGGGACGGCGATGAGCTCGCTCATGCCGGGGGTCTGGGTCCAGCCGAGGCCGCGGAGTTCCTCGGGCATGTCCGCTTCCGAGAAGCGGCCCAGGTAGTTGAAGGCGATCTGGCCGATGCCGTGGTCCTTCAGCTGCGGTGCGGTCTCCTCGTTGAGGTAGCGGAGGAGGCCGTAGCCCAGGCCCTTGTCGGGGATCCGGAGCAGCTGCTCCTTGACGGCCTTGATCGCGCTGCCGGCCGCGGGGCCACCGGTGAGGGCGTCGTCGAGGTCGGCCTCGCCGATGTCCAGGCGGACCGGGAACATGCTGGTGAACCAGCCGATGGTGCGGGACAGGTCGGCGCCGGGCACGGCTCCTTCCTCGCGGCCGTGGCCCTCCAGCTTGACCAGCAGGGAGGACTCGTCGATGCCGCGGGCGCGGCGCCACTGGGCGACGGCGACGGCGAGCGCGGTGAGCAGGCCGTCGTTGACGCCGCCGCGGAAGGCGGCGGGTACGTCGGTCAGCAGGGCCTCGGTGGCCCAGTCCGGCAGCTTCAGCCAGACGTGGTCCACGGTGGAGACGACGTCGACGGCCGGGTCGATGTCGCGGGAGCCGAGCAGCGGGTCCGGGCCTTCGACCACGGACTTCCACAGCTCCAGCTCGGCGACCCGCTCCGGGGAGACGGCCTCGTCCATGAGGGCCTTGGTCCAGCGGCGGACGGAGGTGCCGACCGCGGGGAGCTCCGGCTCCTCGCCGTCGCGGATCTTCCCCCAGGCCTCGGCGAGGTCCGGGAGCAGGATGCGCCAGGACACGCCGTCGACGACCAGGTGGTGGAGGATCACCAGCAGCCGGCCGGCGCCCCGGGAGGCGTCGAACCAGACGAACTGCGCCATGACTCCGGCGGCGGGGTCGAGGCGGCCGGTGGCGGCGTCGAGCTCCTCCGCGGCGCGGGCCAGCCACGCCTCGTCGTACGCGCCGTCCCAGGCGATCCGGGTCACCAGGGCGGCGAGGTCGGTGGAGCCCTGGGGTTCCACGACCATGCCGCCGTCGGCGAGCTTCGAGCGGAGCAAGTCGTGCCGGTCCCAGACCGCGCCGAGGGTGGCCAGCAGGCCGGACTCGTCGATGCCGACGGGCAGGTCGGCGACGGTGGACATGGTGAACCGGCCGTATCCGCCGCCGAGTTCCATCAGGTAGCGGGCCACGGGCAGCAGCGGCATGAAGCCGGTGCCACCGCCCTCCAGCTCCTCCAGGACCACCGCGGCACCCACGCGGGCGCCGGCGATCAGCGCCAGCTCGGCCACCGTGCGGTGCTGGAAGACCTCGCGGGGGCTGACCTCGACCCCGCGGGCGCGGGACCGGGACACCACCTGGATGGAGCGGATGCTGTCGCCGCCGATGGCGAAGAAGTCGTCGTCGACACCGACCCGGTCCGTGCCGAGGACCTCGGCGAAGACGGCGGCGAGGGTCTCCTCGACCTCGTTGGACGGGGCCCGGTAGACCTCGCCCTTGAAGACGGGGTCGGGGAGGGCGGCGCGGTCCAGCTTGCCGTTGGGGGCCAGCGGCAGCCGGTCCAGGACGACGAAGGCGGACGGGACCATGAACTCGGGCAGCCGGGCCGCGGCGAAGCGACGCAGGTCGGGCACGGACACACCGGTGGTGAGGTCCAGGCTGTTCTTCTTCGCCGCTTCCTCGCCGGCGTCGCCGGTGCGGGCCGGGACGACGTAGCCGACGAGCTGCTTGGCCTCGCCGGCGCCGGCGCGGACCAGGACCACGGCCTGCTCCACTCCGGGGTGGGCGGTCAGGGCCGCCTCCACCTCGCCGGGCTCGATGCGCAGGCCGCGGATCTTGACCTGGGCGTCGCCGCGGCCGACGTACTCCAGGCGGCCGTCGGCGGTCCAGCGGGCCAGGTCGCCGGTGCGGTACATCCGGGAGCCGGCCGGGCCGAACGGGTCGGCGACGAACCGCTCCGCGGTCAGGGCGGGACGGCCCCGGTAGCCGCGGGCGACGGAGCTGCCCGCGACGTAGAGCTCGCCGGCGACGCCCGGCGGGACCGGGGTCAGGCCGGAGCCGAGGACGTACGCGCGGACGTTGCCGAGCGGGGTGCCGATCGGGGCGCCGCCGGCGCCGTGCAGGTCCTGGTCGGCGGGGAGGGCGAAGGCGGTGGCGTAGAAGGACTCGGTCTGGCCGTAGCCGTTGACCACGCGGACGCCGGGGAAGGCGGTCCGGGCCCGCTCGATCAGGGCGGCCGGGAGGGCCTCGCCGGCGAACACCAGGGTGTCCACCTCGGTCTTCCCGGCGATCTGGTCGAGGAGTTCGGCGAAGACCGAGGGGACGGAGCTGATCACCGCGCCCGACCAGCGCTCGCGCTCGCCGAGCTCCAGCACGTCGCGGACGATCTCGGCGGTGCCGCCGGTGGTCAGGGCGGTCATGATCTCGAACACCGACACGTCGAAGTTGACGGAGGTGCCGGCCAGGACCTTGCCGCCCCGGCCGATGCCCAGCGCGTCGACCAGGCCGGGCAGTGCGGCGGTCACGTTGCCGTGGGTGACGGTGACGCCCTTGGGGACCCCGGTGGAGCCCGAGGTGTACATCACGTACGCCGTGTTGCCGGGGAGCGGGGCGGCCTCGGGGGCGGTCGCGTCGCCGGCGGTCAGGTCGAGGGCGTCGAGGGACAGCCGCGGGGTCGGGTGCTCGGGCAGCACCGGGGCGGACTCCTCGTCGACGAGGAGGAGCTCCGGGGCGGCCTGGTCGAGCATCAGCCCGAGGCGGGCGCTGGGGTAGCGCGGGTCGATGGGCAGGTAGGCGGCGCCGGACTTGAGGATGCCCAGCATCGCGACGACCAGGTCGGCGGAGCGGGACACGGCCAGGCCGACCAGCGATTCCGCGCCGATGCCCCGTCCGGCCAGGGCGCGGGCCACCCGGTTGGCGCGCTCGTCGAGCTCGCGGTAGGTGAGGGTGAGGTCGCCGTGGACCACGGCGGGCGCGTCCGGGGCGGCCTCGGCCTGCCGGGCGAACAGCTCCGGGACGGTGGCCGGGGGCACGGCGGCCTCGGCGTCGGGGCGGCCGGCGAAGCCCGCGAGGAGTTCGCGCTCGCCGTCGACGAGCACGTCCAGCGCGCCGATCTGCTGCTGCGGGGCCGCGACGAGCTGGCCGACGAGCCGGGTGAACCGGTCGGCGAGCTTCTCGACGGTGGTCCGGTCGAACAGGTCGGTGGCGTACTCGAGGTAGCCGATGACGCCCTGGCCGGGGATGTCACCCATGTTGAAGAACAGGTCGAACTTCGCGGTGGCGGTGGCCGAGGGCTCCCACGTGACCGTCAGGCCCTGCATCTCGAAGTCTTCGCGGGTGATGTTCTGCCAGGCGAACATCACCTGGAACAGCGGGTGGTACGCGGTGGAGCGCTCCGGATTGAGGAGCTCCACCAGCCGCTCGAACGGCGCCTCCTGGTTGTCGTAGGCGGTGAGGGCCTTGCCGCGGACCTGCCCCAGCACCTCCTCGAAGGTGGGGTTGCCGGAGACGTCGGCGCGCAGCACCCAGGTGTTGACGAAGAAGCCGACGAGTTCGGCCAGTTCGGCGTCGGTGCGGTTGGCGATCGGCGAGCCCATGGTGATGTCGTCGCCGCTGCCGAGGCGGCTCAGCAGCACCGCGAGGGCGGCCTGCAGGACCATCGCGGCGGTCGCGCCGTTCGCGCGGGCGAGTTCCTCGACCGCGGCCGAGACCTGCGGGGCGAGGCCGAACTCCACGATGTCGCCGTGGTGGCTCGGGGCCGGCGGGCGCGGCCGGTCGGCGGGCAGCGGGAGCGGCTGCGGCACGCCGGCCAGTTCCTTCTGCCAGTACGAGGCCTGGGCGGTGAGCACGCTGTCCGGGTCCTCGGCCTCGCCGAGCAGCTCGCGCTGCCACAGCGTGTAGTCGACGTACTGGACCGGCAGCTCGTCCCAGCCGGGTGCGGTGCCGGCCCGCCGGGCCGCGTAGGCGGCGCCGAGGTCGCGGGCGATCGGTGCCATCGACTCGCCGTCGACGGCGATGTGGTGGATGACCAGGACGAGGCGGTGCTCCTGGGCGCCGGAGCGCAACAGCACGGCCCGGACCGGGATCTCGGTCGCCATGTGGAAGGGGCGTTCCAGCACCTGGGAGACCGCGGCGGCGACGCCGTCGGCGGCGATGTCGACCAGCGGGATGGCCAGGTCGATGCCGTCCACCGGGACGACCTGCTGGTACGGGTGGCCGTCGGCGTCCTCGACCATCAGGGTGCGGAGGGTCTCGTGGCGGGCGACGACGTCGCGCACGGCGGCCCGGAGGGCCTCGGCGTGCAGGTCTCCGACGAGCTTCAGCACGAAGGACTGGTTGTACGTGGAGGAGGGTCCCTCGAAGCGGTCCACGAACCACAGGCGGCGCTGCGCGTAGGACAGCGGGATCCGCTCGGGCCGGGGCTCGGCTCGGCGCAGCGGCGGGCGGGCCGGGCCGGCCGTGGTCAGGTGCCCGGCGAGTTCGGCGACGGTGGGCGCGTCGAAGACCAGGCGGACCCGGAGGTCGGCGCCGAGAACGGCGCGGATCCGGTTGACCAGGCGGGTGGCCAGCAGGGAGTGGCCGGTCCGGGCGAAGAAGTCGTCGTCGATGCCGATCCGGTCCACGCCGAGCACCTCGGCGAACAGGCGGCAGAGGACCTCCTCGTTCGCGTTGCGCGGGGCGCGGTAGGGGGTTCCGGTGAACTCCGGCTCGGGCAGCGCGGCCCGGTCGACCTTGCCGTTGGGCAGCAGCGGGAACCTGTCCAGGGTGACGAACGCGGCGGGCACCATGTGGTCGGGCAGCCGCGCGGACATCCAGCCGCGGAGGTCCGCGGGGGCCTGCTCGCCGGCCGGGACCAGATAGGCCGCCAGGTACTTCGAGCCGGTGCCGCTCTGGCCCTCGCGGGCCACCACCAGGGCCTGGGAGACCCCGTCGTGCTCGGCGAGGACGGCCTCGACCTCGGCGGGCTCGACGCGGACGCCGCGGATCTTGACCTGGCCGTCGCCGCGGCCCACGTATTCGAGGCGGCCGTCGGCGGTCCAGCGGGCCAGGTCGCCGGTGCGGTACATGCGGGAGCCGGCCGGGCCGAACGGGTCGGCGGTGAACCGCTCCGCGGTCTGGGCGGGACGGCCCCGGTAGCCGCGGCTCAGCGAGGCTCCGGCGACGTACAGCTCGCCGGTGACGCCGGGCGGGACCGGCAGCAGGCCGGCGCCGAGCACGTAGGCGCGGACGCCCGGGAGGGGCTCGCCGATCGGGGCGCTCGCGCCGCCGGTCCACTCCTCGCCGTCGCCGAGGGAGAAGGCGGTGGCGTAGAAGGACTCGGTCTGGCCGTAGCCGTTGACCACGCGGACGCCGGGGAAGGCCGCGCGGGCCTTGGCGACCAGGGCGGCCGGCAGGCCCTCGCCGGCGAAGACCAGCGCCTTGGGGTCGATCCGGCCGGGCAGGTCGTCGAGCAGTTCGGCGAAGGCCGAGGGGACGGAGCTGATGACGTCGGCGGACCAGTCGTCGCGCTCGCCGAGGGCGAGGACGTCGCGGACCAGCTCGACGCTGCCGCCGGTGGACAGCGCGGAGAAGATCTCGAACACCGACACGTCGAAGTTGATCGACGCGCCGGCCACGACCCGGGCTCCGGGGCCGGTGCCCAGGGCGGTGACCAGGCCCGGGAGGGCGTTGGTGATGTTGCCGTGGGTGACGGCCACGCCCTTGGGGATGCCGGTGGAGCCCGAGGTGTACATCACGTACGCGAGGTGGTCCGGGGTCAGCGGCACGGCCGGGTCGGACGGGTCGGCGCCCTCCTGCTCGACCTGCGGCAGGAACGCCCGGGGGATGTCGGTGGCGGGCAGTACGGCCTGTGCGCCGGAGTCCGTGAGGACCAGCGAGGGAGCGGCGTCGGAAAGGATGAACTCCAGGCGGCGGCTGGGGTACTCGGGGTCGATCGGTACGTACGCGGCCCCGGACTTCCAGACGCCGAGCAGGGCGACGACCAGGTCGGGGGTGCGCGGCAGGGCGACGGCGACCACGGACTCGGGGGTGACGCCGCGGGCGGTGAGGCCGCGGGCCAGCCGGTTCGCGCGCTCGTCGAGCTCGCGGTAGGTGAGGGACCGGTCGCCGTGGACCACGGCGACCGCGTCGGGGGTGGCGGCGGCCCGGGCGGCGAACACCGCCGGGACGGTGGTACCGGGGGCGGCGGCCGCGGTCGCGCCGCGCAGGACCTGCTCCCGCTCGCCGGGGGCGAGGACGTCCACGGAGGCGACGGGCGCGTCGGGGTCGGCGACCAGGTGGGCGAGGACCCGCTCGAAGCGCTCCGCGAGGGTGTCGGCGGCGTCCCGGTCCAGCACGTTGCGCTGGTACTGCAGGGACAGCTTCAGGTTGGGGTCGGCGTCGGCCATCACGGTGACCGGGTAGTGGGTGCCGCTGAACGGGGTGATGCCGGTGATCGAGACTCCGGAGGAGGCGTTGGCCTCGCTCAGTCCGACGTGGTCGACCGGGTAGGACTCGAAGACCACGATGGTGTCGAACAGCGTGTTCGTGCCGGCGGCCTGGTGGATCTCGGTCAGGCCGTAGTTGTGGTGGTCGAGGAGGGCGCCCTGCCGGTTCTGCAGGGAGCGGAGCAGCTCGGCGAAGGACTCGCCGGGGGCGCACCGCACCCGCACGGGCAGGGTGTTGATGAACAGGCCGACCATGGACTCGACGTCCTGGACGGCCGGCGGGCGGCCGGAGACGGTGGCGCCGAAGGCGACGTCCTGGCGGCCGGTCAGCTGGGCCAGCAGCACCGCCCAGGCGCCCTGCACCAGGGTGTTCAGGGTGACGCCGAGGTCGGCGGCGCGGGCGGACAGCTCCAGCGAGAGGTTGCCGGTGAGCGGGACCTCGACGTGGCCGACGTCGTCGCTGTGGGTGTCGGGGCCCTTGTCGGGAACCAGCAGGGTGGGCTCGTCGAACCCGTCGAGCTCGGCCGTCCAGGCCTCGGCGGCCGCGTCCTTGTCCTGGTCGGCCAGCCACACCAGGAACTCGCGGAAGCCGCGGACCCGGGGCAGGCCGGTGGCGTCGCCGCCGGTGCCGTAGAGGCGCAGCAGGTCCTGCATCAGCCAGGGCACCGACCAGCCGTCGAACAGCACGTGGTGGGCGGTGAAGACCAGCGCGGACCGGTCGGGGCCGCGGGTGATCAGGGTGATGCGGAGCAGCGGCGGGGCGACCGGGTCGAAGCGCTGGTTGCGGTCCTCGGCGAGGAACCGCCCGAACGCGGCCTCGCCGTCGGCCTCGCCGGTCATGTCGATGTGCCGCCAGGGCAGTTCGACGTCGTTCAGGACGAGCGAGACCAGGTCGCCGGCCTCGTCGGAGACGAAGGCGGTGCGCAGGTTGGCGTACCGGTCCAGGAGGGCCTGGCCGGCGGCCCGCATGCGGGCGGCGTCGACCGGTCCGGACAGGTGGTACGCGAACTGCATCTGGTACGCGTCGTAACCCGCGTCGGCGGCGCCGTCGGACAGCATGGACTCGAAGAGGAGTCCGTTCTGCAGCGGGGTGAGCGGCCAGACGTCGGTGAGGGAGGGGTAGCGCCGCTCCCAGGTCTCCAGCTCGCGCTGGCGGACGGTGACCAGCGGCACGTCGGAGGGGGTGAGGCCGCCGGCGCCGGGCTGCGCGGCGTGGCGGACCATGCCCTCCAGGGCGGTCTGCCAGAGCCCGGCGAGCTGTTCGACGTCCTCGCGGGCCAGCACTCCGGTCGGGAAGCCGAACCGGGCGGTGAGCTGCCCGGAGTCGGTGACCAGGGCGTTGATCTCCAGGGTGGACATGACGGGCATGTCGGCGTCGGGCACGGCGATGAGCTCGTTGGTGCCGGGGGCCTGGGTGAAGCCGAGGCCGCGGAGCTCCTCGGGCATGTCGGCCGAGTTGAAGACGCCCAGGTAGTTGAAGGCGATCTGGCCGGTGGGGTGCTCGGCCAGGACGGCGGCGGTGTCCTCGTTGAGGTAGCGCAGCAGGCCGTAGCCCAGGCCCTTGTCGGGGATCCGGAGCAGCTGCTCCTTCACGGCCTTCAGGACGCTGCCGGCCGCGGCGCCGCCGTTGAGGGCGTCGTCGAGGTCGGCCTCGCCGATGTCCAGGCGGACCGGGAACATGCTGGTGAACCAGCCGATGGTGCGGGACAGGTCGGCGCCGGGCACGGCGCCTTCCTCACGGCCGTGGCCCTCCAGCTTGACCAGCAGGGAGGACTCGTCGATGCCCCGCTGCTGCCGCCAGCGGGAGACGGCGACGGCGAGCGCGCCGAGCAGGCCGTCGTTGACGCCGCCGCGGAAGGCGGCCGGGACGTCGGCGATCAGGGCGCTGGTGGTCTCCGCGGGGACCTTGAGCCAGACGTAGTCGACGGCCGAGATGACGTCGGTGGCGGGGTCGATGTCGCGGCAGCCGATGAGCGGGTCCGGGCCTTCGACCTGGGACTTCCACAGCTCCAGTTCGGCGGTGCGGGCGGGGCTGTGCGCCTCGTCGACGAGGGCCTTGGTCCAGCGGCGGACGGAGGTGCCGACGGCGGGGAGCTCGGGGGTGCGGCCGTCGCGGATCTTCCCCCAGGCCTCGGCGAGGTCGGGGAGCAGGATGCGCCAGGACACGCCGTCGACGACCAGGTGGTGGAGGCTGATGATCAGGCGGCCGGCGCCCTGGCCGGCGTCGAACCAGACGAACTGCGCCATGACTCCGGCGGCGGGGTCGAGGCGGCCGGTGGCGGCGTCGAGCTCCTCCGTGGCGCGGGCGTACCAGGCGTCGTCCCAGGCACCGTCCCACTCCACCCGGTGGATCAGGGGGCCGAGGTCTACGGAGCCCTGCGGGTCGACGGTCATGCCGCCGTCGACGAGCCGGGAGCGGAGCAGGTCGTGCCGGTCCCAGACCGCTGCGAGGGTGGCGGTGAGGCCGTCCCGGCCGATGCCGGCCGGCAGGTCGGCGACCGTGGACATGGTGAACCGGCCGTATCCGCCGCCCAGTTCGAGGAGGTAGCGGGCCACGGGCAGCAGCGGCATGAAGCCGGTGCCACCGCCTTCGAGCTCCTCCAGTACGACGGCCTGGCCGACGCGGCCGCCGGCGAGCAGGGCCAGCTCGGCCACGGTGCGGTGCTGGAAGACCTCGCGGGGGCTGACCTCGACCCCGCGGGCGCGGGACCGGGACACCACCTGGATGGAGCGGATGCTGTCGCCGCCGATGGCGAAGAAGTCGTCGTCGACACCGACCCGGTCCGTGCCGAGGACCTCGGCGAAGACGGCGGCGAGGGTCTCCTCGACCTCGTTGGACGGGGCCCGGTAGACCTCGCCCTTGAACACCGGGGCGGGGAGGGCGGCGCGGTCCAGCTTGCCGTTCGGGGCCAGCGGCAGCCGGTCCAGCACCACGAACGCGGACGGGACCATGTACTCGGGGAGGCGGGCCGCGGTGAACTTGCGGAGCTCCGCCATCGACACGCCGGCCGTCAGGTCCACGTGCAGGTCGCCGATGCTCTCGTCGGCGCCCTCGGTGGTGACAGTGGCGACGGTGCCGACCGGGACGACGTAGCCGACGAGCTGCTTGTTGCCGGCCCGCTCGTGGACGGTGACCACGGCCTGGGCGACGCCCGGGTGGGCGGTCAGCGCGGCCTCGATCTCGCCCGGCTCGATGCGCAGGCCGCGGATCTTGACCTGGGCGTCGCCGCGGCCGGCGTACTCCAGCCGGCCCTCGGCGTTCCAGCGCGCGAGGTCGCCGGTGCGGTACATACGGGAGCCGGCCGGGCCGAACGGGTCTGCGACGAAACGTTCCGCCGTGAGTCCGGCGCGGCCGTGGTAGCCGCGGCCGACCACACCGGCCACGTAGAGCTCGCCCACGACACCGGGCGGCACCGGGGTCAGGCCCGCGCCCAGCACGTACGCGCGCATGTTGCCGAGCGGCTCACCGATCGGCACGCTGCTCGTCGCGTCCCAGTCGTCCGCGCCCTCCACGGTGAAGGTGCCGGCGTAGAAGGACTCGGTCTGGCCGTAGCTGTTGACCACGCGGACGCCGGGGAACGCCGCCCGGGCACGGGCGATCAGCGAGGCGGGCAGTGCCTCGCCGGCGAACACCAGGGTGTCCACCTCGGTCTTGCCCGAGATCTGGTCGAGCACCTCGGCGAAGACCGAAGGGACGGAGCTGATCACCGCACCCGACCAGCTGCCGCGCTCGCCCAGCTCCAGCACGTCGCGGACCACCTCGACGCTGCCGCCTGAGGTCAGCGCCGTGATGATCTCGAAAACCGAGACGTCGAAGTTGATGGAGGTGCCGGCCAGCATCTTCGAGCCGGGACCCACGCCGACCACCGAGGCCAGCCGCATGACGCCGTTGACCACGCCGTGGTGGGTGATCGCCACGCCCTTGGGGGTACCGGTGGAGCCGGACGTGTACATCACGTACGCCAGGTTGTCCGGGCGCAGCGCCGCCGGCACCGGCGCCGGATCGGCCGCGTCCAGGTCGAGGTCGTCCAGGAACAGCGCCGGGGCGTCGTGCTCCGGCAGCCCGGCCGCGGTGGCCGCGTCGGTGAGCAGCAGGGCCGGACGGGCCTGCGAGAGCACCAGGGCGAGCCGGGCGCTCGGGAAGCGCGGGTCGATCGGCAGATAGGCGGCCCCGGACTTCATGATGCCGAGCATCGCGACGACCAGGTCGGCGGAGCGCGGCAGCGCGAGGCCCACCAGCGACTCCGGCCGTACGCCCCGCTCCAGCAGGGCGCGGGCCAGCCGGTTGGCGCGGTCGTCCAGCTCGCGGTAGGTCAGGGACTCCTCCCCGAAGACCACGGCCACCCCGTCGGGGTCGACGGCGACCTGCTGCTCGAACAGCTCGGGGACGGTCAGCTCGGGGGTGGAGGCGGCGGTCTCGGCGAAGCCGGCGAGCATCTCGCGCTCGCCCGGCAGCAGCACGTCGACGGCACCGACCGGGCGCTCCGGGTCGGCGGCGAAGTGGCGCAGTACCTGCAGGAAGCGGGCGCCGATGTTCTCCACCGTGCCGCGGTTGAACAGGGCGGTGGCGTACTCCAGGACGCAGCGCATGCTGCCGTCGGCCGGGTCGACCGCGAAGTTGAACTCCAGGTCGAACTTCGCGGTGTGGGTCGGAACGGCCTCCAGCACGCCGGTGGCGCCCGGCAGGTCCAGGGTGAGGCGGTCACTGCTCTGCCAGGTGAACATCACCTGGAACAGCGGGTTGTACGCGGTGGAGCGCTCGGGGTTGAGCACCTCGACGAGCCGCTCGAAGGGCGCGTCCTGGTTGTCGTAGGCGGCGAGCGCCTTGTCCCGGACCCGGTCGAGGACCTCGCCGAAGGTGGGTGCGCCGGTCAGGTCGGTGCGCAGCACCCAGGTGTTGACGAAGAAGCCGACGAGGTCGACGAGGGCCTCGTCGACGCGGCCGGCGATGGTCGCACCGAGCGGGATGTCCTCGCCGGCGCCCAGGTGGTGGAGGAGGACGGCCAGCGCGGCCTGCATGACCATGGGGGTGGTCGCGCCGTGCTTGGCGGCCAGGGCCTCGGCGGCGGCCAGCAGGTCGGCGTCGACGGCGAAGTCGACCATGTCGCCGCGGTGGCTGAAGACGGCGGGGCGGGGGCGGTCCAGGGGCAGGCGCAGCTGCTCGGGGGCGCCGGCCAGTTCCTGGCGCCAGTAGGCGAGCTGCTCGGAGATGACGCTGTCGGGGTCGCTCTCCTCACCCAGCATCTCGCGCTGCCAGAGGGTGTACTCGCCGTACTGGACGGGGAGTTCCTCCCAGTCCGGGGACTCGCCGTGGAGTCGGGCGGTGTAGGCCTCGGCGAGGTCGCGGGTGAGCGGGAGCATCGACTCGCCGTCGGCGGCGATGTGGTGGATGTTGAGGACGAGGACGTACTCGCCGGGGGTGCCGGTCACCAGGTGGGCGCGGACCGGTATTTCGGCGGCGAGGTCGAAGTGGTGGCCGATCTGCGCGGACACGGCGGCGTCCACGCCGTCCGGGTCCACGGTGATCAGGGGGATGTCCAGGTCGAGCCGGTCCTCCGGCACGACCTGCTGGGCCGGCACACCGTCCTCGTCGACGACGAAGACGGTGCGCAGGCTTTCGTGCCGGATGACCACGTCACGCAGTGCGGCGGAAAGGACGTCCCGGTCGAGCGTCCCGCGGAACCGCAGCAGGAACGGGATGTTGTAGGTCGCCGACGGCCCCTCGAACCGGTCGATGAACCACAGGCGCCGCTGGGCGAAGGACAAGGGGATCATTTGGCGTCTACTCCTCGGTCGATCGTCCTGCGCACACGTGGCGTTGGGTCAGCAGGACACCACTGATGACGGATCGGTGTTCGGTCAGTCCGTCGTGTGTCGTTCGATGGTCGCGGCCATTCCCGCGACGGTCGGCATTTCGTACAGCTCCTGGGTGGTCACCCGGAATCCGAGCTTGTTGTCGACGAGCGCCAGGAGCCGGGTGGCCCGCAGGGAATTGCCGCCGAGTTCGAAGAAGGAATCGTCCCTGCCGATGTCCGGACGGCCCAGGGCGTCGGACCAGATCCGGGCGAGGTCGCGTTCCAGCTCCGTGGCGGGCTCGGTGTGGGTGCGGCCGGGCTTGTCCGCGGCGGCGTCGACCAGCAGCTGGGCGGTGTCGACCGCTCCGTAGGCGTCCCGCGGGATACGGGGGACCTCCACGATCCGGACCGGCACCGAAGAGCTTTCCGTATGTTCCGCGATTACGGCACGGATATTGTCTCGTTCAACGCCGTCCCCGACATAGGCGACGACGATTTCCGTCACCTGCAGCGTCTGCGGGACGAGTTCGCCGACGATGCTCTGGTTCTTCAGGTCGAGTCCGACGACCAGGTAGTGCCGGCCGGAGTCGAGGGATTCCAGGAAGAGCCGCAGGCCGGTGTCGGGATCGATGGTGCGATAGCCGCGTGCCTCGGCGGCGGCGGAGCTCTGCGCGGCGTTGATGCCGATTCCGGACCACATGCTCCAGGCCAGGCAGAGCACGGCGCGCCGGCGTTCGTGGCGCCAGTGGTCGGCGAATCCGGCGAGGAAGGCGTTGGCCGCGGAATAGGCGCCGAAGGAATGTCCGCCGAACTCCCCGTTGACGGAGCCGAAGAGCACCAGGGCGGCGCCGGGCCGGCTTTCCAGGACCCGGGCGAGGGCAAGGGTGCCGTGGACCTTGGCCGCGTACTGCCGGTCGAAGGTCTCGCGGGTCTCGCGGGCGAGGACGTGCTTCTCCAGCTCGGCCCACTGGTCCGTCGGGTCGGCCGCGGCCAGGTGCAGCACGCCGTCCAGCGGGCGGCCCCAGCGGGCCTCCGCCGCGGTCGCGGCGGCCTCAAGGGCGTCCGCGTCGGCCACGTCGAGCTGCTCGTACGCGACCTGCCCGAGGGCGGACAGCTCGGCGAGCCGGGCGGCCTTCTCCCCCTCGGCGGGCGAGCGGCCCACCAGCAGGAGACGGGCTCCGTAGGCGGCGAGCAGGTAGGAGGCGATGTCGTGGGCGATGCCGCCGAGACCGCCGGTGATCAGGTACAGGCCGCCCGGGGTCGGCGCCAGGCCGGTCGCGGCGGGGCCTGCGGGCGGGGCCGTGGTGGCGGCGCTGTCGGCGTGGTCTTCGTACGCGGTGAGCGGGACCAGCTTGGGCTGCAGGCGCTTGCCGTCCCGGGCGGCCAGGACTCCGGTGCGGGTCCGGTCGGCCAGCTCGGCGCGGACGGCGGGCGCCCAGTCGACGGGGCACGGGCCGAGGTCGAGCTGCCGGACGGCGAGCGGCGCCGCCTCGGCCACGGCGGTCCGGACGAGCCCGGACAGGTGGCAGGCGCCCAGGTCGACGGTGTCGTGCTGCTGGACGTACAGCCCGCCCGAGCTGACGACGAGGAACAGCGGCCGGCCGAACTCGCCGTCGGCGAGCACGGAGAGCAGGGCGGTGAAGCGGTCGGTGGCGGCGCCGACGCGGGACTCGGCGGCGCCGGAGCGCTGCAGCATGGGCAGGGCCAGCACCACGGTGCCGATCTCCCCGTGCCGGGCGGTCGCCTCGGTGAGCAGGCGGCGCAGGTCGGTGCGGTCCTCGGCGCGGACCCGGTAGACGTCCGGGGAGTCCTCGGAGTACTCGGCGCCGGGGCGGGCGTGCACGAGGCGGCCTTCGATGCCGAGCCACTTCACGTCCTGGTCGGCGCCGATCACCAGGGTGGTGCCGGCCTCCGCCACCGGGGCGGCCGCGGGTGCGGGGACCTCCACCCACTGCCGGCCGAACAGCCAGGTGTCATCGGATGGCTGGGGATCCGGCTCCTCAGCGGCGGGCCCGGCCACCCGGTCGGCGAAGGCGCCGGCCTTGAGGGCGGTGACCAGTGCGGCGCGCTGGATCTTGCCGTTACCGGTCTTGGGGAACTCCTCCACGGTGACCGGGACGACCAGGTCGGGCAGCACGCCGGCCTCGCGGACCAGGATCGCCCGGACCTCTTCGACGGTCCGGGCCAGGTCGGCGGCGTTCCAGGTCGACGGCACGAAGAAGACGGCGAGGTCGTCGGAGCCGGCGCCGGGCTCGCGGAGGCCGACGGCGGCGGAGAAGGTGACCCGGACCCCGTCGACCCGCTCGACGACGCTCTCCAGTTCGTGCGCCATGTAGTTGATGCCGCGGACGATGATCTGGTCCTTCTTGCGGCCCGCGATCACCAGTTCGCCCTCGTGGACGAAGGCGAGGTCACCGGTGCGGAACCAGCCGTCGGCGTCGAAGGCCTCCGCGTTGGCCTGCTCGTTGGCGAAGTAGCCGCGCATGATCGTGGGGCCGGTGATGAGCAGCTCGCCCATCCGCCCCTCGGGGAGTACGGCGCCCCGGTCGTCGACCACCCGGATGCGCACCCCGGGGATGGGCCGGCCCACCCGGGTCAGCACCACGGCGTCCTGGTGGCCGGGGTCGAGGTGGCGGACGGCGGAGCTGAGCGAGGCCGGGTCGATGGCGACCGTGCCGGCCGTGCGGTCCAGGCGGCTCTGCCGGCTGTAGGTGACCCCGGAGCAGGTCTCGGACATGCCCCAGCAGGGCACCATCGCGTCGGCCGGCAGGCCGTGCGGGGCCATCAGTTCCAGGAAGCGGTGGCTGGTGGAGGCGACGACCGGCTCGCCCGCGTTGGAGATCTCGCGGAGGCTGGACAGGTCCCAGGAACCGGCCGCGATCTCCTCGGCACGCTCGTTGAGCAGGGCGAAGGCGAAGTTGGGCGCCCACACGTTGGTGGCCCGGTAGCGCTCGATCCAGTCGAGCCACTGCAACGGGTCGGCGAGGAAGTGGTGGATCTTCGCGTTGACGTGCATGCACTGCAGGAAGACGTCACGGACGTTGTAGTAGGCGACCGTGACGTGGTCGAACGGCATCCAGATCAGGCTGACGTCGTCGGCGGTCAGTCCGCAGTGCCGGATGACGGCCAGCTCGCGGGCGGTCACGGTGCCGTGGGTGTGCTGGACGCACTTGGGCACGCCGGTGCTGCCCGAGGTGAGCAGGTTCAGGACCCGGGTGTCGGCGGTGGCCGGGAACCAGTCCCCGTCCCGCTCGTGCTCGAGGAGCTCCTCGGTGGTGAGGATGCGGACGTCCGGCTCGCCCCAGAGCTCGCGTACGCCGGCCAGCGCGCCCGCGGTGGCCGCGTCGGTGACCAGCACCGGCCGGTCCAGCAGGTTCCAGGCACCCAGCAGCTTGCGGTTGACCTCGTTGGGCTTGGTGTACGAGGTGGCCACGGCCACCGGCGTGGGCACGAAGCCGCCCAGCACACAGGCCCAGAAGGCGGTGAGGTAGGCCCGGTTGTCGTCGAAGACGAACAGGGCGGCGTCCCCGGGCCGCAGACCGGCGGCGCGGAAGCCGGCGAGGACCCGCTCGGCGTCCGCGAGCAGCTCGGCGTAGCTCTGGAAGACGTCCTCGCGGTCGGCCACGAGGTAGCGGGTGCCCTTGTCCGGGGCCTGTTCGGCGGCGGCGCGGAGGGCCTCCTGGAGGGTGGCGGGGGCGTCGGCCGGGACGGCCGGGTCGCCGCCGTAGAGCTCGGCCGGGGGGCCCGCCGGGACGTCGGCGGGGGCCGCGGGGGCCGCAGCCGAGGGCCCTGCCGGGGCGGGAGCGGCGGCGGGGGCGGCGGCCGGGGCGGCGGGGGCCGCGGGCCCGGCGGCGCGCATGCCCTTGCGGGCGACCGCGACCGCGTCGTAGACACCGGGGACGGTCCTGGCGGCGGCGGTGAGGGCGTCGAGCGCGCCCTCACCGAGCAGGTCGGCGGCGGTCACGCGGCCCTCCCCTGGGTCGCGGGGGCGAGGATCGCGCCGGCGATGAGGGAAACGACCTCGTCCGGCTCCTCCAGGAAGTAGAAATGGCCGCCGGGGTAGAGCTCGGTGGCGAAGGCTCCGGTGGTGAACTCGCGCCAGCGGGCCACGTGCTCCAGGGGCGCGCGAGGGTCCTCCTTGCCGGTGAGCGCGGTGATCGGGAGGTCCAGCGGGGGCCCGTCCACGTGCTCGTGGAGCTCCCAGAGGGCGAAGTCCGCGCGCAGGGTGAGGAGGAGGGACTCCATGACGTCCTCGTCCTCGGCGATCTCGGCGTCGACCCCGCCCAGCGAGACCACCTCCGCGGTCAGCTCCTCGTCGGTCAGGTCGTGGAGGCGGGCCAGACCGCTGTCGCCCGGGGCGGGCTGCGCGGACAGGAACAGCTGCTCGGGGCCGCGCGCGCCGCGGGCCCGCAGCGCCCTGGTGAACTCGTAGGCCAGGGCGGCTCCGCCGGAGTGGCCGAAGAAGGAGTACGGCCCGTCGAGGACCGGCCGGAGCGCGTGCGTGAGCACGTTGACCAGCGGCGCGACCTCGGTGAACGGGTCCTCCGCGATGCGGTTCTGACGGCCCGGCAGCTGTACGGCGACCAGCTCGATCTGCGGCGGCAGCAGCGGGACCCATTCCTGGTAGGCGGCCGCTCCGGCGCCCGCGTGCGGGAAGCAGATCAACCGGTGGGTCGGCTCCGGGCGCTTGGCGCGCCAGATGTACGGCGTTTCGGGGACCAGTTCCTGATTGTCCAACGGCAGCATCTGCTGGGTACTCCTCGCTCCGGCGAAGGTTTCTGAACGGGAAGAGCGCGGTCCGGTGTCACCGCGCGGGTCGACACCCCTGCGCGCGGCCGGAAATCCCGCGTCCGAAGAACGACAGCGACGCTGTCGGCCAGAACCTTACGCTCCCCCATGGCGCGAAGTCGCAGGAGCGATAACGGGCTTTGTTAAGCCGTCCCCGCGACGTCCACACCCTCGTTCGGACGGACCTGGGGAGTCAAGCGCGTTCCCGGCGGCACCTGCCGTGTCCCGCCGACAGGACGGACCGGCGACCTCGGAAAGAGGCCCGCGAATCGTGGACAGCACCCCTTTACCGGGCTTACCTCGTATGACGTCGACGCGGAGCTGTGAGGGTATTTCGATGGAGTACGGGATTCTGGGACCCGTGGAAGTGCGGGAGGGTCGCACTGAAATTCCGCTGGACGGTCCCAAGCAACGGACGGTGCTGGCCGCCCTGCTCATCGCCGAGGGTTCTTTCCTCCCCGACGCGGAACTGAGCCGGCTCCTGTGGGGAGACCACCCGCCCAGGACGTTCACGGCCCAGATCTATACCCATGTCTCGCGGATCCGTAAGACGCTCGGCCCGCGCGTGCGCATCGCCCGCCGGCCGCACGGATATCTGCTCGATCTCCGCAGCGGCGATTCCTTCGATCTCGCGGAATTCCGGCGGCTCGCCACGGACGGGCAGCTGGCCCTGCTGTCCGGCCAGTACCCGGAGGCCTCGGCGCTGCTGCGCTCGGCGCTGTCGCTGTGGCGCGGGCCGGTCCTGGCCAACGTGTCGGAGCCGCTGGCGGCCGCCGAGGGCCCGCCGATCGAGGAGGCCCGGATCTCCGTGCTGGCCGGCCGGATCGAGGCCGATCTGGCGCTGGGGATGCACCCGCAGCTGCTGCCGGAGCTGACCCGGCTGGTCGACCGGCACCCGCTGCACGAACGTTTCCGCGCCCAGTTGATGACGGCGCTGTACCGCTGCGACCGGCAGGCCGACGCACTGGCCCTCTACGACAGCGGCCGCCGGATGCTCGCCGCCGACCTCGGCGTCGGCCCCGGCCGGCTGCTGCGCGAGGTGCACCAGGCGATCCTCACCTCCGACCCCGTGCTGCACCGTCCGCGCGCCCGCCGGGACTGACCGTGGGTACGTCAGCCGACCAGCCGGGAGAAGTACTCCCCCTGGGTGGGCAGGCTCGCCGCCAGCATCCGGGCGCTGTCCCGGACGGCGGCGAACTCCTTGCGCGCCACGCCCTCGTCGAGCCCGGCGCCTGCCGCCGGGGTCCTCGGCGGCCGGGCACCGATGCCGAGCAGCACGCAGGCGTACGCCTCCGTGGTGAGGCCGCGCGGGGACGCCGGGGACGGCCCGCCCGCCGGCAGCGGGGCCCGGGCGGGCCGGCCGGCGGGCACGCCGCGGGTCTTGGCGTCCCGCCAGTACTGGGTGTCCTCCCGGGCCGCGACCCGGTAGTGCAGCGCGAGGAAGTCACGGGCCTCGTCGGCCGCGCGGGCGACCGACGCGTTGAAGGAGTCCCGCAGCCGGGGGTCGGCGTGGCCGTCCGGGAAGTGCGCGACCAGCTCCTCGAGGGCCTGGTGGACGAAGGAGGCGCCGGTCCAGGCGAGCGGCTCGACCGAGCCGGCCGCCGCCCCGAGGGCCACGCAGTTGTGCTTCCACGCCTGCCGGGCGCGGCCGGGCCGGAGCCGGCCGTGCCGGGCCCGCACCCCGGCCGCCTCGGGCCCGGCGGCGCGGCGCAGCACCCGCTCGGCCTCCTCCGGGGAGCAGTACTCGCTGCTGTGGACGTAGTCCATGCCGAGCCGGTCCAGGAGCGGGACCGTGCGGATCCAGCCCGCCCCGACGGCGGTGGCCGAGGTGTAGGGGGCGATGCCGCGCACCCGCATGTCGGCGGGGACCTCCAGGGAGACCACGCTGTCGTTGGGCAGGGCGTCGTCGTACGGCACGCGCGGGACGCCGAGGGCCCCCCGGAGCAGCCGCCCGGGGAAGCCGGTGCAGTCGACGAACAGGTCGCCGGGGATCTCCCCGTGCTCCGCGGTGACCAGCCGGTCGATCCCGCCGTGTTCGTCCAGGCGGACCTCGCGCACCTCGCCGGAGAGGCGGCGTACGCCGTGCCGTACCGCGTGGGCGGCGAGGTGTCCGGCGAGCTCGGCGCCGTCGAAGTGGTAGCCGTAGGGGACCTCTCCGGTGTCCTGTCGCCCGGACGGGTCGGACGGACCGGACGGGTCGTCGAGCGGGCGCGGGCTCCGGCCGGCGTCGCACAGCGAGGCGGCGACGAAGCAGTCCCGGTCGAAACGCCCGCTCGGGCCGGTCCGCGGCCACCATTCGGTCAGCGGAAATCCTCCGGCGGACCGTACTTCTTCGAACGGGTGGTAGAAGTGCCGCCCGGGCCGGTTCCAGTCCTGGAAACGGACCGCCATTTTGTACGTGGCACCGCAGGCCGGCATCCATTCCTCTTCCCGCAGGCCGAGGAAGTCGAAGAAGCGGCGAATCTCGGCGGACGTCGACTCGTCACCCGCGTGTTCCGCGGCACCGTTTTCGAGCAATGTCACGGAAATCCGGTCGGAGAGTGCCACTCTGAGATATGCGGCGGCCATCCAGCCGGTGATTCCGCCACCGACGATCACGACGTTCTCGGGATTCCGGGTACCCACTCACACACCTCGGTTCATTTGTCCGTACAGCCTCCGGAATCCAAGGTGACATTCGGTTCTATCAGGCTTCTATACATCTCCTGGCGGTGTCCCGTCGCCGGGACACCGACCCGTTCGAAACCCGTGGTTCACACCCCAGAAGGAAGGGCAACACCCGATGCACTCGACCGAACTTGACCTGCGGGCCTATCAGACGGCGGAGCGTCTTCTCCGGCACCACCGCAAGGAACTCGTCCGGGGTGACAAAGTAAAGCCGCGCTGGCTGGAGGACGGCAGCCGTTTCTGGTACACCGTCGCCACCGCCGAAGGAAAGCGATTCGTCCTGGTCGACCCGGGCACGGGCACGCGCGGCCCCGCCTTCGACCACGAGCGTCTCGCCGCCGCCCTGGCCGAGGCCTCGGGTCAGGAGGTGGACGCGGCCGCGCTGCCGTTCCCGGCGATCCTGCCGACCGAGGGCGCCGTGGAGTTCGACGCCTTCGGCGAGCACTGGCGGTGCCGCCTGGACCACTACGCCGTCGAGAAGGCCCCGGGCGCCGCGCCGGGCAACCCCCTTGCCGTGCCCGCCCCGGACGGCAAGCACGCCGTCTACCGGGCCGGGCACGACCTGCGCGCCCTGGCGCTGGACGGCTCCAGGGACTGGGCGCTGACCTCCGACGGCACCGAGGACAAGGACTACGCCGCCAACCCGGACTACCTGATGTACTCCACGCTGCTGGGGAAGATCGGCCTGCCGCACCTGCCACCGGCCGTGTCCTGGTCGCCGGACGCGCGCAAGGTGCTGACCCACCGCACCGACCAGACCGGTGTGCGCCGTACCCACCTGGTGGACGCGGCACCGGCCGGCGGCGGTGAGCCGGTCCTGCTGTCCCCGCGGTTCGCGGTCGCCGGCGACGAGGCGGTCCCGGTCGCCGAGTTCGTGGTCCTCGACGTCGAGGCGGGCACGGCCACCTTCGCGCAGGCCGAGCCGGTCGGCGCGTCGATGATGTCGCCCATATTCCAGAAGTGGGCCTGGTGGGCCGAGGACAGCTCGGCCGTCTACTACCTGCACCGGAGCCGGGACGCCCGCACCCTGGGCCTGCACCGCTTCGACGCGGTCTCCGGCGAGGTCACCACCCTGGTGACGGAGACCGGCGAGACCCGGGTGGAGCCCTCCCAGCAGCAGCTCCAGCCGCCGCTGGTGAAGGTCCTCTCCGGCGGCTCCGAGGTGCTCTGGTACTCGCAGCGCGACGGCTGGGGACACCTCTACCTCTACGGCGCCGGGACCGCCGGCGACCGCCCGGTCACCCAGGTCACCTCGGGCGCCTGGGCCGTGCAGGAGATCCTGCACGTCGACGAGGAGCGGCGGGTCGTCCACTTCACCGCATCCGGGCTGGTCGAGGGGAACCCGTACCGCCGGACCGTGTGCAAGGCGAACCTGGACGGCTCCGGCTTCACCCGGCTCACCGGGGACGACCTCGACCACGTCGTGACCGTCGCGCCGTCCGCGGACTTCTTCGTCGACTCGGCCTCGGCCCCCGACACCCCGCCGGTGATCACCGTCCGGGACTGGACGGGCGCGGTGCTGGTCGAGCTGGAGCGGGCCGACATCGCGCTGCTGGAGGAGGCCGGCTGGAGCCGTCCGGAGGCGTTCACGGTCACCTCGGCCGACGGCAGCACCGACATCCACGGCCTGCTGTACAAGCCGCTCGGCTTCGACCCGGAGAAGCGCTACCCGGTGATCGACACCCCGTACGGCCTGCCGACCGCGAACCGGGTCAGCCCCTCCTTCGACCCCGGCCACTACGGCTACGACGCCGAGGCGCTCGCCGCGCTGGGCTTCGTGGTGCTCGCGGTGGACGGGCAGGGCTCGCCGGGCCGCAGCAAGGCCTTCCACGACGCCTCGTACGGCAACCTCGGCGACGCCTGCGGCCTCGCCGACCACGTGGCCGCCCTGCGCGAGCTGGCCGCGACCCGGCCGTGGATGGACCTGGACCGGGTCGGGGTCACCGGCATGTCCTCCGGCGGGTACGCCGCCGTGCGCGCGCTGGAGCTGTACCCGGACGTGTTCACGGTGGGTGTCGCGGAGTCCGGCATGCACGACTTCGGCGCGCTGGAGCCGGGGCTCGGCGAGGGCTACCACGGCCCGGTCGGCGAGGCCGACTACGCGCAGGTCTCCACCATCGAGGCCGCCGACCGGATCCGGGGCCGACTGCTGCTGATCCACGGCGGCCTCGACGACCGGGTCCCCCCGCAGCTGACGATGCGCCTGGCGGAGCGCCTGGTGCAGCACGGCAAGGACTTCGACCTGGTCCTGGTGCCGGGCGCCGACCACATCTACTTCGGCTACGAGCACTACGTGACCCAGCGGCGCTGGGACTTCCTGGTGCGCCACCTCATGGGCGTGGAGCCGCCGGCCGGCTTCCGCCTGCCGCCGGTGCCGATCGACATGGAGGCGCTGGCCGAGCTGTTCGGCTGAGCCGCAGCCGTTTCCGCATACGGGAGGGGCCCCCGGTCCGGACGTCGTCCGGACCGGGGGCCCCTCCCGTTGTGCGGCGCGGCCTCAGTCGACCAGGACGCCGAGCGCCTCCTCGGCACGCTGCAGCCACACGGGAGCACCGACCGCGGTGAAGCACTCCTTCGCGGTGCGCAGGTGGCCAAGCGCCGCCTCGGGCTGCCCCTGCCGCTGCCGTACGTGCGCCAGGGCGAGGCTGATCTGGCCGGCCACGAGCGGCTGCTTGATCTCCGCGGCGATGTCCCACGCGTCCACCAGCGTGGTCTCGGCAAGGTCCAGCGCGCCCTTGGCGAGCCGGGTCTCGCCGAGACCGAGGAGCGTGTGGGCGAGGCCGACCATGTCGGACTTCTCCTTGACGATCCGTATGGCCTTGAAGAACGGCTGCTCCGCCTCGTCCAGCCGACCGAGCGTCAGGTGGATCCTGCCCAGCCAGAGCAGAGCCTGGGCCAGCGTGCGGGTGCTCTCCCCGCCCACGCTCTCCTCGACCTGGACGGCGTCCGTGGCGAACTGCATCGCCGCCTCGGGACGGCCCTGCTCGAGTTCGAGCTGGGCCATGATGATCAGTGTGTGCGTCTCGCACAGCCGGTCCCCGAGGGCACGGAAGACGGGAAGGACCTCCGCGCAACGCTGCATGGCCCGGTCCGGCCGCCCCTGGATGCGGTCGATCATCGCCATGGAGCGCAAGGAGATCGCCCGCCCGCTCTGGTCGTCGGCCTCGGTGTAGCACTGCAGCGCCTTCTCGAAGTGGGGCGCGGCGGCCCCCGCGTTCCGCGCCATCTCAAGCGTTCCGAGGCTGTAGTGCATCGCCCCCTGGCCGAGCAGGTCGCCGACCGAGTGGGCGGCTTCCAGCGCCGCCTCACCACAGGTCCGCCAGTCCTCCCGGTAGTTGCGCATCGAGAAGAAGGTCCCCGAACACATGGTCAGGTCCCAGGCGATGTCGGCCAGGCCCGTCCGCGCCGCCTGGCGCACGGAGGCGACCACGGCGGACCGCTCGGCCTCGTACCACTCCAGGGGTGCGGCGAGCAGCTCCTCCATGAGGTAGGAGTCGATCCGCCGGCGCTGGACCGAGCTGTGGGTGGTGGTGTTGTTGGGCTCGAGGAGACGGGCGGCGTCCTCCGTGATGGTCAGCAGGGTGCGGAGGAAACGGGAGATCGCGGCCTGATGGTCCGGCTCGGTCTCCTCCTCCAGAGCGCGTTCCGCCGCGTACAGGCGGAGCAGGCCGTTGAACCGGTAGCGCAGCTGACCGGTGGCGTCCATGGTGACCACCTCGAGGAACTGGGCGTCGACGAGGTGCTCGATGAGCCGCTCGGCGTCCAGGACCTCGTTGTTGAGGAGCGCCGCCGCCACCCATGCGGTGAAGTCCGGTACGTCGAGCAGGCCGAGCCGGCGGAACAGCCTGGCCGACTCCTCCGGCAGGTACCGGTAGCTGAGGGCGAAGCTGGCGCGGATCTGCGACTCACCCTGGCTGAGCTCGTCCAGTCGACGCCGCTCGTCGCTCAGCCGCGAGACCAGGAACCTCACCGGCCAGTGCGGCTTGGAGGCCAGCCGGGCGGCAGCGATCCGCAGCGCGAGCGGCAGCCGTTCGCAGAGCTCCACCAGGCGCACGGCGTCGGCACGAGCAGGGCCGATCCTGCGCTCGCCGACGATGGTCGTGAGGAGCTGGACGGCCTCCGGCTCGGAGAGCACGCCCAGATGGATGCGTGCCTGCGAGGGCCAGGCGACGAGCTGTTCCAGCTGGTCCCTGCTGGTGACCAGGACGCAGCAGCGGCCGCTGCCGGGCAGCAGCGGACGGATCTGGGTGTAGCTGCGCGCGTTGTCCAGGATGATCAAAACCTGCCGGTCCGCCAGCAGGCTGCGGTACAGCGAGATCCGCTCGTCCAGCTCGGTCGGGACCTGCTCCGCCGGTACGCCGAGGGAGCGCAGGAAGCGGCTGAGCACTTCGTGGGTCTTGGTGGGGTCGTGGTGTTCGTCGTAGCCCCGCAGGTCCACGAAGAGCTGTCCGTCCGGGAAGTGTTCGGCGGCGCGGAAGGCCCAGCGTGTGGCGAGTCCGCTCTTGCCGACACCGGCGGCTCCGGTGATCACCCCGATGGTGGAGGACCGGTCCCCGGCCGAACCGGACACCAGGCTGTCGAGCGCCTTGAGTTCCTCGGCCCGTCCGGTGAATCCTGGGATGTCCGGGGGGAGTTCCGACGGGATCGCCTGGACCGGAGCCGGGGCGCGGTCGGCAGTGGGTGCCACGGCGGCCAGAGAGGGATCGTCCCGGAGGATCGCGTCGTGCAGTTCCTGCAGATCGGGTCCTGGTTCGATGCCGAGTTCGTCGATGAGCTGGCGGCGGGCGTCCCTGAAGGACTCCATGGCGTCGGCGCGCCGGCCCGACCGGTACTGCGCGAGCATCAGGTGGTGGCGGAGGCGTTCCCGCAGGGGGTGTTCGCGCACCATGGCGACCAGTTCGGGGATGAGCTCCTGGTGCTGGCCCAGTTCCAGGTGGACGAGGGTGGAGTCGTCGTAGGCGTTGAGCCGGTGTTCCTCGAGGCGGTCCGCCTCGTCGTCGATGACCTGTCCGCCGACTCCGGCGAACGCGGGTCCGCGCCACAGGGCGAGCGCCTGCGCGTAGCAGTGCGCGGATTCCTGGAGCCGGCTTTCCTTGGCGTGCTGTTCCGCCTTCTGGACGAGCCGGGAAAACACCGTCGAATCGACCTGGTGGCCGTCGGACTTGAGGAGATAACCGGGGTGGGCGGTGACGATGACATCGTCGACGACGCCGACGCCCTTGAAGATTTTGCGCAGTGCCGCGACACAAATCGCCACCTGCGTCCGTGCGGTGGTGGGCGGATTGTCTTTCCAGACCGTCTCCACCATGGTGTCCACCGGTACGACTCGTCCGGGGGTGAGCAGCAGCAGCGCGAGAATGGTTCGCTGGCGTGCTCCGCCGAGCGATACGCCTTTGTCGTCTGCGGTCACTTCGAGTGGTCCCAGGACCTTGAAGCTGAGTTGTTCCCCCACCTCGCCCCCTCATGCGGAGTCCCTGTATTTCGGCGGCTTCCAATGTAGGTCACAGGGACGGAAGTTCCAGCCGGGAACGGGCTCACTTACGCAGGTCGGGACGCCGGCGACGGGCGGTCTGCCGGGGGTGCGCGGCGGGAGGCGGTGCGCCTCGAACACTACCGCGGGGGTGGGCTGCCGGACTGCGGTGTGTCAGGCCCAGACGGTCTTGGGGGCGACCGGCTTCGGCGCCGGCCACGGGGCCAGCTCCGCCGGGACGACCTGCGCGGCCTCGGCACCCTGAGGGGCGACCGGCTTCGGCGCCGGCCACGGGGCCAGCTCCGCCGGGACGGCCTGCGTGGCGGTCTGCACCGTGACCGGAGCGACGGGCTTCGGGGCCGGCCACGGGGTGAGCTCGGCGGAGGCCAGGCCCGCGGAGGCGAATATCGCGGTGCCGGCGACCAGGGTGACGGTGAGGGACTTAACGGCGGCGGCGAGGGTCTTGTTCATGGTTTCCGTCTCCTTCTCGGGTGGCCGCCTGCCTGTCTGACCTGCGGCTTCTTCCTTCTGCCGAGAAAATTACGGAGCTGCTCTTTCGCGCTGTTATCTCTTCCGCACCGCCCTTCGATAACGGCGATAACGGCGATATCGGGGGGAGGGATAACCACCCCGGGGACGGAGGATTTCCGGCTACCCGGTCACCCCGCCGCGGCGTTGACTCGTTGCAGCGGCAGACGCACTGCCGCTTACGGAGGTGAATCCCTTCCATGACCGCATTCACCGGCGCCGGCACACTGCCGGCGCCCACCGAAGGCGCCACTGCACCGCAGCCCCACGCCGAAGCGCACGTCTGGTCCCTGCGGCCGCTGGAGCGGCCGCAGTCCTGGTTCGGACTGCTCGACAGTGCGGAGCTGACCCGGGTCCCGTCCTTCGCCCACGAGCTGGACCTGGCCCGGTTCGTCACCGGGCGGACCCTCGCCAAGACGGCGCTCGCCAGGATGGCGGGCACCGATCCGGAGGCCGTCAGCCTGCGTGCCCGCTGCCCGGGCTGCGGCGGGCCGCACGGGAAGCCGCAGGTGGTCGGCCCGGCCGCCGGCTGGGAGCTGTCCATCACGCACTCGGGTGACGTCGTGGCGGTGGCGCTGACCCTGGGGGGCCCGCTGGGCATCGACGTGGAGCGCTGGGAGCCGTGGGCGGGCCCAGGTCTGCCACCGGAGTACGACCTGGTGCTCACACCAGCCGAGCGGGCGGCCGTCGACCGGCTGCCGGAGGAGCGCCGTGCCCGGGCCGGACTGACCTACTGGACGCGCAAGGAGGCCGTCCTGAAGGCGACCGGTGAGGGGCTCAACACCCCGATGACGGACTTCACGCTGTCGGGGCCGGACGAGCCGCCCGAGCTACGGTGCTGGCACGGCCCGGACGCCGCGCGGCGGCCGCGGCCGGCACTGGCCGACCTTTCCCTGGGCGGGGACTACCACGGCGCGGTGGCGGTCCTGGGGGCCCGGTCGGTGCGGGCGCTGGTGCACAGCGGCCCGGACCTGCTGGCCCGGACCCGTAAGCCGGTCGTCCCGCGGGGCCGGTCGGAGCCGGTACGGGTGATCGCCACGGAGCAGGTGCCGCCGGCGCTGGCCGGGCAGGCCCGTTCCCCGTCGGGCGCGGTCCGCTGACCGGGAGGACACGGGGCCGGCCGCCGAGCGAGCGGCCGGGCACGACACGGCCGCGCCGGTCCCGTACGCGTTCCCCACCAGGCCCGGGGGGTCTTCCCCCCCGGCCGGCCCCGAGAGCGGGCACGACAGGCAGCGGGAGCGCGGCTCCCCCGGACCCCCTTGCCATGAGGCACCCGGTGACCACTTCGTACGGCCGCACGCCGGCCACCGCACTTCCTGGACGCTGCGGGAGATCCCCACCAGGCCAGGTCCACGGCCGCCCCGACATGATCGCGGGCCGGGCCGTGGCAGAAGGAACCACGGACGGAACGGACCTGTGCCCGGCGGGTACTCCGCCGGGCACAGGTCCGTTCCGTCCACGAGCCGCTATGACCGGGTCGCGCTCCACGCGGGGTGCACGGAGGTCATGGCCTCCAGGTCGGCCGCGAGGCGCTCCACAAAGGGGCCGGGCCGTTCATGGAGGAAGAAGTGGCCGCCGGGGAAGGACGCGAACGCCCTGCGCCCCTCGGTCTCGTCACCGTCCCACGGCCAGGCGTCGGCCTCGCCGACGAGCGGGTCCGACTCCCCGGTGTACACGCGCAGTTCGCAGGGCAGCGGGGCCTCCCTGCGCGGCACGTGCCGGGCCAGGATCTCCAGGTCGGCGCGGAGCACCGGCAGGTAGAAGTCCAGGAACTCGGGGTTGTGGCGGAGTTCCGGCGGCAGGCTCTGCGAGTGGTCGAGGAGGGCCAGCAGGTTCTCCTCGGTGCTCGCGGCACCGTCCCGCCAGCGGTCCGGTGCGGGCCGGGCGGGGGCCGGGGCGGCCACCGACACCAGGCCGCGGACGGGCCGCCCGCTGTAGTGGCGCAGGGCCAGGCACAGTTCCCAGCCGATCACCGCGCCCATGCTGTGGCCGAGGACGACCGTCGGCAGGGCCGGGTCGGGCAGGGATTCCAGGGCGGTGATCACGCCGTCCACCACGTCGGCCATCCGGGTGAGCGGTTCCTCGGTCAGCCGGCTTCCGTGGCCGGGGAGTTCCACGGCCACCACCTCGGTCCCGGCGGGCAGCGAGGCGGCCCATTCCCGGTAGAGGTGGGCGGCCCCGCCGGCCGGAGGCAGGCACAGCAAGCGCCTGCGGGCGGTGGCCTCGGTGGTGCGCGGGGCGTACCAGTGCTTCAGCCAGGCGGACGGTCCGCTGTGTGGTCTGCCGTGCATCGGTTCGGGCTCTCCCTGTTCCTCGTGGTGGCCGGGGCGGGGCTGCGCGGGAGGCGGAGACCGTCGCCCTCGGGATCACGCTGCCTGTTCGAGTTCGAGGCGGTGGGCGCGCAGCCATTCGTAGTACGGCAGTTGGTCGTCGTAGAGCTCCGCCAGGTACGGGTCGCCGTGTACGGTCTCGGCCGCCCGGCCGGGGCCGACGGCCGGCCCGGGGTCCTCACCGGCGGCCGGCTGCGGGTGGTGCGGCAGGCCGGTGCGGGCGGCGTAGGCGGCGGCGACGGCCGCCGGCCGGTGCGCCAGGTCGTCCGCGTCCACCACCACGGGAACAGTACCCGAGGCCATCCGGGCCAGCTCGAAGATCTCCCAGCAGTGGCCGAAGCCGACCTCCTCGGAGGTGAGCTCGGGGTTGTGGGCGTAGTGGGCGGCGATGACCTCGGCGGGGTCCCGGATGACGAAGGTGTGCTGGATCCGGGACGTGAAGCGGGGATCGGTGAGGAGTCCGGGGTGCCGCCGTCCGGTGGTGTCCGCGAAGTACACGGGCCGGGCGCCGGGGCCGTGGGCGAGTTCCAGTACGCCGTCGAGCAGCGCGGTGTCGTTGTCGTAGGTACGGCCCCGGTGGCTGAAGCTGCCTTCGGCGGCGCGTCTGTTGAAGGGTTCGTGGAGGACGGTGACGTCCCCGCGTCCGCTCATGATCCGTGCCAGTGCGGTGGACCTGCAGCGCGGCGGGCTCCACGTGGCGATCACGTGCAGCCGGTCGTGCAGCAGGTGGACCGTTCCGGGTGCGGTGGCGACTTGGGTCATGTTCCTCTCCCCGCTGTCCGACAGGACGGTGTCCGCCCCAGAACCAAGCAGCGCGGGGCCGCCGTGGGCAACCGGCCGCCGGGGCCGGAGGGACGCTTTGTCATCTGGGGCGGGCGCGAGGGGGCTGTGTGTCAGTTCCGGCGGTCCGGACCGGGAACAGTGACAGAGTCCGGCCGGCGCACTGCGGCGGGGGCCGGACACCGCCCTATCGTCGTCACACAGGGGCCACACAGGGTGCACGCGGCGTGCACACGGGCTCCGCCGCCCGGAAGGAAGAAAGGGCCGCCGACCGGGGCGGTTGCCCGGCCGGCGTCCTCGAAGAGGGAACCGGAGAGGGGAAGAGGGTGTTCAGCGTGCGGCCGCGGGCACCATCGGCACCTCCGCTCCGGCCCGGCCGGGGAAGCCGTCCGCGGTGAGCCCCAGCAGCGGGGCGGACTTCACGGCGGTCTCCTCGAACTCGGCCGCGGGGTCCGACAGCGCGACGATCGCCCCGCCGATCCCGTAGCGGGCGCGCCCGGGGGTGAGCACCAGGGTGCGGATGACGATGGACAGGTCGGTGGCCCCGGAGAGCGAGAAGTAGCCGATGGCACCGGCGTAGATGCCGCGCGGGCCGGCCTCCAGCCGGTCGATCAGCTGCATCGTGCGGAGCTTGGGGGCGCCGGTCATGGAACCGCCGGGGAAGGCGGCCCGGACGCAGTCGACGGCGGTCAGTCCGGCCCGCAGCCGGGCGGTGACGGTGGAGACCAGCTGGTGGACGGTGGCGTAGGTCTCGACCCGGAAGATGTCCTCGGCCTCGACGCTGCCGGGCTCGGCGCAGCGGCCCAGGTCGTTGCGGACCAGGTCGACGATCATCAGGTTCTCGGCGCGGTCCTTCTCGCAGGAGGCCAGCTCGCGGCGGATCGCGGCGTCCTCGGCGGGGGTCGCGCCGCGCGGCCGGGTGCCCTTGATGGGGCGGGACTCGGCGAGGCCGTCGGCGCCCACCCGCAGGAACCGCTCGGGCGAGGTGCTCAGCACCTGGGTCTCGCCGAACTGCAGCAGCGCGGCGAACGGCGCCGGGTGGCTGCGGCGCAGGGCCCGGTACGTCTCCCAGGGGTCGGGGTCGCCGTCCGCCTCGGCCGTGTTGGTCAGACAGACCTCGTACGTCTCGCCCGCGGCGATCTCGCCCTGACAGTCCTCGATGAGCCCGAGGTAGGCCTCGCGGTCGTGGCGCAGCCGGAGTCCGGTGAGCTCGGCCTGCGGTGCGGGCGCGGGCAGCGCCTCCGGGGTGGTGGTGCGCAGGGTGCGTGAGGTCAGGTCGAGCCAGGCGCGGGCGGCGCTCTCGTCGCCGTCCTCGGCGAGGGCGAGCAGGTAGGTGGTGCCGGTGTGGTGGTCGAGCACCACCGCGCGGTCGGCGAAGACCATCACGGCGTCGGGGTCCTCGGAGCGGTGCGCGGCTTCGCCGCCGCACTGGGCCTTGAGTTCGTAGCCGAGGTAGCCGACCCAGCCGAGGGCGAAGTCGAAGGGCAGCTCGGGCACCTCGGTGCGGCAGGACTTCAGGTCGCGGTCGATCCAGTCGAGGAAGTCCTCGGCGACGAGCTGCTCGGGCACCCCGCCGGCCGAGGAGACCGAGACGGTGCCGCTGGTGACGTCGGCCATGGCGATGCGGGCGAGCGGGCCGGCCGCGTTGCCGAGGCAGGAGAAGCGGCCCTCGGGGCCGCCGGTGCGGCTGCTGTCGAGCCAGAAGCCGTGCGGGCCGGAGCGGAACAGCCGGTCGTAGACGGTCTCGTCGTCCCAGCGGGTGGTGAGGATGTCGGCGAGCACCCGGAGCCGGCGCACGGGGGCGGCGGTCCGGCCGGCCGGGGCCGCGGCCGTGAGGGGGGCGGCCTCGGCCGTGAGGGGGGCGGCCGTGGCGGACAGGTCCGGGACCTGCGGGGCGTCCTGGGCGGCGGGGGTCCGACCGTGGTGTTCCAGGACCAGCCGCCGGAAGTTGGCGATGAGTTCGTGGCCGTGGGTGGTCGAGATCGACTCGGGGTGGAACTGCAGGCCCCAGCGCGGCAGCGTGCGGTGGCGCATGCCCATCACCACGCCGTCGGTGCTCCAGGCGGTGGCCTCCAGCTCGGCGGGGAGGTCGGCGACGGCCAGCGAGTGGTACCGGACCACCTCGAAGGGGGAGGGCAGTCCGGCGAACAGCCCGCTGCCGTCGTGGATCACCGGCGAGGTGCGGCCGTGGCGCGGCTCGGGGGCGCGCACCACCCGGCCGCCGTGGGCGTGGGCCAGTCCCTGGTGGCCCAGGCAGATGCCGAGCAGCGGGAGGTCGGAGTGGGCCAGGATCTCGCGGCAGATGCCGAAGTCCGCGGCTCTTTCGGGGGTGCCGGGTCCTGGCGACAGGACGACGGCGTCGAAGTCCTTCAGCAGTCCCGGCCACCACGCCACCGCGTCGTTGCGCAGGACCACCGGCTCGGTCCCGGTGACCTCGGTGATCTGGTGGAAGAGGTTGTAGGTGAAGGAGTCGTAGTTGTCGACGAGCACGGTGCGCACGGAAGCAGTCCTCGCTGTATATGGGCGTAAGAGCTGTGAGGGGTGTGCGGACGGCGGGTTCATCGGGCCGGCACGATCGCCAGCAGCATGTGGTCCACGGGGACGTCGTGCTCCTGGACCTGGCGGGTCACCAGGGTGATCAGCCGGCGCCCCTGTTCCGCGGCCAGCCGCTTGAGCAGCGGCAGGTCCCCGCGGGAGGTGAAGTGGAGCAGGGCGGAGCCGGTGGGGGTGAGCCGGCCCACGGCCTCGGCCAGGTAGCGGGCGTGCCCGCGGTGACCGGGGTCCGGGAGGGCCTCGTCGTGGTCGGTGGCGCGGCGGTGGCCGACGGGTGCCGGCGCCGCGTGGGAGCTCCGGAAGACGAGGTCGAAGCGCTCCTCGGGGTCGAGGGCGGAGAACAGGTCGCTGCGGACGGCGCGCACCCGGTGGGAGACCCCGTGGCGGGCGGCGTTGAGTTCGGCGTTGGCGACGGCCCGGGGGTCGGCGTCGGCGGCGACGACCCGTTCGCAGCCGGCCAGGGCGCCCATCACGGAGATGACCCCGGTGCCGCAGCCGATCTCCAGCATGGAGCCCGTGCGGGGGGTCTCCATGCGGTCGGTCCAGCCGAGGAAGTCCAGGGCCACGGAGGTGTCGGGCGAGTGGACGGGGGCGGAGACCTGGTCGAGCAGGTCCCAGGTGCGGCCGCGCAGCTCGAACTGGCGGGGCCGTCGGGTGCGGACGCGGGACGCCCGGCCCCGGGCCGGCAAGCGCAGGCCGTCGAGCAGGTCGGCACCGGGTTCGACGGCGGCGGCGGCGATGTGTTCCGTACCGGCGCCGGCGCGGAGCAGACCGGCTGCCGGGGTGACGGTTGCCTGAGACATGATTCCCCCTCCTGGAACATCACTCGAGTGGTGGTCGAGTGAGCACGCCAGGAAGTCTGCTTCGGCCGAGGGGGCGGGCAGAAGGTGAGCCCTCCACACAACGACGGCCCCAGGGTGGTGTTCCCGCCACTACCCGTAGGCATGAAAGGGATCAATCGGTCACAAAACTCCATCCAGACGGAATCTTCAAGTCCCTTTTACTGAAGGGGCATTGACAATTGACCATGGGGGCGGGTGTCGCCTAGATTCCTCGCGCGGTTGTGCACCACACTCCCCACACGTGAGGAACAACCCCATGCCATTACACGAGGCGCAGCCGCCCCGCGGCATCCTGACCGTGCTCGAACTGCTCGCCCACGAGGCTCCGGCCACCGCGTACGAGGAACTCCTCACCCCGGCCGGAGCGCCAGACGTGCGCCCGGCCGAGTACGAGCAGCTCGTGGAGGCACTGCGCCTGGCCGCCGCCGTCCGCGGCCAGCTCGACCGCCGGCAGGAGCGCGAGGCGGCGCTCTCCGCCCTGGTGGACACCGCCCACGACCTGACCCTGCCGTACGACCTGGACGCGCTGCTCCGGGTGATCACCCGCCGGGCCCGGCTGCTCCTCAACCTGGACATGGCCTACATCAGCTTCCACGACGAAGAGGCCGGAGACAGCTACGTCCGCACCGCGGACGGCCACGCCAGCGCGCTGACCGTGGGGTTCCGCGTGCCCGACGGCTCCGGCCTGGGCAGTTCGGTCCAGACGGGCAGCGCACCCTTCTGGAGCCCGGACTACCTGAAGGACCCGCGGATCAACCACCACAGCCTGATCGACGACGTGGTGCGCGCCGAGGGGCTGCACGCGATCCTCGCCGTCCCGCTGCGGCACCGCGACTCCTCGCTGGGCGTGCTCTACGCCGCCGACCGCACGGTACGGCACTTCACCCCGGACGAGATATCCCTGATGGCCTCGCTCGCCAACCTCGCCTCGGTGGCCATCGAGAAGACCCGGGTGCTCGGCCGGGCCCGCGCCGACATCGCGGACCTCGAACGGGCCGGCTCCCAGGCCCGGTCCGACCTGCTGTCGGTGCGGCGCGCCAACGAGGCGCACGCCCGGATGACCGACCTGCTGCTGGCCGGCGGCGATGTGTCCGACCTGCTCGCACTGGCGGCCGAGACCCTCAGCGGCACCGCCGCCGTGCTCGAACCCGACGGCCGGGTGCTGGCGGCCACCGGCCCGCTGCCGGAAGGGCTGCCCGGCACCGAGGAGACCGCGCGGGCGGTGCTGGAGGCCCACGCGGCCCGCCGACCGTTCGAGTTCTCGCCGGGCACCTGGCTCGCGCCGGTGGCCGCGGGCAGCGAGTACCTCGGCTGCGTGCTGGTGCACCCGGCGGAGCCGCTGTCGGACGGCGGGATGCGGCTGCTGCGGCTCACCGCGGGCACCACCGGGGTGCTGATGCTGATGCAGCGCAACACGGCCGTCGCCGAGAGCCAGGTCCGCGAGGAGTTCTTCGACGACCTGCTCACCGTGCCCGGACGGCCCCTGTCGCAGGTGCGGGACCGGGCCCGGCGGCTCGGGCTCGACCTGGAGGCCCCGTACGCCGTGGTGGTGATCCGTCCCGAGGGCGGCTCGCTGGGCCGGGCCGTGGTGTGGGCCTCCTCGTACGCGCTGCGCGCCGGCGGACTGTCCCACGTGCGCGGGGGCTGCCTGACCCTGCTGCTGCCCTCGCGGAACCCGGGCGGGACGGCCCGCCGGGTGTCCGACGAGCTGACCTCGCTGCTCGGCCACCCGGTGACGGTCGGCGCCGCCGGACCCACCGCGGGCCCGGCGGACATCGCGTCCACCCACGCCGAGGCGCTCCGCTGCCTGGGCGCCCTCACCTCGCTGGGCAGCAGCGGATCCTCCGCTGCGGCCAGTGAACTCGGCTTCCTCGGACTGCTGCTGGGCGACAACCACAGCGTCGACCGGTACATCGAGGACACCATCGGGCCGGTCCTCGACTACGACCGGCAGCGGTTCACCAGCCTGGTGCACACGCTGGAGTCCTACTTCGAGTCGGGCAGCAGTCCCACGCATGCCGCGGAGGCCCTGCACGTCCACCCCAACACGGTCTCCCGCCGGCTGGAGCGGATCACCGCCCTGCTCGGCGAGGACTGGCAGGAGCCCGCCCGCGCCTTGGAGGTGCAGCTGGCCCTGCGGCTGCACCGGACCCGCCGCACGCTGCGGGTCGAGGCGCGGCAGGCCGCGCCGCGGGACCCGGCGGACGGCGGCCCGGCCGCGGGCGGCGGGCCGGCGAACGGCGGGCTCCGGGCGGGCGGCGGCCGGGCCGGCGGGTCCGGGGCGGGCGGTTCCGGGGCCGGCGGGTCTCACGCCGACCGTCTGCGCGCACCGTAGGCGGTGGTGCCGCCCGTGGTGCGGGCGGCACCACCGGCCGCCGAGCGGGCGGCCGCCTCGTCCGCGGCCCGTGCGGCGGGACGGCCCGGGGCACGGTAGCCCGCCGCGGCACGGCCCGCCCCCGGGTACCCGGCCCCCGCGTGCCCCGCCCCGGGGTACGCGGCCAGCGGGAACCCGGCCGACGGGTGTCCCCCGGGCGGCGCGAACGCCGCCAGCGGGAAGCCGGCCGGGAACCCCTCCGCCGGACGGCCGCCGGACGGCCGGCCGGCCCGCCGGTCCAGGTCCGGGCCGCGCTCCGGCACCGGTTCCGCCGCCCGCTCCACGCCCCGGAACATGTCCAGGGCGCGGACCGCGTGCGCGGCGGAGGCCAGCGTGATGTGCCGGTGCCAGCCCTGGAACGAGCGCCCCTCGAAGTCCCGCATGCCCACCCGGTCGGAGATCCCCGCGAACTCGTGGTCCACCCGGCGGGACAGCTCCGCCAGCCTCAGCAGCCCGGCCGGCGGCACGTCGACCATGTCGGTCAGCCAGAACCGGCCCGGCCGACGCCGCGGATCGGTCCACTCCGCGAGCAGCTTCAGCGGCCGCCCGCCACGGCCCGGCGGCACGGTCGCCACCTGCACCGAGGCGACGAACACGGTCCGTGCCGAACCGTCCGCTGCGTCGCCGTACCGGACCGGCCGGCGGAGCATCCGGGCGGTCTCCATCACCACGGCGGCACGCACCGGCGCCCGGCCCGAGCCCGGCAGGTGGGGGTCGGTCACCGTGACCGGCACCCCCGCCCCGATCCGCATCAGGAAGGGCGTCCGGGCGGCCCCGAACCGCCGTGGCAGGGTCTCCGGTCCGCCCTCCACCGCGTCCAGGACCACCGGCAGCCGGCGCAGCGGCAGCGCCTCGGTGACGTCGAGCACCGCGGCGGCCGCACAGTCGGCGAGGGTGCTCTCCTCGGGCAGGTGCAGCGACCAGCCGACCGGCGCGCCCACCTCGCTCCCGGCGGCCCAGGCGCCGAACGCCTGCTGCCCGTTGACCATCTGGCCCAGCCGGGCGTCGTAGCGGCGGTCCACGCCGACCGTGTGCGCCCCCGACTTGGGGATCACCATCGGCTTCACCACCCAGGCCTGGAGTCCGAGCGTCCGCTCCAGTTCGAGGGCCAGGGCCTCCCGTACGGACTGCCAGTTCCACGGCGAGCAGCTGATGAAGTGGTGGAGGCTCTGCTCGCCCGCCGCCATCCCGGCGTGCGCGGCGATGCTCCGCATGGACTTGCGGCCGGGGGCCGTCAGCAGTCCGCGGACGTACAGTTCGGCCTTGCGCCGCTGGTCCGCCCGGGGCAGGGATTCGAAGACCGCGGCGCAGAGGTCCGCGACCGCGTCTCTCGTCCCGGCCCCCGTCCCCGCTCCCGCTCCGGCCTCCCGGCGCGGCGGCTGCGTGACTTCCATCAGTCGCGAGCTGCCCATGGTCCCGCCTTCTTCCCCGTCGTCCTCCAGGTCTCCTTCAGCTTGGCCGCCGGAACCCTCCGTCCACGAGAGCCGCCGGGCACACACCTGACCCCCGGGGGTGGTGGCCGCACCACCTCCCCGCGGGCGTACGGCCGGTCATCGGGCGTCCGTACGGGCCTTTGGGTGTGGCCGGAACACCGCAGGCACGACCGGATTCAGGCCGGCCGCCCGGCGGCGGCGCCAGCCGCGCCCAGGGTCCTGACGGCCTGGTAGTAGGTCCAGGCCGTGCCCTCGCAGGAGGCCCGCTTCGCCCCGGCGTACCGGGTGCAGACCCGCCGCAGGTCGGCGTGGAAGGCCCCGTCGAGGCGGGACTTGGCGGCGGCGAAGGCGTCCGCGCCGGCCCGGCGGTAGTTGCGGTAGCCGAAGTCGTGGCGGGCGCAGGCCAGGGCGAAGGGGAACCCGAACGGGTTGTCCGGGGAGGTGGTGCAGTAGTCGGTCGACCAGTCGAACCCGTACTCCCCCCAGCGCTCCCGCTCGGCGCGGGCGGCGGCCCAGGCGTCGTGGCTGGCCGCGGCGGTCTGCGTCCAGCCGCTGAGCACCAGGGGCTTGTCCGCGGGTACGGCGGCGGGTACGGCGGCAGCGGGCCCCGCCAGGGCGGTTCCCGCCACCGCGAACACGGCGGCGACCGCCGCGGCACCGGCTCGGCGCATCATCACTTTCCTCCGGACGTCGGTAACTCGGGTACGGCGCCCGCGGGTTCGCACCCGGCGAACCCGCGGGCCCGCCCCGAGAACGACCCGGACCCGGGGGTGGTGGTGGCGCCACCGCCCCGGCCGGCCACGCGTTCCTCCGTTCCCGGCCGTGCCCGCCGATTCCTCTCGTACTCTCGTCTGGTGATCGAGTACGTGAACCAGCTCGGCCCCGGCATCCCCGGCACGGGCGCGCCCCCGAGCGGCCGGGCCGTGTCCGTCTGGTACCTGGACACCACGCTCACCGTGGTCGGGGGCGTCGGCCTGGCCGACGCGGCGTCCGTCCTCGACGCGTCCGAGCTCGCCCGCGCGGAGCGGCTCGTGCGCCCGGGCCACCGGGAGCGCTTCCTCGCCTCGCACCTCGGCCTGCGGGTGCTGCTCGGCCGCTACCTGGGGGTGCCGCCGCGCGAGGTCCCGCTGGACCGGGAGGACTGCCACGGGTGCGGCGGGCCGCACGGCCGCCCGGTCGTGGCCGGCGGCCACGGGCCGCACTTCTCCCTCTCGCACAGCGCGGACACCGCCTGCCTCGCCTTCGCCGGCGTACCGGTCGGCGTGGACGTGGAGGCGCTCCCCAAACCGGCCGCAGTGCAGGACGTCCTGCGCTCCCTGCACCCGCACGAGACGGCCGAACTGACCGCCCTGCCGGAGGCGGACCGTCCGCCGGCGCTGGGCCGGATCTGGTCCCGCAAGGAGGCCTGCCTGAAGGCCACCGGGGCCGGGCTGACCGCGGGTCTGGCCGAGCCGTACGTCGGCTCGGCGCCCGCCCCGGCCGCCGTCCCGGGCTGGACCCTGACCGACCTGCCGGCCCCGCCCGGCTACTTCGCCGCGCTGGCGGTGGCGGCGGACTAGGTCGTCTCTTACGGATCTTGCCTGACCCGCGCCGCCCGGCACCGCACCTCGCTGCGTTGTCGAGGCTCCCGAGTGCGTCCAGTACTCGGGAGCCTCTCCGCCTTGCGAGGCACGGCACCGGAAACGGCACCCGGTGTGCGGCACCGGTGTGCGGCACCCGGTGTGCAGCGCGCCCACCGGGAGGGTGTGTCGTGCGGCCAGTCGGCGCACCCTCGGTGCGGCCCGCCGGGGGCTCCCCGAGCATCGCGGCATGACCATGACCCCGCTCAGCGTCCTGCTGCCCGCCGCCGCCCTGCTGGCCGCCGCGGCCGCCCTCCCCGTCGCCCCCGGCAGTGCCCCCGGACGGGCCCCCACCGGAGCTCCCGAGCCCCAGGGGCAGCCCCGGCAGGGCTATGTCGTCGTCCTCAAGGACACCGGCCGACGCGCCCTCACCCGTGCCCTGGCCGGCGAGGCGGCCGCGGCCGGGGACGAGGTCGGGGCCGTCTACGGAGCCGCCCTGCACGGTTTCGCCGTACGGACCTCGAAGGCCCGGGCGGGTGAACTCGCCGCCGACCCGCGGGTGGACCGGGTGGAACCGGACTCCCTGTTCCGGATCTCCGACACCCAACGGGCGGCGCCCTGGCACCTGGACCGGCTCGACCAGCGCACCCTCCCCCTCGACGGCTCCTACTCCTACGGCGGGACGGGCGCGGGGGTCACCGTGTACGTCCTGGACACCGGCATCGACACCGCGCACGCCGAGTTCGGCGGCCGGGCGGTGGCCGGCCACAACGCGGTGCGGTCCGAGGGCCCCGCCGACTGCAGCGGCCACGGCACCCATGTCGCGGCGACCGCCGGCGGGGCCTCGTACGGCGTCGCCAAGGGCGTTCGGCTGGTCTCGGTGAAGGTGGCCGACTGCAACGGGGACGCCCGCCTGTCGGCCATCCTCTCGGGCGTGGACTGGGTGGTCCGGCAGCAGGCGCTCGCCCGGCCCGCCGGCCCGGCGGTGGCCAACGTCAGCATGGGCGGCGACCGCAGCCTGGCGATGGACGGCGCCGTACGGCGGGCCGTGCGCCGGGGCATCACCTTCACCGTGGCCGCGGGCAACCAGAACGCGAGCGCCTGCACCTCCTCCCCCGGGTCCGTCGCCGAAGCCGTGACGGTCGGCGCCAGCGACGCCCTGGACCGGCGGGCGCCCTTCTCCAACCACGGATCCTGCGTGGACCTGTTCGCGCCGGGTACCGGGGTGGTTTCGGCCTGGCCGGGCTCCCCGACGGCGAGCCGGGCCATGTCGGGCACCTCGATGGCCGCCCCGCAGGCGGCCGGCGCGGCGGCGCTGGTCCTGGCGGCCCGTCCGGCGGCCACCCCGAGGCAGGTGGCCGCGGCGCTCGTCGCCGGCGCCGAGCGCGACCGGCTCGACGGGCTGCCCGGGAACACGGTGAACCGGCTGCTCCAGGTGCCGGGCGGCGCCCCCGCGGACCCGGCGGTGCCCGTCGGCTGACCTCCGGCCCACTTCCGGCCGGCCCCGACCGGCCCCGACCGGCCCCGACCGGCCCCCGCCCGGCCACGACCGGCGGACCGTACCTGATGGCACATCAATTTCTGTGTGCTTCGGACGAAAGGAATGCATTGACTTCTCGTGACGGCGACGCGTCAATGTCGGCCACCGCACCGGCTCGGCCTCCCCCGCACAGCGGGTGGGGGGAGGGTTCGTCATGACGAAGGAGTCGCGACCCAGTGAGTACGAGAACGTTCCGACGAAGAGTGCTGGCCGGGGCGGGGGCCCTCACCCTGGCCCTGACGGGTGGCATGGCGGGCCTGACGGGGACGGCGCAGGCCGCGGTCAAGACCACCCCGGTCTTCGTGAAGTGCGACGCGCCGGCTCCCCAGCCGGACGCCGAGGGCAACCAGGACTTCACCGTCACCCTGCCCGACGGCGCCAAGGCCGGCGACACCGTGCCGATCACCATCGACCCCGGCCTTTCGCCGATCGTGCCGATGTTCACCATCGACACGGTCAACACGATGAAGGCCAAGGTGTTCGTCGGCGGGCAGGCGCAGACCGTCACCAGCGCGCCGATCCCCTCCCACCAGGAAGGCGGCGTCAAGGCCGACCCGCCCGCGTTCAGCGGGACGATCAAGATCCCGGACGGCACCGAGGGCACCACCGTGCAGGTGACGCTCGACCAGTTCGTCACGGACGCGGACATCGGCGGCACCGTCTACACCACCACCTGCACCCCGTCCCCGCGGCCGAGCGCCTCGGTCGGCTCGGTCGCCGTGGAGGCCCTCCCCAAGGAGCCGGTCACCACGAAGATCACGCCCAACAGCGGCAAGGCGGGCACGGCCGTGACCGCCACCGGCGCCAACTTCCCGGCGGGCCCGGTCACCTGCTCGGCCTCGCTGGCCGGCACCGCAACCGGTGACACCGGCACGGGCAGCGCGGACGCCACCGGCGCGGCCACCTGCAGCCTGACCGTCACCAAGAAGGCCGACGCCATCAAGATCGACGGCTCGACGGGGGCCGCGAAGGCGTTCGTCTTCATCGAGGACCAGCCGGGCGTGAAGAACCCGGTGGACGTCGAGGTGCTGCCCGGCCCGCTGGCCATCGGCCCGAAGGACGGCTTCCCGGCCTCCGACTGGGGCAAGGTGACCATCAACGGCAAGCCGCAGTCGGTCATCGGCCAGTTCAACGCCGTCACCGTGCAGGACTTCCGCGGTGGCAGCCTCGGCTGGGACGTCACCGCGACCCGCACGCCGTTCCTGAACGAGTCCACCGGCCACTCGATGGCCAAGGCGCAGATCGGCATCCAGCCGAGCTGCACCGTCACCAACCCGGACAGCCCGAGCACCTGCACCGCCGGGGCTCCGGGGGCGATCACGGACACCCCGATGAAGGTGGCCTCCCAGGCCGCCGGCGGGGACCAGCTGACCGGCGGTGAGTTCTCCGTCGGCGGCGCCGGGATGATCCAGCTCCCGCCGTTCGTGTTCGCCGACACCTACCAGTCGGTCGTGACCTTCTCGGTCGCCTGATCCGATCCGGTACCCGGGTGGTGCGGGGCTCCGGCCCCGCACCACCTTCGTCCTGTTCCGGCCCGTCTGGAGACCGTCCATGCCCCGAGCCCTCCGCACCCGCACCGGCCCCGGCCCCGCCGTCCTCCTCCTGCTGCTGCTCGCCGCCGCCCTGCTGCTCCTGCCCGCGGGCCCGGCCCGGGCCGCCGACAACGGCAGCTGGAGCGTCTTCCCGACCCCGCCGGCCGGTGCGCAGATGCCCGACCGCGCCTACTTCTTCCACCAGGGCGCGGCCGGTACGACGGTCCGCGACAGCGTGACCGTCCACAACACCTCCGACCAGGAGCTGAGCTTCCGGGTCTTCGCCACCGACGCCGTGAACACCCCGGTGGGCGGGGCCTTCGCGCTGCTGCCGGCGGAGACCCGGCCCAAGGACCTCGGCACCTGGATCCGGCTCGGGCCGGAAGCGGGCGGCACCGGGACCGGCGGTGCCGGCGGGACGGTCACCGTGCCCGCCAAGGGCCGCAAGGACATCCCGTTCACCGTCGCCGTGCCGGAGGACGCCACCCCCGGCGACCACGTGGGCGGGATCGTCGCGCTCGGCACCGCGGTCGAGGGCGTGGAGGGCGAGGGCAAGGTCAAGGTGGGGGTGCGCCGCTCGGTGGGCGCGCGGATCTACTTCCGGGTGCCCGGCCCGGTCGCGGCGGGGCTGAGCGTGGAGGACGTACGGGTGAAGCGGACCGCTCCGCTGCTCCCCTGGATCGGCGGGAAGGCGCCCGCCACCGTCTCGTACACGCTGGTCAACCGGGGCAACGTGGTGATCTCGCCGACGCTGGCGGTGCGCGCCGAGGGCGTCTTCGGCCGGACGGTGCTCAGCCGACCGGCCCGGGACCTGAAACTGGTGCTGCTGCCGGGCCAGCGCATCGAGCTGACCGAACCCTGGCCGGACACGCCCCAGTTGGACTGGGTCACCGTCGAGCTCACCGCGGGTGCGCCGGACCAGCCCGGCCTGAAGGCCACGGGCGAGGCGGAGTTCGTGGCGGTGCCCTGGCCCGCGGCGGGCGTCCTGCTGGTGCTCCTCGGGGCGGGGGCCGTGATCCTGCTGGTCCGCCGACGCCGGGCCGCCGCTGCGGAACAGCCGCTTCCGGAACGGGACTTGGCTGAAACCCGTTGATCGGCGAGGCTGGGCCCTGGCGTTCCGGCGCAGGGCCGGCCCGCTGACCAGGGGGGAGCCCACGATGGAGTGGACGGACCACAGAACCGGCACGAACGGAACCAGCCGGACGGAGGGCCCCGAGGAAGGTCCGGACCCGGCTCCGGCGAGCGCGCTGCTGCAGCGCATCGAGAGCGTCCTGGGTGACGGCACCTCGGTCTGGCTTCCCGCGGACGGCCGGCTGCGGCTGACCCTGCCGGTGTTCGGCGGCGGGCTCGTTCCGGTCACCGTCGACGTGGTCGCCGACACGGTCCGGCCGGCCCGGGGGATCGTGTACCTGCTGCCCGGCGGCGGGCTGAACGTCTCCGCCGCGTTCCTCACCCCCGGCGGGTCCGGGCGGAGCCTCGCCGCGTGGCTGTGCGACCGCGGCCTGCTGGTCGTGGGCGTCACCCCGCGCGAGGACGCGGCGGAGGCCGCGGACATCACCGCCGGCTGGGACCTGGCCGCGCGCGTCCGGGACCTGGCCGGGGTGGTGGACGTGCTGGATCCCGTACTGCGCCTGCCGTACGCGTACGCCGGCCACTCCGCGGGGGCCGCCCTGGCCCTGGCCGCGGCCGCCGGGGACGACTCGCCGCGGCTGCGCCGGGTGATGGTGCTGGACACCACCGGCCCCTGCGAGGGCGGGCTCGCCGAGCGCGCCGCCCGGGCCCGGGACGCGTACGCGGACCTGGTCGCCCGCGGCGAGTACGCCGTGGACCCGGGCCTGGCCGGTCCCCTCGCCCGCGCCGTCTCCGACCCGCACGGCACCTCCCCGACCGCCTGGCCCCCGGACCCGGAGCACCGCTTCACCCACGCGGGCCTGGCCCACTTCGCGCTGACCCGGACCGCGTCCCTGCCCGGCGCGGCGAACTGGGCCCATGCGGAGGGCCATGCCGCGGGCCACTACGCCTTCGGCGCGACCCCGGCCGAGGACGCCTACTCCCTCGCCCACACCCCGCTCCCCGTCTGGCACGCGGCCACCACGGCCCTGGGCAGCGGCCTGGTCCCGACCGCGCTGCTCCGCGACCTGGCCGCGATCCGGGCCGGCGACCCCGTCGTGAACTGGCGGGACATCCGGGCGGAGGTGATCTGGATCAACGCGGCCCGGGGCCGCGGCGACCACCCCGCAGGCCCCGCCCTGATCCGCGCCTGCGGGAACCCGTCCGTGACCTTCACGGTCCTCCCCGACTACGCCCACGGCGACCTGATCTGGGGCACCAAGGCCCCGCGCGAGGTCTGGTCCCTGCTGTGACCGGCGAGCACGGTGCGGCCGGGCGTCCCGCCGATGCGGCGCCTCCACGGCGCGTCCTCCTCCTGGACGCAGCCCCGGGCGACCTGCTCGCCCGGGAGCTGGAGCGCTTCTTGGCCCACGGCCTCGCCGTCACCCTGAACCTCCGCCGGGTCTCCGACGAACAGGCGGCCCGGGCCGCCTGGCAGGGCGAGGTCGAGTTCACCGACTTCGACCCGTTCGACGAGAACGCCCTGATCGCGGAGACCCTCCGGGGCGGACTCGGCCATGACGCGGTCGAGTCCCGCGCCGGGGTCCCGATGGGGACGTCCTTCCTCGAAGCGGCGGCAGCGAGGGACATCGCCGCCCCGCTCAGGGTGATCGGCCGGGCCGGCGCCGGCACCGACCACGTCGACCTGCCGGCCGCCGCCCGGCACGGCGTCACCGTCACCCACACCCCGGGGTCGAACGCCGAGGCGGTGGCCGAGTTCGCCCTGGCCCAGCTGCTCGCCCTGACCCGGGACCTCACCGCGTACAACGCGGCCTCGCACGGCGGCACCTGGCGGGCACCCGCCGCCCCGGCCCGGCAGCTCTCCGAACTCACCCTCGGCCTGGTCGGCGTGGGCCGCATCGGCGGTGCGCTGGCCCGCCGCGCCACCGCGCTGGGCATGGCGGTGCAGGGCCTCTCACGGCGCCCGGTGGCGGCACCCCGCCCGGCCGCGGCACCCTCCCCGGTACCGCGGGCGGAATCCCTCGCGGCGCTGCTCTCGACCAGCGACGCGGTCTCCCTGCACCTGCCGCTGACGGCAGAGACCCGCGGCCTGATCGGCCGGAAGGAACTGGCCCTGATGCGGCCGGGGTCCGTCCTGCTCAACACCGCCCGGGGCGGCATCGTCGACGAAGAGGCCCTGGCCGACGCTCTCCGCGATCCCGCGCACCCGCTCGCCGCGGCCGCCGTCGACACCTTCGCCCACGAGCACGCCGCGTTCGCCTCGCCGCTCTTCGGCCTGCCGAACGCCCTGCTGACCCCGCACGTCGCGGGCATGTCCCGGACCGCCATGGCCACCGCGGCCCTCGGCTGCGCGGACCACGTGGCCGCCCTGCTGGCCGGCCGCCCGGACGGCATCCCCGTGGCGACCCGGACGGCGTGAACCGGACGCCGTGAACCGGACGGCGTGAACCCGGAAAGGGGCCGCAAAGGGACCGGAAGACGGGCTCGCCCCCGCGTGAGGGTTGCGGGGGCGAGCGGTCCGGGCCGGGGCGGTCGCCAAGGGGCGGCCGGCGGTCGGGTCAGTGGTTGCGGGGGAAGCCCAGGTCCACGCCGGCGTGCGGCTCGGACGGGTCGGGCCAGCGGGTCGTGACGACCTTGCCGCGGGTGTAGAAGTGGATGCCGTCCGGGCCGTAGATGTGGTGGTCGCCGAAGAGCGAGTCCTTCCAGCCGCCGAAGGAGTGGTAGCCCACCGGCACCGGGATCGGCACGTTCACGCCGACCATGCCCGCCTGGACCTCCAGCTGGAAGCGGCGGGCCGCGCCGCCGTCCCGGGTGAAGATCGCGGTGCCGTTGCCGAAGGGCGAGGCGTTGATGAGCGCCACGGCCTCCTCGTAGGTCTCGGCGCGCAGCACGCACAGCACCGGGCCGAAGATCTCGTCGCGGTAGGCGTCGGAGTCGGGCTTGACGTTGTCGAGGAGGGACAGGCCGATCCAGTGGCCGTCCTCGAAGCCGTCCACCGTGTAGCCGGTGCCGTCCAGGACCACGTCCGCGCCCTGATCGGCGGCGCCGTGCACGTACGAGGCGACCTTGTCGCGGTGCACCTTGGTGATCAGCGGGCCCATCTCGGAGGTCGGGTCGTTGCCCGGGCCGATCTTGATCTTCTCGGCGCGCTCGCGGATCTTCTCCACCAGCGCGTCGCCGACGGCGCCGACCGCGACGACGGCCGAGATGGCCATGCAGCGCTCGCCGGCCGAGCCGTACGCCGCCGAGACCGCGGCGTCGGCCGCCGCGTCGAGGTCGGCGTCGGGCAGGACCAGCATGTGGTTCTTGGCGCCGCCCAGGGCCTGGACGCGCTTGCCGTTGGCGGAGGCGGTGGTGTGGATGTACCGGGCGATCGGGGTGGAGCCGACGAAGGAGACGGCCGCGACGTCCGGGTGCGCCAGCAGGGCGTCGACGGCGACCTTGTCGCCGTGGAGCACGTTGAGCACGCCGTCCGGCAGGCCGGCCTGGCTCGCCAGCTCGGCCAGCTTGTTGGCGGCCGACGGGTCCTTCTCGCTCGGCTTGAGCACGAAGGTGTTGCCGCAGGCGATGGCCAGCGGGAACATCCACATCGGGACCATCGCCGGGAAGTTGAACGGGGTGATGCCGGCGACCACGCCGAGCGGCTGGCGGATCGCGGCCACGTCCACCCGGCTGGAGACCGAGGTCGACAGCTCGCCCTTGAGCTGCGTGGTGATCCCGCAGGCCAGCTCGACGATCTCCATACCGCGGGCGACCTCGCCCAGCGCGTCCGAGTGGACCTTGCCGTGCTCGGCGACGATCAGCTCGGCGATGGCGTCGCGGTTGGCGTCCAGCAGTGCGCGGTAGGCGAACAGCACCTTGGTGCGGGCGGCCAGCGAGGACTGGCCCCAGGTCTGGAACGCGTCCTTGGCGGCCTGTACGGCGGCGTCGACCTCGTCGACGGAGGCGAGGGCGACCCGGGTGGTCACGGCACCCGTCGCCGGGTCGGTGACCGGGCCGTAGTTGCCCGACGCGCCCTCGACGGTCTTGCCACCGATCCAGTGGTTGACGGTCTTCATCGATCTTGCTCCTTCACAGATGGCGACGTCGCTGCGCGGCTTGCCGGTCGTACGCTTGGCGGGCCTCGATCGCCGACGGACGGGTCGCGGTCTCGGCCACGGGAACATCCCACCACGCCTGTGCGGGGGGCGGGCCCGACACAGTGTCGGGCGTTCGGGTCTGTGTGTAGACACATGTGGGCCGGTCCGCAGCGCGCGCCCGGGCGAGGGCTTCCCGCAGGTCACGGACGGTACGGGCGCGGATCACGGCCATTCCGAGGGAGGCCGCGTTGGCCGCGAGGTCCACGCCCGGCGTGTTCTCGGGGGCGAACGCCGTGCCGAGGCGCTCGCCGCCCACGGCCTCCGAGAGGCCGCCGATGGACGCGTACCCACCGTTGTCCAGAATCACCAGTTTGAGCGGTACGCCCTCCTGCACGGCGGTGACCAGCTCGGTCGGGTTCATCAGGTACGTGCCGTCGCCGACCAGCGCCCACACCGGCCGGCCGGGCTCGGCGAGGCCGATGCCGAGGGCGGCCGGGATCTCGTAGCCCATGCAGGAGTACCCGTATTCCACGTGGTACTGGAGCGGCGACCGGGTCCGCCACAGCTTGTGCAGGTCGCCGGGGAGCGAGCCGGCCGCGTTGACCAGCACGTCCTCGCCGGTGACCAGGGCGTCGAGGGCGCCGAGCACCTGGGCCTGGGTGGGGGCCAGGTCGAGCCCGGGGCCTTCCGCCCGGAAGGCCAGGTCGACCCGGCGCTCCCAGTCCTCCTTGGCGCTGCCGTACGCCGCCGCGTACGCGGGGTCGACCCGGTGACCGGACAGCAGCGCGCCCAGCTCGCGGAGGGTCTCCCGGGCGTCGCCGACGAGCGGCCGGGCGGCCAGCTTGTGCGCGTCGTAGGGGTCGATATTGAGCCCGAGGAACCGGACGTGCGGATTCCGGAACAGGGTCGAGGAGGCGGTGGTGAAATCACTCAGCCGGGTCCCGGCGGCGATCACCAGATCGGCCTCCCGGGCCAGACCGTCCGCGGTGGCGGTGCCCGTGTGGCCGACCCCGCCGACATCGGCCGGGTGGTCGTGGGGCAGGGCTCCCTTGCCGGCCTGGGTGGAGGCCACCGGAATGCCGGTGGCCCCGGCGAACGCGGCCAGCTCGGCCTGGGCCCCGCTGTACCGGACCCCGCCGCCCGCGATGATCAGCGGCCGGGCCGCCGCCCGGACGGCCTCCGCGGCGGCCGCCAGCTCGTCCCGGTCGGGCCGGGGCCGGCGTACGGTCCACACCCGCTCCGCGAAGAACTCCTCCGGCCAGTCGTAGGCCTCCGCCTGCACGTCCTGGGGCAGTGCCAGGGTGACGGCTCCGGTGGCGACCGGGTCGCTGAGCACGCGCATGGCCTGCAGCGCGGCGGGGACCAGTGCCTCGGGGCGGACGATCCGGTCGTAGTACCGGGACACCGGCCGCAAGGCGTCGTTGACGGACACGTCACCGGCGTACGGCACCTCCAGCTGCTGGAGCACCGGGTCGGCGGGCCGGGCGGCGAACACGTCACCGGGCAGCAGCAGGACCGGGATCCGGTTGATGGTCGCCCCGGCGGCGCCGGTGACCAGGTTGGTGGCGCCGGGCCCGATCGAGGTGGTGACGGCATGGGCGGACAGCCGCCCGCTGTGCCGGGCGAACCCGACGGCGGCGTGCACCATGGCCTGCTCGTTGCGTCCCTGGAGGAAGGGCATGTCCTTGCCGCCGGTCTCCAGCAGGGCCTGCCCGATCCCGGCGACGTTGCCGTGCCCGAAGATCCCCCAGGTGGCGGCGATCAGCCGGTGCCGGCGGCCGTCGCGCTCGGTGTACTGCCGGCTCAGGAAGGCGACCAGCGCCTGCGCGGTGGTCAGTCTCCGGGTGCTCATCGTGCGTCCCCTCCCGGTCGGTGGAAGGGCAACCGGGGATCGATCCCCTGTTCCTCCCAGCTCTCCCGGATCCAGGCGTGATCGGGATGGTCCCGGATCAGCCACTCCCGCTTCGCTCCCGGCCCGGCCATGACGTTCAGGTAGTACATGTCGTGCCCGGGCGTGGCGATGGACGGCCCGTGCCAGCCGTCGGGGATGAGCACGGCGTCCCCGCTCCGCACCTCGGCGAGCACGTCGGTCTTCCCTGCGGGCGAGGGCGTCACGCGCTGGTAGCCGACGCCCGGGGTGTCCCCGTGCGGTGCGATCTCGAAGTAATAGATCTCCTCCAGCTCGGATTCCTCCCCCGGATGCTCCTCGTCATGCTTGTGCGGCGGGTACGAGGACCAGTTCCCGCCGGGGGTGAGCACCTCGACGGCGATCAGCCGGTCGCATGCGAAGGCGTCCGCGGCGGCGAAGTTGTTGACCTGCCGCGAGCAGGACCCCCGCCCCCGCAGCTCCACCGCCACGTCCCGCCCGGCCCCGTACCGGGCCGGCAGTCGTCGCCCGCAGCGCGCCCCGGCCAGCGCGAACCGCCCTCCTCCCGCGGAGCGCACCTCCACCTCCGCGTCCCGCGGCACGTACGCGAAGTCGGTGATCGCCTCGAACACCCCGGCCCGGCCGTTCAGCTCGAACGTCACCCACCGCGGCTCGGTCCCCGCAGGGCTTTCCCCCACCCCGCCCTCCCCCTCGCTCCGCGGGGGGGAGGGCGGGGTGGGGAAACCCTCCGCGCAGCGGACTTCGCACCCGCCGGACAAGGGCAGCACGATCCACTCCGCGTCCCCGCACGCGAACGCGTACGTCTCGCCCGGCGCGAGGTCCAGGATCCGCAGCCGGCTCAGCGCCAGCGAATGCTCCGAGATCAGCGGCACGACGCCAGCACCTCCTCCACCTCGGCCGCGTACGGCATCGCCGACGAGCACGCCAGCCGTCCCGCCACGATCGCCCCCGCCGCGTTCCCGTACCGCACGACCCGGTCCAGCTCCCACCCCGCCAGCAGCCCGTGGCAGAGCGCGCCCCCGAACGCGTCCCCCGCGCCGAGCCCGTTGACCACGTCCACCTTCACCGGCGGGACCTCCACCACCGTGCCGTCCCGGTGCGCCGCCAGCACCCCGTCCGGGCCGCGCTTGACCACCGCCAGCTCCACCCCCGCGGCCAGCAGCGCCCGCGCCGCCGCGTACGGCTCGCGCTCGCCCGTCGCGACCTCGCACTCCTCCGCGTTCCCGACGGCCACCGTCGCCCAGGCCAGGGCCCGCGCGTACCACCGCTCCGGATCCGAGGACCACAGCACCGGCCGCCAGTCCAGGTCGAACACCGTCGTCCCCGACTTCGCCCGGGCCTCCAGCGCGGCGAGCGTGGCCGTCCGGCTGGGTTCCTCGCTCAGCCCGGTGCCGGTCATCCAGAACACCCGCGCGGCGCGCACCGCGTCCAGATCCAGTTCCTCCGCCCGGATCTCCAGGTCCGGCGCCTTCGGCTCCCGTCGGAAGTGGATCGGGAAGTGGTCGGGCGGGAAGACCTCGCAGAAGGTCAGCGGCGTGGGGTAGGCCGCCACCTCCCCCGCCCAGCGGTCGTCCACGCCGAAGTTCCGCAGCTCGGCCCGCAGGTACGCCCCGAAGGGGTCCGCCCCGGTCCGGGTGATGAGGGCGGCGCTCCGCCCGAGCCGGGCCGCGGCGACCGCGACGTTGGCCGGGGAGCCGCCCAGGAACCGCCCGAAGGTGTCCGCCTCGGCGAGTGGCACCCCGCTGCGGAGCGGGTAGAGATCCACGCCGATGCGTCCCATGGCGATGAGGTCGAACGGTTCGCGCGATTCGCACGGATCGGTCGGATCGCACGGATCGATCGGATCGATCGGGTCCAACGGCTCCGACGCTTCGGCGGCCGGGTCGGTACGCACAGTCAAGTCCTCCCAGTTTCCCCACAATGCAGCCTAAGGTGGCCGTTATGACGTCCTCCCCGCCCGCGTTGACCCGTATCCGTGTCGGTTCGGCTCCGGACTCCTGGGGAGTGTGGTTTCCGGACGATCCCCGGCAGACCGGCTGGGCCCGCTTCCTCGACGAGGTGGCCGACGCCGGGTACGAGTGGATCGAGCTCGGCCCCTACGGATACCTCCCCACCGATCCGGTCCGCCTGGCCGAGGAGACCGCGAAGCGCGGTCTGCGGGTCTCGGCCGGCACGGTCTTCACCGGACTCCATCACGGGCCCGCGGTCTGGGACCGGACCTGGGAGCACGTGTCGCGGGTGGCGGAGCTCACCCGCGCGACGGGCGCGGAGCACCTGGTGGTGATCCCGTCTTTCTGGCGGGACGACAAGACCGGTGAGGTGCTGGAGGACCGGAACCTGACCGCCGGCCAGTGGCGCGAACTGGCCCGGCAGACCGAGCGCCTGGGCCGCGAGGTACGGGAACGCCACGGCCTGCGGATCGTGGTGCACCCACACGCCGACACGCACATCGACACCCCCGAGAACGTGGCCCGCTTCCTCGACGCGACCGACTCAGGCCTGGTCTCGCTGTGCCTGGACACCGGCCATTACGCGTACTGCGGCGGGGACAGCGTGGAACTGATCGAGACCTACGGGGAGCGCATCGGCTATCTGCACCTCAAGCAGGTGGACCCGCGGATCCTCGCCGAAGTCCGGGCGGAGCAGGTGCCGTTCGGGCCGGCGGTGGCGCGCGGGGTGATGTGCGAGCCGCCGTCCGGGGTGCCCGCCCTGGAGCCGGTGCTGGCCGCGGCACAGCGGCTGGGCACCGACCTGTTCGCCATCGTCGAGCAGGACATGTACCCCTGCGAGCCCGACCGGCCGCTGCCCATCGCCCGGCGCACCCGCGCCTATCTGCGCTCCTGTGGCGCCCGTTGAGAGGCCCGACGCCATGACCAGCACGCTCGGCATCGCCGTGATCGGCACCGGAAAGATGGGGGCCGATCACCTCCGCCGGATCGGCCACTCGGTGGGCGGCGCCCGGGTGGTGGCGGTGGCCGACCCGGACGGCGACCGCGTGAAGGAGGTCACGGCGGGCCTGGAGGACGTCTCCGCGCACACCGACCCGGCGGCGGCACTGTCCGCGCCCGGCGTCGGCGCGGTCCTGATCGCCTCGCCGGGTCCGGCCCACGAGGAGGCCCTGCTGGCGGCTCTGGAGCGGGAACTGCCGGTGCTGTGCGAAAAACCGCTGACCCCGGACCCGGCCGGCGCCCTGCGCGTCCTGGAGGCCGAGCAGCGGATCGGCCGGCGTCTGGTCCAGGTGGGCTTCATGCGCCGGTTCGACGCCGAGTACGAGCGGCTGAAGGGGCTGCTGGACGCCGGCGGGATCGGACGGCCGATGTTCCTGCACTGTCGTCACCGGAACGCCTCCTCGCCCTCCTTCTTCACCAGCGCCATGCTCGTCAGCGACTCGGTGGTGCACGAGGTGGACGCCGCCCGCTGGCTGCTCGGCCAGGAGGTCACCGCGGTGACCGTGCTCTCCCCGGCCCCCTCCTCCGCCGCTCCCGAGGGGCTGCGCGATCCGCAGCTGGTACTGCTGGAGACCTCCGGCGGCGCGATCGTGGACGTGGAGATCTTCGTCAACTGCGGCTTCGGCTACCAGGTGCAGGTCGAGGCGGTGGGTGAAGCGGGCAGCGCCCGGATCGGGGACGCGGGGGCGATGGTCGTGCAGACGGCGGGCCGCCGCTACGACGAGATCCCGCAGGACTTCACCGTGCGCTTCGCGGACGCCTACGACCGGCAGCTCCGGCGGTGGGTGGCCGCGGCCGCCCACGGCGGGGTGGCGGGCCCGGACGCCTGGGACGGCTACGCGGCCGCCGCCGTGTCGGAGGCCGGGCTCACGGCCCTGCGGACCGGCACCCGCACCGCGGTGGACCTGGCCGAACGGCCCCCGCTCTACCGCTGAGGCCCTCCCGTCGCCGCCGGTTCCTGTGCCACTGCCGTCACAGGAGTCGGCCGCCGGTCACGCTTGTCCGGGTTACGCGGGTCTTCCGTCACAGGGATGCGACAGCCCCTCCCCCGCCCCCGCGCGGGGTCGTTCTCCGGGCACAACTCGAGTCGAGTGATCGTCACCGTCCACGTCCCGGCTCCCCCGACGGCCTCCCGGCCGCCCCCGGGTGCGTGGACCAGGAGGTGTGCCATGACCGACCGGAAGCTGTGGTCGTACAAGGAGATCGCCGCCCACATCCGGGTCCAGCCCGACACGGTGCGCTCGTACCGCAAGCACGGGCTGCTGCCGCCGCCCGACCACGTGGAGGGCGGCAAGCCCTTCTGGTACGCCGATACGGTCCGCGCCTGGGTGGCCCAGCGCCCCGGCAACCGCGGCGGCCGCTAGGCCTGTCGTCACAAGTGGCGCCTCGTCCGGATCGGGCATCCCCGGCCCCTCCCCGGCCGTGCCCCGGCGGCCCGTGCCGCCGGGGCGCGGTCCGCGCCTACTGGCCGGCCCCGGCCAGGACCTTCGCCTTCGCCTTCTCCTCGCCCTCACCTTCGTCCTCGCCCTTCCCCTTGTCCGGCTCGTCCACGGCGGTCACCTCGTCCCCGCCCTCGCTGAGTCCGAACCGGTCGTGCAGCCGGCGCAGCGGGCCCGGCGCCCACCAGGTGGCGCGGCCGGTCAGCTTCATCACGGCCGGTACCAGCAGGCTGCGGACGACCATCGCGTCCATCAGCACGGCCAGCGCGATGCCCAGTCCCAGCATCTTGGTGTTGGTGACCCGGGAGGTGCCGATCGCCACCATCACCACCGCGAGGATCACGGCCGCCGCGGTGATCAGTCCGCCCGTCCTGGCGAGCCCCGTCCGGACCGCTCCCTCGTGGTCACCGGTGCGGTCGTACTCCTCCTTGATACGGGATATGAGGAACACGCCGTAGTCCATGGAGAGTCCGAAGGCGATGCAGAACATCAGCACCGGCAGGGTGGTCTCGATGTCCCCGGTCGCGGTGAAGGAGAGCGGTCCGGAGAGGTGGCCCTCCTGGAACACCCACACCACCGCACCGAACATCGCCGTCAGGCTGAGCGCGTTGAGCAGGACCGCCTGGAGCGGTATCAGCACGCTGCCGCTGAGCAGGAAGACCAGCAGCAGGGTCGCCACGGTGATCAGCGCGAGCGCCCACGGCAGCTTCTCGGCGATGGCGTCCTGGGCGTCGACCAGGACGGCCGCCTGGCCGGTCACCGCCGTGTCGAACGGGGCGTCCACCCCCCGCACCTCGTCCACCAGGTCCTGGGTCTGCCCGTCGACGGCCACGCCCTCGCCGACGACCGTGAAGTACGCGGAGGTCCCCGATGCCCCCGGGGCCCCCGGGGCCCCCGAGGTGACCGGACCCTCGACCCTGAGCGTGCCGGGCAGCGCGTCCAGCCGGGCCCGGTAGTCCGCGTACTGCGCGGGGCTCGCCGCGCCCTCGGCGAGGACCACCAGACCGTCCCCGGGGCTGCCCGGGAAGCCGTCCCGGATCTGCTGCTGGACGAGGTGCGAGGCGGCGGTCTCCGGCAGCTGCCGATCGTCGACGGTGCCGAACTTCACCCCGAGGAAGGGCAGTCCGAGGAGCAGCAGCCCCGCCGTGGTGGCCACCGCGAACAGCGGGGCCCGGCGCATCACCAGGGCGGCCGACCGGGCCCAGCCCCGGCCCTCGGCGGCCGCGGTGCCGTCCCCCGCGGCACCGCGCCGGCGCCACAGGCGCCGGAGGTCCAGCGCGTTGACCCGGTCCCCCAGCAGCACCAGCGCGGCCGGGAGCAGGGTCAGCGCCGCCGCCGCGGCGATCAGTACCACCGCGATGCCCGCGTAGGCGAAGGAGCGGAGGAAGTACATCGGGAAGAGCAGCATGGCGGAGAGCGCGACGGCGACCGTCAGGGCGGAGAACAGCACGGTCCGCCCGGCGGTCCGCAGGGTGACGCCGACCGCTCCGACCGGGTCCCGGCCGGCCGCCAGCTCCTCCCGGTACCGCCGCACGATGAACAGGGCGTAGTCGATGGCGAGTCCGAGGCCGAGGGCCGTGGTCAGGTTGAGCGCGAAGACCGACACCTCGGTGAACTCGGTGAGCCCGCGCAGCACGGCGTTGGTCCCCAGGATGGCGACGATGCCGACGCCGAGCGGCAGCAGGGCGGCGATCGCGCTGCCGAAGACCAGCACGAGCAGCAGGAGGGTGACCGGCAGGGCGATCAGCTCGGCGCGGAGCAGGTCCTCCTGGATGGTGGTGGTGATCTCGCGCTGGACCGCGGCCGGCCCGCCGAGGGACACGCTCACCGGACCGTGCGTGCCGCGGTACTCCGGCTCGATCCGGTCGAGCACCGCGATCGCGGCCTTGTCGTCGCCCTGGATCCGGGCGGCGATCAGCGCCTGCCTGCCGTCCTTGGACTTGAGGGTGGGCAGTCCCGTCCGCCAGTACGAGCCGACGCCGGTGAGGCCCGGTTCGGCGGCGAGGCGGGCGGTCAGCCGGTCCGCCTCGGCGGCCACGGCCGGATCGTCGACCCCGGCCGGGCCCACGGAGGGTCCGGCGTCGACCAGGAGCAGCAGGTTCGGCTGGGAGGCGGGGAAGTCCCGCTCCAGTGCCTCGGTGGCGTAGGTGGACTGCGCGTCCGGGTCCTCCCAGCCGCCGCTGGCCAGGCGGTCGGCCACGCCGCCGCCCGCGAACACGGCCAGCGCGGTGAGCACCAGCGCGATCAGCAGCGAGAGCCGGGGCCGGGCGGTGACCAGGCGGGTCCAGCCTCCCACCCGCACCGTGCCGGGGCGCTCCCCACGCCCCGCTCCCCCGTGATTGCCGCGTTCCGCCTGTTTGACTTCGGGCATGGCTCGGTGTCCCCTTCACCGTGATTGCCAGCCGGAATAAACTGGCAAACACGAGCGGTCGCTCGCGTTCCCCAAGAATGCGAGCGAGTTCTCGTGTTTGTCAATCACCCTGGGGAAGGAAGGGATCAACGTGCCCGAGGAGATGCGGGCGAAACCGGTCGAGAAGACCGCGACGCCTCGCCGTCAGGCTCGCGGGGAGCGGCGCATCGCCCAGCTCCTGGAGGCCGCCGCGGGCGTGTTCTGCAAGTCCGGGTACGCGGCCGCGAGCACCAACTCGATCGCCCGCGAGGCGGGCGTCTCGCCCGGCACGCTCTACCAGTTCTTCCCGAACAAGGAGGCCATCGCCGTGGAGCTCGGCGGCCGGCTGCTCCAGCAGGCCAACGAGATGCACGGCCAGGTCTTCCTGCCGGAGAACCTGGACAAGCCGCTGCCTGAGCTGCTCGACGCCGTCCTGGACCCGCTCATCGAGTTCCAGTGCGAGAACCCGGCCTTCTGGGCCCTGATGCACGGCTCCGGAGTGCCCGGCATCACCCAGGAGCACGAGGCCCTGCACGTCGGCATGCAGGCCCGCGTCGAGGGCGTCGTGCGCAGCTTCTGCCCGGAGGCCACCCCCGCCGAGCTCCGGCTCACCACCAACATGATCCTCGGCATCTTCAAGTCCTCGATGGACCTGATCCTGGCCACCGAGGGCGAGGAGCGCGCCGCGTACGCCGCCGAACTGAAGACGGTGCTGCTGCGCTATCTGGAACCCATGGCGGCAAAGACCGGGCTTCATACCCCCTAGGGGTATAGTCTGGGGAGTGGCGGGAGGACCGTGGAACCACACGGGCCGCCCCCGCACCATCGGCCACCCCCGAAGAGGAGAACGACATGACCGCCGAGACGGACACCCGGACCACCACCGTCTACCGCGTGACCGGCATGACCTGCGGCCACTGCGAGGGTGCGGTGACCACCGAGCTCTCCGAGCTCCCCGGCGTCACCTCGGTCAAGGCCGTGGCCGCCACCGGCGAGGTGACCGTGGTCTCCGAGGCGCCGCTCGCCCTGGAGGACGTACGCGCCGCGGTGGACGAGGCCGGCTACGAGCTCGCCGAATAGGACGGACGAACGGGCGGCAGGGCACGGGGCCCGACCGAAAGACCCCGGCCCGCCTCCCCGCAGCACCAGCAACACCCTGCCGGGCCGTGTCCCGCCGGACGACACCGGTCCCGTACGGCCCGGCCTTCCCCTGGAGCCGGACATGAGCAGCACCCTTGAGGTGGAGCTGACCATCGGCGGGATGACCTGCGCCTCCTGCGCGGCCCGCATCGAGAAGAAGCTCAACCGGATGGAGGGCGTCACCGCCTCGGTGAACTACGCCACCGAGAAGGCGAAGGTCACCTACCACCCGGAGGTGCGGGTCGCCGACCTGATCGCCACCGTGGTGAAGACCGGCTACACGGCCGAGGAGCCCCCGCCCCCGCCCGCCCCCGGGCCGCCCGCGCCGGCCCCCGGCGTCCCGGCCGCCGCCGACGCGGAGACCGACACCGAGCTCGCCGCCCTGCGGCAGCGACTGCAGGTCTCCGCCCTGCTCGCCGCGCCCGTCGTCCTGCTCTCGATGGTCCCGGCCCTGCAGTTCGACAACTGGCAGTGGCTCTCCCTCACCCTGGCCGCCCCCGTGGTCGTCTGGGGCGGCCTGCCCTTCCACCGGGCCGCCTGGAGCAACGCGCGGCACGGCGCCGCCACCATGGACACCCTGGTCTCGATCGGCACCCTCGCCGCCTTCACCTGGTCCCTGTGGGCACTGTTCTTCGGCCACGCCGGGATGACCGGCATGCGCCACGGCTTCGACCTCACCGCCGGCCGCACCGACGCCTCCTCCGCCATCTACCTGGAGGTCGCGGCGGGCGTCATCGCCTTCATCCTGCTCGGCCGCTACCTGGAGGCCCGGGCCAAGCGGAAGGCCGGTGCCGCCCTGCACGCCCTGCTGGAACTCGGTGCCAAGGACGTGGCGGTCCTGCGCGACGGCCGCGAGGTGCGGATCCCCGTGGCCGCGCTCGCCGTCGGCGACCGCTTCACGGTCCGCCCCGGCGAGAAGATCGCCACGGACGGGACCGTCCTCGAAGGCGCCTCCGCCGTGGACGCCTCCATGCTCACCGGCGAGTCCGTCCCCGTGGAGGTGGCGGCCGGGGACGCGGTGACCGGCGCCACCGTCAACACCTCCGGCCGACTGGTCGTCGAGGCCACCCGGGTCGGCGCCGACACCCAACTGGCCCGGATGGCACGGCTGGTCGAGGAGGCGCAGAGCGGCAAGGCCCGGGTGCAGCGGCTCGCCGACCGCATCTCGGCCGTGTTCGTGCCCGTCGTGCTGCTGCTCGCGCTCGGCACCTGGATCGGCTGGCTGCTGGCCACCGACGACACCGCCGCCGCCTTCACGGCCGCCGTGGCGGTACTGATCATCGCCTGCCCCTGCGCCCTCGGCCTGGCCACACCGACGGCCCTCATGGTCGGCACCGGACGCGGCGCACAGCTCGGCATCCTCATCAAGGGCCCGGAAGTCCTCGAATCCACCCGCACCGTGGACACGGTCGTCCTGGACAAGACCGGCACCGTCACCACCGGCCGGATGACCCTGCTCGCCGTCCACACCGCCGACGGCACCGGGGAAGTCGAACTCCTGCGCCTGGTGGGAGCCCTGGAACACGCCTCCGAGCACCCCATCGCCCAGGCCATCGCCACCGGGGCCGCCGAACGCGTGGGCACCCTCCCCGCCCCCGAGGCCTTCACCGGCCTGCCCGGCCTCGGTGTTCGGGGCGCCGTCGAGGGCCACGACGTACTGATCGGCCGTCAGAAGCTGCTGACCGGACGCGGGCTGACCGTCCCGCCGGAACTCGCGGCGGCCGCCTCGGAAGCCGAACGGGACGGCCGTACGGCGGTCCTCGCCGCCTGGGACGGGGCCGTCCGCGGGGTCCTGGAAGTGGCCGACGCGGTCAAGCCCACCAGCGCCGAGGCGGTCCTGCGGCTGCGCGGCCTGGGGCTCACCCCGGTGCTGCTCACCGGCGACAACACGCGCGTCGCCCAGGCCGTCGCCGCCGAGGTCGGCATCACCGAGGTCATCGCCGAGGTGCTCCCGCAGGACAAGGCGGAGGTGATCGGCCGGCTCCAGGCCGAGGGCCGTACGGTCGCCATGGTCGGCGACGGGGTCAACGACGCGGCCGCGCTCGCCCGGGCCGACCTCGGCCTGGCCATGGGCACCGGCACCGATGCCGCGATCGAGGCCGCCGACCTCACCCTGGTCCGCGGCGATCTGCGGGTGGCCGCGGACGCCATCCGGCTGTCCCGCCGGACCCTGGGCACCATCAAGGGCAACCTGTTCTGGGCCTTCGGCTACAACGTGGCCGCGCTGCCGCTGGCCGCCGCCGGACTGCTCAACCCGATGATCGCGGGGGCCGCCATGGCCTTTTCCTCGGTGTTCGTGGTGACCAACAGCCTGCGGCTACGCTCGTTCCGCTGAGCGCGCCTCCCCTGCTCACACACACTTCCTTCACGGGAGACGCAGATCACAGTGATCCCAACGTAACCATTCGGGGTGGTCACGGGTCTAATGGGGCGATGCCAAGAACATCTTGGGGGATGTTCGCAGAGGTCTTGGGGGACGTCTGCGGCATCGGCTAGGCCGGGGCACGTGCCCTCGGGGAGCTTTGAGCGGCCCTCCCGACCCGTACGGGTCCCGGCAGGCACCAAAACGCCCCGGTTCGGGTCCCGTGGGGGGAATCCGACCGGGGAACCGAAAGCGCCCCGTCCGACGACCCGTGGGGGGATCGACGGCGGGGCGCTTTCTCTTGCCTGCGTCCGCCTTCCGGCGGCTGCCGTCACGGCCGCGCCGCGACTGCGACTGCGGCTGCGACTGCGACTGCGGTCAGCGGGCCTCGACCGGGACGAAGTCGCGCAGGACCTCGCCGGTGTAGATCTGGCGCGGGCGGCCGATGCGGGAACCCGGCTCCTTGATCATCTCGTGCCACTGGGCGATCCAGCCGGGAAGGCGGCCGAGCGCGAACAGCACGGTGAACATCTCGGTCGGGAAGCCCATGGCCCGGTAGATCAGACCGGTGTAGAAGTCCACGTTCGGGTAGAGGTTGCGCGAGACGAAGTACTCGTCGGAGAGCGCGTGCTCCTCCAGCTTGAGCGCGATGTCGAGCAGCTCGTCGGACTTGCCGAGCGCCGAGAGGACGTCGTGCGCCGCCGCCTTGATGATCTTCGCCCGCGGGTCGAAGCTCTTGTAGACGCGGTGGCCGAAGCCCATCAGACGGACGCCGTCCTCCTTGTTCTTCACCTTGTTGATGAAGGAGTCCACGTCGCCGCCGTTGGCCTGGATGCCCTGGAGCATCTCCAGCACGGACTGGTTGGCGCCACCGTGCAGCGGGCCCCACAGGGCGCTGATGCCGGCGGAGATGGAGGCGAACATGTTCGCCTGCGAGGAGCCGACCAGGCGGACGGTGGAGGTCGAGCAGTTCTGCTCGTGGTCCGCGTGCAGGATGAGGAGCTTGTCGAGCGCGGAGACCACGACCGGGTCGAGCTCGTACTCCTGGGCCGGCACGGAGAAGGTCATGCGCAGGAAGTTCTCGACGTAGCCGAGGTCGTTGCGCGGGTAGACCACCGGGTGGCCGACCGACTTCTTGTACGCGTACGCGGCGATCGTCGGCAGCTTGGCCAGCAGCCGGATCGTCGAGAGGTGGCGCTGGTTGTCGTCGAACGGGTTGTGGCTGTCCTGGTAGAACGTGGACAGGGCGCTGACCACGGAGGACAGCATCGCCATCGGGTGGGCGTCGCGCGGGAAGCCGTCGTAGAAGCGCTTGACGTCCTCGTGCAGCAGCGTGTGCTGGGTGATCTCGTTGCGGAACGTCGCGAGCTGGTCGACGGTCGGCAGCTCACCGTTGATCAGCAGGTAGGCGACCTCGATGAAGGTCGAGCGCTCCGCCAGCTGCTCGATCGGGTAGCCGCGGTACCGCAGGATGCCCTGCTCGCCGTCGAGGTAGGTGATCGCGGATTTATAGGCGGCGGTGTTTCCGTAGCCGCTGTCCAGGGTGACCAGCCCGGTCTGAGCCCGGAGCTTCGCAATGTCGAAGCCCTTGTCACCGACGGTGCTCTCGACCACCGGGTAGGTGTATTCACCGTCCGCGTACCGCAGTACTACAGAGTTGTCGCTCACGTCATCCCTCACCGACGTAGTGCCTCTTCTTCGAGGTGCCCTGACTGCCTCTACCTTCCCCCATTTGGCGCAGGAGAGTGCACTCGGGGTCGGCCTTTGGTGCATTTGACGGCACTGAGTGCCGTCAGCCCGCCTATCCTGCCCCCTCCGCGCCGGTGCCGTAACCCCAAATGATCGATCATTTAGGTGATGTTTCCCACCGGTATGCGGCCGGACAGTCTCGACGCGACCGCCGTGTACCTCCTGCCTGCGGAAACGGTACGCACCGCCTGGCCCAGCGCCTTCCGTGAGCCGACCAGTACGACCAGTTTCTTCGCCCTGGTCACCGCCGTGTAGAGCAAGTTCCGCTGGAGCATCATCCAAGCACCCGTCGTGACCGGGATCACCACAGCGGGATATTCACTCCCCTGGGAGCGGTGGATGGTGACGGCATAGGCGTGGGCCAGCTCGTCGAGCTCCGCGAAGTCGTACCCCACCTCCTCGTCCTCGTCCGTACGGACCGTCAGGCTCTGGCCTTCCGGGTCGATCCCGGTGACCACGCCCACGGTGCCGTTGAAGACGCCATTGGCGCCCTTTTCATAGTTGTTCCTGATCTGGGTGACTTTGTCACCCACGCGGAAGACCCGCCCGCCGAACCGCTTCTCGGGCAGCCCCGGCCGGGCCGGGGTGACCGCCTGTTGGAGCAGTCCGTTGAGGGTGCCCGCGCCGGCCGGGCCGCGGTGCATCGGGGCGAGGACCTGGACGTCCCGCCGCGGGTCCAGCCCGAACCGGGCCGGGATCCGCCGGGCGGCCACGTCCACCGTCAGCCGTCCGGCTTCCTCGGTGTCCTCCTCGGCGAACAGGAAGAAGTCCGGCAGGCCCTCGGTCAGCGGCGGCAGGCCGGTGTTGATCCGGTGCGCGTTGGTCACCACTCCGGACTGCTGGGCCTGCCGGAAGATCCGGGTCAGCCGTACCGCGGGCACCGGCCCGCCCTCGGCCAGCAGGTCCCGCAGCACCTCTCCGGCGCCCACCGAGGGCAGCTGGTCCACGTCTCCGACGAGCAGCAGGTGAGCACCCGGCGCCACCGCCTTGACCAGCTTGTTCGCCAGCAGCAGGTCCAGCATCGACGCCTCGTCGACGACGACCAGGTCCGCGTCGAGCGGCCGCTCCCGGTCGTACGCCGCGTCCCCGCCCGGCTTGAGCTCCAGCAGCCGGTGCACCGTGGAGGCCTCCGCCCCGGTGAGCTCCGACAGCCGCTTCGCGGCCCTCCCGGTCGGGGCCGCCAGCACCACCTTGGCCTTCTTGGCCCGGGCGAGCTCCACGATCGAACGCACGGTGAAGGACTTGCCGCAGCCGGGCCCGCCCGTGAGCACGGCCACCCGGCGGGTCAGCGCCAGCTTCACCGCGTCCCGCTGCTCCGGAGCCAGCTCGGCCCCGGTCCGCCCGGCGAGCCAGCCCAGCGCCTTGTCCCAGTCCACGTCCCGGAAGGCCGGCATCCGGTCCTCCTCGGCGCGCAGCAGCCGGCGCAGCTGCCCGGTCAGCGAAAGCTCCGCCCGGTGGAAGGGCACCAGGTAGACCGCGGTGAGCGGCGGGCCGCCGTCCGGATCCGGTACCTGCTCGCGCACGACCCCTTCCGGGTCCTCGGCGAGCTCGGCCAGGCACTCGATCACCAGCCCCGTGTCCACCTGCAGCAGTTTGACCCCGTCCGCGATCAGCCGCTCCTCGGGCAGGAAGCAGTGCCCCTGGTCGGCGGACTGGGACAGCGCGTACTGCAGCCCGGCCTTGACCCGCTCGGGGCTGTCGTGCGGGATGCCGACCGCCTGGGCGATCCGGTCGGCGGTGAGGAAGCCGATGCCCCAGACGTCGGCGGCGAGCCGGTAGGGCTGGTTCTTCACCACGGAGATCGAGGCGTCCCCGTACTTCTTGTAGATCCGGACGGCGATGGAGGTGGACACGCCGACACCCTGGAGGAAGACCATGACCTCCTTGATGGCCTTCTGTTCCTCCCAGGCGGCGCCGATCATCCCGGTCCGCTTGGGGCCGAGGCCCGGCACCTCGATCAGCCGCTTCGGCTCCGACTCGATGACCTCAAGGGTGTCCGTGCCGAAGTGCTCGACGATGCGGTCGGCGATCCTCGGGCCGATGCCCTTGATCAGACCCGAGCCGAGGTATCGGCGTATGCCCTGGATGGTCGCGGGCAGCACCGTGCGGTAGTTCTCCACGGTGAACTGGCGGCCGTACTGCGGATGGGAACCCCAGCGGCCCTCCATCCGCAGCGATTCGCCCGGCTGCGCCCCCAGCAGCGCCCCGACCACCGTGAGGAGGTCCCCGCCGCCGCGCCCCGTGTCGACGCGCGCGACCGTGTAGCCGCTCTCCTCGTTGGCGTACGTGATCCGCTCGAGTACCCCTTCGACCACCGCCATGTTCGACATGGCACGAAGCTACCGTGACCCGCGGACATCGCGCCGGGCCTGTGGACGACCACCCCTGGGCCACCCCCCGCGGGAAACACCAAGGGGGCCCGGCCTCAGCGGCCGGACCCCCTCACGGTTACCCCTCCCGTGCAGGACTTCCCGATCCCCCCGGATCCTCCCCCGGAAGCCCTGACGTCATACGAGACTCGCGCGCCGCCCGGACGGTTGCACAGCACTGCACAGCGTTATGTTTCTGTTACTCAAGGTGCCGTCAAATCCATGCAGACGGAGCGTTTCGGCCATGGACGCGGTCGGGGGACCGGCCCCGGCCGCGCCGCCCTAGAGTGGTGCCATGGCTGAGAGGGTGCGGCTGCGGGAACCCGAACCGGGCGACCTGGGCTGGATCGTGCAGCGCCACGGCGCGCTGTACGCCGCCGAGTACGGCTGGAACACGGAGTTCGAGGGGCTGGTCGCCCGGATCGTCGCCGACTTCGCCGAGGACCACGATCCCCATCTGGAGCGGGTGTGGATCGCCGAGCTCGACGGCCGCCCGGTCGGCTCGGTGATGTGCGTACGGGAGGACGGCTCGCCCGGCACCGCCCGGCTGCGACTGCTGCTCGTGGACCCCGAGGGCCGGGGCCACGGGATCGGCGCCAGGCTGGTGGACGCGGTGGTGTCCTTCGCCCGGTCGGTCGGCTACCGCGAACTGGTCCTGTGGACCAACGACGTCCTCACCGACGCCCGCGCCCTCTACCAGCGGGCCGGGTTCACGCTCGTCTCGGAGAAGCCGCACCGCTCGTACGGAGCGGACCTGACGGGTCAGGACTGGCGCCTGCCGCTGCGGGAGAACTCCCCGCGCTGACCCCGCCGTCCGGCGCCGCACCGGTCGCCCGCCGGGCCGGCGCCAGCGAGGTCAGCGCCACCCCGCCGACCAGCAGCACCGCCGCGACCCCGCGCAGCCCGGACACTCCCTCGCCCAGCAAGAGCGCCGCCGAGGACATCCCGAACACCGGCACCAGCAGCGAGAACGGCGCCACCGAGGTGGCCGGGTACCGGCGCAGCAGGTACGCCCAGGCGCCGAAGCCCAACACCGTCGAGATCCAGGCCACGTACACGATGACGCCCACCCCCGACCAGTCCAGGGCGCGCAGCGCGGCCAGGTCCCGCTCCGGCCCCTCCAGCAGCAGTGAGAGCACCAGCAGGGGCAGCACCGGCACGGTGCACACCCAGATCATGAAGTTCATCGCCTCGGGCGGGGAGGCCTTGCGGGTCAGTACGTTGGACACGCCCCAGCAGACCGCGGCCGCGACGACCAGCAGGAAGCCGAGCACCGGCCCGGAGGCACCCTCGTCCACCCCGGCCACCACGATGCCGGCCAGGGCGACGGTCATCCCGAGCAGCCGTACCCGGCCCGGCCGTTCGCCCAGTACGACCGCCGCGAACAGCGCCGTGAACACGGCCTGGACCTGGAGCACCAGGGAGGACAGCCCGGCCGGCATCCCGGCGTCCATCCCGGTGAACAGCAGCCCGAACTTGGCCACGCCCAGGGCCAGCCCCACCCCCAGCACCCACCTCCAGGCGACCTTGGGCCGTCCGACGAAGAACACCGCCGGCAGCGCGGCGACCAGGAAGCGGAGCGCGGACAGCAGCAGCGGCGGGAAGTGGCCGAGGCCGATCTCGATGACGACGAAGTTGAATCCCCAGACGGCGGCGACGAGGACGGCGAGTGCGGTGTGTACGGGACGCATGCTCCGAGCATCGACGCGGCGACCATGTAGCACCAGCGCGGATCTCTTCCGGGTCGGATGTAGCAACGCTTACGTATGGCCGCCCGCGCCCCTACGATGGGCGCATGCTGGATCTGGCCCGCCTGCGCGCGCTGCACGCCGTCTCCGTCCACGGTTCGGTGGCCGCCGCCGCGGCCGCCCTCGGCTACACCCCGTCCGCCGTCTCCCAGCAGATCGCCAAGCTGGAGCGGGAGACCCGCACCACCCTGCTGGAGCGGCGCGGCCGGGGCGTGGCGCTCACCGAGGAGGCCCGCCACCTGGCCGCGACGGCACAGGAGTTGCTGGCCATCGTGGAACGGGCGGAGACCACCCTGGAGGAGCGCCGCGGGCTGCCGAGCGGCCTGCTGACGGTGGCCGCGTTCGCCTCCGCCGCCCGCGGGCTGCTGCCGGGGGTGCTCGCCGAGCTGGCCCACCGTCACCCCGCGCTGGACGTCCGGCTGACCGAGGTGGACCCGCACCTGTCCGTGGACCTGGTGGCCCGGGGCGTCACCGACCTGGCCGTGGCGCACGACTGGGACGTCGCCCCGCTGCCCGCCCCCGAGGGGGTGGACCAGGCCCGTATCGGGGACGAGCGGTGCGACCTGATCGTGCCCGCGGGGCATCCGTTCGCCCGGCGGCCGCTCGTGCGCCGGGAGGACCTCGGCGGCCAGCGGTGGGTCTGCCAGCCGCCCGGCATGGTCTGCCACGACTGGCTCGTCCGCACCCTGCGCGACGCCGGCTGCGAACCGGAGGTCGTGCATGTGGCGGAGGAGAACCACACCCTGGTCGCCCTGGTCGCCGCCGGGCTCGGGGTGGCCGTGATCCCGCGGCTCGGCACCGGCCCGCTGCCGCCCGGCGCGGTCGCCGTCCCCCTCGATCCCGCCCCCGTCCGCAGGCTGTACGCGCTCTGGCGGACCGGGGCCGCGCGCCGCCCCGCGATCACCGAGACGGTCCGCACCCTGCGGGCCCACTGGCCCCCGCCGGGAGTGGGCGACGCCACGGACCGCCCGGACGCGCCCGACGCTCCCTAGCGCTTACGGGGGACCCGCGCGCGTGGGGCCGGGTCCGGGCGGGCCCTGCGCAGTAGCGTGCCCGGGTGCCGCCCCACGTTCCGTACCACGCGTCCCGCCGCCGCCTGCTGACCGCTGCCGCCGCCCTGGCCGCCGGTGCCGCGGCCGGCGCCTCCGCCGCCCGGACCGGCGACGCCTCCCCGGTCCCGTACGCGCACGCCGGCCACGGGACCGATGCCCGGAACCCCGGCACCGCCCCCGGCGCGCCCCCCGGCCCGCGCCCCGACAGTGCCGCGCTGCGCCGGCTCCTGGACGGGATGACCCCGGCCGAGAAGGTGGGCCAGCTGTTCGTCAGCCGGGCCTACGGCCACTCCGCGACCGCCCCGGACCCCGCCGACGCCGAGGCCAACCTGGCGCAGTTCGGGGTGCGCACCGCCGCCGAGCTGGTCGCCCGCCACCATCTGGGCGGGATCATCTACTTCGCCTGGGCGCACAACACCCGGACCCCGCCGCAGATCGCCGAGCTGTCCGACGGCCTGCAGCGCGCCGCACTCGCCGCCCCCGCGCGTATCCCGCTGCTGATCTCCGTCGACCAGGAGCACGGGATCATCGCCCGGATCGGCCGCCCCGCCACCCTGCTGCCGGGTGCGATGGCCCTCGGCGCGGGCGGTTCCGTCTCCGCCGCGCGCCGGGCCGCGCGGATCGCCGGCACCGAACTGGCCGCCCTCGGTATCCGGCAGGACTACGCCCCGGTGGCCGACGTGAACACCGACCCGGCCAACCCGGTCATCGGCGTCCGGTCCTTCGGCTCGGACCCGCGGGCGGTGGCCGGGCTGGTCGCCGCCCAGGTGCACGGCTACCAGGGAGCCGGGATCGCCGCCACCGCCAAGCACTTCCCGGGTCACGGGGACACCGCCACCGACAGCCACGTGGGCCTGCCGGTGATGGACCACACCCGGGCGGAGTGGGAGCGGCTGGACGAGCCCCCGTTCCGGTCGGCCGTGGCGGCGGGCGTCGACGTGATCATGACCGCGCACATCGTGGTGCCCTCGCTGGACCCGTCCGGGGACCCGGCCACGCTCTCCCGCCCGGTCATCACCGGAGTGCTGCGCGAACGCCTGGGCTTCCGCGGGGTGGTGGTCACCGACGCCCTCGACATGGCCGGCGTACGGCAGAAGTACGGGGACGACCGGGTGCCGGTGCTGGCCCTGAAGGCAGGCTGCGACCAGCTGCTCAACCCGCCGGACCTGGCCCTGGCGCAGCGCAGCGTGCTGGCGGCGGTGCGCAGCGGGGAGCTGACCGAGGAGCGGATCGGGGAGTCGGTGCTGCGGATCCTGGAACTCAAGGCGCGGCGGGGCCTGTTCGAGGACCCGTACACCTCGCCGGAGCGGGTCGCGGCCGCCGTCGGCACGCCCGGGCACCTGGCCGCCGCCGACGCGGTCGCCGCCCGTACGACCACCCTGCTGGCCAATCCCCGGGGCCTGCTCCCGCTCGACCCGGCGGAACGCCCCCGGCTGCTGGTCACCGGCACCGACCCGGCCTCGCCGAGCGGCACCACGGGCCCGCCGACGGCCGTCCTGGCCCGCGAGCTGACCGCGCTGGGGTTCGTCGCCACGGCCGTTCCGGCGGAGCGGGCGCGGGGCGCCGCGCCCGGCCACGACGCGCTCCTGGTGTGCACGTACAACGTCCCGGAGGGCGAGAGTCCGCAGCGGACGCTGGTGACGGACCTGATCGCCACCGGGGTCCCGGTGGTGGCGCTGGCGGTCCGCAATCCGTACGACGCCGCGCGGCTGCCCGAGTGCGCGGCGAGCCTGGCGACGTACTCGTGGACCGATGTGGAACTGCGCGCCGCCGCCCGGGTGCTGGCCGGTACGGTCCGCCCCGCCGGGCGGCTCCCGGTGCCCGTGCCGGGCCGGTACCCGCTGGGCCACGGCCTCACGTACTGAGGCCGCGGCCTGCGGTCCTGTGGCTCGCCGTGTTACCGGCGGAGCTGCGGCTCGCGCTCCGTGTCCCGCCGGTCCAGCTTCAGGTCGGCCTTGGCCAGCGGCCTCGCCTTGGCCGGGTCGGCCTGGACGGCGGCCGGGGCGACCCCGGCCCACTCCAGGATCCGCGCGGTGGCGAGCGCCTTCTCGCCCTCCTGGAGCTTGGCGACGTTGGCACCGTGGTTCGCGCCGGGCGCGGTCATCACGTACGAGTCATGCGTCCCGTAGCCCAGGCGGAACGGTTCGGCACCCCACGGGTCGTTCTGCCCGTAGACGAAGAGCATCCGCTCGGCGTTGTTCCGGACCCAGGTGTCCACGTCCCGCATCGCGTTCGGCTGGAAGGTCATGGGGATGTCGCGGGGCACGAAGTTCCGCGGCGGCTGGTAGCCGTAGCGGGTCAGGCCCTTGAGGTGCGGCTGCCTGATGTCCGGCGAGCCGAGCTGGGTGCCCGCCTGGTAGTAGTACGGGGTGTACGTCTCCAGGCCCTGGTCGCTGTATGCCGAGAAGCCGGAGATGCCGTCGACGGTGTCCCAGATCTCCTGGTCGGAGGCGGTGGCCGCGACCGGGATGCTCCCGCAGTCGGAGAGCAGGCTGTACTGCCAGAACGCCCACGCGTAGTCGAGGACCACGGCCTCGTACGCCCGGTCCAGGTCGCCGACGGTCTTGAAGGTCCAGCCGTTCTCGGCGGCGGCCGCGGCGTACTTGGCCTCCAGCGGCCCGCGGCGCAGCAGCGCCTCGCGCTGGACGTTGTTCAGCTTGTCGCGGCACTCCTTGGTGCCGACCTTGGCGAAGAACCGGTCGTAGGCCGAGTCCTCGTTGTTCACCACGTCGTTGGGCGCGACGTAGGCGACGACGCCGTCCATGTCGTTCGGGTGGAAGCGCTCGTAGTACGTGGCGGTCATGCCGCCCTTGCTGCCGCCGGTGGCGATCCACTTCTTGTCGTAGATCTTCTTCAGCGCCTGGTGGATGCGGTGCTGGTCGTCGGCCGCCTGCTTGATGTTCAGGTTCGACCAGTTGGCCGGGTCGGGCCGGGAGGGCGTGAAGAACCGGTACTCCATCGACACCTGGTTGCCGTCGATGATGGTCGTCGGCTCGCTGCGGCGCGGGTTGGTGTTCACGTTGTAGCCCGAGGTGAAGAAGACCGTCGGGCGGTCGGTGTCCTTGTGCAGCAGCGTGATGCGCTGCTTGAAGGTGCCCTGCCACGGCTTCCGGTGGTCCACCGGCTGCTCGAAGTTGAGGACGAAGAAGCGGTAACCCGTGTACGGCTTCTCCTCTATGAGGCTCATCCCCGGTATGGCGAGGATCCTGTCCTTGATGTCCGGGCCGGCGGCGGGCTCGGCGGCGGTGGCCGCCTGAGCCGTCGTTCCGGCCGCGCCCAGGGTGCCGGTCAGCACCACGAGCGGCAGCAGGCATCGGAGCGCCTTGCGCATTCATCCTCCCCATGGGTTCACTGCGGTCGCCGTGAACCTACGGGGTCAACGGGCCTGTGAACAGACCTGGTTGGGACGCATCAGCAGAGGATCCAGCCGGATGACACCGAACCGGCGCCGACTTCGCCGCGGACGAACACGCAGCGGCTCACCGCGTAGACCGTCACCGGTCCGGCGAAGCGGGTGAAGCGGCCGCCGTCGCGGACCGGTACGCCGCCGCGCGGCTGGACGCTGACGGACATGTACTGCCGCGCGCCCGGGCGGTAGGGCAGGGTCACGGCGCAGACATGGGTGCGCGACTTGAACACGCGGACCTCACCGGTGGAGAACGGCAGCGTCCGCACCAGCCGTCCGGCGCAGCCGCCGGCCGCGGCCTCGGGCGCCTGGGCCGCCTGCGCGGGCGCGGCGGCGAGCAGCCCTCCGACGGCCAGGCCCAGCCCGGCCGCGCACACACCGAGGGCCTTGGTCAGGCGCCCCGCCCTGCCCCACGCATGGAACACGCTTCCCCCAGTCGGTCGTACGCACGACACACGTACGCACGTACGACGCACGGCCGACCGAGTTGGTTCCGGACGGCCCCGGGCCGGCTCCGGGTGGGTGCCGACCCCCGGACCCGGGGGGCCGGGTCAGGCGGCGGCCCGCTCGTCCTCTCCGATGAAGGTGCGCCAGAGTTCGGCGTACCGGCCGCCCCGGGCGAGGAGTTCGGCATGCGTGCCGACCTCGGCGATCCGGCCGCGGTCCATGACCACGACCCGGTCCGCCCGGGCCGCGGTGGTGAGCCGGTGCGCCACCACCAGGGTGGTGCGGCGGCCCGCCAGGCGGTCGGTGGCCTGGTTGACGAGCGCCTCGCTCGCCAGGTCCAGGGCGGCCGTGGCCTCGTCGAGCAGCAGCACGTCCGGGTCCACGAGTTCGGCCCGGGCCAGGGCGATCAGCTGGCGCTGCCCGGCGGACAGGTTGCGGCCGCGCTCGGCCACCGGGTGCAGGTAGCCGCCGTCGAGGGTGGCGATCATGCCGTGCGCGCCGACGGCGCGGGCCGCCGCCTCCACCTCGGCGTCGCTCGCGTCCGGCCGGCCGTAGGCGATGGCGTCCCGGACCGTCCCCGGGAAGAGGTACGACTCCTGGGGGACCACGCCCAGCCGGTGGCGGTAGCCGGTGAGGTCGAGCTCGCGCAGGTCGGTGCCGTCGGCGGTGACCCGGCCGGCGGTGGGGTCGTAGAACCGGGCCACCAGCTTGACCAGGGTGGACTTCCCGGCGCCGGTCTCGCCCACGAAGGCGACGGTCTGCCCGGCGGGTATCCGCAGGTCTATCCCGGCCAGCGCGTCGCCCTTCTCGCCGCGCTCCTCGGCGGTCCCGTACTGGAAGCGGACGCCCTCGAAGGCGATGTCCCCGCGGAGCTCCTTCACCTCGCGCGGAGCCGCCGCGCGCGGCGTGGTGGTGGGCTCGCGCAGCAGGTCCTGGATCCGGCCCAGCGACACGGTGGCCTGCTGGTACCCGTCGAAGACCTGGGAGAGCTGCTGGACCGGGGCGAAGAACAGGTCGATGTAGAGCAGGTACGCGACCAGCGCGCCGGTGGTCAGGGTGCCGGCCTCGACCCGGCCGGCGCCGACGACCAGCACGGCGGCCGCGGCGACCGAGGACAGCAGCTGGACGAACGGGAAGTAGACGGAGATCAGCCACTGGCCGCGGACCCGGGCCTCGCGGTAGGAGTCGCTGCGCTCGGCGAACCGGGCGGCCCCGGAGCGCTCACGGCGGAAGGCCTGGACGATCCGCAGGCCGGCGACGGACTCCTGGAGGTCCGCGTTGACCACGCTGACCCGGTCGCGGGCCAGTTCGTATGCCTTCACGGACTTCCGACGGAAGTAGATCGTGCCGATGACGAGCAGCGGCAGGGTGGCGAAGACGATCAGGGCCAGTTCGACGTCGAGCACCAGTAGGGCGACGAGGATCCCGAAGAAGGTGAAGACCGAGACCACGGCGGTGACCAGCCCGGTCTGCAGGAAGGTGGACAGGGCGTCCACGTCCGTGGTCATCCGGGTCATGATCCGGCCGGTGAGCTCGCGCTCGTAGTAGTCCAGGCCGAGGCGCTGGAGCTGGGCGAAGATCTTGACGCGGAGCGAGTAGAGCACGCGTTCGCCGGTGCGGCCGGTCATCCGGGTCTCGGCGACCTGCGCGGCCCACTGGCCGAGGACGACGAGCAGGGCCACCGCGGAGGCCGCCCAGACGGCGCCGAGGGCGAGCCGCTCCACGCCGTCGTCGATGCCGTGCCGGATCAGGACCGGCAGCAGCAGGCCGGCGCCCGCGTCTACGGCGACCAGGGCGAGGCTGACCGCGAGCGGGGCCCAGAAGCCGTGGAGCAGGCGGCGCAGGCCGTAGCTCTCCTCGGCTGCGGCCGCGCGGTCCTCGTCGATGCCGGGGGTGTCGTCGGCGGGCGGCAGCGCGGCCACCTGCGCGAGGAGTTCGGGGGTCGCCGGCATGCCGGCGACGGCGCCGGCCATGCTGTGCGGGGCGCCGGTCCCGGCGGCGGGGGCGGTGACGGCACCCCGCTCGGCGTCCTGCTCCGCCTCCTCCTCGCGGCGCTTCCACAGCTCGGGGGTGATCCCGTCGACGGCCCGGCGCTTGGCGCTGACCGGCTCGGAGTCGATCTCCGCCTCGATCTCCAGGTCCCGTTCGAGGTCGGCGAGGACCCCGGTGTCGGCCGCGGATTCGGTGCCGGGGAGCCGGGGCGATCCGGCGGCGAGCGCGTCGGGGTCGGTCAGCAGCCGGCGGAACAGGGCGGAGTCCCGCTCCAGCTCCGCGTAGGTGCCGAGGGCGGCGAGCCGGCCGTGTTCGAGTACGGCGATCCGGTCGGCGAGGGCCAGGGTGGAGCGGCGGTGCGCGATGAGCAGGGTCGTGCGGCCCGCCATCACCGACCGCAGGGCCTCGTGGATCTCGTGCTCGATGCGGGCGTCGACGGCGGAGGTGGCGTCGTCCAGGAGCAGCAGCCGGGGGTCGGTCAGGATGGCCCGGGCGAGGGCGATGCGCTGCCGCTGGCCGCCGGACAGCGTGAGCCCGTGCTCGCCGACCTTGGTGTCATAGCCGGCGGGCAGGGCCTCGATGAAGCCCTCGGCCTGGGCGGCGCGGGCGGCGGAGCGGATCTCCTCGTCGGTGGCCCCGGGGTGCCCGTAGGCGATGTTGGACCGTACCGAGTCGGAGAACAGGAACGAATCCTCGGGCACCAGTCCGATGGCGGCGCGCAGGGAGCCGAAGGTCAGCTCGCGGACGTCGTGGCCGCCGATGCGGACGGTGCCGCGGTCGGCGTCGTAGAAGCGGGGCAGGAGCAGGGAGAGGGTGGACTTGCCGCTGCCGGAGGCACCGACCACGGCGAGGGTCTCCCCGGGCGCGACGCGCAGGCTGAGCCCGTCCAGGACGGGCCTCTCCGGGTCGTAGCCGAAGGACACGTCCTCGAACTCGACGGTGGCGGTGGCGTCCGCGGGCAGTTCCGTGGTGCCGTCCTCGATCACCGGGCGGGTGTCGATGAGTTCGAGGACCCGCTCCACGCCCGCGCGGGCCTGCTGGCCGACGGTGAGCACCATGGCGAGCATGCGGACGGGGCCGACCAGCTGGGCCAGGTAGGTGGAGAAGGCGACGAAGGTGCCGAGGGTGACCCGGCCGTTGGTGGCCATCCAGCCGCCGAGGGCGAGCATGGCGACCTGGGCGAGGGCGGGGACGGCCTGCAGGGCGGGGGTGTAGCGGGAGTTCATGCGGATGGTGCGGAGCCGTCCGGCGAACAGCCGGCGGCCGGCCTCGCGGAGCTTTCCGGTCTCCTGCTCCTCCTGCCCGAAGCCCTTGACCACGCGGACGCCGGTCACGGCGCCGTCCACGACGGTGGCCACGGCGGCGGCCTGGCCCTGGGCGTACCAGGTGGCCGGGAACAGCTTCTTCCGGCTGCGCTTGGCGATGAACCAGAGGGCGGGGGCCATGAGCAGGGCGACGAGGGTCAGCAGCGGCGAGAGCCACAGCATGACGGCCAGGGATATGCCGAAGAGGAGGAAGTTGCCGATGGTCATCGGCAGCATGAAGAGCAGGCCCTGGATCAGCTGCAGGTCGCTCGTCGCGCGCCCGACGACCTGCCCGGTGGACAGCTCGTCCTGCCTCCGCCCGTCCAGCCGGGCGATGGTGTCGTACATCTCGGTGCGCAGGTCGTGCTGTACGTCGAGGGCGAGCCGGCCGCCGTAGTAGCGGCGTATGTACGTCAGCACGTACACGGCTATGGCGGCGCCTATGAGCAGCCCGGCCCAGGGGCCCATGGGCTTGCTCTGCTCCCCGATGACGTCGTCGATGATCACCTTGGTGACCAGTGGCACCAGCGCCATGACGGCCATGCCGCCCAGCGAGGACCCGAGCGCGAGCAGGACGTTCGCCTTGTACCGCCAGGTGTACGCGGCGAGCCGCCTGGCCCAGCCCCGCTGCTCCGGCTCCCCCTGCTTCTGCCCCTGCTTCTGCCCCTGCTTTTCCTTCTGCCCCGCCCCGGCTGTCTCTCCCGCCGCCACGTGAAGCCTCCCCGTTCGTCCTGTCCTGCCGGAAGGCACCAACGCGACGACCGGCGGATTTCATCCCGCAGCAACAATTGAACGGGTGTACGCCGGGCCGGACGAGCCGGACTCGTCCGGCCGTGGCGGCCCGCCTCGACGGTCCGTCGAGGCGGGCTCCAGGACGCGGCCCCGCGGATCACGATCAGGCGGCCAGGATGAGGGCGGCGGCGGCCGGGGCGGCGTAGATCACCGGGAAGACGATGTGGGCGTAGGCCTTCGCCCGGGCCACGGTGATCACGGCACCGGTGAAGTACAGCACCAGCCCGATCCCGGCCAGCATCCCGATCACCGGCACGAACAGCCCCACGAGCAGCCCCGCCGCTCCGGCGGCCTTCGCCGCCCCCAGGTAGTTCCACAGGCCCTGCGGCACCCCGTACTCGGCCAGCGGCTCCACGGTGAACTTGGCCTTGAAGAAGATCGAGGCTCCCGAGAACCCGGCCATCAGGGCGGCCAGAACGGTGACGACGACGTAAGTGGTGGACATGACGCTCGCTCCTCGGTGCGGTTGCGGTTGCGGTGCGAGCCGGTGCGCTGCGCTCCGGCCCGTTCACTGCTCTGAACCGCGGGGAGGCACGTGTGTGACAGCCCGAGGAAAAAACTTTCGGACGGGGCGATCCGGGTCGGGCGCCGCCCGTCCGGCCGCTACGACGCGTCGAAGTCGTACTCGAGGACGTAGGAAGCGGAGTCGAGGACCATCTCGTTGACCTCGACGACCCGCCCGTCGGCGGCAAAGGCGGTACGGCAGATCAGCACGACCGGCGTCCCTGCGGACAGCCGCAACTGCTCGGTCTCGGCCGGGGCGGGCATCCGGGAGCGGACCTCCTCACGAAACCGGACGGGCTTGTGACCGAGCTCCGCGAGCCGCGCGTAGATCCCGCCGGGGCCGGCGTCCGGTTCGGCGATCGCGGTGCCCGCCGTGAGAGATGCGTCGAGGTACGAGGTCGCGACCATGACGGGCCGGCCGTCGAGCACGAAACGACGACGGCGCACAGTCGCGAGCCCGCCGTCGCGGAGCCCGAGGACGGCAGCGACTGCGTCCGGCGCACCCTCCTCCGCGACGGAGAGGAACTCCACGACGGGGTCCCGGTCCTCGGTGTCCGCGGCCCAGATGGACAGTCCGGCGCCCCAGCGATCGGCGGCCAGCCGCTGGATGCCGCGCCGCCGGATGAGCCGGAACTCCCGCACGAAGACACCGGCGCCCTTGCGCGCCTCGGCAATCCCTTCGGCCTGGAGCACTCCGAGCGCCTGCCGTGCGGTCATCCGGGCGACACCCTGCGCGCTCATGATGTCGTTCTCGCCCGGAAGACGGTCCCCGGGCCCGTACTCGCCTGCCTCGATGGCGGCCTTCAGCTCGTCGGCGATCCGCTGGTACTTGGGCTGCCGCTTGGCGCCGTCACTCGGCATGCGTCCTCCTGATCATCTCTAGACATCCTAGGCGCGAAATCGGTAGCCGCTCGGGCAGCGGGCATCACCTCCGCTCATCTCTAGAGAACTCTTGACCCGGATCGCCGCACCGCGCTTCACTCTGCACATCTCTAGAGAGGTGATGCCGTATGACGACGCCCTCGACCACCGAGGTGTTCTGGATTTTGCCGCGCAGCCCCCGCACTCCCGCGCGCGCCCGCGCCCTGCTCCGGAAGCAGTTGGCCGAATGGGCCGTCGAGGGCGAGACCGTCGGTACTGCCGAACTCCTGCTCTCGGAGCTGGCCACCAACGCCTTGCAGCACGCCCGGGCCCCGCGCGGGCGGGACATCGGCATCCGGATCGCGAGGTACGGCAGTGTGCTGCGGGTGGAAGTGGCAGACGCCGGAGCCCGTGTACCGCTCAAGCCGGAGGCCGTGACCGGGGACGAAGGACGTGGGCGTGGAGCGCTCGTGGAGGCGCTCGCAATGCGGTGGGGGCAGTGCCCGCGGATGAACGGGATCGGGAAGACCGTTTGGGCCGAGCTCCCGGCCCCCGCGATGACCGCTTCGGAAGGCTCCGGCAGGCCGCACGGCGTGGCTCTCCGGCCACGGTCGCACCCGTAGAGGTCAGTTTCTGTCCGCTATCCGAGGTGGGTGGGGGCGAACATCCTCAAGGTTGCGGGGAGGAGGACCACGGAGGGGCCGGGGGTGGCGAGGGCCTTGGCCAGGTCGTCCTGGAGCGAGGCCGGGGTGGTCGTGACCGCCGGGACGCCGAAGGAGGCCGCCAGGGCGGTGAAGTCCGGGCGGCTGAGGTCCGTGGCGGTGGCGTTGCCGTAGGCGTCGGTCATGTACTCGCGCAGGATGCCGTAGCCGCCGTCGTCCACGATGAGCCAGGTGACGTCCAGGTCGTGCTGGACAGCCGTGGCGAGTTCGGCGATCGAGTACATGGCGCCGCCGTCGCCCGAGACGGCCAGGACCGGGGTGCCCGGTTCCGCGACGCAGGCGCCGAGGGCGGCCGGGAAGGCGTAGCCGAGGCCGCCGGCGCCCTGCGCCGAGTGCATGGTGTTGGGGTGCTTCGGGTCGAAGGCGGACCAGGCCCAGTACGACAGGATCGTCATGTCCCAGAAGGACGGGGAGCGGGCCGGGAGGGCCTTGCGGACCGAGGCCAGGAGCTGCTGCTCCAGGGTGAGGTCCTGGGCGGCCAGGCGGGCGGCGATGTCGGCCAGGACCATCCGGACCCGGTCCGGGGCCGTGGGGTCCTCGCGCCGGTCCACCGTCTCCAGCAGGGCCTGGAGGGCCAGGCGGGCGTCGGCGTGGATGCCGAGCGCCGGGTGGTTGGACTCCAGCTTCCCGAGGTCGGCCTCGATCTGGACGACCCGGCCCGACGGGAAGAACGTGTGGTAGTTCGAGGAGAGTTCGCCCAGGCCGCTGCCGACGACGAGGAGGACGTCCGCGTCCTCCAGGAAGTCCGTCATGTGGCGGTCCTCCAGCCAGGACTGGAGGGAGAGCGGGTGCGTCCACGGGAACGCGCCCTTGCCGCCGAAGGTGGTGACCACGGGGGCGCTCAGGCGTTCCGCGAGCTGCTTGAGCTTGCCGGCCGCGTCCGCCCGGACCACCCCGCCGCCCGCGATGATCACGGGGCGGGAGGCGTTCTGCAGCCAGTGCGCGGCGAGCGCGGTCAGCTCGGGGCGCGGGGCGAGCTCGTGCGGGCTCGCGTCCACGCCCGTGACCTGCGGGATCACCGTTTCGGCGCGGAGGACGTCCTCGGGGATCTCCACCCAGACCGGGCCGTGCGGGGCGGTGAGCGCCGACTCCCAGGCCTCGGCGATCGCCGAGGGGATCTGGGACTGCGTACGGGCGGTGTGGACGGACTTGACCACGTCCCGGAAGGACGCGGCCTGGTCGCGCAGCTCGTGCAGGTGGCCGCGCCGGCCGCCGCCCAGGCCCGCGCCCGGGACCTGCGAGCAGATCGCGAGGACGGGCGCCGAGGCGGCCGCCGCTTCCTGCAGGGCCGGCAGGGCGGTCAGCGCGCCCGGCCCGGTGGAGAGCAGCAGCGGGACCGCCTCGCCGGTGAGGCGGCCGTACGCGTCGGCGGCGAAGCCCGCGTTGTTCTCCACGCGGAGGCCGACCAGGCGGAGGTCGGAGCGGCCCACGGCGTCGAACGCGGCCAGCGCGTGCTGGCCCGGGATGCCGAACACCGTGGTGGCACCCAGGCCGCGCAGGGTCTCCACGACCAGGTCCCCGCCGGTCCGGCCCGGCGGCGGCGCGAGCGCGGCCGCCGTCTGGGCTTCGGTGGGACGGAGTACCAGGTCGTGGTCGTGCGTCACGCGCTGCGCGCCCTTCTGCTGCGGGGCTAGTTGCCCTTCGAGGCGGCGATCTGCCGGCTCATGATCGTGGTCAGCTCGTACGCGGTGTGCGAGGCCGCGACCGAGGTGATCTCGGCGTGATCGTACGCCGGGGCGACCTCGACGACATCCGCGGAGACCAGGTTGCAGGAGGACAGACCGCGGATGATCTCCAGCAGCTCGCGGGAGGTCATGCCGCCCGCCTCCGGGGTGCCCGTGCCGGGCGCGTGGGCCGGGTCGAGCACGTCGATGTCGATGGAGATGTACAGCGGGCGGTCGCCGATGCGCTGGCGCAGCTGGTCGGCGATCTCGTCGGCGCCACGGCGGTAGACGTCGGCGGAGGTCACGATGCCGAAGCCCATCTTGGCGTCGTCGTCGAGGTCCTGCTTGCCGTACAGCGGGCCGCGGGTACCGACGTGGGAGAGGGCCTCGGTGTCGAGGATGCCCTCCTCGACGGCGCGGCGGAACGGGGTGCCGTGGGTGTACTCGGCGCCGAAGTAGGTGTCCCAGGTGTCCAGGTGGGCGTCGAAGTGCAGCAGGGCGACCGGGCCGTGCTTCTTGGCGACCGACCGGAGGAGGGGGAGGGCGATGGTGTGGTCGCCGCCGAGGGTCATCAGGCGGGAGCCGTTGCCGAGGAGCTCGTCGGCGGCGGCCTCGACCGTCTCGACGGCCTCGTTGATGTTGAAGGGGTTCACCGCGATGTCGCCGGCGTCGGCGACCTGCGCGAGGGCGAACGGGGAGGCGTCCTGGGCCGGGTTGTACGGGCGCAGCAGGCGGGAGGCCTCACGGATGGCGTTGCCGCCGAAGCGGGCGCCGGGGCGGTAGGACACGCCGGAGTCGAAGGGCACGCCGACGACGGCGACGTCGGCGGAGCCGACCTCGTCGAGGCGGGGCAGCCGGGCGAAGGTGGCCGGGCCGGCGTACCGCGGGATGCGGGAGGAGTCGACGGGTCCGCGGGGCTGCGTGCTCATGGGGGGTGCCCTTCTGTGGCTGGCGTGTGCGGTGCGGCGCGGCGCTTGCCGCGCCGTGGCGCCGCTGCGTCGCTGGGGCCCGGCGCCGTGGCCGGTGCCGGAGCGGTCGGCGCCGTGCGCCGGTGACCCGGTGCGCGGTGCCGTGCGCCTGCGGCCCGGTGCCGTGCACGGTGCCGTGCACGGGAGCGCGCCGGGCGCTGTTTCGAGCGTAGGCCGCCGACCGCCCGCCGCGAAGTGTACGTTTTATCCATTGAGTGACCCCGAACTGTATGGAGCGTCCATGCCGTCCCTGACCGGCGCCGGCCGGAGCCCGGATCCCGGCGGCGCCACGGGCGAAGACGCCCGGGCGGCCGGGCGGGCCGCCCCGCGCCCCGGGCCGGGGGCGGCGGGCGCCGCGCCGCCGATCACCCTCGGCGCGCTGCTCACCGAGCGGGCGCTCGGCCTGCGCCTGCTGAGCGGCTCGCCGGACACCGAACTGCTCGGCGTCCACGCCTCCGAGATGGCGGACCCGTCCCCCTACCTGCTGGGCGGCGAGCTGCTGCTGACCGCGGGGGCCGGTCTGGCCGGTCCGGCTCCGACTCGCGGGGCCCCGCCCGGCACCTCCGGCACACCGGGCGGGTGGGGCCCGCCGGGCGGTGCGCCGGGCGGGCCGGTTCCGGAGCGCGGGACCGGGCGCCCCGGTGACGACGACGGTCGCGCCCCGGGCGTCCCCGGCGACGCCGACGCCGACGCCTACGTCGCACGGCTCGTGCACGCCGGGGTGGCGGCGCTCGGGTTCGGTGTGGCGCCGGTGCACGCCGAGGTACCGCAGGAGCTCGTGGCGGCCTGTGCGCGCCACGGCCTGCCCCTGCTGGAGGTGCCGCAGCCGACCCCGTTCACCGCGGTGGCCCGCGCGGTCTGGCGGCTGATGGCGGAGGCCCGCACCCGCGACCTGCGGCGGGTCGCCGAGGCCCAGCAGTCCCTGGCCGCCGCCGCGTCCCGTCCCGACCCGGTCCAGGCGGTGCTGCGCCGCCTCGCAGCCGCCCTGGGAGGCTGGGCGGCGGTGCTCGCCCCGAACGGCACGGTGACGGCCGCCGCCGGCCCGACCCCGCCGCAACACGCGGTGGACGCCCTGGCGGGCCTGGCCCGCAGGGTGGCGTCCGGCGGACCGGCCACGGCGACCGAGACCCTGCCGCAGGCGGCACCGCCTGCCGGAGCAACTGCGATCGCGACCCCGGCTGCGACCTCGCCCGGAACGGGAGCAGTGGCGGGCACGCCCGCTGGCGTCTCCCCCGACGCCGGCCCGGGTCCGGCCGGGACGGGCCGGGCCGGGGCCGTGCCGCGGCACCTCGCGGCGTACGCCCTGGGGCCGCAGGCCGGCGGCACCGGTTCGCGGGCCGTGCTCGTGGTCGCCAGTCCGGTCCGCGACCCGGGTGACCACACCATCGCGGGAGCCGCCGCCGTCCTCCTCACCCTGCTGACCGCGCCGCGCCACGGGTCCGCCGACGCCGGCGCCCGGTCCTCGGCCGCCCTGCTGCGGCTGCTGCTCGGCCGGCCCCGGGCCGAGGCCGTCGCGCTCCTGGGCGCCGGCCCGTGGACGGTGGTCCACGCGCGGGCGCTCCCCGGCACGGACGCCGCGCAGTCGCCGGGGGCCGCCGCGGCCCTGGCGGCGGAGCTCGGCGCGGTCCTGGTGGACGCCGGGGGTCCGGCCGTACGGCTGCTCACCGACCGGGAGCCGGAGCCGCGGCCGGGCTGGCGACTGGGGGTGAGCGCCCCCGCCGGGACCGACGGCCTCGCCGCGGCCGACGCCGAGGCGGCCGGTGCCCTGCGCCGTGCCGAGGCCGCCCGCTCGCCGCTGCTGCGGCACACCGCCGGCGGCCTCGCCGCCCTGGTTCCGCCCGCGCAGGCGGCGTCGTACGCCCGGACCCTGCTGGCCCCGCTGGACCTGGTGCTGCGGGAGACCCTGCGGGCCTGGCTCGCCCACCACGGCGGCTGGGACCGCGCCGCGACCGCCCTCGGCGTGCACCGGAACACCGTCCGCCAGCGCATCGCCCGCTGCACGGAGCTCCTCGGCCGGGACCTGGACGACCCCGACGTACGCATGGAGTTGTGGTTCGCGTTGAACCGGGCGGCCGGCCCCGGCAGCCCGGGCGGCTCCGCCGGTCCCGGCGGCTGACCTCCCGGGCCGTCAGCCCGCCCCGGCCTCCCCGAGCAGCCGACGGCTCTCGCGCTCCACCGCCACCCTCCCGTACTTGTTCACCAGGGCGAGGTAGAAGAGTCCCGGCGCGGTCGGCGACCACGACCCGGCCCGTTCCGGGTCGAAGATGAACCGGACCACCGGCTCGATCTCGAAGTCCACCAGCTCGTGCCGGTCGTGCTCCCACTTGTCGGACACCCCGCGCGACCGCCGTTCGACGAACTCGTGCGAGGTCACCTGGCGCAGCCTGGCCATGAACAGCGCACCCCACTGGTGAGTGCTCTTGTCGATGGTCAAGGCCAGCATGTTCAGCCGGTACTCGTGCGCGCTGAGGGCCAGCTCCTCACTGAGCCCGCGACGCGCCACGTTGAAGATGTTGGGTGCCTGGCGGGCCGCGTTGTCGACCACCCTCGACAGGGCTTCGTTGGCCGAGGAGTTCCAGGTCCCGGGATGCGAGCCGACCATCTGGCTGCGCCGCGAGACGATGAGCTTCTCGTCCCGGGTGATCACGGCGACGTTCGTGCCGAAGGAGGAGCTCATGAACGGCGCGACGTCGAGCGGGTCCTCGTGCGGGTCGATGTAGCGGCTCTTGGGGGTGGACCCGTCCCGGAACCGGCGGTCGAGCTGCTGGGTGGCCAGGAAGGTGTAGTAGTCGGAGTTCTGGAACTGGATGTAGATCTCCGGGGACTCGGTCTCGGCGACCCGGCCGATCGTGATCCGCTCGACCGCGTAGTTGAGCCCGTTCCAGAAGTAGGGCTTGCCCGCGGCCTTGAGACCGTCCTGCTCCGCCTCGATCTCCGCCCGCCACTCGGCGAGTTCCTCCGGCAGTTCCACGTCCTCGTCCACGGCCCGCACGTGGAGGGAGCTCTCGGGAATGACGCTCTCGCCGTCCCCTTCGACGATGATCAGGTCGCTCCGCATCGGGCCCCAGGTGAACGGCTCCCAGGAGGCGCTGACTCCGGCCGGAGCGGCGGCCACGGCCTCCGTGCCGCCCGCGGCGGTGATGCCCGGGGTGGCCGCACCGGCCTCACCTGCCGCACCGGCGCCACCGGCGCCGACCGCTCCACCGGCCTTGTTGCGGACGAGGGCCACCTGACCGCCCAGTGCGTGGTTGTGCCGGTCGGGCTGCGGGAAGCCCTTGCTCACCAGGTTGCCGCTGACCCGCTGGAAGATCGTGTCCATGTCCAGCAGTTCGGCGGCGCCCTCGATGCCCGTTTCCAGGGTGTGGACGAGCTCTCCCGTGAATGCGGTGTACCGGGCGGCCGCCGGTGCCTTGGCGAGCGGCCGGCTCGGGGTGGTGGCCGCCCAGACCACCGTCCCGTGCACATCGGTCTTGGCGGAGCCCATCACGGTGGCCATGCGTTCGCTGGCGGCCCGCCCGCTGTAGCAGCAGTCGAGGATGATGATGCGCCGGGCGGCCTGCGCCTCCCCCATCAGCACCGCGCGGCGGACCCACTCGTAGTGGACCGCGTTGTACCGTTCCGAGCCCGGCTTGCGGCGGGTTCCGGTCAGACCGAGGTAGAGCCCGTCCTCGTCCGCGAAGCCGTGGCCCGCGTAGTAGAAGATGAGCGTGTCGGTGGCCCGGTCGGCGGCGGACTCCAGCGCCGCCATCACCTCGTCCGCGTTCCCGGGATCCCTGACGACCCGACAGTGCGGGACCGGCAGGCCGAGGTGTTCGGGGCTGACCAGAATGCGCTGCAGCGCCTTGAGGTTGCCCTCCACCGCTTCCAGGCCCGGATGGTGGTCGTACCGGGACACCCCGACGAGCACCGCCTGCGAACGCTGCGGGTCCGGCAGTCGTGAGCTCACCGGCGGTCTCCCTCCGGGCCGGGCCGGCCGTTGTCGTCCGCGGACTCCTCCAACAGGGCCCGGACCTGTCCGGAATCCGCCCTTCCGGGAAGCTCCCGGTCCCGGCCCGCGGCGCGCAGCGTCCTGGACCGCGCTCGCGGCCGGGTCCCGAGCCAGGTGGCCAGGGAGAGCGCGAAGCCACCGACCGCGGCGGAGTCCGCGAGGATCACGTGGACGGCCTCGAGGACGCCCCCCATGGTCTCCGGTTCGTCCGCCTCCACCAGCCGGATCACCACTCCCCGGAGCTGGGGGTCCTCCCGGAGCCACGCGCGCAGCGCCCGCAGCTCCTCGTCATCCCCTTGCCCCGCGCTCAGGACCTCGACTTCCATCCCAACCCCCGTGCCGTACGAGATCGAACGTGGCCGTGACAGGATTCAAGCCGCCCCCCGCCCGGTCAATAGCGTTATCCGCCATGCTTCGCCCCCGATGCGTGCGGAGACGTGTGGTTCGCACTCCGATACGGCAGCCAACACGGAGCGATCGATTCCAGACCGACACGACCGCAACTCCCCCAAAAACGAAAGCATTTGGCCGTTCTCTTTGAGAGAGTGGCCGCAACGGGCACTTCACACCCGCACACAAGGGGGAAACGGCAAGTGAACTCCACCATGCGGTTAAAGGCTGCGGCCGCGGTCGTCCTGACCGCGGCACTGTCCGCCGTCCTGCTGCCGGCGACCGCCACGGCGGCCACCGGAGCCGGGACGGGCTCCACCCCGGGCGTCGACGCGGCGACCACGAAGGACTTCGCCGTCCTCGCCGACGCCGTCCTCACCAAGCGCACCTCGGCCCTGCTCGACGGGCCCCGGCCGAACGCCTACGCGGCGACGCCCCCGTCGGGAGCCGTCAGCGTCGCGAGCGGCCTGGTCGCCGCCGAGAACGGCGCCGTCACCGGCCTGCTCCAGCGCAAGGCCCGGCTCGCCGAGCTGAAGGAGGCGTACACGGCCGCCAAGGTCGACGTGGACGTCGACGGCGTGAACGTCCACGGCACCCGCGCCAAGGTCCGGATCACCGAGACCACGGAACTGACCTACAAGAAGATCTACGGCGACGAGCCCCCGAACACCGGCTTCCAGGCCCGGCACGAACTGACCTTCACCGCCGGACCGGGCGGGACCTGGCAGCTCACCGGCATCTCCTCGCTCGACCGGGGCGGACCGGCGGCGATCAACGAGCCCGACACGACCGTGGTGGAGCCGGCCGGCTCCGTGGCCGATGCGGCCGGCGAGGCAGCGGCCACCACCATGCCCGCGCGCCCGGAGGCGAAGATCTCCCCCGCGGCCGGGTACAACTACAGCGCGATGGCGAAGTACGCCGAGAAGTACTGGAAGAACTACAACCCGGCGTACCGGAAGTTCAACGACGTCGGCGGGGACTGCACCAACTTCATCAGCCAGTCACTCCGCGCGGGCGGCTGGAAGAACGACACGGGCTGGTACAAGAGCTACAAGAACTGGTGGTACAACTCCGCCAACCAGACCACGTCCTGGGTGAACGTCAACTACTGGGCGTCCTTCGCCCTGTACAGCAAGCGGACGTACAACCTCACGAACGTGTACCACCTGGGCGTCGGGGACATCCTCCAGATGGACTTCAGCGGCAACGGCTCCAAGGACCACTCGATGATCACCACGTACCGCAGCTCGCGTGGTGTCCCGTACCTCACCTACCACTCCAACAACACCTACCGGAAGTCGGTGGCGAGCATTGTGGCGCAGAACCCCCGGGCGAAGTACTACGCCTTCCGCACCTGACCGAGGCGGCTTCCGCCCCCGCTCCCGGACCGCGGCGGTGACCGCCGCCGCCCTCTGCGCCGCGGTCCTCGCCGCGTGCGGGGGCGGTGAGGCCAAGGCGGACCTGGCCGAGCAGGACCGCTTCCTCCGCAGCTACGTGTCGCTGCTCAACGCGTCGGACGAGGCCGGCCTGGCCAAGCTCCTCGACGACCACCCGGACGGCAAGGCCGACGCCGCCGCCCGGATCAGCCGCTACGGAGGCCAGGGCTGGGAGGTCGGCTGGACCCGGACCTCGGAGTTCCCCAACGTCTGGAACGTCCGGCTGACCGGCACGGCGAAGACCGCGAACCGATCCGTGAACGTCAGCGAGACCGTCAGCTGGGAGGACGAGCACTGGCTGCTCACCCCCCTGGACGGCGTCGGGAAGAAGCCGTCCAACGCGGCGGACACCACCCCGCCGCCGAACTGACATCCGGCCGGCACCGCAGGCCCGCACCCTTTCCGGGGCGCGGGCCTGCGGCGTAACCGACCCACCGACCCACCGGATCAGCGGATCGGCGGATCAGCGGATCAGATGTCGATCACGCGGTACGCGATGGTGTAGACGCCGCCGGAGCCCTCCAGCGAGCGGTACTGGACCTCCGCGCCGGCCTCGCTGCCCGTGACCAGGGTGGCGCCCAGCTTGTCGTCGCCACTGGTGGTGTCGTAGTCCCACAGGGTCATCGTGCGGGCCTGCTGCTTGCCCAGGATCAGCGCCGAGTTGCCGTTCCCGTCGGTCAGGGAGCGGACGTAGTTCGTGCCCATGGTCTGGTACTTGGCGGAGCCGGGCCAGACCTTGACCTGGTTGCCGTTGGCGTCGGTGATCTTGAGGTACGCCTCGTCGTGGTCGCCCTCGCTCTGCTGGTGGCAGGTCAGCTCCAGCAGCTCGATCTTCACGTAGTCGATCGGCTCGGCCTGGGCGGTGCCGGCGAAGGCGGCCAGGCTGCCGAGGCCGAGCGCGGCGGCGGTGGCGATGCGGGCGATGCGGGTCTTGGCGGACATGTGGTTCCCCCCGTGGTTCAGTCCGTGGCCGGGGTCCCTCCCCGGCACACCCCTACGGTGCCCGCCCGCGCCCCGCCCGTTCCACGCGCGTTCCGCTCAGCGGAACGCGGCGGCGGACGGCCTTCGGACGACCGGCGCGCCGCCCGCCCGCGCCCTACGGACGCGCCACCGCCGGGCACGGCTCCGCCACGGAGGACACCCCCCGGGCCAGGGCCCGGGTGATCGCCAGCCCGGCCTCGGCGACGGCTTGGGCGAGCGGCGCGAGGGTACGTCCCGCCCGGACCACTCCGGCGACGGCCGCCACCGTACGGCCGTCCGGGGAGCGCACCGGCACGGCCGCGCAGGCCACCCCGTCCATCACGTCCTCCCGGTCGAGCACCAGCCCGCCGCGCGGGCCGCGGAGCGCCCGCCCGGCGGCGGTGTCCAGCAGGAAGCTCATGCCGTCGCGGACCGGCACCAGCTGCTCCGGCTCGCCCGGGACCGAGCTCACGGTCATCGCGAGTTCCTCCCGCAGCACCGTCAGCACCACGCTCGCGCCGGTGGCGCCGCGCAGCCGGTGCAGCGGCAGCCGGGCGGCGGCCCGCAGGCCGGGATGCGGCTGCCAGGCCTGGCCGAGCCGGAACACCTGCGGGCCCAGCCGGTAGCCCCGGCCCTTGCGTTCCACGGCCCCCACCGCGGCGAGCTGGTCGAGCAGCCGGTGCACGGTGCCCTTCGGTACTCCGCAGGCCAGGGCCAGCTCCGTCACCCCGGCCTCGCTGTCGTGCAGTCGCATGGCCTCCAGCAGGGCGAAGGCCCCCTCCAGCACCCCTCTGCCGCCCGGCGCGGATCGCTGCGCGGATCCCTGTGCGGATCCCTGTGCGGACACGGTCATGGTTCCCCCCGTTTCCCCCGACGTGTTCCGTTCCCCGTTCCGCAGAATGCCCCCCGGACCCGCTCCTGCGAAGGGGTCCCGCCGCCACGGCGTGTCCCGGCCCCGAGGCGGCCCCGTCGTGGCCCCCGTCACCCCGCCGCCGACATCTGGACAGGGTGCGGAACCGGTCGGTAACTTAATCTGAGCAAGCGCTTAGCCAGTAGGCTGGCCGGACTGGATCGAGGAGGCGGCTCGTGCGCCGTACGGTATTCAACGAGGACCACGAGGCGTTCCGGGAGACCATCCGGGCCTTCATCGAGGCCGAGGTCGTCCCCGTCTACGACGAGTGGTTCGCCGCCGGCCAGGCGCCGCGTGACTTCTACTACAAGCTGGGCGAGCTGGGCGTCTTCGGCATCAACGTGCCCGAGGAGTTCGGTGGCGCCGGCCTGGACACCCACAAGTTCGAGGCCGTGCTCTACGAGGAGACCTCCCGCGCGGGCGTCAACTTCGGCGGCTCCGGCGTGCACGTGCTGCTCGCCCTCCCGTACATCAAGATGCTCGCCTCCGACGAGCAGAAGAAGCGTTACCTCCCGAAGTTCGTCTCCGGCGAGGAGATGTGGGCCCTGGCGATGACCGAGCCGGGCACCGGCTCCGACGTCGCGGGCATGAAGACCACCGCCAAGCTCTCCGAGGACGGCACCCACTACGTCCTCAACGGCTCCAAGACCTTCATCACCGGCGGCGTGCACGCCGACCGCGTGATCGTCTGCGCCCGCACCTCCGCCCCGACCGAGCAGGACCGCCGCTTCGGCATCTCCCTGTTCGCCGTGGACACCAAGTCCGAGGGCTACTCGATCGGCCGCAAGCTCGACAAGCTGGGCCTGCGCACCTCCGACACCGCCGAGCTGGCCTTCGTCGACGTCAAGGTCCCGGTCGAGGACCTGCTCGGCGAGGAGAACAAGGGCTTCTACTACCTCGGCCAGAACCTGCCCTCCGAGCGCTGGGGCATCGCCTTCGGCGCGTACGCCCAGGCCCAGGCCGCGGTCCGGTTCGCGCAGCAGTACGTCACGGACCGTACGGTCTTCGGCAAGCCGGTCGCGCACTTCCAGAACACCAAGTTCGAGCTGGCCGCCTGCCAGGCCGAGGTGGACGCCGCCCAGGCCGTCGCCGACCGCGCCCTGGAGGCCCTGGACGCGCACGAGCTGACCGCGGCCGAGGCCGCCTCCGCCAAGCTGTTCTGCACCGAGGTCGCGCACCGGGTCATCGACCGCTGCCTCCAGCTGCACGGCGGCTACGGCTACATGAACGAGTACCCGATCGCGCGCCTCTACGCCGACAACCGCGTGAACCGCATCTACGGCGGCACCAGCGAGGTCATGAAGTCCATCATCGCCAAGTCGATGGGGCTGTAAGTCCCCTTGAGCAAGGCACTGACCGATCTCCTCGATCTGCTCGACCTGGAGCAGATCGAGGAGAACATCTTCCGGGGCACCAGCAGGACCTCCCTGGTGCCCCGGGTCTTCGGCGGACAGGTCGCGGCCCAGGCCATGGTCGCGGCCGGCCGCACCGTGCCCGCGGACCGTACGCCGCACTCCCTGCACTCGTACTTCCTGCGGGCCGGGGACGCGGGCGCGCCGATCGTGTACTCCGTGGACCGGATCCGCGACGGCCGCTCCTTCACCACCCGGCGGGTGGTCGCCGTCCAGCACGGGCAGCCGATCTTCCACCTCTCCGCGTCCTTCCAGACGTACGAGGAGGGCCTGGACCACCAGACGGTGATGCCGGACGCCCCGGACCCGGAGACCCTGCCGACCGCGGCGGAGGACCTCCCCCGCTACCGGGAGATCTTCCGGGACGCGGGCACGGTGGAACGGCTGCTGGATTCCAGGGGCGCGGTGGACCTGCGGTACGCGACCACCCCGCCGTGGGGTTCGGTCGGCGAACCGCTGGAGCCCCGCTCCCAGGTCTGGTTCCGCACGGCCGGCAAGCTCGCCGAGGACGACCCGCTCCTGCACGTCTGCCTGGCCACCTACGTCTCCGACATGACGCTGCTGGACTCGGTCCTGCTCGCGCACGGGCGGGGCGGCTGGGCGGTCGGGGACGTGGTGGGCGCCTCCCTGGACCACGCGATGTGGTTCCACCGCCCGTTCCGGGCGGACGAGTGGCTCCTGTACGACCAGGAGTCCCCGACGGCGCACGGCGGCCGGGGCCTGGGCCAGGCCCGCATCTGGACCCGGGACGGCAAGCTGGCCGTCACGGTGATCCAGGAGGGCGTGGTCCGCGTTCCCCGCGGCTGAGTCCGCGGGGAACGCCGAGGCGGGCCTTCTCCGCTACAGGGTTCCGGGCGGTGCGATCCAGGTGGTGGACTGGCGCGTCACCTTTGCGACCGTCTCGAAGTCCGTGTCGTAGTGCAGGATCGTGAGCCCGTTCAGTTCCGCGGTGGCTGCCAGGAGCAGGTCCACCGGGCCCGCGCTGCGGTGCTGCCCCTGTTCCGTGAGCAGCCGCTGAACCGTGAGCGCGCGCCGCACGGCGTCGTCGGGCAGGGGAACCCAATTGAACAGCTCGGCCAGCTGCTCTTGTTTGGCGATCCGGTCGCCGAGCGACCGGGCCGAATAGAGCAACTCCAGTTCCGTGACCTCACACAGACCGATCACTCCGGTGGCGAGGTGCTCGACCCATCGGGACTGAACGTTCTTGTCCTCCAGGACGCGTACGACAGCCGAGGTGTCGATGAGGTGCGTGACCGGAGTCATCGCCGGTAGTTCCTCTTGTCCTTCAGGATCTCGAAGTCACCGCGCTCCGCCATGGCGGTCAGCTTTTCGAGGGCCTTCAGACGGCGGCGCCGCTTGGCCACCTCCAGGAGCGCGGCGTTGACGGTGTCCTTCTTCGTCTTCGTGCCCAGTATCGAGGCGGCCTCGCTGAGCGCATCGTCATCGACCTCGACGTAGAGGTTGGACATCTTCCCCATCGCCATATCCTCCATATCCCGTCTTCGTATAGAGGATATGGCGAGGGGTCCAGCCTGACAACGCTCTTCACCCGACCGGGTTACGGCTTCGACAGACCCGCCGCGTCCAGCAGGTACGCCACCATCGGGTCGTAGTGGCGCGGGTCGCGGACGTGGTCATCCAGCGGGACCGCGACCTGGAGGGTGCCCTCCGCCTCACCCAGGAACAGGGCCGGGTCGTTGCAGTCCGCGTAGCCGATCGCGTCCAGGCCGCGCTGCGCCGCGCAGCCCGCCCAGCCGTGGTCGGCGACGACCAGGTCGGGCAGCGGCCGGCCGACGAGGGCCAGGCCGTCGAGGATCGCCGCCATCGGCTCCGGCGAATGGGTGTGCCACAGCGTCGCGCCGCGCTCCAGCACGGACACGTCCGCGACCTGCCAGACCATGCCCTCGTCCGCGGTGAGCCCGGACGGGATGACCACGATCTCGCAGCCGGCCGCGCGCAGGGCAGCGGCGGTGGCCCGGTGGACGTCCAGCAGACCGCCCGGGTGGCCGGTGGCGAAGAGGACGCTCTGCTGGTCCAGCGCCGCCTTGCGCAGCCGGGCCGCCATCCGGTCCAGGGCGGCCACCGTCAGCTCGGGGTCGATGGTGTCCTGCCCGTACCGGTGCTCCGGGTCGTCGACCACTCCGCAGCGCTCGGCCATGACGGCCAGCACGTCCTGCTCGTCGGTCCAGCGGTCGCCCAGCTCGAGGCCCAGCCAGTAGTGCCGGTCGCCGTTCGCGAGCTTGCGGTAGTGGGAGAGGTTGTTCTCGCGCGGGGTGGCCACCTGGCCTGCGATTCGGGTGTTGACGAGGTGGTCGACGAGCTCGGCGCGGCTGGGTATCGGGGTCGGCATACGGCCATTCTGCCGTTGCCCGGCCGGAGGCGTTGATTCCGTTCCGCCACCCGGGACGGCCGTCCCCCGCCGTCCACAGCCGTCCACAGTCACCTCACAAACGGGGCCTAAGCCTCCGCGAGCTCCGAGAGCGCCGCGAACGCCCCGTGGGCGAGCCGCCGGAGCAGCGACTCCATGGCGTCACGGCCGAGCGATCCCAGGTGCGGAGTGGAGTTCAGCAGGCCGAAGACCGCGTGCACGGCGACCCGCGCCTCCGCTTCGGGGGCGTCCGGGTGCAGTTCCCGTACGACCTCCACCCACAGCTCCACGTACTGCCGCTGCAGCTGCCGGACCAGCTTGCGGTCCTCCTCGCGCAGCCGGTCCAGCTCCCGGTCGTGGAGGGTGATCAGCGCCCGGTCGTCGAGCGCGAAGTCGATGTGGCCGTCGATGAGGGAGGCGAGCACCGCCGCGGGGTCCCCGGCCGCCTCGGCGACCCGGTGCCGGCCGCCGGTCAGCAGCCGCTCGCTGATGCCCACCAGCAGCTCGGCCAGCATCGCGTCCTTGCCGGCGAAGTGCCGGTAGAGGCCGGGGCCGCTGATGCCGACGGCCGCGCCTATCTCGTCCACTCCGACACCGTGGAATCCGCGCGCGGCGAAGAGGCGGGCGGCCTCACTGAGGATCTGCTCGCGACGGGTGGGGGCGGCCGCTGATGTGGTCATGGGAATCCATTCTAGACAGGGCCGTTAGCGGTCGTTAACCTGGGCGCGACAAGTGTTAACGCTCATTAACCGAGGGCAAGGGGGCTCACGGGATGCAGCAGGCACCAGTGCTGACGAGCGCCGCGGATCCGGCGTCGGACGCCTGGCGGACCAACGAGGCCGCCCACCGCGAGCTGGCCGAGGGTCTGCGGACCCGGCTGGACGCCGCCCGCCTCGGCGGCGGCGAGAAGGCCCGCGCCCGGCACACCGCGCGCGGCAAGCTGCTGCCGCGGGACCGGGTGGACACGCTCCTGGACCCGGGCTCCCCGTTCCTGGAGCTGGCCCCGCTGGCCGCCGAAGGGATGTACGGGGGCGCAGCCCCGGCCGCAGGCGTGATCGCGGGCATCGGGCGGGTCAGCGGCCGCGAGTGCGTGATCGTCGCCAACGACGCCACCGTCAAGGGCGGCACGTACTACCCGATGACCGTGAAGAAGCACCTCCGGGCGCAGGAAGTGGCACTGGAGAATCGTCTCCCCTGCCTCTACCTGGTCGACTCCGGCGGCGCCTTCCTCCCGATGCAGGACGAGGTCTTCCCCGACCGCGAGCACTTCGGGCGGATCTTCTACAACCAGGCCCGGATGTCCGGCGCCGGCATCCCGCAGATCGCGGCGGTCCTCGGCTCCTGCACGGCCGGCGGCGCGTACGTCCCGGCGATGAGCGACGAGGCGGTCATCGTCCGCAACCAGGGCACGATCTTCCTGGGCGGCCCGCCGCTGGTGAAGGCCGCCACCGGCGAGGTGGTCACGGCCGAGGAGCTCGGCGGCGGCGAGGTCCACTCGCGGATCTCCGGGGTCACCGACCACCTGGCGGAGGACGACGCGCACGCGCTGCGCATCGTCCGCAACATCGTGGCCACCCTGCCCGAGCGGGCCGCCCTGCCCTGGTCGGTGGAGGCACCCGAGGAGCCGAAGGTCGACCCGTACGGGCTGTACGGCGCGGTACCGGTGGACTCCCGCACCCCCTACGACGCCCGCGAGATCATCGCGCGCCTCGTGGACGGCTCCCGCTTCCAGGAGTTCAAGGCCGAGTTCGGGCAGACCCTGGTCACCGGCTTCGCCCGGATCCACGGCCACCCGGTCGGCATCATCGCCAACAACGGCATCCTGTTCGCCGAGTCCGCCCAGAAGGGCGCCCACTTCATCGAGCTCTGCGACCAGCGCGGGATCCCGCTGCTGTTCCTGCAGAACATCTCGGGTTTCATGGTGGGCCGCGACTACGAGGCGGGCGGCATCGCCAAGCACGGCGCGAAGATGGTCACCGCCGTGGCCTGCACCCGGGTACCGAAGCTGACCGTGGTGGTGGGCGGTTCGTACGGCGCCGGCAACTACTCGATGTGCGGCCGGGCGTACTCCCCGCGCTTCCTGTGGATGTGGCCCAACGCCAAGATCTCCGTCATGGGCGGCGAACAGGCCGCGTCCGTACTGGCCACCGTCAAGCGGGACCAGATCGAGGGCGCCGGCCAGGAGTGGCCGGCCGAGGACGAGGACGCCTTCAAGGCGCCCATCCGCGCCCAGTACGAGGAACAGGGCAACGCGTACTACGCCACCGCGCGGCTCTGGGACGACGGGGTCATCGACCCGCTGGAGACCCGCCAGGTGCTGGGTCTGGCCCTGACCGCCTGCGCCAACGCCCCGCTGGGCCCGAAGGATCCGGCGCAGCCCGGCTTCGGCATCTTCCGGATGTGAGGGACGCGAATCCGATGTTTTCCACTGTTCTGGTCGCCAACCGCGGCGAGATCGCGGTCCGCGTCATCCGGACCCTGCGTTCCCTGGGCGTGCGTTCGGTCGCGGTGTTCAGCGACGCCGACGCCGACGCCCGGCACGTGCGCGAGGCCGACGTCGCGGTCCGGATCGGCCCCGCGGCCGCCGCGGAGAGCTACCTGTCCGTCCCGAAACTGATCGACGCGGCCCGGCGCACGGGCGCGGAGGCGGTCCACCCGGGCTACGGCTTCCTCGCCGAGAACGCGGCCTTCGCGGCCGCCTGCGCCGAGGCGGGCCTGGCCTTCATCGGCCCGCCGGCCTCCGCGATCTCCCTGATGGGCGACAAGATCCGGGCCAAGGAGACGGTGAAGGCGGCCGGCGTGCCGGTCGTGCCCGGCTCCTCCGGCAGCGGTCTGTCCGACGCCGAACTGACCGACGCGGCCCGCGCCATCGGCATGCCGGTGCTGCTGAAGCCCTCGGCGGGCGGCGGCGGCAAGGGCATGCGGCTGGTCCGCGACGAGGCGCTGCTGGCGGACGAGATCGCGGCGGCCCGCCGCGAGGCCCGGTCCTCCTTCGGCGACGACACGCTGCTGGTGGAGCGGTGGATCGACCGCCCCCGGCACATCGAGATCCAGGTGCTGGCGGACGCCCACGGGAACGTGGTCCACCTCGGCGAGCGCGAGTGCTCGCTGCAACGGCGCCACCAGAAGGTGGTGGAGGAGGCCCCGTCGGTCCTGCTGACCCCGGAGATCCGGGCGGCGATGGGCGAGGCGGCGGTGAACGCGGCCCGCTCCTGCGGGTACGTCGGCGCGGGCACCGTGGAGTTCATCGTCCCGGGCGGGGACCCGTCCTCGTACTACTTCATGGAGATGAACACCCGTCTCCAGGTCGAGCACCCGGTGACGGAGCGGATCACCGGGCTGGACCTGGTGGAGCAGCAGCTGCTGGTCGCGGCCGGGGAGAAGCTGTCCTTCGGGCAGGAGGACGTCCGGCTGCACGGGCACTCGATCGAGGCCCGGATCTGCGCGGAGGACCCGGCGCGCGGCTTCCTGCCGTCCGGCGGGCGCGTGCTGGCCCTGTCGGAGCCCTCCTCGGACACCGTCCGTACGGACTCCGGCCTGAGCGCGGGCGTGGACACGGGCAGCACCTACGACCCGATGCTGTCGAAGGTCATCGCGTGGGGTCCGGACCGGGCGGCGGCCCTGCGGTCGCTGCGCGCGGCCCTGGCGGACACGGTGATCCTGGGCGTCCAGACCAACACGGGCTTCCTGCGGCGGCTGCTGGCACACCCGGCCGTGGTCTCCGGCGACATGGACACCGGCCTGGTCGAGCGGGACCTCCCGGCCCTGCTGCCCGAGGGCGTGCCGGCGGAGGTCTACGCCGCGGCGGCGCTGTCGGCCGCCGGTCGGCCGGAAGGCCCCGCCGCGGGCTGGGTCGACCCCTTCGGAGCCGCCGACGGCTGGCGCCTGGGCGGCACCCCCGCCTGGACGGTCCGCCACTTCCGCGTCCCGGGCCAGGACCCGGTCGAGGTCCGCACCCGTACCCGCACCCGGGGTGCGTCGTACGAGCTGCTGCTCGACGCGGACGCCGGCATCTCCGCGGCCCGGCTCGTCGAGGCCGGCACCGACCACGTCACCGTCGAGCTCGACGGCGTCACGCACCGGTTCCGGTACGCCGCCTCCCCGGAGGGGGTCTGGATCGGGCGGGACGGGGACACCTGGCACGTGCAGCGCCACGACCCGGTGCAGGCGAGCCTGAGCGGCGCCCGGCACGGCGGCGCCGACACCCTCGCCGCCCCCATGCCCGGCACCGTCACCGTGGTGAAGGTGGCCGTGGGCGACAAGGTGGAGGCCGGTCAGAGCCTGCTCGTCGTCGAGGCCATGAAGATGGAGCACGTCATCTCCGCCCCGCACGCCGGCACCGTCGCCGAGCTCGACGTCAGCCCCGGCACCACGGTCGCCATGGACCAGGTCCTGGCCGTGGTCACCCCGAACGACGACGCCGACGCCGGCGCCGACGGCAAGGAGGCGTGAGCGGCGTGAACGGACTGCCCATGACCGTGCCGGCGCCCGAACTCCCGGCCCGGGTCAGGATCCACGAGGTCGGTGCCCGGGACGGCCTGCAGAACGAGAAGACGGCCGTTCCCACCGAGGTGAAGGCCGAGTTCATCCACCGGCTGGCCGCCGCCGGCCTGACCACCGTGGAGGCGACGAGCTTCGTGCACCCCAAGTGGGTGCCCCAGCTCGCCGACGCGGAGGACCTCTACCCCCGCCTGGCCGGCCTCAAGGGCGTGCACCTGCCGGTGCTCGTGCCCAACGAGCGCGGCCTGGCGCGGGCCCGGGAGCTCGGCGCGGACCGGATCGCCGTGTTCGGTTCGGCCACCGAGACCTTCGCCTCGCGCAACCTGAACCGCACGGTGGCCGAGTCCCTCGCCATGTTCGAGCCGGTCGTCGCCGCGGCCAAGGCCGACGGCATGCACGTCCGCGGCTACCTCTCCATGTGCTTCGGCGACCCCTGGGAGGGCGCGGTCCCCGTCCAGCAGGTGGTCCGCGTGGCCAAGGCCCTGCTCGACCTCGGCTGCGACGAGTTGAGCCTGGGCGACACCATCGGTGTCGCCACACCCGGGCACGTCCAGACCCTCCTCGACGAGCTGAACGAGGAAGGCGTCGGGGACGACCGCATCGGGGTCCACTTCCACGACACCTACGGCCAGGCCCTGTCCAACACCCTGGCCGCCCTCCAGCACGGCGTCACCACCGTCGACGCGTCGGCCGGCGGCCTCGGCGGCTGCCCGTACGCGAAGAGCGCCACCGGGAACCTCGCCACCGAGGACCTGGTCTGGATGCTCGACGGTCTCGGCATCGAGACCGGCGTCGACCTGGCCGCCCTCACCGCCACGAGCGTGTGGATGGCCGAGCAGCTGGGCCGGCCCAGCCCCTCCCGAACCGTCCGCGCCCTCTCCCACAAGGAGTGACCACAGACATGTCCCTCGACCACCGGCTCACCCCCGAGCACGAGGAACTCCGCCGCACCGTCGAGGAGTTCGCGCACGACGTCGTCGCGCCCAAGATCGGCGACCTCTACGAGCGCCACGAGTTCCCGTACGAGATCGTCCGCGAGATGGGCCGCATGGGCCTGTTCGGCCTGCCCTTCCCGGAGGAGTACGGCGGCATGGGCGGCGACTACCTCGCCCTCGGCATCGCCCTGGAGGAGCTGGCCCGGGTCGACTCCTCCGTCGCCATCACCCTGGAGGCCGGGGTCTCGCTCGGCGCCATGCCGCTCTACCTCTTCGGCACCGAGGAGCAGAAGCGGGAGTGGCTGCCCAAGCTGTGCTCGGGCGAGATGCTCGGCGCGTTCGGCCTGACCGAGCCCGGCGCGGGCAGCGACGCGGGCGGCACCCGCACCACCGCCGTCCGCGACGGCGACCAGTGGGTCATCAACGGCTCGAAGTGCTTCATCACCAACTCGGGCACGGACATCACGGGCCTGGTCACGGTCACCGCGGTGACCGGCCGCAAGGCGGACGGCCGCCCGGAGATCTCCTCCATCATCGTGCCCTCGGGCACTCCCGGCTTCACGGTGGCGGCCCCGTACTCGAAGGTCGGCTGGAACGCCTCGGACACCCGTGAGCTGTCCTTCGACGACGTCCGGGTGCCGCTGGCCAACCTGGTGGGCCAGGAGGGCCGCGGGTACGCGCAGTTCCTCCGCATCCTGGACGAGGGCCGGATCGCGATCGCGGCGCTGGCCACCGGCCTGGCGCAGGGCTGCGTGGACGAATCGGTCAAATACGCGAAGGAACGACACGCCTTCGGCCGGGCGATCGGCGACAACCAGGCCATCCAGTTCAAGCTGGCCGACATGGAGATGCGCGCACACATGGCCCGGCTCGGCTGGCGGGACGCCGCCTCCCGGCTGGTGGCCGGTGAGCCGTTCAAGAAGGAGGCGGCGATCGCGAAGCTGTACTCCTCCACGGTCGCCGTGGACAACGCCCGCGAGGCCACCCAGATCCACGGCGGCTACGGGTTCATGAACGAGTACCCGGTGGCCCGGATGTGGCGGGACTCCAAGATCCTGGAGATCGGTGAGGGCACCAGCGAGGTGCAGCGCATGCTGATCGCCCGTGAGCTCGGCTTCGCCGGCTGAGGTCTGACGGCGTCTCCGCCCGGTCCGGCCAGAGGCGCTTTTCGGCCGGATCCCGGCACCCCCGTGCGGCCCGCGTCATGACGCGGGCCGCACGCCCGTTTCCGGGGCCCGCGGGGTACGGGATCCGGGCGCGACCCAAGTGAGATCCAAATTACTTAGGACTGCCTTACCAATTTCGGCCAAGGTTAGGCTAACCTTCCCAGCGAACGGCCCGCTCCAAGGCCGCCTCGGTCCCACGAAAGCAGACACAGCCATGCCCAAGCCCAGAGCGACCCTCCTCACCCGTCGCGGCCTGATCGCCGCCGGTGGTGCCCTCGGTCTCGTCGCCACCCTCGCCGCCTGCGGCGGCAGCGACTCGGCCAAGGACAAGGCGGACGCCAAGGACAAGGGCGCCGCGGCCGCCGGCCCGTGGAGCTTCAAGGACGACCTGGGCAAGGACGTCACCGCCAAGAGCACGCCGAAGAACATCGTCGCGTTCACCGGTACCGCCGCCGCGCTGTACGACTACGGCGTGCAGGTCAAGGGCGTGTTCGGCCCGACCAAGACCGCCGACGGCAAGCCCGACGTGCAGGCCGGCTCGATGGACGTCTCCAAGGTCGAGATCCTCGGCAACGTCTACGACGAGTTCAACGTCGAGAAGTACGCGGCCCTGAAGCCCGAGCTGCTCGTCACCAACACCTGGGACGGCACCTACTGGTACGTGCCCGAGGCCTCCAAGGACAAGATCCTGAAGCTGGCCCCGGCCGTCGCCGTGGGCGCGGGCGGCGTGTACCCGGACAAGACCCCGGTCACCATGGACAAGGCCCTCCAGCGCAACGCGGAGCTCGCCAAGTCCCTGGGCGCCGACCTGGCCTCCAAGAAGAACGCCGACGCCAAGTCCCGCTTCGAGGCCGCCGCCGGCAAGGTGCGCGAGGCCGTCAAGGCCAACCCGGGCGTCAAGGTGCTCGTCGGCTCCGGCTCCCCCGAGCTGTTCTACGTCTCCACCCCGGAGACCTCGGCCGACCTGAAGTACTTCCAGGGCCTCGGCGTCGAGTTCGTCGTCCCGGAGAAGGACAAGCTGGACCAGGGCGGCTTCTACGAGAGCCTCAGCTGGGAGAACGCCGGCAAGTACAAGGCCGACGTCATCATGCTCGACAACCGCAGCGCCACCCTGCAGCCGGACGCCCTGACCAAGGACAAGCCCACCTGGGCCGGTCTGCCCGCCGTCAAGGCCGGCCAGGTCATCCCGCGCACCACCGAGCCGATCTACTCGTACGAGAAGTGCGCGCAGATCCTCGAGGACCTCGCCAAGTCCATCCAGAACGCCAAGAAGGTCGGCTGACACCCGGCCGACCCCTAGCCGGGCCCCGACCGGGGCCCGGCTTCCGGCCGTTCACCGGCCACAGTGCCCGCAGCGCCCGCAGGCGCCCACCGGCGCACGCACGCACCCCAGGGGGGACCACCCGCATGACCGACACCAGCGTCGCCCACTTCCGCTTCTTCGAGCTCGAAGTGGTCCGCACCGAGCGCATCGGGCACTCGTTCCTGCGCGTCACCTTCGGTGGCGAGTCCCTCGCGGAGTTCCGCTCGGGCGGCTTCGACCAGAGCCTCTCCCTGTTCCTCCCGCTCCCCCACCAGGAGCACACCGTCCTGCCCTCCACGGCCGAGGACACCTGGTTCGCCGACTGGCGCGGCGTACCCGACGAGGAGCGCCCGGTGATGCGCTCGTACACGGTGCGCGGGCAGCGCCGCACCGCGGACGGCGCCGGGGCCGACGAGGTCGACATCGACTTCGTCCTGCACGGCGAGGCGAGCCCCGCCTCGAACTGGGCGGGGCGGGCCGTGCCCGGCAGCCGCATCATGGCCATCGGGCCGGCCGTGGCCGAGAACAAGTCGGTCCGCTACCAGCCGCCGGCCGACACCGACGCGCTCGTGATGTACGCGGACGAGACCGCGCTGCCCGCCGCGGCCGCGATCCTGGACCGGCTGCCCGCCGGCACTCCCGTCCGGGCCGTGTTCGAAGTCCCGCACGAGGACGACCGGTTCCTGTCCGTGCCCGGCGGGGACGGCAAGGACATCACCTGGGTGGTGCGCGACCCCGCCACCGGGCCGGAGCGGGCCGAGCGGGTGGTGGAGGAGTTCCGCGGGCTCGAACTGCCCGACTCCGGCGCCCCGTACGTCTGGATCGCGGGCGAGGCCGGCACCGTACGGGCGGTACGCCGCCACCTGGTGCAGGAACGGTCCCTCAACCGGCGCGCGGTACGTTTCACCGGCTACTGGCGGCTCGGCGCGAGCGAGGAGCAGCTGCTCGCCGAGGCCTATGCGGGCCAGGCTCCCAGCGAGGACCCCGAGTCCGCCCTCTAGGACACCCCTCCAGGGGCACCGCTCCAGGGGAACCGCTCCAGGGGAATCCCTCCCACCACTCTTTGCCCGTACGGGAGTTGACCTCCCGTCACGGTGCGGCCGAAGGGCCCCGGCGATTTCACGCCGGGGCCCTTCTCCATTTGGCCGAATACTAAGGTTAGGCTAACCTAATCATCGCGCGGCACACCGGACTCGCGTCCGCCACCGCTTTCCCCCACCTCTCTTTCCCCTGCCTTTCCTTCCCCCTGCCCGGAGGACCTGTTGATGCGCACGCACCTGCTCAACGAGACGACCGCCGACCGCTACCGGCGTGCCGTGACTCAGGGCGTCGAACGCGTGGCCGCGAAACTCGCCTCCACCGACCGCCCGCACACCGGGATCTCCGTCGACGAACTCGCCCCGGTCATCGCGGGGATCGACCTGGACCGGCCGCTGGAGGACCCCGCCGCCGTCCTGGACGAGCTGGAGGAGGTCTACCTCCGTGACGCGGTCTACTTCCACCACCCGCGCTATCTCGGCCACCTCAACTGCCCCGTGGTCATCCCGGCCGTGGTCGGCGAAGCGGTCCTCTCGGCGGTCAACTCCTCGCTGGACACCTGGGACCAGTCCATCGGCGGCACCCTCATCGAGCGCCGCCTGATCGACTGGACCGCCGAGCGGATCGGCCTCGGCATGGGCGCCGACGGCGTGTTCACCTCCGGCGGCAGCCAGTCCAACTTCCACGCGCTGCTGCTGGCCCGCGACGAGGCCTGCCGCGCCGTCATGAAGCAGGGCCTGAACGAGGGTCGGGAGCTGGCGAAGTCCGAGATCCTGCCCAGGCTCCGCATCCTCACCTCCGAGTGCAGCCACTTCAGCGTGCAGAAGTCCGCGGCGATGCTCGGCCTCGGCTACGAGGCGGTCATCTCGATACCCGCCGACCGCGACCGCCGCATGGACACCTCCGCGCTCGCCCTCGAACTGGAGAACTGCGCCCGCGAGGGCCTCTTCCCGATGGCGGTCGTCGCGACCGCCGGCACCACCGACTTCGGCTCCATCGACCCGCTCCCGGAGATCGCCGCGCTCGCCGCCGAGCACTCCGCCTGGATGCACGTGGACGCCGCCTACGGCTGCGGACTCCTGGCCTCCCCCACCCGCCGGCACCTGCTGGACGGCATCGAGCGCGCCGACTCGGTCACGGTGGACTACCACAAGTCCTTCTTCCAGCCCGTCTCCTCCAGCGCGATGCTGGTCCGCGACCGCGACACCCTCAAGCACGCCACGTACCACGCGGACTACCTCAACCCGCGGCGGATGGCCGAGGAGCGGATCCCCAACCAGGTCGACAAGTCCATCCAGACCACCCGCCGCTTCGACGCCCTCAAGCTCTGGGTGACCCTGCGCACCATGGGCGCCGACGGCATCGGCGAGCTCTTCGACGAGGTCGTCGACCTCGCCGCGGCCGGCTACGAGGTCATCGCCGCCGACCCGCGTTTCGAGGTGGTCGTCCGGCCGCAGATCTCCACCCTGGTCTTCCGCTACGTCCCCGCCGAGGGCAGCGCCTTCGGCACCGCCCGCCCCGAACTGGTCGACGAGGCCAACCTGCACGCCCGCAAGGCGCTGTTCGCCTCGGGCGAGGCCGTGGTGGCCGGCACCAAGGTGGACGGCCGCCAGTACCTGAAGTTCACCCTCCTCAACCCGCAGACCACGACGGCCGACATCGCCGCCGTCCTCGACCTTCTCGCCGCGCACGCCGAGCAGTACCTGGGAGAGTCCCTTGTCCACGCCTGAGACCACCGCGTCGCACCCGACGTACGACTTCATCGCCATCGGCCTCGGCCCCTTCAACCTGGGGCTCGCCTGCCTGACCGCGCCGATCGACGGGCTGAGCGGCCTGTTCATCGAGTCGAAGCCGCACTTCGAGTGGCACGCCGGGATGTTCCTGGACGGCGCGCACCTGCAGACCCCGTTCATGTCGGACCTGGTCACCCTCGCGGACCCGACCTCGCCCTTCTCCTTCCTGAACTACCTGAAGGACAAGGACCGGCTGTACTCCTTCTACATCCGGGAGAACTTCTACCCGCTGCGGACCGAGTACAACGACTACTGCCGCTGGGCCGCCGACCGCCTCGACAACGTCCTGTGGTCCACCTCCGTCACCTCCGTCACCCACGACGAGGCGACCGGCCTGTACGAGGTCCACACCGACGGCGGCGCCACCCACCGCGCCCGCCGCCTGGTCCTGGGCACCGGCACCCCGCCGCACGTCCCCGCGGCCTGCGCGGACCTCGGCGGCGACTTCTTCCACAACTCCGCCTACGTCCAGAACAAGGCGGAGCTGCAGAAGAAGAAGTCGATCACCATCGTCGGCTCCGGCCAGAGCGCGGCCGAGATCTACTACGACCTGCTCTCCGAGATCGACGTCCACGGCTACCGGCTCAACTGGGTCACCCGCTCCCCGCGGTTCTTCCCGCTGGAGTACACCAAGCTGACCCTGGAGATGACCTCCCCGGAGTACGTGGACTACTTCCACGCCCTCCCCGAGGACACCCGGTACCGCCTGGAGGGGCAGCAGAAGAACCTCTTCAAGGGCATCGACGGCGAGCTCATCAATGCGATCTTCGACCTGCTGTACCAGAAGAAGGTCACCATGCCGGTCGACGTGCCGACCACGCTGCTGACCAACACCTCGCTGGACTCCGCCGCCCACGACGCCGCCACCGGCACGTACTCCCTCGGGCTGCGCCAGGAGGAGCAGGAGCGGGACTTCTCCCTCGACACCGAGGGCCTGGTCCTGGCGACCGGGTACAAGTACTCCTTCCCTGAGTTCCTGGAGCCCATCCGGCACCGCCTGAACTTCGACGGCCGCGGCCGCATCGACGCGGCCCGCAACTACAGCGTGGACGTCACCGGCCGCGGGATCTACCTGCAGAACGGCACCACCCACAACCACTCGCTCACCTCGCCCGACCTGGGCATGGCGGCGTACCGCAACGCGTACATCGTCGGCGAGCTGCTCGGCCGCGCCTACTACAAGGTCGAGAAGTCCATCGCGTTCCAGCAGTTCAACGCCCCGGAAGGCGCCCTGTAAATGAGCACCACCACCCCCGTCCTCTTCTCGCGCACCGATGCCGAGCTGGGCACCTTCGCGGTCCGCCCGCTGGACCCGTTCTCCGACGCGGAGCTGCTGCACCGCTGGGTCACCGACCCCAAGGCGTCGTTCTGGATGATGCAGGACGCCTCCCTCACGGACGTCGAACGCGAGTACATGCGGATCACCGCGCACGAGCACCACCACGCCTTCATCGGCCTGCACGAGGGCGAGCCGGCCTTCCTGATGGAGTCCTACGACCCGCGCGAGCTGGAGCTCGTCGGCCTGTACGACCCGCAGCCCGGCGACGTGGGCATGCACTTCCTGGTCGCGCCCACCGACACCCCGCTGTCCGGCTTCACCCGCGCCGTGATCACCACGGTCATGGCGGCCCTGTTCGCCGACCCTGCCACCCGGCGCGTGGTCGTGGAGCCGGACGTCCGAAACAAGGCCGTCCACGCGCTCAACGAGGCCGTCGGCTTCGTCCCGGAGCGCGAGATCACCAAGCCGGAGAAGGAGGCCCTGCTCTCCTTCTGCACCCGGGACCGGTTCGAGGCCGCCACGGGTGTCTTCGCCACCGGCGACAGCGAGGAGGCCGCCGCATGAGCATCGCCGACGCCATCAGCCACCTCTCCCCCGAGCTGTGGGCCCGCGCCAACCGGGCCCTGGTCCGCAAGGCCCTGGCGGAGTTCTCGCACGAGCGCCTGCTGACGCCGACCTCGCTCGGCGGCGACCGGTACAGCGTCCGCAGCGACGACGACACGGTGGAGTACGTCTTCGCCGCCGCCCGGCACGCCCTGGACCACTGGGCGGTGGACGAGTCATCGATCACCCGCCACAAGGACGGCACGGCGACGGCCGAGCTGGACGCCATCGACTTCCACATCGAGTTCCAGCGGGCCCTGGGCCTGAGTTCGGAGGTCCTGCCGGTCTACCTGGAGGAGATCTCCTCCACCCTGTCCGGCTCCGCCTACAAGTACACCAAGCCGCAGCTCACGGCCTCCGTCCTCGCCAAGTCCTCGTTCCAGGACATCGAGACCGGCATGACCGAGGGCCACCCCTGCTTCGTGGCCAACAACGGCCGGCTCGGCTTCGGCGTGCACGAGTACCACTCGTACGCCCCGGAGACCGCGAGCCCGGTCCACCTGGTGTGGGCGGCGGCCCACAAGGAGGTGTCCACCTTCACGGCGGGTGCCGGCCTGGAGCACGACAGCTTCATGCGGGCCGAGCTGGGCGACGCGGCGGTCGAGGGCTTCGCGGCGAAGCTGCGCGCGATGGACCTGGACCCGGCGGACTACCACCTCTTCCCGGTCCACCCCTGGCAGTGGTGGAACAAGACGACGGTGACCTTCTCGGCCGAGATCGCCAATCGCCGCCTGGTGCTGCTGGGCGAGGGCGAGGACGCGTACCTCCCGCAGCAGTCGATCCGTACCTTCTTCAACACCACCACCCCCACCAAGCACTACGTGAAGACCGCCATCTCGGTCCTCAACATGGGCTTCATGCGGGGCCTGTCCGCGGCCTATATGGAGGCCACCCCGGCCATCAACGACTGGCTGCACGCCCTGGTCGGACAGGACGAGGTCCTCCGGTCGGTCGACTTCTCGATCATCCGCGAGCGGGCGGCCATCGGCTACCGCCACCGCCAGTACGAGCGCGCCACCGACCGCTACTCGCCGTACCGCAAGATGCTGGCCGCGCTGTGGCGCGAGTCGCCGGTGGGCTCCCTGAAGGACGGCGAGCGCCTGGCCACCATGGCAGCGCTGCTGCACGTGGACGGGGAGGGCAAGTCCTTCGTCGGCGCCCTGATCGCCGAATCCGGCCTCACCCCGGCGGAATGGCTGCGCCCCTACCTGCGCGCGTACCTGCTCCCGCTCCTCCACTGCTTCTACCGCTACGACCTCGCCTACATGCCGCACGGCGAGAACACCATCCTGGTGATCAAGGACGGCGTGGTCCAGCGGGCGATCTTCAAGGACATCGCCGAGGAGATCGTCATCATGAGCGCCGACGCGGTGCTCCCGCCGGAGGTCGAGCGCATCCGCGCCGACATCCCGGAGGACATGAAGCTCCTGTCGATCTTCACGGACGTCTTCGACTGCTACTTCCGCTTCCTGGCCTCGATCCTGGCCTCGGAAGGCATCTGCACGGAGGAGACCTTCTGGCAGGCCGTGGCGGAGTGCGCCCACGAGTACCAGGACTCCGTGCCGGAACTGGCGGACCGCTTCGCGCAGTACGACCTCTTCGCGGACGAGTTCCAGCTGTCCTGCCTGAACCGCCTCCAGCTGCGCAACAACGAGCAGATGGTCGACCTCTCCGACCCCTCTGCCGCGCTCCAGCTGATCGGCACCCTCCCGAACCCCGTCGCGCCCTACGCGCGGCGGTGATCAGGGGGCGGGCGCGCCGCCGATACGGTCCCTCGCCGGCGCGCCCGCCCTTCCCCAGTCCGCCGCGGCAGCCCGCCGGCGGACCGGCTCACGCTGCGGGGCCTTTCTGAAGTTGATCAGCGATGGCATGAGCGATCGAGTCGGTGATCGATTCGGGCTGCCACGCCCACTGACCGTTCGGGTTGCACTCGAGGAAGTACCAGTCGCCGGCAGCCGTGACGGCGAAGTCGAACGCGCCGAAGACGAGTCGGGAGATGGCGAGGTAGGCGGAAACTGCGCGGGCGACCCGGGCCGGGACGGCGATCCACGTGCACTCCATCAGGGATTGCCGCTGCCGCCAGTCGAGATCAGGACTGTCGATCCGGACCGCGAACAGCCGGTTGCCAACAGCCGTGAGCCGTACGTCGAACGCCTTCTCCACCTTTGCTTGGAACAGGTGGGGGCAGGTGGCCACGGCGGCGGTGATCTCCTGCGCGCGCACCTCCCGCACCCACACCTGTTGCGCTTGGCCGTCAACCTTGTAGGGGGTGTTCCACAACGGCTTGTAGACCACTCCGCCGGTCTGATGAGCAGCGAACTCCCGTGCTTCGTCCGGGTCGTTCGTGATCAGCGTACTGGGGACCGAGAAACCGCTGCGCTGTGCAGCGGCCAGCTGGACCGGCTTGTACTCCGCTGCCCGGTTGTTCCACGGGTGGTTCACGTAGTGGGCTCCTGGGAGAGACGCCAGGATCCCGCCGACGCCCCACAGGGATTGCGATGCAGCAAACCGGCGTTCTTGTCCTTCCAGTTCGGCCGGACCTCCGAAGGGTGAGGGGCGGCGTGTCCAGACGGAACGGACTTCGGTGAGGTCGAGCTCGCGGCTTGGCGTTCGCAAGCTGCCGCGCTGATCGCCCGTGCGGTAGGTGGCGGTCAGCACGGCAGCTGCATGCAGGTCGGCACCGGGGTCGAGACGGACCACCGGAACCTGGCGTTCTGCGAGGATTCGCAGTACCACGTCGGTGGTCACGTCGTGAGGATTGGTCAGTACCAGCACCGACCCACTCGGGCCTGCCGTCATCAGTGGTCGTGGTCGGAGTCCGACGAGTCGTCGGAGTCGTAGCTGTCGGGGCCGCTGGTACTCGTCTGGTTCGCGGTGCTGCTGCTGGTACTCGTCGAGTTCGAGGGACTGCCGATGGTTTCGTGGTTGCCGAGCTCGACCGTACGGCCGCGTTCGTCGATGATGACGGCGATCTGGGTTTCGGGGTCGATCACCGGGGTGAGCCGGGGTACCGGGTCGGTCTCGACGTACGGTGCCATGCGGGTGGTGCCCCAGGGTGCGCCGTGGTCTCGCGTTTCCATCGTTCGACTCCCCTATGTCCGAATCTCCATTTGGATGGCTCTCCCCCGTCGGGGGAGGTTTTCAAGTCCGCCTCAGGCAGGCCTCGCACAACGAGGCGCTGGGGCCAACGGCAGGGCCGGCCTACCCGCAGTGTGGCGCGCACGACCTCCATAGTGAAGTGTTTTTCTAGAAAGATCTTCTGGTTCTCGATGACAACCAGGCTGACCGGCGCGGCGGAACGGACGAAGCAGCCGGCGGGGTGGGCCTCGGCAGCCCCTACGGCCACGCGGGCGGTTCGACGTCGCCCCCTCGCAGCCACATGGACGGCCCCGCCGAGCCCCTTCACGGCCCAGGGGTCCTGGCCCGGACATTGCGGCACCCTCCGGGCCGGCACGGCACATCGTTTCCGGCAGGAGAACCCGGACCGGAGCGCACGCCCTCCGGGCAACGCGGCCGCAGGCTCGCATTTTCCGACACCACCCTGGTCCCCATGTCGGTCACTAGGAGGCATGCAGGTTGGCGGCATATTCGGCCAGACGTTGGCGCAGCTGCTCGGGATCCGGGTTGCCATTCAAAGCAAGTCGTCCGGCGTGGATTGCATCTGCATACCGGCCAATTTTCCCCAGACACAGTGACAGAAAATGCCACGGAGTCCAGCTGTAAGTATTCTCCCACACCGGTCCCTCGATCGGGCGGGCGCGTGGCATGGTTGCGGCCAGGAAGAACGGAGCCGCCTGCATCCATTGTTCTTGGTTGTAGTGGCTCAAACCGGCGGCCACCCATGCCTCGGGGCGGCAGGGATTGATCTGAACAGCCTGAAGTGCAGATTCCGTGGCCGCTGGGAATCTTCCAAGAAACATCTGACATTCAGCCATTGAAATCAGTGCGAAGTAACGTTCCCAAGTTGGCGGCGCCGATCTCAGCATCTCGCCGTAAGCCAGGATTGCGGCCTCGTAGCGCCGATTGGCCTGCAACTCAACCGCGCGGTAGTAGAGCGTACGCATCGACCGATCGCCAAGATCGTACATCTTCTCGATGATCCGCAGGTTGCGCTCACTGTCGCGCGTCGCCATCTTCCTTGGCGATGGGCGGTGTTCAACAATCAACTCGGGCTCTTCGCGCGTGCGCACCCTCGAAGTGTCCACGAACTCGTGGATGGCGTAAGACCAGCTCAGGCCGGCAGCACGTCGGAGAATTCGCTCGCGCTTCACGCTGCCGATGCACCGATTGCTCTCGTCGAAAGAGAAGTGATATGGCGTCAGTACGGCATCGACATCGTCCGCCAGTTCGGCGAGTACGCGAGTGAATCCCTTCTGCGACTGGACTGGAATTCGATCGTCGGCGTCCAGCCAAACAACCCAGTCGCCGGTACAGGCTTCAAGACTGGCATTCCGCGCGGCGGAGAAATCATCGGTCCACGGGACGTCGATGACCTTCGCGCCGGCGGCAGCGGCAATACGTTGGGTGCCATCGCTGCTGCCTGTGTCCACGACGATCAGTTCATCACAGAAGGAACTTGCATCGGTGAGGACGCCGGCAAGCGATTCTGCTTCGTTCTTTACGATCATCGACAGAGATACGTGAGCCACGGCTGCATTATTCGCCACCGTACGCTACTGCCCATCCACGACACACACGACTGCCGGACTGGGCATGCCAATGATGACAAGTCCAACCGCTTGTCCATGTCGAGCTTGAAAGTACCGTACGGGTCGATGTTCGACTCGCGCCGTGCGCCTGCGCCGACACCGGCGACCCCAAAGCCACGGACTGATCGCGGGCGCCGCCGGAACGCTGCCCGACCGCGACCGTCGGTGGGTGCTGCTAGCGTCCACACGCATGGCTGATTTCACCAACAGGCGCCAGATCACCTCGGTCGCGCAGCTCGGTCCCGTTCAGGTCGAGCAGCTCAGGCTGTGCGGAGCCGCCTACGACGACGAGGACCTCCCGGCCGAGCGGCGCCTGAATCCGGACGACCCCGACGACGAGGCGGTGCTGTACTCCGTCGAACTCTGGGACGTCGTGGCCGACGGATCGCCCGTCTACGAGGCGTGGTTCTACCAGTCGGACAGCGGATCGGTCTTCCTGGCCGGGACCACCGACATGGTCGCTCAGATCATCCAGTGCGGGCTGGAGTGCGAAGTCCAGGACCGCGAGCTGGAGCTGGGCACGGCCATGGTCCGCGCCGGCCTCCTCCCGCCCGGCGATTCGGCGTACCGGCGCTTCCGCCGGGCCGCCGACGCGAAGCCGTAGGCCGACGCGAAGAGCGGCACCTACGACGCGAAGGCCCGCTGGAAATCGGTGACGATCCGCCGGTATCCGGTGTGCCCGGTGCTCCGGGCATGGCGCAGGGCCCATGCCGCCGGAGCGTCCCGGTCCTCGGCGGGGCCCGATCCGGCGTGGCACGAGGTGCACTCCACCTCGTGGATCGGCCCGCTGCCGGAGCGGTCATCGGTCAGCAGCCACGGGACGGCGCTCAATGCGGCCTCACGGACAGCTCGGCCCACACCCGCTTCCCCGGGCCGACCCGCTCCCCCACGGCCCACCGGTCGGCGAGGGCCGCGACCAGGTACAACCCCCGCCCGCCGTCGCCCTCGGGCAGTTCGCGGAGTGCCGGCCTGGCCGGGCAGGCGTCGTGCACCTCCACCCGGACCCCGTGCGGCAGCCGCACGTACCGGGTCTCGATCTCCCGGTCCGGTGGCGCGAACGCGTGCCGTACGGCGTTGGTGACGAGCTCGGACGCCACGAGCAGCGCATCCCCCTCCAGCTCTCCCAGCCCCCAGTCGGCGAGCACCTTGCGCAGTTCGGCCCGCGCGAGCGGCACACACCGCGCCTCCCGCCGCCACCGCCGCACGACCTCGTGTGATCCGTCCTCGCTCATCGGGCCATCACCCGCCCATGAATGACCCGGGGCCCCAGATCGACCCCGTAGGTGGCGAGGACGAGCACCTGTCGTCGCCACCACTGCCTCAGATTCGGAACCAGCCCGATAAAATGCAGCACGTCGACGCTCCTCGTAAGCGTTGGCCACGCCCCTGGACTGTTCGCGCAGTCGCGGGGGTCTTCCCTTGCACTGGGCAGGTAGATGATGGACTACTGCAACGGGGGTAAGGGATACGGCTTGTATCCCCTTCGTGGCTTGCTCAGACAGCGCCGATCCAGTCCGCGAACGCAGTCAGCGAATCGGCGTGCGCCCGTTTGATGCGGCGGATCGTCACTACGTCCTCACGCGCCCACGGGTGCTCGCGGACATGCTGCGGCGCCAGTCGGCGTGCCACCTTCAGGGACTCGAACGCGGCGTCGGGCTGACCTGACCACAGTTGGGCCCGACTCAGCTCGACGTAGAAGCCAGACCGACGCTCGGCCGGGATCTCACTGCTCGGCTTCCAATCGCGCACCAGGTCCAAGGCGTGACCGATGTGGTCCAGACCGAGGCTGACGGCTACCGCCACCTCGTGGATCCGTACGCTCGATTGGCCGAAGGCCGTGCCCAAGTAGATACCTTCCGGCAGTCCCTCAGCGAGACGTTCAGCTTCGTGAAGATGAGCCCGTGCGGCGGCAGCATTCCCTGCTCGGGCCGCGACCACAGCAGTCCTCATATGCAGAGCCCCCTGAACGGCCGCCGCGCGTTCGGAGACCGGCCCGGGCACCATTCCGAGTGCCCGTTCTAGGGCAGCCTGGCCGGCCCGGTGTGCGCGGGCTGCCATGAACGTCTCGGCGTGCACGTACGCAGCCGTGTTCACGACGTCAGCGTCTCCGGTCTGATCTGCCGCCCAGCGCATGACGTCGATCAGCCGCGCAGACAGGTCGTGCGCACCATACTTGTACGCCACGGCATCCGCCGCCCTCGCAGCGTCGACAACGAGGCGGGCTGCCTCTGCTCGGCCCCGGCCGCCTGTTGCGTGCAGGTGGGCAAGCGTATCCGTCAGCAACGCCGAGGCCTTGGTGGCGATGTGACCGTACTGGGCCGCAAGCCGCCAGCCGGTCGCCGCGGACACAGCCGCAGCGACTTCGGCGAGCGGGCGGCCAGGCGGGTCGAGGGGAAAGTCGTACCCGGCGATGGCTGCAGAGATCGCCGGGAGTGCGGCATGGACCTTGTGCTGCGTGCCTGTGTACGCCGGGTCGAGCCTGGACGCGTCGACGCCGAGGGCTGAGGCCAACGCCTCCAACAGCACCGGGGATGGTGTGCGTACGCCTCGCTCAACGCTTTTCACCATGACGAGGGAGACGTGGGATTCGCGGGCCAAGTCCGCTTGTGTCATCCGTCGGGCCCTGCGCCGTACGGCGATGCGCTGCCCGATGTGTTCGGCCATGCGCAGACCGTAGCGGCTACGGGAGTTGCCCGTGGGTCAGACGAGACCAACCAGGTCGTGCAAGGAGTCGATCGACCAGTCTGCGGCGGCCCGAACGCCGGGGTCGTCGGCCCACCAGAACCCCCACGGGCCACGGCGCAGGTGGGCGGTCCTCAACCCGGCCGACCGGGCCGGAAACACGTCGTTGGCCGGATGGTCCCCCACGTACAAGGTCTCGTCCGGCGGAGCGGCGGCAACGTCCAGCACACGGGCGAAGAACCCCGGGTCGGGTTTGGCCACCCCCCACTCCCCTGACGTCACCACCAGGTCTGCGGGCAGCTCCAGGGCGCGGAGGAGATCGCCCACGAGCCGGCTCTGGTTACCGGCGACGACGACGCGGGCACCGGCAGCCCGCAACGCCGCCAAAGCCGGCCGCACGTCTTCATAGAGGTCTTTTTCGTCGAGTTGCTCGCCTCGCCCGGCCGCCGCTCGGGCGGCGTACTCCGCGCCGATGTCGATACCCGGCCTGAGCATCCGGAGCGCGTCCGCGTTGTCCCGTCCATCCACCACAACCGCACCGACGAGGGCAGAGAGCGTGTGTCTCGGTACGCCGAGCCAGTCGGCCCAGGATGCCCAGTAGCGGTCATCGCAAGTGAGTGTCTCTCCTACGTCCAGGACCACGGTACGAATCACCGGGCCAGCCTATGAGCCTCGGACGCCGCAGGGCAGGACGTGCTGCGCTATTCCCGCACACTCACCGGCCCTCCGCGCGGCGAAGCGCGTGGCGCTGGACCAGGCGGACGATGTCGCGTTCGGTGATGATGGCCCTGCAGGTGTCCGTCGGAGGTGACGAAGATGTGGATGCCGCCGCGGGTGAGGCGGCCGGACCAGAGGAAGACGCCCGTGACGTGCAGTCCTGCGATCAAGGACATACGTCCCAGAGTAGATCGGATGATCCGAAAAGCGACCGCGCGCTTCAGTTGGCGGTTTTCGTCAACTGAAGCGCGCAGCCGCGTTCGATGGTGCGTTACGCCGGTTCGACGGGCAGCCACAGCTCACAGGTCGCGGTGCTGAAATCGTCCGCGTGCGCGAGGGTGGTGACGATCGAGGGACCCGGTCGCAGTCGCCACGGGTTGGAAGGGAACCAGTCGGTCGCGGTCGCCGCCCAGGTCTCCTGCAGGGCCTGCGGATGCGGTCCGCTGGTACGGAAGACCGCCCACGTCCCGTCCGGCACCTCGATGGCGTCGAGGCCGTCCGGGGTCGGGGTGTCCTGGCCGAGGGCGACTCCGTGCAGGTAGGTCAGTTCGCTGCCCTCCGTGCCGTCGCTGTCGAGGTCGTCGCAGACCTGCAGCAAACCTCGCGGTTCGGTGTCGCTGAGGGCCTTCAGCCGCAGGTGTTCCTCCTGCGGCAGTGCGGCGATGTGCTCCTGGATGTGCGGGTTGGCGCCCTGATGGATGAGCGGGACCCGGGTGGCGTGTCCGACCAGCCGGAACGCGGGCCGGTTGACGAGGCGGGTGTCCATGGGGATGCTCCCTTCGACGGTCAGGCGGAACCTGAGCTGCGGTTGTGTGCGCAAGGGGCCTCCATCGCGGCGCACTTCACGGGGGCCGACGCCGTGGACCGCCCGGAACGCACGTCCGAACGCCTCGCTGGAGCCGTATCCGTACCGGACCGCGATGCTCAGCAGATCCCCCTCGCCCCGGACCACATCGGCGGCGGCAACGGTCATGCGCCGCCGCCGTACGTACTCCGACAGCGGCATGCCGGCCAACGACGAGAACATCCGGCGCAGGTGGTACTCGGTCGTGCCGAGCGCCCCCGCCAGCCGGTGGACATCGGGCTCCTCGCCGAGGTGCTCCTCGACGAGATCGACCAACTGGTTGAGTGCCGAGATCATGAGGCCTCCTTTCGAGTTCAACCCTGGCAGCGGACACCCCGGCCGCACCCGACCGCTGCGAACCGATCCGATCATGCGCCCGGACCGACACGAAGTTCAGGAGGTGCCAGGGCGCCGGAGTGCGTGACGCTGGACCAGGCGGACGATGTCGCGTTCGGTGACGATGCCCTGGAGGTGGCCGCCCTCGGCCGTGACGAGGATGTGGATGCCCCCGCGGGTGAGGGGGAGTTTCTCCAGGACGTCCGTCAGGAGGTCGTCGGGGGCGCAGGTCGGGCAGGTCGCTGCGGGGGTCGCCACGTCGCGGACCCGGACCGTGTCCCGCTGCGCGGGCGGGACCTTCGCGAGGCGGGCGAGGTGCAGCAGGCCGGCGGGGCGTCCGTCGAAGTCCAGCACGGGCAGCACGGCGTGGCGGGCCCGCAGGGCCACGTCCTCGATGCAGCGTTCCACGGTCAGCCAGTCCGGGCAGGTCTCCACCGGACTCGTCATGGCCTCGGCCGTCCGTACGCCGCGCAGGGCCGACGCGAGGCCCGCGTGCCGGCGTTCCGCGCCGGCGACGACGTAGACGAAGAGGCCGATGAGGGCCAGCCACAGGCCGCCCGGGGAGCCGCGCAGCAGGGCGATCCAGCCGACCCCGATCAGCGCGACGCCGAGGACCTGTCCGCTGCGTGCCGCCGCCCGTTCCGCCCGCTCCTGGTCTCCCGTGCGCCACCACATCAGCGCCTGGAGCACCCGGCCCCCGTCGAGCGGCGCGGCGGGCAGCAGGTTGAAGACGCCCAGGACGAGGTTGATCCAGCCGAGCCACAGCAAGACGGCCGCGGGCACGGCCCAGTCGGTCCAGGTGCCCAGGCCGATACCGGCCCCGAACGCCGCCGCCCCGAGGAGCAGGCTGGTGAGCGGCCCGCTCAGCGCCACCAGGAAGGCCGCGCGGGCAGCGCGCGGCCGGCCCATCTCGGTCATCCCGCCCAGTGCCCAGAGCGTGATGCCCTGGACCGGGATGCCCCTGCGCCGTGCCGTGACCGCGTGGGCGGCCTCGTGCGCCAGCAGGCTGCCCAGCAGCAGGAGGGCCCCGGCCAGGCCGGCGACCGCGTACACGGCGCCCGGCCGGTCCGGCACCGTGGCCGGGAGCGCTCGGCTGCCCAGGCTGTACCCGAAGAGCCAGACGAGGACCGGCACGGTCCAGTGGACGCGCACCGGTATCCCGAAGACCCGTCCCATCCGCAGCGAGCTGTCCATGGCCGTCTCCCGCAAGCCGCCCCACTGACAGTCTTGCGCTCCGGCCGCCCGGACGGCGGTCGGCGGCCGGGTTCAGCTCCGCGGGATGTCGTCGCGGGGCGGGAAGGGGGCCGTGGGTGCGGCGGCGGCCGGGGACGGGAGCACCTCGGCGGGCCAGGGCACGTCCGGGGCGCGGAAGTAGCCGATCTGCTGGGCCTCCAGGCGGGGGCCGTGCGCGGCGAGGCGCTGGGCGTACGAGGGCCAGTCGAGCTTCGCGGCCGGGGACCAGCCGAGCTCGGCCAGGCCCAGCAGCCGGGGGAAGGCCATGTGCTCCAGGTCGGCGCGGGTGGCGATGGTCTCGGTCCACAGCGGGGCCTCGACGCCGAGGACCGCCGCCTCCGGGACGCCGGGGAGGTGGCTGCCCGGGTCCCAGGAGTAGGAGCGCTGGACCGGGACGTAGCCCGCCCAGGCCAGGCCGGGGACGGTGTCCTTGTCGTACTTCATGTCGAGGTAGGCGCGGTCGGCCGGGGAGAGGATCAGCTTGTGGCCGGCCCGTGCGGCGGCCGCCACCCGGTCCCGTTCGGCGGCCGGGGTCTTGTCGTGGCCCCACCACTGGAGAATCGCGCCGGGTGCCGGGGTCGCCGCGGCCAGCTGGTGCCAGGCCACCACCGTCTTGTCGTACGAGGCGACCACCGCCTGTGCCCGCTCCATGAAGGAGGCGTAGTCCGCCGCGGGGGTGGAGTGCGCCTCGTCACCGCCGATGTGCAGGTAGCGGCCCGGGGTCAGCTCGGCCAGTTCGCGCAGTACGTCGTCCACGAACTCGTAGGTGATCTCCTTGGAGACGCAGAGGGAGCTGAAGCCGACCTTGGTGCCGGTGTAGCGCGGCGGGGCCTTGCCGTCGCAGTTGAGCTCGGCGTAGGAGGCCAGGGCCGCGTGGGTGTGGCCCGGCATGTCGATCTCGGGGACCACCTCGATGTACCGGTCGGCCGCGTAGGCGACGAGTTCGCGGTAGTCCTCGCGGGTCCAGTGGCCGCCGGGGCCGCCGCCGACCCCGCCCACGCCGCCGTACGAGGCGAGCCGCGGCCAGGAGGCGATGTCCAGCCGCCAGCCCTGGTCGTCGGTCAGGTGCACGTGCAGCTTGTTGATCTTGTACTGGGCGAGCTGGTCCACGTACCGCTTCACCTGCGGGACGGTGAAGTGGTGCCGGGCGATGTCGATCATCGCCCCGCGGTACGCGAACCGGGGCGCGTCGGTGACCGTGCCGCCGGGGACCTCCCGGCCGGACACCAGCTGGCGCAGGGTCTGCACCCCGCGGAACAACCCGGCGGGGGTGTGCGCGGTCAGGGTCACGGCGGCGGCCGTGGACTCCAGGCGGTAGCCCTCCTCCCCGAGTCGGGACCCGTCCGACCCGTCCGACCCGTCCGACCCGTCGGAGCCTTCGGACCGGTCGAGGCGCAGCCGGATGCCGTCGCCGCCACCGCCCGCCGTGTCGTCGACCACGGGCAGCGGCAGGCCGGTGGGGCCGCGGAGCTCCTCGGCGAGCCGTTCGCCGATCTGCCGGACCGCCTCGTCGCCGGCACCGGTGCGGATCACCGTGCCGGCGGCGAGGCGGTGGGCGGGCCCGCCCGGACGCACCTCGGCGGGGGCCGGCAGCAGTCGTTCGTAGGGCGGGAGGTCGACCTGGGCGAGCCGTTCGCCGGGCTTCGCGTCGCCGGCGCCGCGGGCCTGGGAACAGGAGGCCGCGGTGGCGAGGACCAACAGGACACCGAGCGTGTGCAGAACCCGTCTCATGCGCCCAGGTATAGGCCAACTCCCTTGATCGGGACGGTGGAAGAATCGAAGGATGGCAGAAATCATCCAGAAGGACGGCACTTGGACCTTCGACGGGGACGCGGTGCGCATCGTGCCGGGCCGGGACAAGGGGACGGGACTGCTGCGGCAGACCCTCGGCGAGGTCACCGTACCGCTGCGGGCGCTGGCCGGGATCTCCTACGAGCCCGGCCGTAAGGCGGGACGGCTCAGGCTGAGACTGCGGGAGGGCGCGGACCCGCTGCTCCAGGTGACGGCGGGGCGGCTGCCGGAGGCCTCGGACCCCTACCGGCTGACGGTGGAGCCGGACCGCGGCGGGATCGCCGAGTACTTCGTCGACGAGGTGCGCAACGCGCTGCTGCTGGACCAGGTGGACCCGGGACCGGTGTGGGAGTACCTGGTGCCGGGGCCGTCGGTGCCGATCACGGTGGGGGCGGGTGACGGGACGGCCACGTTCGACGGGGACCGGGTGAGTCTGGAGTGGAACTGGAAGACCGAGGAGGCCAAGGCCTCGGGCGGGCCGCGCTCGTTCCGGGTGGCGGACCTCACATCGGTGGACTGGTTCCCGGCGGTCGGCCTGGAGAACGGCTGGCTGCGCTTCACCCTGGCCGGGAACACGACGGGCACGCCCGCGCCCAAGTACGACCCGCACAGCGTGGAGCTCTTCGGATTCAAGAAGGACCCGCTGATGGCGCTGGTGGCGGCGGCCGTGGCGGTGCGGATGCCGCATCCGGCGGCGCGCGCCGACGCCGTACCCGCCGACGCCGTGCCCGCGAAGGAGCTCACCGCGCCCGGCGGGCCCGCCCCGGTCGCTGCCGCTCCGCACGCGGCCCCGCCCGCCGAGGACCACGACGCGCTGCTGCGCCGGCTCCGGGAACTCGGGGAACTGCACCAGGTGGGGATCCTCACAGCGGAGGAGTTCGCCACGGCGAAGGCGGCGGTGCTCCGCAGGTTCTGACCGGCGGTCCACCTGCGGTGTCGCGGGGGTCCGAACCGCAGATTCCGGCGGAATGTCGGATTCCATGGTCTGGACCTTTAAGATCCTGCCCGAAATCGGGCAGGATCTTTGCGTTCCGAGGCGTGAGACGTCAGTATCTACGGGTGCTCGAACGCCGCCCGTCGCATGACGACCTCGTCGACCACCTGGTGCGCAGCACCGCGCTGCAGCGTGGTGAGGCCGCTCGGGTGGTGCTCGACGTACTGGCGTACTTCGACGAGACGACCGAGGAGTTCGTCCGCCGCCGCCACCGCGAACTGCAGTCCGGCGGATCGGTGAACACCGAGATCTTCGATCGGATCGCGGCCGAGCTGCCGCACCGCGCGGTGGCTCCTCCGGAGCTCTCGCTCCGGCAGCTGCGCCGCATCGTCTACGGCTGACCGCGAACCGGCCGGGCAGGACGCCGGGCACACACGTACGAACGTTCAGGAGGGGCATACATCCATGTGCGGAATCGTCGGCTACATCGGCAAGCGTGACGTCGCGCCACTGCTGCTCGAAGGCCTGCAGCGGCTGGAGTACCGGGGTTACGACTCCGCGGGCATCGTCGTCAACAGCCCGAAGGCCAGCGCCCTGAAGGTGGTCAAGGCCAAGGGCCGCGTCCGCGACCTGGAGGCCCGCGTCCCCAAGCGCTTCGCCGGCACCACCGGCATCGCCCACACCCGCTGGGCCACCCACGGCGCCCCGAGCGACCACAACTCGCACCCGCACCTCGACCCCGAGAACAAGGTCGCCGTCGTCCACAACGGCATCGTGGACAACGCCTCCGAGCTGCGCGCCAAGCTGGAGGCCGAGGGCGTGGTCTTCGCGTCCGAGACCGACACCGAGGTCATCACCCACCTGGTCGCCCGCTCCGAGGCCGACACCCTGGAGGGCAAGGTCCGCGAGGCCCTCAAGGTGATCGAGGGCACGTACGGCATCGCCGTCATGCACGCCGACTTCGCCGACCGCATCGTCGTCGCCCGCAACGGCTCCCCGGTCATCCTCGGCATCGGCGAGAAGGAGATGCTCGTCGCCTCCGACGTCGCCGCGCTGGTCGCCCACACCCGCCAGGTCGTCACCCTGAACGACGGCGAGATGGCCACCCTCAAGGCCGACGACTTCCGCACGTACACCACCAGCGGGACGACCACCAACGCCACCCCCGAGACCGTGGAGTGGGAGGCCGCCTCCTACGACATGGGCGGCCACGACACCTACATGCACAAGGAGATCTCCGAGCAGCCCGACGCGGTCGACCGCGTGCTGCGCGGCCGGATCGACGACCGGTTCTCCACCGTGCACCTCGGCGGCCTGAACCTCGACCCGCGCGAGGCCCGCGCCATCCGCCGGGTCAAGATCCTCGGCTGCGGCACCTCGTACCACGCCGGCATGATCGGCGCCTCCCTCATCGAGGGCATGGCCCGCATCCCGGCCGACGCCGAGCCGGCCTCGGAGTTCCGCTACCGCAACCCGGTGGTCGACCCCGACACCCTCTACATCGCGGTCTCCCAGTCCGGTGAGACCTACGACGTGCTGGCCGCCGTCCAGGAGCTCAAGCGCAAGGGCGCGCGAGTGCTGGGCGTGGTCAACGTGGTGGGCTCCGCGATCGCCCGCGAGGCGGACGGCGGCGTCTACGTGCACGCCGGCCCGGAGGTCTGCGTGGTCTCCACCAAGTGCTTCACCAACACGGTCGTGGCCTTCGCGCTGCTCGCCGTGCACCTCGGCCGGATCCGCGACCTGTCCGTCACCGACGGCAAGCGGATCATCGAGGGCCTGCGGAAGCTGCCCGCGCAGATCGGCGAGATCCTCGAGCAGGAGGACGAGATCAAGCGGCTGGCGGCCGAGTACGCCGACGCGAAGTCGATGATGTTCATCGGCCGGGTGCGCGGCTACCCGGTGGCCCTGGAGGCCTCCCTCAAGCTGAAGGAGATCTCCTACATCCACGCCGAGGCCTACCCGGCCTCGGAGCTCAAGCACGGCCCGCTGGCGCTGATCGAGCCCTCGCTGCCGACCGTGGCGATCGTCCCGGACGACGACCTGCTGGAGAAGAACCGCGCGGCGCTGGAGGAGATCAAGGCCCGCAGCGGCCGCATCCTCGCGGTGGCCCACCGCGAGCAGGAGAAGGCCGACCACACGATCATCGTCCCGAAGAACGAGGACGAGCTCGACCCGATCCTGATGGGCATCCCGCTGCAGCTGCTGGCGTACCACACCGCCCAGGCGCTGGGCCGGGACATCGACAAGCCGCGCAACCTGGCCAAGTCCGTCACCGTCGAATAGTCGACCGGACGGCGGACGTGCCGCAGCCCCCGTGCATCCGTGCACGGGGGCTGCGGTGTACCGGCTGTCCTTCGTTCCGCCGGTCCTTGCGGACGGTGTCGTGCGGGCGTCAGCCCGCGGCGGGGGCGCCGCGCCCCGCCCGGCCCAGGGCCATCGGCCACTTCGCCAGTGCGGCGGTGGCGCCGTACCAGCCGAGCAGACCCGAGACGGCGGCGACCCAGCCGCCGGCCTTGGCGAGACCGCCGCTGTCCGCGAAGGCGCCTATCGCGAGCAGGAGCAGGGAGAGGGTCAGCAGGGCGTACACGCCCTGGCTGAACAGACCGCTCGACGCGGCGACCGTGAGGGTCAGCGCGAGCAGCGCGAAGAGGACGAGAAACGTTCCGGCGGCTTCGTCGGAGGCTGACGCACCGGCGCCCTTGGCCCAGGTGAACCAGAAGATGCCGAGGCCCGCGAACGCGGTGCCGTTGAATCCGTTGCCGCCGCGGTACTCGAGGAGTCCGAGGAGGAAGAGGGCGACGCCTCCCACGTACATGGCGAGGAGGACGGAGTTGGCCGCGGAGACACCGTCGATCACGCCGGTGTGGCCGATTCCGAATGCGAGAAGGGTGAGACCCAGGGCCAGGTGCCCCAGGGTCGAAGTGGTGGCCGTGCTTCCCGCGGAGACGTCATTGTCCACGGCGGGCTCCCTTCGATCCGATCTGCAATTGTGCTGTTACCCAGCGCTTTTTATGTACCCTTCACATCGGTGCACAACCGCACAAGAGGCAGACGATCCGTCACGCGGCGATTACGGAATGACAACGACGGGCCGCTGCGCCCGCTTCGCGAGCCGGCCGGCCACCGAGCCGAAAATGCGCCCCACGATGCCGTGCGTCGAACCGACCACGATGGCGTCGGCCGAGTACTCCCGGCCGACCTCCTCCAGCTCGTGGCAGATGTCCCCGCCGCGCTCGACGAGGATCCAGGGCACCTCCGCCAGATAGTCGGCGCAGGCCAGTTCCAGCCCCAGCACCTCGGTGCGGTGGTCGGGCACGTCCACGAAGACCGGCGGCTCGCAGCCCGCCCAGACCGTCGTCGGCAGGCGGTTGGCCACGTGCACGATGATCAGACCGGAGCCGGACCGACGGGCCATTCCGATCGCGTAGGCGAGGGCCCGCTCGCTGGAGGTGGAGCCGTCGAAGCCGACCACGACGCCGTGCCGGAAGGCCGGATCGCAGGGTTGGGGGCGCGCCTCCTCGGCGGCGCGCAGATCGGCCGACGCGGCGTCGGCGAGGCGCTTGCGCTTGCGGTCCGCGGGTTCGGGGATGTCGTGACCGGCCATGGGTGTCTCGGCGTTCGGATCCTCGGGAAGCAACGGGCGGATTGGCGACGCTGGGTGACCAACGAGTGTGCGGGGAGCATCTTCCCAGGCCTTTACCCACCAGGGTACGGCGACACTCCTGTCCTGCACAGGGCTTGCCGCCCTTGGAGAGCGTCCCAGGGAGCATGCCGGAGAGGACCTTGCTTGGCAATGGCGGTTGTCCCCTACAGGCAGTGACGAGCCACCCGTGCGCGCAGTGACCGGCGCCCGCCGGGCGCCGTTGGACAAGGGTCCGACCGTGTCAGGAAGACCCCGCAGGGAGTACTGCCGTGCCAGGCCATCCGGTTCACCCCGTCCAGCCCGACCGGCCGCACCGGCCCGCCCGCGAGGACCCCGCCGGGGACGTGGTGCGCTGGGCGGCGTTCAGCTGCCTGCTCGTCCCGGTGGTCCTGGTGGTCTACGGGACCTCCTTCGGCGGGGCGGCCGTCGCGACCCTCGGCCTGGTCGCGGTGACGGCCGCGTGCCGGGTCCTGCTGCGGCTCTCGGAGAAGAACCAGAGGGCGGCGGCGCGGGTGCTCGCGGAGCCCCAGGGGGCGGCCGCCCCGCACCGGGGCCGGCACTCGCGGAGCGGGGCGGGCGCGCACCGCGGCTGTCACGCCTCCGGGGGAACGGCCCCCCAGGACTGACCGGTTCGCACACCCGCCCCCGCATGTTTTCAGCCAACTTCACTTTCGGGTACAACCATTGCCGGAATCCCCCCGCAACCCCCCTACCACCAGCGTCTACGGCGGACGGGGGGCGCGGAGACCCTACGAGTACTGGCCACAGCCGCCCGGCCCGCTTCCTCGCGAGGTCGCGGAGTGGAACGCTTCCTGATCGAATGCTTTTCGCCAAGTTGCCAAGTCGACATAGCGCTGCGTGCTGAACTTGTCACGCCGACAGCACACGACGCAGTAGATTCGATCATGTATTTACGGCGGGGGATCACGTGCAAGGCCGAGGGGAAACGTGCAGGTGCGACCAGACCAAGGAGTCGCGACACCCAAGGGGGGCTTAGCGCCATGAGCCAGGATTCCACCGCCGTCGTCGCGGACGCCGGCAGGAAGCTCGCGGGGCGCCGCCGCAGGGAAATCGTCGCGGTGCTGCTCTTCAGCGGCGGTCCGATTTTCGAGAGTTCCATTCCACTCTCCGTGTTCGGCATTGACCGGCAGGACGCGGGAGTTCCACGCTACCGACTGCTCGTGTGCGCCGGGGAGGACGGTCCGCTGCGGACCACCGGCGGACTCGAACTGACCGCCCCGTACGGGCTGGAGGCCATTGCCCGCGCCGGCACCGTGGTCGTACCGGCCTGGCGGTCCATCACTTCACCACCGCCCGCGGAGGCGCTGGACGCACTGCGTCAGGCGCACGAGGAGGGCGCCCGGATCGTCGGGCTGTGCACGGGGGCCTTCGTGCTCGCCGCCGCCGGCCTGCTGGACGGCAGGCCCGCGACGACGCACTGGATGTACGCGCCGACGCTGGCCAAGCGGTACCCGTCCGTCCATGTCGATCCGCGCGAGCTGTTCGTCGACGACGGCGACGTGCTGACCTCCGCCGGCACCGCGGCCGGAATCGATCTGTGCCTGCACATCGTGCGTACGGACCATGGCAGCGAGGCGGCCGGGGCCCTGGCCCGCAGGCTCGTCGTGCCGCCGCGCCGCACCGGCGGGCAGGAGCGCTACCTCGACCGGTCGCTGCCGGAGGAGATCGGCGCCGACCCGCTGGCCGAGGTGGTGGCCTGGGCACTGGAGCACCTCCACGAGCAGTTCGACGTGGAGACGCTCGCCGCCCGTGCCTACATGAGCCGGCGTACCTTCGACCGGCGCTTCCGGTCGCTGACCGGCAGCGCGCCGCTGCAGTGGCTGATCACCCAGCGGGTGCTGCAGGCCCAGCGGCTGCTGGAGACCTCGGACTACTCCGTGGACGAGGTCGCCGGCCGGTGCGGGTTCCGCTCGCCGGTCGCGCTGCGCGGGCACTTCCGGCGGCAGCTGGGGTCCTCCCCGGCCGCCTACCGGTCCGCGTACCGGGCGCGCCGCCCGCAGAACGAGGTGCCGGCGGTCTCCGAGATCACTGGTGGTCCCGTGCCGCACCAGCGCACTCCGCAGCCCCAGCGGGCCGCGGCGGCCCTGGCCGCCACCGGCCCGACGGTCACCGAGCTCTACGCTCCGGGCCGGGCCCTGCGCGAGCACGCGTAGCACTGCCCGAGGTCCCCGGATCGGTCCATGACCGATCCGGGGACCTTCCGCATAAGGTGAGACACATGAACGATCGCATGGTGTGGATCGACTGCGAGATGACCGGGCTCTCGCTGACGGACGACGCACTTATCGAGGTGGCCGCACTGGTCACCGACTCGGAGCTGAACGTGCTCGGCGAAGGCGTGGACATCGTGATCCGCCCGCCGGACGCCGCCCTGGAGACCATGCCCGACGTGGTGCGCGAAATGCACACCGCATCGGGGCTGCTCGACGAGCTGGCCGGCGGCACCACGCTGGCCGACGCCGAGGCGCAGGTCCTGGCCTACGTGAAGGAGCACGTGAAGGAGCCCGGGAAGGCCCCGCTCTGCGGGAACTCGGTCGGCACCGACCGCGGGTTCCTGCTGCGCGACATGGCCACCCTCGAGAACTACCTGCACTACCGGATCGTGGACGTCTCCTCGATCAAGGAGCTGGCGCGCCGCTGGTACCCGCGGGCCTACTTCAACAGCCCGCCGAAGAACGGCAACCACCGGGCGCTCGCGGACATCAAGGAGTCCATCGCGGAGCTGCGCTACTACCGCGAGGCGGTCTTCGTGCCGCAGCCCGGACCCGACTCGGACACCGCCCGGACCATCGCCGCGAAGCACGTCCTGCCCGCCGAATAGCACGGGCCGGACAGCCCCGGAGTGAGGCGGCGGGGGAATGGGGGCGCGAGCACCCTCCAGAACCCTGTACCCTTTTCTTCGGCCGGTCGGAATTCCGACCGGACATGGTGGGTGTAGCTCAGTTGGTAGAGCACCTGGTTGTGGTCCAGGTGGCCGCGGGTTCGAGTCCCGTCACTCACCCTGTACGAGGGCCCCGGTTCGCGGAAGCGGATCGGGGCCTTCTGCGTTCCCCGGCACCGCAGGCCGCGTTCTGCCTGCTGCGCGCCCGGTCCCGCGGACCCGCCGCGCACCCTGTGAGACCGGTCACGCGGTGAACTCGGCGGCATGGTCCTCGCACCAGCTGCGGAAGGACCGGGCGGGGTGGCCGGTGAGCAGCTCGACGTCACCGGTGACCGGGACCGGGAGGCCGTCGGACGCGGCCCAGAAGTCGAGCAGGGCATCGGCGTAGGGACCGGGCACGTACTCGGCGACGTCGGCCTTCCACTGCTCGGGGGTGACGGTCTCGACGGGTATGGGGCGCTCCAGGACGCCGCCGAGGATCGAGAGCTGGGTGGTGAAGGTCAGCGCCTGCGGTCCGGTGAGGGTGTACGCGCGGCCCGCCAGGGTGGGGTCGGTGAGCACCGCGAAGGCGGCTTCGACGAGATCGGCCTCGTGCACCGGATCGGCGTAGGCGCCGGGATAGGGCAGCCGGACGGGCCGGCCGGCCTTGACCGACCAGGCCCAGCCGCGGGAGTTGCTCGCGAAGGAGCCGGGGCGCAGCAGGGTGGTGCGCAGCGGGGAGGCGAGCAGCGCCTCCTCGACGGCGAGGTGCGCGGCGGAGAGCGGGCTGTCGGCGGCGTCGGGGGCGAGCACCGAGGAGGAGGACAGCAGCACGACGTGCTCGACACCGGCGGCGACGGCCTCCTTGACGAAGGCGTCGACGGCGGCGGCTTCGGCGTACAGGAAGACGGAGCGCACTCCCTGGAGCGCGGCGGGGAAGCCGCCCGGGTCGGTGAGGTCCAGGTGGACGGTGCCCGGGCGGTCCGGGCGGCGCGAGGCCGGGCGGTGCGCCAGGCCGTGGCGGTCGAGCAGAGCGGTGAGGCCGCGGGCGACGGCGCCGCGGCCGCCGGTGACGAGGATGGTCATGGTCGTTCCCTCTCGGTCCGTGCGTCAGCGCGTCAGCGCGTCGCCGAGTCAGCGAGTCGGTGAGTCGGTGAGTCGGTGCCGCGAACGGCTATGCTGAGCGCGTGACACAGATTCTTCGTGACGCATTCACTGCGCCACGCAGATAAATTTGGACCATGGAGATGCCGATGTCAACCGATTCCCCCCGTCCGGGTGAGGAGCAGTGGAGCCGGGCCGAGCTCCTCGCGCGGGTCGTCACCGAGAGCCAGCGGCACTACGCCGACTACTCGCTCTTCAACCAGGCCATGGCCGACCGGCTCGGCATGCACCCCACGGACATGCAGTGCATCGCCCTCCTCGACATGGAGCCCGGTCCGGTGAGCACCGGCGACATCGCCAGGCTCACCGGTCTGACCTCGGGCTCCGCGACCCGGCTCGTCGACCGCCTGGCCAAGGCGGGCGTGGTGGAGCGCAAGGCCGACCCCCAGGACCGCCGCCGCTCCCTGGTCTCCCTCAACACCGAGGCCCGGGAGCGCATCAGCACCGCCTGGGAGACCCCGGGGCGCGCGTTCGGCGCCGTGCTGGACAGCTACTCCGACGCCGAACTCGCCGTCATCGCCGACTACTTGCACCGGGCGGCCGAGGTCGGCCGCTCCCAGGCCGAACGCCTCACCTCCGGCGACTGACCGTCAGGCAACAGGCCCTGGCCCTCAGACGCCCCGCCGGCATGCGATCGGGCGCCCGGCCGGTTCCGGCCGGCTGTCAGTGGCCGCCCCACGAACCGGGTCCGCCCGCGCCCTGGATGTGGAAGTTGAAGTCGGTGTGGCCCAGGCTGCCCATCAGCCGGAGCCAGATCGGCAGGAGCATCTCGGTGCCGCGGGCGGTCTCGATACCGCCGAGGTCGAGGATCGAGCCCTCCGGCCAGCCGAAGGAGAGCAGGAGTTCACGGACTGCCTTCTTCGCGTCCGCGTCCTCCCCGGACAGGAACACGTGGTGTTCGCCGGCCACCCGCGCCGGGTCGACCATCACCAGGCAGTTCATGGTGTTGAGGGACTTGACCACGCGCAGCCCGGGAAAGGTGCGCTGGATCAGCTCGCCGAGGCTGTCCCGGTCCACCGGGTCCAGACCCGGCGGGAAACCGTGGGAGAAGTCCAGCGGGTTCGCCACGTCGATGAGCACCTTGCCGTCCAGGTGGGCGGCGTCCGCCTCGGTGAGGGCGGCGATGCTGACCAGCCCGGCGGTGGCGTTGACCAGGATCTCCCCGGACCGGGCCGCCTCGGCGAAGCCGGCCAGGCGGACCTCCGGGTGGTCCGCCTGCCAGGTGGCGTAGGGCGGGGTGCCCATCGGCCCGGCTTCGGTACGGGCCATGGTCGCTTCCGGGTCCCGGGTGCCGATGACCACCTCGTGGCCAAGGCCGGCGAGCCGGCCGGCCAGCGTCCGGCCGACGATTCCGGTGCCGAGTACTGCGTAACGCATAGGGGTTCGCCCCTTCAGGGAGTGCGGCGAGCAGTGCCGGCACAGCTCTACCACGCGCCGCCCCCGGGAGCGTGCCGGTTCAGCCCTTCGGGGTGTGCTCCATGGCCGCGAGACCCTTCTTCAGTTCCTCCGGGTTCATCACCGGATGGACCTCGACCTCCGCGTGGAGCTCGAAGAACAGCGGTTCCAGCAGCGCCGGCATGGCAGAGCTGTCCGCCACCTCACAGACGAACCAGAAGGACCGCACGCCTTCCGAAAGGCCGAAATACGCCGCTTCCGGCTTCAGCCTCTCCATCAGGCCGTTCATCACTGTCGGCAGTGTGCCGCTCTTGAGGGCTTCGTTGCCCACGGCCGTGTCGACGTGCCCCGGATCATGACTCTCATGTGTGACTCCTTCCGTCACACCCACCGTCGGGTGGGCCCCCGGCACCGGCAACCGCCGGACGCCATCCGGGAGCCGCTCCCACCCGTCCAGCCGCACCCGCCCGCCCGCCGGGGTCACCGCGTCCGCCGCGTCCGCTCCGGCCGCACCGGCCGTACGCTCACCTGCGGCGCTTGCGCCGGCCGGCCCGCCCCGTCCCCGCCTGCGCCCGGTCCCGCCCGTCCAGCCCGATCCACACCCGCACCTCGGTGCCGCCGAGCACCGAGCTGCCCAGCCGTACGTCCCCGCCGGTCGACTCCGCCACCCGCCGTACGATGTCCAGCCCGAGCCCCGTGGAACCGGTCCGGCCCCCGTCGTTGCCCCGCCGCAGCGCCGCGTCCGGGTCGGCGATGCCCGGCCCCGCGTCCGAGACCAGCACGATCACCGCGCCCGGGGTCTCGTGCACGTCCACCGCGAACGGCGTGCCCTCCGCGGTGTGCCGGAACACGTTGCCGAGCATGGCGTCCATCGCGGCCACCAGTTCCGGGCGCGCCACCGGGATCCGTATCCTCCGGGAGGCCCCGGCGAGCCGTACCTCGCGCCCCTGGTCCTCGGCCAGCGCCGACCAGAACTCCATCCGCTCCCGGATCACCTCCGCGGCGTCACAGCCGGCCGCGGCGGCGGTCGTGGAGCGCTGTTCGCGAGCCGTCCGGATGATCGCGTCCACCTCGCGCTCCAGTTGCTCGACCGCCGCCCGGGTCTGTTCGGCGGCCGGGCCGTCGCCCAGCGAGGCCGTGTTGAGCCGGAGCACGGTCAGCGGGGTGCGCAGCCGGTGCGAGAGGTCCGCAGCCAACTCCCGCTCGTTGGCGAGCAGTTCCATCACCTGGTCGGCCATGGAGTTGAAGGCCACGGCCGCCGAGCGGAGTTCCTTGGGACCGTCCGCGGGGACCCGGGCGCCGAGCCTGCCCTCGCCGAGCTCCTGTGCGGCGTGCGCCAGCCGCCGGGCCGGTCCGGTCATCCGGGCGCCCAGCCGGTCCGCGACCGCCACCGAGCCCACGACCAGTGCGGCCCCGACCCCGGCGAGCACCAGCCAGGCCGTGGTCACCCCGTTGCTGACCTCGCTCTCCGGCACGAGGACCTCGACCACGGCGATGTCCCCGGTGCCGATGGCGGTGGGCTGCAGCAGGGCGAACCCGCCGCCCGCGCGCACGGTCCGCGCGGAGCCCTCCTGCCGGGTCCGCTGCACGGCCTCCGTGCCGGCCCAGCCCGGCTCGCCGATGATCACGGCGGCCTCGCCGTGCACCGCCGGCACGTGCACCGCCATCCGCCGGACCGCGCCCATGTCGGTGCTCTCCACGGCCCGGTGCAGCTGCTGCGCGTCAGTGGTGATCGACAGGGTCGGTCCGATGGTGGCGGCCTGCCGCTCGGCGTTGGAGAACGCCCGGTCGCGCGCCATCTCCTGGACCACCAGGCCCAGCGGTACGGCGAAGGCCACGACCACCATGACGGTGACCGCCAGGCACACCTTGACCAGTGCCCATCTCATGCCGCGGGCACCGCGCTCACCGCGGCGGCTCCAGCTTCACGCCGACGCCCCGGAGGGTGTGCAGGTAGCGGGGGCTGGCCGCGGTCTCCCCCAGTTTCCGCCGCAGCCAGGACAGGTGGACGTCGATGGTCTGGTCGTCCCCGTAGGACTGCTGCCAGACCTCGGCGAGCAGGTCCCGCCGGGCCACCACGACTCCGGGTCGCCCGGCCAGGAAGGCCAGCAGGTCGAACTCCCGCCGGGTGAGGTCGAGTACGGCCCCGTCGAGCTCGGCCTGGCGACGCAGCGGGTCGATGGACAGCCCGCCCACCCGCAGCACCCGGGAGGGCGGCTCGGCCCCGGCCGAGGAGCGCGCGCGGCGCAGTACGGCGGCCATCCGGGCGGACAGGTGCTCCACGGAGAAGGGTTTCGTGAGGTAGTCGTCGGCGCCGTCGTTGAGCAGCCGGACGATTTCGGCCTCGTCGTCCCGGGCGGTCGCGATGATCACCGGTACGTCGGTGATGCCGCGCAGCATCTTCAGCGCCTCGGAACCGTCCAGATCGGGCAGGCCGAGATCGAGGATGACCACGTCGAAGCGGTGGTGCGCGACCTCCCGCAGTGCCTCCAGTGCCGTCCCGACGCTGCGCACCGTGTGCGCGGCATCGGTCAGGTGCCGGATCAGAGCGGAACGCACGAACTGGTCGTCCTCGACCACGAGCACACTTGCCATGGCCCGCACCGTACGCCATCCGGGGGACCCACCGGGGTGGCGGGCAGAGTCTGGGACGGGTGGTGCAGTATGTGCGCTGATGCAACGAGGACTTGTCCACGCACTGGCCTGGACGCTGGCGACCGGGGCAGCGGTGACGCTGTCCTGGTGGGGCGTGCACACGGTGATGTCCGGGACGGCGTACGACCGGCCGAAGGCCATCCCGCTGACCGCCGGCCCGCTCTCCTCCTCCACGCACCGCGCGGAACCGGAACGGGAGCCGGGCACACCGGCGGCACCGTCCGCCCCGTCCTCGTCCCCCCGGTCCCCGGCCGCCCCCACCACCAAGCCTCCGAAGAAGTCCGTACCCCCGGCCCTGCCGGACCCGGGCCCGAGCGCGGGCAAGCCGACCGCCGGCAAACCTTCCGGCTCCGGCACGGGCAAGGTGGAGGGCTACACCGTGGCGGGCGGCCGCGTGGTCTTCGAACTCCACGACTCCTGGGCCGAGCTCGCGTCTGCCACCCCGTCGGCGGGCTGGCAGATGCAGGTGTGGAAGCAGCCGCAGTGGATCCGGGTGACCTTCTCCAAGGACGGCCGCGAGTCCGACGTCTTCTGCACCTGGCACGACCACCCGCCCCTCGTCCAGACCGACGAACGCTGAGCCTCGCAGTGGTACGGTGTAGCCGTACGTATCCATGCTGTTTTTGGTGCGATCCGGAGGCCAGCGCATGCCGATCTCGGCGAACGAAGCCCGTCAGAAGTTCTATCCGCTGATCCGGAGAGTCAACGAGGACCACGTGCCGATAGAGGTCACCTCTCGCGAGCACGGTGACATCGTCATGATGTCGGCCGAGGACTTCCGCTCCTGGCAGGAGACCGTCTACCTCCTGCGCTCGCCGCGCAATGCGCAGATCCTCATGGAATCCATCGCCGAGCTGGACGCCGGTCAGGGCGAGGCCAGGGAACTGATCGACACGGAGCCGTCCGAGGAGTCAGCTGCGTGAAGGTCGTCTTCTCCGACGCCGCGTGGGAGCAGTACACCTACTGGGCCACCGCGGACCCGAAGATCCTCAAGAGGATCAACCGTCTGATCCAGGAGATCAGGCGCACTCCCTTCGAGGGCATCGGGAAGCCCGAGCCTCTGAAGGAGGTCCTGTCCGGCTGGTGGTCCCGGAGGATCACCGACGAACACCGCCTCGTCTACCGCGTGCGGGACCAGGCAGTCGAAATCGCCCAGGCCCGCTACCACTACTGATCGGCCCGCCCCCCGGCCGCGCCGTCAGCGGAACACGGACGGCGGGGGTGCCGGGGACGGGGTGGCCGAGGCGTCCGTGACCGGGACGGCGCCGCCGGCGAAGTCGGCGAGGGCGCGGCCGTGCTCGACGCGGCCCGGGTGGGGGTCGCTCGCCACGCGCCGCGTGAAGTCGGCGACGGGGAGTTCGGTGTCGGCGGCCACCAGGACCGCATTGCCGAAACGTTTCGCCCGCCAGACCACCGGGTCCGCCGCCATCGCCAGGTGTCCGAAGCGGGAGGCCGCGGTCGCGATCTGCGCGCGCAGGTGCGCCAGCGGCGGCCCGTCCGCGAGGTTCGCGACGTACCACCCGGCGGGCGACAGCACCCGCCGTACGTCGTCCAGGAACTCGGCGCTGGTCAGGTGCGCCGGGGTACGGGCCCCGCCGAACACGTCCGCGATCACCAGGTCCGCCCAGCCGTCGGGGAGCTTGGCCAGTCCGGCACGGGCGTCGACCGCCCGGACCCGGACCCGGGCCTGCGGGTCCAGCGGCAGGTGCTGCCGCACGAAGGCCACCAGCCCGGCGTCGATCTCCACGATCTGCTGGCCGGAGCGGGGGCGGGTGGCGGCGGTGTACCGGGCGAGGGTGAAGGCGCCGCCGCCCAGGTGGAGCACGTTCAGCGGCTGCCGGGGCGGCCCGGCCAGATCGATCAGGTGCCCGATCCGCCGCTGGTAGGAGAAGTCGAGGTGGGACGGGTCGTCGAGGTCGACGTGGGACTGCGGGGCACCGTCGATCAGCAGGGTCCAGGCACGGGCCCGGTCGCGGTCCGGGGCCAGCTCGGCCGTCCCGCCGTCCACCTGTCCGGTGACCGCCTCGGATATCCCGCTCTCCCGCTCGCCGCCGCGCCGTCTGCTTCGTGCCACTGACCCATTATCGCCGGTCAGCGGGGTGGGCCGGACAGCGGACCGGGCCGGTCAGCGGCAGCTGTCCGCCGCCTCGATCAGCCGGGCGGCCTCGCCGAGGGCCGCGCGCAGCACCTCCGGATCGGTCACCTCGCCGCCGCCCGCGTCCGGCGGAAGGAGCCAGCCGGTGCCCGCGCCACCGGTGGTGGGGGCCCCGCCGATCGCCGGGGCGTCGCCGAACCGCATGCCGCGCCCATTGGTCTGCGTACAGGCGCTGCCGGGGAGGTCCCAGGCGTCGGCGGTGCCGGCCGGGACGAGGAAGCCGAGGGTGTCGCCGGCGCCGTCGTGGAGGACGGGGCCCACGCCCGTCGCGGAGGCGGCGGCTCGGCGGATGATGTCGACCGCCTCCAGGCCCTGGCGGGTGGGCACGGTCACGAGGTCGGGAGCGACACCCGGTTCGGGGGCGGTGCGGGCGCCCGCTGCGAAGTTCTCCATCCCGGCGTCCAACAAGGGAACCCCTCCTCCTGCTCCTTGACCACTCCTCATGGTTCAACGCCCGGGAACGTCAACGGTGGCGGCGGGAAGCCGCCGCAAAGGATGGCGGTTCATGGCAGATCGCGGGTGAGATATCCCTTTTGTAGCCAAACAGCGTGTGGAGGCAGGACGCCTGGCGGTACGTTCATGCGCGCCGGACCCCCCTTCCAAGAACCGGCAGGAGTTCTCGCCAGAGAGGCCACGTCGATGACGGCGTCCCCCATCTCCCTCACGCCCAACACCTCCTTCCGGCGGCTGCGCGGCCGGCACTCCCCCGCCGAGTTCGCGGCCCTGGTGCGCCGGGCGGCCCGCGAGATCGGAGAAACGGTTTCCTGCGACGCGCGCTACATCGGCCGCGTCGAGTCCGGCGAGATCCGCTGCCCCAACTACGCCTACGAGCGGGTCTTCCTGCACATGTTCCCCGGGCACACCCTGGCCGACCTCGGGTTCTCCCCGCGCGAGGCGGTCCGCGGCCGGGACCGCTCCCGCTTCCCCGCTCCGTCCCCCGCCACCGTCTTCGTCCCGTCCCCCACCCCCTCCGAGGAGAGCGACGTGCTGCGTCGCGCATTCATGGCCGGCGGCTCGGCCACCGTGGCCGCCGCCGCGATCGACTTCAGCCCGCTGGGCGACCACCGCCGCACCCCGGGCCGGGCCGGTGCTTCCGAGGCCGCCGCCGTCGAGGAAGCCGTACGCCGGATCCGGCTGCTGGACGACCGGCACGGCGCGGACGATCTGTACCGGCGGGCCGCCGAACCGCTGGCCGCGGCCTACGCGCTGCTGGACGCCGGGGCGATGCGGCAGTCCACCGAGGACCGGATCCAGGCGGGCGCGGGCGAACTGGCCCTCTCGGTGGGCTGGCTGGCACACGATTCGGGCCGGTACGAGGACGCCCGGTCGCACTACGCGGAGGCGCTGGCCACCGCCCGGGTGTCCGGGGACGCCGGGCTGGAGGCCCACGCCTTCTCCAACACCGCCTTCCTGGCCCGGGACGCCGGGCGGCCGCGGGAGGCCGTGCGGGCCGCGCAGGCGGGGCTGCGGGCGGCCCGCGGGCTGGGCTCCTCGCGGCTGTTGTCGCTGCTCTCGCTGCGGGAGGCCGGCGGCTGGGCGGGGCTGGGGGACCGCCGGTCCTGCGAGGAGGCCCTGAGCCGGGCGCACACGCACTTCGCGCGCGGCGCGGCGGCCGCCGACCCGGAGTGGATGTCCTTCTTCGGCGAGGCCGAGCTCGAATCGCTGGAGTCCCGGTGCTGGGCGGGGCTGGGCGAGTACGGGCGGGCCGCGCGGCACGCCCGGCGTGCGGCGGACCTCCAGGACCCGCACTTCGCGCGGAACATGGCGCTGTACACGGCGGAGCTCGCCGACGATCTGGCTCGGGCGGGGGCGCCGGACGAGGCGGCGTGGGCTGGCGAGCGGGTGCTGGACCGGCTGGCGGAGGTGCGGTCGACCCGGGTGCGGTCGATGCTGGGGGCTACCGCCCGGGTGCTGGTGCCGTACCAGCGGTCGGGGCGGGTGGCGGCGTTCCTGGGGCGGCAGGCGCAGGCTTGAGCGTTGACCGTGTGGTCTGCCTTGACCGTGCGGTCTGCCCGGGACACGGGGTCCGCTCCGGCCGGGCGGGGTTCGGAGGCTGGGCGGGGTGTCCCCGTGTGCCCACCTCCCCCTGCGGGACGCCTGCCCACACGGCGGGTTACAGGTGGCCCGTGTCGTTCCAGCGGTCCAGGGACGGGGCGCCGTACTGCCAGCCGAGGACCGACAGGGAGGTCGGGTCGAGGCGGACGCGGGAGCCGAAGAAGATGTCCTCGCCCAGCCAGCGGGCGGCCAGGCTGCGCAGGATGTGGCCGTGGGCGAAGACCAGCACGTCCCGTTCCGCCGAGCGGGCCCAGGCCACGATCGCGTCGGCGCGCGCGGTGACCTCGGCGGTCGACTCGCCGCCGGGCGCGCCGTCGCGCCAGAGCAGCCAGCCGGGCCGGACGGCCTGGATCTCGGCCGGCGTCATGCCCTCGTGGTCGCCGTAGTCCCACTCCATCAACGCGTCCCAGGGCTCGGCCCGTCCGCCGAACCCGGCCAGGTCGCAGGTCTCGCTCGCGCGGACCAGCGGGCTGGTCCGCACTTCGACCCCGCGGAGCCCGGACCAGGGGTCCCGGGCCAGTCGCTCGCCCAGCAGCTTCGCGCCGCGGCGGCCCTCCTCCAGCAGGGGGACGTCCGTCCGCCCGGTGTGCTTGCCGGAGAGCGACCAGGAGGTCTGTCCGTGGCGGGCGAGCAGGATGCGGGGGGCCATGTCGGTTTCTCCCAGGTTCGTACCTGTTGGATAGTCCGACAATCATCCATCACGTGAACGCGGGGCAACCCAACCGCTCCCGAGATCGTCTTACGCCGTATGACTGAAAGGCACCGGCCCACCCGTTGGTGGGCCGAACTGCTGCTGCTGGGCCTCGTCTACGGCGTGTACTCGGGCGGCAGACTCCTCGCACGCGGCGACGTGGACCTCGCCGTGGATCACGGCCTCGCCATACTCCGGGCCGAGCACGTCCTCGGCATGGACTTCGAACGGCCCCTCAACCGCCTGTTCACCGAACAGGCGTGGATCGGGGTGCCCGCCGACTTCGTCTACGCCTCCCTGCACTACCTGGTCACCCCGGTCGTGCTGGTCTGGATGTACCGGAGCCGGCCCGCCCAGTACGCGTTCGCCCGCACCTGGCTCGTGTCCTCCACCCTGCTCGGCCTGATCGGGTTCAGCCTGATGCCGACCTGCCCGCCGCGGCTGCTCGACGCCGCACACGGGTTCACCGACACCATGGCCTACTACAGCGCCTACGGCTGGTGGGGCGCGGAGGCCAGCGCACCGCGCGGCATGGGGGCGCTCACCAACCAGTACGCCGCCATGCCGAGCCTCCACGTGGGCTGGGCCCTGTGGTGCGGGGTCCTGCTCTGGACGTACGGTCGGAGCCCCCTGGCGAAAGCTTTCGGTATCGCGTATCCGCTGGTCACCACGCTGGTGGTGATGGGCACGGCGAACCACTACTTCCTCGACGCGGTGGCCGGCGCGGCCGTGATGGGGGCCGGGTTCCTGATCGCACGGCGTATCGGTTCCAGAAGCCGTACCCGCGTTGTCAGTGGCGGATGGGACACTTCCGCGGGTGAGCTCCTACCCAAGCAGCGGCCCGCTGCCGAAGACGACTCTCCGGCAGCGGCTCGCTGACCTGCGCGGCCCGGCCGTGCCGCCCCGCCCGCTCGACGCCCGGGCGCTGGCGGCGCTCGCCACCAACCCCGGCTGCGGCCGACGGGCCCTGCTCGACGGCGCCGGGGTGGACAAAACCGCGCTCGCCACGGCCCTCGGCACACCGGCCGCGTTCGGCCAGTCCCAGTTCGCCATCGTCCGCGGGCACTCCTTCGAAGCCGCCGTCAAGGGGGACGGCGGCTCCGTGCTGCTCCGCCTGGTGCACGAGCGGCTCGACTCCGGCAGTGAGCCGCCGGGCCGGTCGGCCCGCGTCCCCGACCTCACCGCGGCGGGCCCCGAAGGCCGCGCCGGGCGGACGGCACTGGCGCTGCGCGAGGCCACCGAGGCGGCGCTCACCGAGGGCGCCTGGACCCTCCTGGACCACCCGATGCTGGCGCTGGAGGTGGCCGGCACCCCCGCCTACCTGGAGCCGGACGCGATCGTGGTGCACCCCGACGGCCGGTGGACGGTCGTCGAGATCAAGTCCTTCCCGATGATCGACGGCACGGCCGACCCGGCCAAGGTGGGGGCCGCCGCCCGCCAGGCCGCCGTCTACGTGCTGGCCCTGGAGAAGACCGCCGCCCGGCTGGAGGGCGCCGAAGTGGCGCACCGGGCGCTGCTGGTCTGCCCGAAGGACTTCTCCAACCTGCCGACCGCCGCCGTGCTCGACGTCCGCAAGCAGCGCGCGGTCACCCGGCGCCAGCTGGACCGGCTGACCCGGGTCGAGGACCTCGCCGCCGGATTCCCCGAGGGCCTGAGCTTCGACCCCTCCCGGCCGGCGGAAGAGCTGGCCGAGGCGGTCGAGGCGGTGTCCGCGGCCTACGCCCCCGACTGCCTGGCCGCCTGCGAGCTGGCCTTCCACTGCCGGCAGCGGGCCCGCCAGGACGGCTCCGTGACGGTGCTGGGCCGCTCGGTGCGCGCCGAGCTGGGCGTGCTGACCACGGTCGGCGAGGCACTGGCGGCCGCCGACGGGGTGCCCGGACCGCGCACGGCCGCCGATGAGGCCGCCCCGGCGCAACCCGCCGGCGCGCGTGAATCGACCGCGGGCGAATCGACCGCGGGCGAATCGGCCGCGAGCGAATCGGCCGCGAGCGAATCGGCGGAGGCACTCCGGTACGCCGCACGGCTGCGCGCCGAGGCCCTGCACATCGCCGGCCTGGCCGCCGCACGCCCGCACCACCGACCGGAGGATCCGGCATGTCCCTGCTGAGCACGCTGGCCCGGCTGGAGGCCGTCCGCGCGGGGCGGGCCCGGCCGCTGGCGACCGTACGGCACCGGCATCTGAGCGGGCGCCCGCTGGTCTTCGTACCGCTGACCACCGCCGGTGAGGCGGGTGCGCCGCTCGGCGCCATGCTGGGCACGGACCCGGAGGAGCCGCGGGTCCTGGTGATACCGCAGCCCCGCGACCGGGACCTGCGCTGGGAGTTCCTGGCCGACCTGGCCGCGTACGTGATCCCGTACGTCGAGGGGTTCGCGGACCAGGTGGAGCCCGCCGAGCGGACCGAGACCGACCCGGAGACCGGGAAGCGGGTCAAGGTCGAGACGGAGCTGTGCACGGACGCCCCGCAGATCGTCGTGCCCAGCCGGGCCGGCATCGACTACGTCCGGCTGCTCGGCCGGTCGATGCGGTTCCGCCGGACGGCGGAGGAGGACCCGGAGGCCCCCTACCCGGCGCCCGACCGGGTACCACTGCTGGGACGCTGGTTCACCCATCTCGCCGAGCGGTCCCGGGTGCCGGGGTCCTCGATGCTGGTCGCGGCGACGGACCTGCTGTCCCGGCACTGGGCGACCGGGCAGAGCAACCTGGAGGACCAGCACCTGGGTTCACTGCTGGGCTGGATCGATCCCCCCGAGGGGATCCCCGGCGAGGAGGCCGCGCGGCGGGCCGAACTGGGCCGGGACGCGGCGGGGCAGCTGCTGGTCCCGCCGGCCGGGCCGGCCACCGACCCCGCTTTCGACAACAAGCTGCTGGCGCCCGCCATGGCCCGGTTCGACGCGGCCCGGGCGCACGGGCAGCGGCCCGACGAGGACGGTCTCCGGGTGGCGGAACTGGCCCTCCGGGAGCTGGTGGTGTCGCAGATGGCACCCACCTGGCGGGCGGTGTGGCGGTCACTGGACCTGGTCCGGGACCTGCCGGCGGGCGAGCACACCGAGGAGCGCTGGACCCGCGACCGCTGGTCGTTCACCGGGCACCGGGACCGGGTGCGCGCCGGCGAGCCGCCGCAGCCGCGCCGGGACGACGCGGTGACGGCGGCTCAGAAGCTGGCCTCGCGGGAGACCGAGCAGACCCGGCTGGACGCGCAGGAGGCCCTGGACGACCCGCTGGTGATGGCGGGCCGGAGGCTGTCCGGGGAGGCCTTCGCGGGCGAGGTCACCGAGGTGGTCATGGAGTGGACCGACACGAAGCGGCCCGCTCCGCGTCCGCTGGTCACGGTGGCCACCGACGACCGCCCGCAGCTGCCGGAGGGCGGCGGCGGGAAGGTGTACCGCTCGCTGGACGGGCGCCCGCAGGCGGCCGAGTTCGTCCGGCGCGAGGAGGACGGCCGGCTGGTGTTGCGGCTGCTGGACAAGATGGGCCGGGCACGGGACCCGGAGCCGGGCTCGGTGCCGGAGAAGGGCGACCGGGTGTGCTGGACGCTGTTCGAGCACGACGCGCGCGGCGGCCCGAAGCTGCCGGACCCGGAGAACACCCCGTGGACGCACGGCGGCCCGCCGGGTGCTCTCACCGCGGCGACGCCGCAGGGCGCTCCCGATCCCGTGACCGACGAGGACGTTCTGTGAGCCGTCAGACCACGACCGCACCCGATCCGGGCGCCGCCGCCGCGCGGGCCACCGCGGCGATCCTGCACGACACCCTGCACAGCCCCCACCGGGGTGTGGTCGTGGACTCCCCGCCGGGCGCCGGGAAGTCCACTCTGGTGGTGCGGGCGGCCCGGGAACTGGCCGCGGCCGGCCGTCGGCTGATGGTCGTCGCGCAGACCAACGCGCAGGTGGACGACCTGGTGCTGCGGCTGGCCGAGAAGGACCCGGAGCTGCGGGTGGGCCGACTGCACAGCAGCGACGCCGAGGCCTACGATCCGGCGCTGCTCGGGCTGCCCTCGGTGGTGCTGTCGGCGAAGCCCGGCGACCTGGCCGAGCTGCCGGTGGTCATCTCCACCGCGGCGAAGTGGGCGTACGTCCAGGGTGTGGAGCCCTGGGAGCACGCCATCGTCGACGAGGCGTACCAGATGCGGTCCGACGCCCTGCTGGCCGTGGCCGGGCTGTTCGAGCGGGCGCTGTTCGTGGGTGATCCCGGGCAGCTGGACCCGTTCAGCGTGGTCGGGGCCGAGCAGTGGGCGGGGCTGTCGTACGACCCTTCGGCGTCCGCGGTGTCCACCCTGCTCGCGCACAACCCGGAGCTGCCGCAGCACCGGCTGCCGGTGTCCTGGCGGCTGCCGGCGTCCGCGGCGCCGCTGGTCTCCCGGGCCTTCTACCCGTACTCGCCGTTCCGCAGCGGCACGGACCACGGGGACCGGCGGCTCGGCTTCGGCACGGCCTCGGACGGCTCGGGGCCGGACCGGGTGCTGGACGTGGCGGCGGAGTCGGGCTGGGGCCTGCTGGAGCTGCCCGCCCGGCACACCCCGCGGACGGATCCGGAGGCGGTCCGGGCGGTGGCCCTGGTGGTCCGGCGGGCGCTGGACCGCGGCACGGTCGCCACGGACGAGCGGTCGCCCGACCCGGTGCCGCTGACCGCGGACCGGATCGCGGTGGGCACGGCCCACCGCGACCAGGCGGCGGCGGTGCGTTCGGCGCTGGCGGAGCTGGGGGTGCCCGGGGTCACCGTGGACACGGCGAACCGCCTGCAGGGCCGCGAGTACGACCTCACGGTGGTGCTGCACCCGCTGTCCGGCCGGCCCGACGCGACGGCCTTCCACCTGGAGACGGGCCGGCTGTGCGTGCTCGCCTCCCGGCACCGGCACGCCTGCGTGGTGGTCGCCCGCGCGGGCATCGCCGACCTGCTCGACGAGCACCCGTCGGTGGAGCCGGTGCAACTGGGCGTGAGCGTGAAGTTCCCGGACGGCTGGGAGGCGATGATGTCCACATGGGATCACTGGTCCGAGCACCGCGTGAGCTGGCGTCCCTGACCGCCGCTCAGCCATCTGCCCGGCAGGCCCTCAGTGCGACGCCGCCCGATCCGCCGGACGGAGTCCGGCACGCCGCCGCAGGCGGCCACCGGGGGAGGACGAATCGATGAGGAGGGCTTGTGCGGTTCGCGCTGGACGCGCTGCTGGCTGACGTTCCCGCGGAACAGGTGGACGAGGCCCGTGACTTCTACCGGTCGCGGGTGGCGGGCCGTGGCCCGGCCTCGCCGGAGGAGCTGGAGGAGGCGCGCGCGAGGCTGGGGTCCGTGCTCCGGGCCACCGATCCGCCTGCCGTCGAGGAGACGGTCGAGGTCGCGGAAGGGCGCGTCCCGGTGAGGATCTTCACTCCGGTCGGCGGTCCGCCGCGGGGCGTCTACCTGGACATCCACGGCGGCGGCTTCTTCATGGACTCCGCGGCGCGGGGGGACGAACGCAACCGCGCGCTCGCCGAAGCCCTGCACGCCGCCGTCGTCAGCGTCGACTACCGGCTGGCCCCCGAACACCCCTGGCCGGCGGCACCCGACGACTGCGAGGCGGTGGCGCTCTGGCTCGTCGAGGAGGCCGATGCCCGCTTCGGCACCTCCCGGCTCGCGATCGGCGGGAGTTCCGCGGGTGCCACCCTCGCCCTGGCCACCCTGCTCCGGCTGCGGGACAGGGGCGGCGTCGGCCGGTTCACCGGCGCCTCGCTCCAGTTCGGCACCTACGACCTGAGCGCACGCACCCCGGCCGGCCGACGCATCGCGGACGAGTACTTCATCCAGGCGTACGCCGGCCAGGCCGAAGACCGCACGGTGCCCGACATCTCTCCCGTCTACGGCGTGCTGCGCGGGCTTCCCCCCACGCTCCTGGTCGTCGGGAGCCAGGACGTGCTGCTGGAGGACAACCTGGCCCTGGCGAGCCGGTTGTCGGCGGCCGGCAACGACGTCGAGCTCCGGGTCTACCGTTCCTAAAGACTGAGTGGGAGTGGGTCCTGTTGCCAGGCTCTGTGCTCAGTCGTGTGCCCCGAACGGTGTTGGGCACGCTGGTCTCCCGCTTTCGCTCCGCGTCCGGGCCCGGCGCATCGTGTGCGCGGTCCGGGGATGCGGGGGCGGGTTTCCTCGCGCCCAGGGGCGTCCGGTCGGGCCTGGACGGTCCGATGCCCATCACGATCGCTCTGGTCGTGATGGGGCGGTGCCGTCCGTCGCCGGACCGGGTGTCCCTGGGCGCGCCTGCCGATCGCGATGCTCGCGGCATCGTGACGGCTGGTCTTGCGGTGGGTGGTGGTGAGGGGTTTCTGCCAGTGCTGGGCGCCCCACTTGCTGGTGTATGCGGGGTCGACGGCGATGACCGTGATGCCGGTGGCGTCGGCCATGGCGGTCAGGCGGGCGCGCAGGCGGCCGGTGGGCATGCCGGAGATCACCTGCCGGAAACGCTTCCTGCGGCCGTGCTTCTCGCGGGTCTTCTCCGCCGCGAAGTCCAGGTCCTCGACCGCGATCGCCTGCACGCCGCAGGACTTCGCCCAGTTCAGCAGCCGGGACAGGGCGTGGCGGACCTGCGCGTCCCGGTGCTGGGCGCTACCGGTGAGGTCGTATAAGAACCTGCGCGGCGCACCGATGGGGTTGCCGTGCACGTCCAGACGCCAGGCCGCCAGGTGGTCGGCGTTGGTGTCCACCCCGATCACCCCGTGCGCGAGGGCGGCCTGGATCGGGATGGCCGGGGTGGGCGGGTACTGCCAGGATGCGGTCAGGTACCAGCGGCCACGGTCGACGTCGTGGTGGATGCGGTAGGCCACCGCCCGGTTGGCTTCCACGCGGTCGGTCCACTCCGTGCCCCGGTGCGGGAACGTGATCCGGCAGGCCAGGACGTACCGGCCGTGCCCAGCGTTGGCCAGATGGGCGAGCGGAGCGGGAAGCTTGACCGACACTTCGCCGTCGGGGGTGACCCGGATCGTCTCGTTCCCGAACCTCTTGCCGGACTCCCCGTCGGCCTGCAGGAACCAGCGCGCCGCCTCCCACCGCTCCCGCCAATCCGCCTCGGTCAGCCGGGCGGCATCGAGGTGATGCCGGGTGCCCAGCAGGCGCTTGCCGCCCCGCACCACACCCACCCGGCCCGCTTCACGGCCGGCCTGTACAGCGGTCAGCCGGTCTTCCAGCACGTGCAGGCGCCGTGATTTCGCGTGCCACTCCTGCCGGCTGCGGTAACCGCCCGGAGCGTGCTTGGTGCCCTTTCCGCCGACCGGCTGGGAAAGGCGGTGTGTGATCGTGCTGATGCCGGCTTCCAGGTTCCGAACGTGCGCCGTCTGGCCACGCCGGGCCAGCGCCCACTGATCATGCGTGGCCTTCGTGATCGCCCCCGCCCACCGCGACGACGACACGGCCGTCAGCTCCCGCTTGCGGGCCGCCCACGTACCGGCGGAGTGCTCAAGGCCGTCACGGCAACGGGCCGCGAGGTCCCTCGAGGCGAGCGAACCCAGGTGCGCGCCAACCAGGGCCAGCACCTCCTCGTCCCGCGGCCTCAGGCCCTTCAGCCGGGTCCGGACCGCGACGCCCGTGGGCCCGGGCGCGACGAACGGCGCCGACAACTCCCGCAGCCCACTCACCACCCTGTCACCCACCCCGGCATCAAAGCACCCGTCCCCCCACCCAACGACCACCGCCGATAAAGGTCACCCATTCGATGCAAGAACTGTCGTTCCCGCTCGGCGTCAATCCACCGCCACGGACGCGCCACTCACTCGTACACACCAGAACACACTCACACCCAGCCACAACACAGCAGTTCCAACCCCGAGTCGCCCCACGGCTTCACCGGCCACCCCACGTCCATGGCCGGGACGGCACTCGCTGACGTCGAATCCTGGCTGCGCGACCGGTTCGGGCAGCCGTAGGGGCCGACCGCGTCAGCCGAGGGACAGCCGGGCAGCCCCAGGGCGCCGGGGGCCCCGCCCCGTCAGCCGCGCCAGGGGGCCGTGTCCTCGAAGGCGGTCATGATGGTGTCGCCGAGGCGGGCCAGCGCCTCCAACTGGTCGGGGGTGAGGATGTCGATCAGGTGCCGGCGGACCGATTCGACGTGCAGGGGGGCCGCCTCCTCGATGACGGCGAGGCCCGCGCCGGTCAGCACGACCTCGGCGCCGCGGCCGTCCGCGGCCACCTCTTCGCGGCGCACCAGGCCGCGCTGCTCCATGCGGGTCAGCTGGTGGGAGAGCCGACTGCGGGACCACAGCATCAGTTCGGCGAGGCCGCTGATCCGGCGGCGCCGGTCCGGGCTGCGGCTGAGCATCGCCAGGACGTCGTAGTCGGCTTCGGAGAGCCCGCTGTCGCGGCTGAGGTCGCGCGCGATAGCGGCGTTGACCAGGGGGACCATGCGGCGCCAGGACAGCCAGGCGCGCATTTCGGCCTCGTCGAGCCAGCGCGGCTCGGGCTCCGGGCCGGACGGAGCGTGGGGGGTGTCGCTCATGGGCCCACTCTAGCGAGGTAGGTGATATGTCATCTAGATGGTTGACACGTCATCGACTCCGGGGTTTTATTGGTGACACGTCAACTATCCGCATCCGATCAAGGGGCTTGCCATGTCGCGCCTGCTCGTCGTCTCCACCAGCACCCGCCCGGTCTCCACCGGCCGCCCGCTCTCCGCCTGGATCACCGGCGTCGCCGAGCAGCACGGCGGCTTCGAGGTCGTCCCGGTCGACCTCGCCGACATCAACCTGCCCCTCCTGGACGAGCCCGCGGCCCCCGCCTCGGGCGAGCCGTACGTGCACCAGCACACCAAGGACTGGAGCGCGCTGATCGAGTCCGGCGACGCCGTGGTCTTCGTGATGACGATGTACAACGGCAGCTTCGCCGCGCCGCTGAAGAACGCCGTCGACTTCCTGTACCGCGAGTGGCAGGGCAAGCCGATCGGCCTGGTCAGCTACACCGCCGGCCCGACCGGCGGAGCCCCCGCCGCCGACGCCATCGCCGAGGTGCTCGGACGGATAGGCGCCCGCGTGGCCGAGAACCGGGCCGCGGTGCCCGGTATCTACGGCCTCGTCGGAGACGAGGGCTTCACCGCGCCGGAGGGCCTGGCCGGCCAGCTGACCGAGCTCCTCGACGAGCTGGCCAAGCTCGCCACCGAGCAGCCCGTCGGCTCCTGAGCCGCCCCTCCCCCTGACGGGTGCCGCTCAGCGCGTGACGAGCAGCCCGGCCAGGTGGTCGTAGGCGACGTGCGCGTGCAGCCGGACCCCGGTGACCAGCGTGCCGTCGTCGGCGTAGAAGCCCGGATGGTGGTTGCGGACGATCCCGCGGCCACCCGGTTCCGGCACCGCCTCGCCGTGCTCGTCCAGCACGGAGTCCTGCACGCCGAGCATCACGTACAGGCCGCCGAACCGGCCCACGAGCTCGGAGACGTCGTCGTAGCCGAGGGTGCCGCCGGTCTCGACGAGCCGGCCTGCACCGGCGACCCGGCGCAAGGTGGGCAGCCCCGCCGTCACCCAGGCCGCGCTGTTGTGCACGGGGGGCACGTCCTGCAGGTAGGCGACGGCCGCCGTGCACCCGTACGCGCGCGCCGTGTGCTCGGCGAGGACCGCCAGCCGGGCCCGGACCTCCGCCATGTCCTTCTCCTCCGCGCACCGGACGGTGCCCCAGAGGGTGACGGTCTCCCCGATGACGTTGAACCGGCCGACGTCCTCGATGTGCCCGATGGACACGGTGACCGGCGTGAACGCGGAGACCTGCCGGTAGAGCTGGCCGATGCCGGTGAGCAGCGCGCCGACCGCCGGCATCGGGTCGATACCGTGCCAGGGCGTGGAGCCGTGCGTCTGCTTCCCGTCCACGGTGATGCGGACCAGGCTGGACGCGGCGTACTGGTTGCCCACCCGGTACCCGACGTGCCCCTTGGGGTGCGGGGTGACGTGCATCCCGAAGGCCATGGTGGGCACGGGGTCGTCGAAGGCGCCCTCGGCCACCATCCGGCGGGCCCCGCCCTCCTCGTCCACCGGCGGCCCCTCCTCGGCGGGCTGGAAGACGAACAGCACCGTGCCGGGCAGCCGGTCCCGTACGCCGGCCAGTACGGCGGCGGCGCCGAGCAGCATGGCGGTGTGGCAGTCGTGCCCGCAGGCGTGCGAGACGCCCGGGACGGTGGACGCGAAGGCGGTGCCGCAGCGGTCGGGGACGGGCAGCGCGTCGACGTCGGCCCGGAGCGCGACCACCCGGTCGCTCCCCCGGCTGCCGCCGGTGGCACCCCCGGGCAGACCGCCGCGCAGCACCCCGACCACACCGTGGCCGGCGATGCCGGTGCGGACCTCGTCGAGGCCGAGGCCGCGGAGCACGTCGGCGACGGTCCGGGCGGTGCCCTCCTCCCGGTTGGACAGCTCGGGGTGCCGGTGCAGGTGGTGGCGCCAGGCGATGACCCGCTCCGCGGCCCCGGCGGCCAGGCGGTCCAGCTCTTCGTACATCCGCACTCCTTCTCGTGCCCGGTCCCGCGGCCAGTCCGTGATCCGTCGCCCGTCCGTCCGTCCGGCTGTCCGGCTGTCCGGCTGTCCCTCCGCGGAGTCCTCCTGCCCCGGGGGGCCGCCCCGGTACTCCCCCGTCTCGCACTTCGGGCGGTCTTGCGCGGCGTTGGACAATGGAGGGTGGCCCGGAAGGACCGGGGGACCGCGAGCGCAGGAGGACACGCATGGCAGAGCCCGAGCGGACCGAGCGGAGGCTGCGGCCCGCGCCGCTGCTCTTCGAGCCCTCGGAGGCCGCCGCGGACCCGGAGCACTTCTTCGATCTGGAGTCCATCGACGACCCGCGGGAGCTGCTGGTCCGCGCCACGGAGCTGGCGCTGGCGTTCCGGGCCGCCCAGGACCGCGCGATGGAGTTCCAGGCGGTGGCCGCGGCCCAGCTGGCCGATCCCCGCCGGTTCGACCGGCTGTCGGCGGCCGCGATCGCGGAACGGGCCGAGTGGACCGAGGACTACGCCCGCAAGATGATCGAGTTCGGCGAGGACCTGCTCAAGGGCCACCCGGACGACTGACCGCTCCGGGACCGGGCTCCTGGCATATGCGTCGCGCAACATACTCCACCTCGGGGCCCAGCGCGGCCATTTCGCATAACTCCGCGAAACCGGTTGCGCACGGCGGGTACACCTGAATGCATGACGACGACGCTCACCACGGACCGCGACCGTCCCGCCCTGGCACCCGCGCGGGTCACGCAGACCACCCAGGTCACCCCGGAGGGTGCCGCATGGCTCGCCTCCGCGTCGGCATACCCGCAGAGCACCCTGTCACTGTGGCGGCAGCGGCCCACCGCGCCCGCCGTGCTGCCGTGCGGGACCGCGTTCGACATCGTCAACGTCCCCGTCGTGTTCGGACGGCGGCTGCTGGACCTGCTGTGGGGCGAGGGGCCCGGCTCCGGGCCGGTGGCCGTGCACCGGGGCCGGATGCTGCTGTTCGCCGCGCCCGGCACCGCCCAGCGGCTGCCCGCCCTGCTGGACTGGGAAGAGTGGAGCGATTCCGTCCCCGCGCCGCTCTGCCACGGCCGGGGCGACGCGGTGACCGTCCCCGCCCTCACCCCGCCGGCGGGCCCCTCCCGCTGGCTGGTGGCCCCCGACACCCGCGCCCCGTGGCTGCCCGGGCCCGAGGCACTGCTCTGGGCCTGCGTCCGGGCCGCACGGGCCGCGTCCACCGGCTCCACCGCCGACCTGCGGGTATCGATTTTTCCTTCGGCGGATCGGGATGCTAATGTCTACGACGTCAGCAGGCGCCGCTAGCTCAGTTGGTTAGAGCAGCTGACTCTTAATCAGCGGGTCCGGGGTTCGAGTCCCTGGCGGCGCACCGACGGAAGAAGCCCCTCGCAGCAGCGAGGGGCTTCTTCGTTCTCCCGGCACGTCCGGCGCGCGGCACGTCCGGCGCGCGGGACCTCAGGTGGTGATCTTCACCGTGTACGCCCCGGACGGGGTCCGGTCCGCCACCTCGATCGTGATCCGCTCACCCGGCACCGTGTACGTCTCCCCCACCTCCAGCGGGGCGTCCGCCAGCGGCGGGTACACCGACCGGTCCCAGCACGCCTCCGTCCTCGGGTGCCCGTCGAGCACCTCGATCGGGCCGCCGCCGGACGCCGCCTCGTTCCGGACCCGGTAGACGAGCACGCCCTGGGTACAGGTGTCCCCGTCGTTGCCGGCCGAACCCCGGGCCTCGACCGCGATGGCGCTGCCCGGCCCGGTACGGACCACCGCCAGCCGGGTGCCGCCGGTGCCGCCGCGCGGCACCGCCTCCGCCAGCGGCTCCAGGGTGTGCAGGGAGGAGCCGCTCTGTACGCAGTCCACCTGGTCGGCGGCGAGCCAGCCCAGCTTCCACTTGTGCCAGGCGAAGAGGTCCGGGGCCATGCCGAACTGGCTGCCCATGACGTCCCAGTCCCCGACGTAGGTGTCCCAGTCGCCCTTGCCGTCCGTCGGCCGGTGGTAGAGGTCCGGCAGGTCGAAGACGTGGCCGGTCTCGTGGGCGAGCACGTTCCGGTCCGGCGGGTGCTGCTCGAACACCGTCACGATGCGCCGCAGCTCCGTACCGTCCGCGCGGATCGGCCGGTCGAAGTTGACGACCTTGGTGGCGTCCGAGTCCACCCCCGGGGCGTCCGGATCGGCGACGAAGTAGACGACGTCGTAGGTGGAGAAGTCGATGACCCGGTCGGCGGCGGTGACCGCGTCCCGCAAGTAGGCCGCCCGGTCCTCCGGGTCCCAGTCACGCTGTATGCGGTACTCGGTAGACGGCTTCGGCATCCGGATCCACTCCTTCTGCGGATGCGCGGCCAGCTGGAACCTGCCGTACGAGGCCCGCTCGAAGAACTCGCCGGTCGCCGGGAAGTAGTCGGCGGTCAGCTCCCGCGTGGTGACCTTCGGGACGGCGTCCGGGAAGGACAGGAAGACCATGACCGCGTCGAGGGTGCGTTCCGGCTTGGGGTAGGCCCGGTTCCAGGTGTCCAGGCCCACCGAATGGTGCGCGGCCGTACGGGTGAGCGCGCACGGGCCGGCGCCGGTGTCGGCGACCGCGGGCCCCGCGACGAGAGACGTGGCGGCGAACGCCGTCAGGGAGGTGAGGGCCGCCGCCGCACTGCGCATGCGACGGTCCACTCCCCCGGGTGTCTGCTGTCGCGGCACATCGACCTCCGGTGGGGGGATTCGATCCATCCCAACCACCTTGCGGGGATTGTCCTACTTATGTCCTGTTCCGCTGCCCCACCCGAGTGAGCGGCGGTGCCGGACCCTCTCGCACACGCCCGAACGGAAGATTACGAAGCGTCACGACCGATCACGCCCGCGCCCGCTGCGTTCAGAGCCGCGCAGAAACGATCGGGCGGTGCACGGGCCCCTCCGGCCGACCCTCCGTCAGGAGGCCGTCAAGACGCCGAAGCGCCCCGCCCGGGACGGCGACGCCGCTGGATAGGGCCTCCCGGCTGCCTCTATGATCGGCACACTTTCCTGCGCGGACATCACGAGCACTGCGGGAGCGAACGGTGGGCGGAACCTCAGAAGGAACCGGTTCGGCGGCCGAGAGCATCCGACCGACCACTACGGAGCGTGAACTGCGCGACTACCGTGCGGCCTTCAATGCGGCCCATCTCCCGATGGCGGTCGTCGACCGGGACGGCTTCGTCGTCGCCGCGAACGAGGCCCTCGGCGGGCTCCTCGGCGCCGAGCCGCACGAGCTGGTCGAGCAGTCCGCGGCCGAACTCGTCGACCTGGCAGCCGAGGCCCGGACCTGGCAGGCGTACCGCGAGGTGCTGCGCGGCCGCCAGGCCAGGCTGCGCTGCACCCGCCGGCTCAAACACCCCGACGGGCACACCCTGTGGACCGAGGTGACCCTCGGGCCGGTCCCCGGCACCCGGGACGTGCTGCTGTCCGTCGCGGACATCAGCGACCGGCGCGATCTGCAGGCCCGGCTCCGGCACCTGCAGATGCACGACCCGGTGACCCGGCTGCCCAACCGGGCGCTGTTCTTCGAACGACTGTCCGCCGCCCTGGAGGCGTCCTCGTACGAGCACGGCGGCACCGGCCGCATCGGGCTGTGCTACCTGGACCTCGACGGGTTCAAGGCGGTCAACGACACCCTGGGCCACCGGGTCGGCGACCGGCTGCTGACGGCGGTGGCGGCCCGCCTCACCCAGTGCGCCGACCAGTCCGGCTACGGACGCACCGGAGGGCACCTGGTGGCACGGCTCGGCGGCGACGAGTTCGCGCTGCTGGTGGAGGACTCCACCGGCACCGAGGAGCTGGCCGACCTGGCCCGGTCCGTACTGGCCTCCGTCCAGGAGCCATTCGACCTGGCCGGGCAGCGGCTGTCGGTATCGGCCTCGATCGGCGTGGTGGAGCGGGCCGCGGCCGGCACCTCGGCCACCTGCCTGATGCAGGCCGCCGACACCACGCTGTACTGGGCGAAGGCGGACGGCAAGGCCCGCTGGACGCTCTTCGACCCGGAGCGCAACGCGCACCGGATGACGCGGCAGGCGCTCTCCAGCACGCTGAGGCCCGCCGTGGAGCGGGGCGAGTTCACGCTGGAGTACCAGCCGCTGGTGGACCTGGAGAGCGGGGCCGTGCGGGGCGTGGAAGCCCTGGTGCGGTGGAATCATCCGCAGTTCGGATCGCTTGCGCCGAATCGGTTCATCGGAATTGCGGAAGAGGACGGCTCGATCGTCCAGTTGGGTCAGTGGGTGCTGCGGACGGCGTGCCGGCAGGCCCGGCGCTGGCAGATCGAGCACCCCAGTGATGCCCCGGTGTTCGTCTCGGTGAACGTGGCGGTCCGGCAGGTCTGGGACTCGGACCTGGTGGGCGACGTAGCGGAGATCCTCGCGGAGACCGGCCTGGCCCCGCAGCTGCTGCAGCTGGAGCTCACCGAGTCGGCGGTGATGGGCTCGGCCGGCCGGCCGTTGCAGGCCCTGCAGGCGCTGAGCGACATGGGCGTCCGGATCGCCATCGACGACTTCGGCACCGGCTACTCCAACCTCGCCTACCTCAGCCGGCTGCCGGTCTCGGTGCTGAAGCTGGACGGGTCCTTCGTCCGCGGCTTCCGCTACGAGGAGGGCACCCACCCCAACCCGGCCGACGAGACCATCGTCGAGGCCCTGGTCCAGCTCGCCCACCGGTTGGGGCTGACGGTGACCGCCGAGTGCGTGGAGACAGCCGGCCAGGCGGCCCGGCTCCGGCGGGTCGGCTGCGACACCGGCCAGGGCTGGCTGTACTCGCGCGCGGTCGCCCCCGAGCGCATCGCCGAGATGATCAGCGGGCGTTCCGGGGGCGGCCGGGCCGGCGCGCCCTGAGGCGGCGGGGGCCCGGACGGGCGAACCCGCCCCTGCCGGCGGGCAGGGGCGGGTCGCTCGGCGCGAGGTGGGGGGATCAGCAGGCGCCGAGGTCCTGCCAGACGCCCCATTCACCGGTGGTGCCGGGCGTCTCGTTCTGGGTCCACCACTTGGCCTTCCACTTGCGGCCGTTGTGGGAGACCTCGCTGCCGCCGTTGTAGACGGTGCCCGCGACGTAGGCCGGGAGGCTGCCGCAGCCCGTGGTGGGCGGCGTGGTCGGCGGGGTCGTGGGCGGGGTGGTCGGCGGCGTGGTGGGGGGTGTGGTGGGCGGCGTGGTCGGCGGGACCGTGGTGCCGCCGAGCGCGTCGTTGATCTGGCCCAGCAGGGTGGCGTTGTCGTCCAGGCCGAGCAGGGAGTACATCATCGCGCCGGCCAGGCCGCGCTGCTTGCCGTAGGCGACCCGCTCCTGGACGGACTTCTGGTTCAGGCCGGTGAAGAACTCGCCGTCCTTGTAGAAGTACGAGGACTTCGACCGGTCGTCCCAGAAGGTGGTCGCCGGGTTGTCGACGATGCCGCCGAGCTCCTTGTAGTGCGCGATGCCGGCCTGCTGGCTGAGCGGACGGGCACCGGAACCACCGGTGGCCGGCTGCGCGAGGCCGTTGGTGGTGCCGGCCGGGACGCCCTTCCAGCCGCGGTAGTAGAACTCGTAGCCCAGGGTCAGCTTGTTGGCGGGGAAGCCGCCGGTGATGCCGTAGGCCGGGTTGCCGTCGATCCAGGAGTCGATGGCGTTGTCGATGCTGTACTTCTCGGTGCCCGGCGCGATGGGGTCGGTCGGGTCGGCCGCGGAGGGGTACAGCGGGGACTGGTGGTACGTCGGCCCGTCGCCGTCCCAGGCGCCGTGCATGTCGTACGTCATGATGTTGGCGTAGTCCAAGTACTGGCCGATCTTGTCGGTCTCGATGTACTTGATCTTGTCCTGGCCGGCCGGCAGGGCGGCGGTCAGCAGGTACTTCTTGCCGCCGTTCGCCGCGCCCTCGGCGTCGAGCTGCTTGCGGAACTCCTGGAGCAGCAGGGTGAAGTTCTGCTTGTCCTCGGGGCCGTAGTGGTTGCCCAGGTGGCCGTTCGGGGAGCCGGGGTACTCCCAGTCGATGTCGATGCCGTCGAAGATGCCGGCCGCGGTGCCGGGGCCGCCGAAGCCTCCCTCCACCGGGAGGTCGCCCTTGATGTACTGCTTGATGCAGGAGGCGACGAACTTCTTGCGGGAGGCGTCGGTCTTGGCCGCGTCGTGGAAGTACTTGGAGTACGTCCAGCCGCCGATCGAGATGTTGATCTTCAGGTGGGGGTACTTCGCCTTCAGCTCCTTGAACTGGTTGAAGACGCCCACGATCGGCTGGTCCCACTTGTCGGCGACGCCGTCCACGCTGTCGGCCGCACCGAAGGACTTCTGGTAGTCGGCGTAACTGTCGCCCGCACCGTCGCCGGCATTGGGGTTGTTGTCGTCGCCGGCCGCCTTGTTGGCCTCGAAACAGGTGAGTTCGGTGGGGTGGATGTTGCCGAACGAGTAGTTGATGACATCCAGCTTGCTCGCGATGCCCCGGGTGTCGAGGTGCTTGGGATAGAAGGCGTTCCCGTACACGCTCCACTGGTCGTAATAGGCGATGCGCACCCCGCCTGCGGCGGTGGTGGAGGCGTCCGCGGCCTGGGCGGTGCCGAGGCCCGCGAAGCCGGCCAGCGCTCCGGCGGCGAGCGCGGCCGTGGCGGCGGCCGCGACGAGGGGTTTACGGATGTGCATGAACAGCCTCCGGAGGTGGGAGGGGAGGACGTGGGGAGGATGTGACAGCCCGGGTGGGAGAAGTGATAGCGATCACCGCATGACCGCGTCAATGGTTTGCACCAAAGAAGGACTAGACCACTCGCGGCGCAATTTCCCAGGTAGAAGGACTGGGGGCACAACGAAAACCGCCCGCCACCCCCGGTGACGAGCGGTTTAAGACTCCCTTGAGGAAGCCCGGCGCAAGGTTTTGGCAACAAACCAGCCAAACTCCAGCCGAACGCAGTTCATCCTCCGTCAGCCGCCGGTCACTTCCGCTCCGGCCATCCCGTACGCATCTGCGACGAGCTCGTACGAGCGCAACCGGGCCGCCCCGCCGTGCACGTTGACGGTCGGCATCAGTTCGTCCGCGCCGCTGCGCGCGGCCGGCGCGTCCGGCCCGGCCCGCACCCGGTCCGGGGTGCCGTGCGCCACGCCCGCGAGCCGGCCGTCGACGAACTCCCGCTCCGCCGGGGAGAAGGAGTACGCGGCGGCCTCCTGCGGGGTCGGGACCAGCCCGGGGCGGCCGGTGCGCTGCCGGAGCGCCGGTTGCATCCTTGACCGCGGTCACCGTGGACGGGACCGACGGCAGGACACGGGACCACTTCACCCGCGCGTCACCGATCTTCGGCAGCGACAGGTCCCCGCCGGGTGCGATCTTCCGGCGGGCATCGGTGGGTGCTGCCGCCGCCCACGGTCAACAGGTCCAGTACCGAGAGCGGGACCGGGCCATACCGCGGGCTGCGCCGCAGATGCCGTCCCGGGGGCGGCGTCCGGCGCGCTCGCCCGCGCCGTCCTGGACACCCTCCCGGACGCCGTCCGGGAGGCCGCCCCGGATCCCGTCCCGCTCGTCACTCATCGTCGCTCCCGCCGCAATGGCTACCGCCCGGTACGGCGCACGAAGAGCTCGAACAGGGGGTGGGTGCCGGGCATTCCCGGCGAGTCGGGGCACTGCCCTTGACCTTGGCATATGCCAATGGAGTAGATCCAGGCCGTAGCGTGTGATCGAGCCATCAATCTCATCAACAGGCGCTCCACGTGGGCCTCTTGGTGGCTATCGTGGTAGGGCAAGCGGTAACAACCTGCTAGGGGGAAACCGTGGCGCTGAAGCCCGAGCCGACCGCGCCGTTCCACTCGGTGCAGTACGCCCTGCGCGTGCTGGAAACGATCGGACGGCACCCCGGTGGCGTGACCGATACGCAGATCGCCCGCGAGACGGGCCTGCCGGCCGTCCACCTCGCCCCCATGCTCCTGATGCTGCGCCGCGAGGGGTACGTGCTCCAGGTCTCCGACGGCGCCTACGCGATAGGCGACTCCCTGGTGCTCCTCGGCTCCGGCAGCGACCGGCAGCAGGCCCTGCAGACGAAGCTGCAGGACACCCTGGACCGGCTGCGCGACTCGGTCGGCGCCGCCGTCTACATCAGCCGTTACGTGGACGGCGAGGTCAGGATCACGCAGTTCGCGGACAGTCCCCGCACCCCCAAGGTGCACGAGTGGGTCGACTTCCGCTCCGCCGCGCACGCGAGCGCGGTCGGCAAGTGCCTGCTGACGCAGCTCGACGTGAACGGGCGGCGCGACCACCTCTCCCGGCACAAGATCGCCCGGCTGACCTCCAAGACGATCACGAGCGAGCGCGTGCTCTTCTCCAAACTGGACAGCCAGCCGGCCACCGTCCCCATGCTGGACCTCCAGGAGTACGCGGTGGGCACGGTCTGCGCGGCAGTGCCGATCACGGCCGGAGCCGCCGTGGGCTGCCTGGCGCTGTCGATGCCCGTGGAGCACGCGCACCGGCTGCGGGCCGCGGCGGACGCGCTGAACCGGAAGGCAGCCCCACTGCTGCTGTCGCTGACGCTCTGAGTGGCCCCGCCCAGCCCTGACTGACCCGGCGGCGCCGAGTGGCTCCGAGAGGTTCCGGGTGGAGGTGCCGGGTCCGGCGTGCGGCCGGTCCGCGCCGCCTCGGCCCTTGCGCGGGAAGGCCGACGGAGGCCTGGGAAAGCCAGGAAAAGCCGGGAAAGCACTCAGGGCGGTTCCCGGTGAACCGGAAACCGCCCTGAGATCAGGTGCGCCGCCAGGGACTCGAACCCCGGACCCGCTGATTAAGAGTCAGCTGCTCTAACCAACTGAGCTAGCGGCGCCTGCTGACAAAGAAAATACTACCTGGTCCCGAGGGGTGCTCGTGACCACCTCCGGTTCACCTCCCGGCCGCCTCCGCGGGAAGGCCGGTAGGGCCGGCATCCGGCGGCGGGGACCGGCGCAGGGAGGTGCGGACGGCCCAGACGACGGAGACCACGGGGACCGCGACGACCGCGCCGACGATGCCCGCGGCGGTGGCGCCGGCCAGCACCGAGATCGCCACCACCAGGGGGTGGAGGCGGACCGCCCAGCTCATCACCAGCGGGTGCAGCAGGTGGCCCTCGATCTGGCCGATGATCACGATCAGGGCCAGGACGAGGGCGGCGGTCCACGGGCCGTTCGCCGCGAGGGCGACCACCGTCGCCACCGCCAGGGCCACCGGCGAGCCCACCAGCGGCACGAACGCGGCGAAGAACTCCAGCAGCGCCAGCGGCACCGCGAGCGGGACCCCGAGCAGGTACAGGGCGACCCCGACCAGGATCGCGTTCGTGGCGGCGACGAGGACGATGCCGTGGGTGTACCCGGTGAAGGTCCGCCACGCGGCCCGCCCGGCCGTGTCCCAGCGGGGGCGGGCCCGCACCGGCAGCTGGGCGCAGAACCAGGCCCAGTGGCGGTGCCCGGAGTGGATGAAGAACACGGCGGAGAACAGGGCCAGCGCCAGCACGGCCAGGACGTGCACCAGGGTGCGGCCGCCGCTGAGTGCGGTGCTCAGCAGCGTCGACCGGTGGGTGGAGACGTACTCCCCGATGCGGGCCTGGAGGCTGGTGAGGGCGTCCTCGCCCAAGTGGAACGGCGGCCGCGCCAGCCAGTCCTCGATCCGGTCGAGGCCCACCCGGAACTCACGGATCAGGGTGGTGCTCTCGCCCGCCACCGCCTCGCCGACCAGGGCGAGCACGCCGAGCACCAGCGCGATGCTGCCGAGCAGCACGATCGCGACGGCCGCCGCGCGCGGCACCCCGCCGCGCACCACGAGGTCGGCGGCCGGCCGCAGCATCGCCGTGATCACGAGTCCGAGGAAGAGGCCGGTACCGATCTCGTGGAAGCGGCCGAGCACGGCGAAGACCGCGTAGACGGCGGCCCCGACGACGAGCAGCCGCCAGGCGTGGGCCGCAGCGGAGCGCAGCGGGCGCGAGACGTGCGGTTGCGGTTGCGGTCGCGGTCGCATGCCCTTCCCCGTACCACCGGGGCTCCCCCGTGCCACGGTCCGGTCCGAGGATTGCTCCGACCGGGGGTGGAGCGCCGGGCGGGAAGGGCGGGAGCGGAACGCCGTCAGACGGGGTCGTCCGTGCGGGCCAGGACCAGGACGCCGGCGGCCACCAGGGCCACCCCCGCCAGCTGCGGCACCAGCCACCACCCGCCCCGCACCTGCTCCTCGTACAGCAGCACTCCCAGGACCAGGCCGGTGCAGGCGTCGCCCAGGGTGAGGGCAGGCTGCGAGGCGACCAGCGGACCGCCCTGCATGGCGTTCCCGAAGAGCAGCAGTGCGGAGATGCCCGTCACCACCATCGCGTACGTCGGCCAGCCGGTCAGGAAGGCCTGCCACCCGTCCTCGTCGAAGTCGTGCACCGCGGACTTCATCAGCGCAGCCGTCAGCGCGTAGCAGAGGGCGGTGGCCAGGCCCAGGCAGACCGCCCGGATCCGGCCCGGCGGACGGCGCAGCCCGGCCGCGGTCAGGGCCAGGACGGCGCCGCCGCCCGCCACCAGCGTCGGGATCCAGCGGTCCATGGGTACGTCCGTGCGGTTCCCGGTGGGCGAGAGCGCCGCCAGTGCCAGGCCGAGCCCGCCCACCACTCCGGCCACGGCCGCCCACTGCGCGCCGGGCAGTGGCCGTCGGGCGAACAGTGAGGCGATCAGCAGGGCCAGCGGCAGTTCCAGCACGAACAGCGGCTGTACGAGGGCCAGCGCGCCCGTGGCGAGGGCCGCGGCCTGGCCCGCGCCGGCGGCGATCACCGCCAGGATGCCGAACAGCCAGACCGGCTTGCGGACCAGGTCCAGGAACAGCCCGGGCCGGAAGCCCTGGCTCTGCGGCACGGTCAGCGCGGCCCGCCGCTGCAGCACGGTGGCCAGGGCGTTGCTGCACGCGGCGAACAGCGCGAAGACGACCGGCACGACGAAGCCCATGCGCCGATCCTGACCGGCCCGGCTCCGCCCGGCACCCCGACACGCCCCCGGCCGTATCGGCCCGCGCTGTCCGTGGAGACCCGTGGCTCCGCTACCGGGACAGGAGCTCGGCCCGGCCCTGGGTCTCGTAGCGGGCGAGGAGCGCTTCGAGGTCGGGCGCGGTCAGCGGGCGGTAGGCGGTTCCGCCGGGCGGCCGGTGCCAGACCGGGTCGGGGTCCCTGGGGGCCCCGTCCGCGGGTGGCCGGGGGAGGAAGCCGGCCCGGCGCAAGGCGACCCGGTGGACCTTGTTGGTGGCGGTGACGGGCATGGCGGGAACCACCCGGAGGTAGCGGGGGGCCATCTTCGTGCCGAGGTCGGGCTGGGCGGCGAGGAAGTCCGCGAAGGCGTCCGGGTCGAAGACGGCGCCGGGGCGGAGGGCGAGGGCCGCCATCACCTGGTCGCCCGCGACCTCGTCGGGGACCGCGTACACGGCGACGGCGGCCGCGTCCGGCCAGCGGGCGAGGATGTTCTCGATCACCGCGGCGGCCAGGTTCTCGCTGTCGACGCGGAGCCGGTCGTCGGTCCGGCCGGCGAAGTAGAGGTGGCCGTCGGGGTCGCGGAAGAACAGGTCCCCGGTCCAGTACCAGCCGTTGCGGGTGCGGGCGGCCTCCGCTTCCGGGTTCCGCCAGTAGCCCTCGAACAGGCTGCGGCCGCGGTTGACGAGTTCTCCTATGGCCTCGTCGCCGTTGAGCAGCCGGCCCGCCGCGTCCAGCCGGGCCGGAGGGCATTCGCGGCCGGTGTCCGGGTCGATCACCGCGAGGTCGTCGCCGGGTGCGGCCCGTCCGAGGGCGCCGGGCGGGGTGTCGGGCCCGCGCTGGACGGAGGCGCCGCCCTCGGTGGCGCCGTAGCCCTCGACGAGGCGGACCCCGAAGCGTGTCGCGAACCGGGCCGCGTCCACCGCGCCCGCCTCGGTGCCGAAGCCGAGGCGCAGCGGGTTGTCGTGGTCGTCGGGCCGGGGCGGGGTGGCGAGCAGGTACTGGACGGCCCGGCCGACGTAGGTGAAGTAGGTCGCCCCGTAGGCCCGTACGTCGTCCAGGAAGGCGGAGGCGGAGAAGCGGCGGCGGAGCGCCACCGAGGCGCCGGCCGCGAGGGCGGGCAGCCAGTCCGCGATCACGGCGTTGCCGTGGAACATCGGCATGCAGACGTAGTGGACGTCGTCCGGGGTGACGGAGAAGTGCCGGGCGAGCGAGTGCCCGGCGGCGGCGAGCCGGCCCTGGCTGCAGACGGCCGCCTTGGGCGCGCCGGTGGAGCCGGAGGTGAAGTAGAGCAGGAGGCGGTCGGCGGGTGCGGGCGGTCGGGCGGCCAGGTCCTGGGGGGTCGCGCCCGCGTAGGGGGCGAGGAGGGTGGCGTACTCCTCGTCGTCGGTGACCAGGACCCGTACGCCGGGCAGGTCGAGGCCGGCGAGCAGGGGCAGGTGGGCCCGTTCGGTGACCAGCAGCGCGCATTCGGTGTGCAGGATGTCGCGGGCGAGCTCGGCGCCGCGCCGGGTGGGGTTGATGCCGGCGACGGCGGCCCCGGCGAGGGCCGCCGCGCCGAGCCAGAAGGGGAACTCGGGGGTGTTGTCGAGGAGGACGCCGACGTGCGGTTCCGCCCCCCGCGGCAGGAGGTCGGTGAGCAGCGCGGCACGGACGGCGGCTTCCCGGGCGGTCCGGTGGTGGCTGAGGACGGTGGTGCCGTTCCTCAGCCCCGGCCGGTGGTCGCCCCACTGGCGCGCGATGAGCTCCGCGACGGTCGCGGGTGCGGTGTCGGGTGCGCCGCGGCCCGTGCTGCCGCCGGTTCCGTCGATTCCGCCGGTTCCGCCGATCCCCTTGGTCCCCTCGGTCCCCATGTGCGGACCATAATTGACGGAACGTCAGAACTGAACGTCCGAGCAGGCGTAGAAGGCCATCGGGGTGTCGTGGACGGTCCAGACGGCGAGGACGATGTGCCGGCCGGACTTGCCGCTCGGCAGGTTCCCCTGGTGGGTGAAGGTCATGGGTGGGCGGGCGCCGTTGTAGGCGACGGTGAGGAAGGGCTGCGACTCCAGGGCGGACCGGGTGAGCGGCTTGGTGGGGTCCCAGCCGTCCTTGGTGACGAAGTACTTGAAGTCGGTCGTGGCGTGGTTCGCGGTGAACTGCCAGCGGAAGGTGTGGGGGGCGCCGCTGGTGAGCCTGGTGGCGGGCCAGGTGCCGCCGCGCGGGTTGTCGAGCTCGGCGAACCGGGCGTTGCCCCCGGCGCAGATGGTGCCGTCGGAGGGGCCGAGGGCGGGGAAGCCCTTGAAGCCCTCGACGCTCTGCGGCTCCCACTGGATCTCGCCGCAGTCGGCGACCGCCCTGTTGGCGCACAGCTTCTGGCGGCTGATGGGGCTGTCGGTGTAGCCGTGGCCGTTTGCGGTGGGAGCGGCGAACAGGGTGACGCCGGCTATGACGCCGAGGCCGAGCGCGGCGGCGCCGGCCCGTGCGGCGGTACGGGTCTTGACCATGGATGCTCCTTGAACGTGGGGGGAGTCCGGTGAGCGTGCGCACGCGGGAGGATCCGGCGGTCCGGCCGGTCCGCGGGCCGTGGGTCGGCGGACCGCGGGAGCGGGGATCGACGGATCGTTTCGAGACGTGGGTAGGTCTAGACCAAGTCCCAGATTATTTCCGGAAGTTGGCCATGTCCAGACCAATCGGCCGACCGAATCCCCGCCCTGTGGGGCGGGGGCCGGCCGGCCGATCGGGTGGCAGGTGGCGGGTGCTGCTCCTGTGCTATTCGGGGCGCCCGGTGTAGAAGGCCACGGTGAGGTCCTTCACCAGCGCCTTGCGCTCGTAGTCGTCGAGCTCGACCAGCCCGCGCGAGGTGAGCCGGTTGACGGTGTCGTCGACCGCGTCCACGACCGACGTCAGCACGCTGTCGCGGTGCTTGGCGTCGATCGCGGCCACCCGGCGGCGGCGCATGGCGGCCGCGACCTCCGGCGCGTATTCGATCCGGGTCGGCTGCGCCGAGAACACCTCGATCCCGACCGCCTCGGTCTCGGCCGCCAGCATCCCGGTGAGGGCCTCGCCCACCGCCTCCGCGTCGCGCAGGGTCGGGGCGTCCTCGTGGAAGGCGTCGGCGGGCAGTTGCGACAGCACCCGGGCCAGGGCCGATTCCACCTGCTCGGCGAGGTAGGCGGTGTGGTCGGCCACCGCGAGGGTGGCGCGGGCGGTGTCCCGGACCTGCCACACCACCTGGACGACGACCTGGAGGGAGAGACCTCCCGCATCCACGGCGGGCAGCGGGTCGCTGCGCCAGTGCCGGAGGCGTACGTCGATCCGCCGGCGCAGGAGCAGCGGGCTGACCCAGACCAGGCCGGTGCGCCGCACGGTGCCGCGGTAGCGGCCGAACAGGGTCAGCACCCAGGCATGGCCGGCCTTGCCGCGGCCGAGCCCGCCGAGGGCGATCAGGGCTGTGACGCCAAGGAGGGCCAGCGGGGGCCAGTGGTACGCCTGGAGCCCCTGGTACGGGCGGATGGGTGCGCCGAACGCGGCCACCAGGGCGGCGGGGAGGGCGCCGACCCGCCACAGCGCGGCCACGCACCCGGCGAGCGCCAGCCCGCCGACGGCCGCGGCGGCCCAACCGGGCAGCGCGGGGCCCCGGCACTCCCGCAGCCGGTCGTCCCCGCCGGGCACCCGGCGCACCACCGGCTTCCGCGGGCGCTGCCGGCCCGGGAGCGCGCGGGGCTCCGCGTCGAACCGCGGAGCGGGGACGGCGGCGAGGGCGGGCTCGGGCGCGGGGGCAGGTGTGGGGGTGGGGGTGGGCGTGGGGGTGCGCGGGTGCGTGGGTGGGGCCGCAGGGCCGGCGGCCTGGTCCCGGAAGAGCAGGTGCACCGGGATCCCGGTCGGGGCGGCGGCCCCGATCGCCCCGACCCGCGGGAGGTCCCGGTCGTCGCCCTCGGCCATGCCCCGGGCGAGGGCGTCGGCGACGATCACCTCCACGCCGGGGCCGGGGATCCGCAGCCCGGTCCCGTGGTCCGCCGTACCGGCCGGAGCCCGGTCCGGTTCGGCATCGGCATCGGCATCGGCATCGACATCGGCATCGGCCTCCGCCCCCGTTCCCGTCGCGGTCTCGACCACGATCGAGACCGGCTCCGGGGAGTACGGCGGGGCCGGGTCGGGAGCATCCGGGGTGTCGGGCGCATCGGGCTCCGGCGCGTGGACGACGGCCCGGGGCTCGGCGGTGGCCGGGCCGTCGGGCTCCCCGCCGTCCCGGCCCGGCGCACCGGGACCGGCCATGGCGGCGGGTACCGGAACCCAGACCGGAGGGCGGCCCGGGGCGGGGGCCTGCGCCGAAGGTGCGGGCCGGGCGATGACCGGAGCCGGGATGGCACCCTCCGGTCCCGGCGGCACATGGGCGGCGGGCAGGGGCGCGGCCGGGGTCGGCGGCGCCGGGAGCGGGAGCGGGAGCGGGAGCGGGAGCGGGAGCGGGAGCGGGGACATCGTGCCCGTCGTGGACGTGGTGTGCGTGGGAAACATCGTTGCCTCCGTCATGCGAACAGCCGTCGCCAGGTTTCCGGCCCCGGGTAGCCGTCGGCCTCGGCGCCCCGCCAGCCCTGGGCGCGCTGGAATGCCTCGACCGCACGTCGGTCCGCCTCCGACCAGCGGGGGCCCGGGCCCGTCCGGTAGTACTTGCCGAAGCCCTTCTGGGCCAGCCGCCGGCCCAGCGCCTCGATCGCCAGGTGCGTCTGTCCCGGCCGGAACACCCGCGCGCCGGGGAACGGCGGCACCTTCACCGGCCTGACCGGCCGGGTGCCGGTGCCCGCCGGAACCGCCGGCTTCGGCGCCGTCGGACCGCCCGGCTTCGGTGTGGGCTTCGGTTTCGGCTTCGGCGGTGTGCCGCCCGCCACCGTCGGCGCGATGTCCATGCCCCGCCCGGTGACCAGCAGCTCCCAGGTGTCCGGCCCCGGAATCCCGTCCGCTTCGGCGTCCGTCCAGCCCTGGGCCTGCTGGAACGCCTGCGTGGCCAGCCGGTCCGCATCCGTCCAGCGGTTCGCCGGCCCGTTCGGGTAGAAGCGCATCCCGCCCCGGTCGATCAGCATCCGCCCGAGCCGGGCGACGTGCTCGTTGTCCGCTCCCGGACCGAACTTCGAGGTGCCCGGGTACCCGTTCGACACGACCGGCGTGACCGGCGGCGTCGCGGGCGTCCCGACGGGGCCGGAGTCGTCCGGGCTGATGCCGCCCGTGATCCCGTTGAACCGGTACGGGACGTACTTCGCCGCGTTGTTCCAGTACCCGTAGGGCGTCGCCAGCTTCCGCGTGGCCGGCTTGGTCTGCTCGTACGCGAGGTAGTGGGTTCGCGTCTCGTCCACCCAGCCGCCGAACAGCACGACGTGCGAGCCCTTGTTGGGGTTCGCCGGGTTGTGGAACAGCATCATGTCGCCCGGCAGCAGCTCGTCCTTGGTGATCCTGGTGGCGAACTTGTCCAGGCTCCCGGTCCACTCGTTCGTCCCCAGGTTCCAGGCCATCGAGACGAAGCCGGAGCAGTCCTGCCGGTACCCGTCCGACCAGTACTTCTCCATGCTGTACGGGACCTGCTCGTCCAGCCACAGCTTCGCCCGGTTGATGATCGCCGCCCGCTCGATGCGGCGGACCGCCGGCACCTTGGCCGGGGTGGTGGTCCTCGGCGGCCGTGCCGACACCCCCGACGGGCCGTGCAGCGGACCGCGCTGCCCCTGCGGGGTCCCGGGGTCCTCGGCGGCGCCCGCCCGCCCGCCGTCGGCCCGCTCACCGTCGGTCCGGCCGGCGTCGGTCCGGCCGGTGCCGCCCGGTGGCAGCGGATCCGCCGCCGCCACCCTCGAGGTGACACCGCCGCCGCCCAGCACCACCCCGGCGGCCGTCACCAGCACCAGCGCGCGCCTGGCCCCGTGCGCCCCGGGGTGCCCGCCGTCCCGGAGCGGTATGGCCCGCCCGGCGGCCATGGCCCGGCGCCGCTGGACGCACCCCCGGCACGGGCAGTCGCCTGCGGGCTCGTACTCCCGGAAGACCGGCTCCTCGAACACCGGCATCTGCGTCGTCATGCGGTTCCGTCCACTCCTCACCCAGCCCGGAGAAACCTGGCGCATCGTCAGATTCGACGCGACCAAGAGATATAGTGCACGGAAAAGGGCGCGAATATGGGTTAATCGGACAAGCCGGGCGTGGCTGGTCACGAGCACCGTGAAAGGTGGGGTAGAGTTTTCTCTGTCAGCAAGCGCCGCTAGCTCAGTTGGTTAGAGCAGCTGACTCTTAATCAGCGGGTCCGGGGTTCGAGTCCCTGGCGGCGCACCGACGGAAGAAGCCCCTCGCGAAAGCGAGGGGCTTCTTCGTTGTCCCCACCGGATCAGGGGGACGGATCAGGGCTGCGGATCATGATTTCGCGGTGCCGGTCAGGTACGCCGACACCACCACGTTCGCCGTGTACTCCTCGGCCGCCTTGTCGTACGTCCCGCCGCAGGTCACCAGCCGGAGCTCGGCCCGTCCCGGCACTCTGGGCCCGTACGCCTTGTGCGCGTCGAAGGACCGGCGCTCGTAGACCTGGACGTCCTCGACGGTGAACTCCGCGACCGTGCCGTCCGTACGGGCAACCCTGACCTTGTCCCCGGGCTTCGCCGTGCTGAGGCCGTAGAACACCGCCGGCTTCGAGGCCGTGTCGACGTGCCCGACCAGCAGTGCGGCCCCCGCCTCCCCCGGCCGGGTGCCGCCGCCCCACCAGCCGACCGTGCCGGGCCGGTCGAAAGGGGGAGGTTCGATCGCCCCGTCCCGGTCCAGGCCCCGCGGAATCAGCGGGGCTCGGATGCCCATCGAGGGCACGTCGACCCGCTGCGGCAGGGCCGGATGCAGCGGGGCGTGCGCGGCCGGCAGGCCGGCCGGCGCCATCGCCCCGGCCTGGCCCGGCCCACCGCCCGGCCGCACGTCGGTGATCTCGCGGCCCCACAGCCACAGGCCCAGCACGATGACCGTCCAGGCGGCGACGGTCAGCACCCGGCCTCCGCCGGAGGACCTCGGCTCGGTCACTCCCCGCTGCGGCGACGCCGCAGCTTCAGCGCCCGGCCCGCCACGGCGAGGGTCGCGGCGGCCGCCAGGAACGCGCCGATCAGGGTGTGCGGCAGGCTCGGGCCCTGCGGCTCGGGCTGCTTCTTCTTCGCCGCGGCGAGGTTCTCGGTGGCGGAGAGGTTCCCGGCGGCCGGGAGCTTCTCCGCCATGCCGCCACCGCCCGCGTGGACCGGCCAGCGGGGGGTGTGGTGGGCGAACGGCGGCCGGTCGTGGTCGGGCTTGTCGTGATCGGGCTTGCCGTGATCGGGCCTGCCGCGGTGCGGCACGATCTGGATGGAGCCGGTGGCCCTGCCCGCACCGCCCTCGCAGTGCGCCTCGATGGTGTGCCAGCCGGGCTTGGCGTGCGAGCTGATCATGGCCTCGCCGAAGAGCTCGAAGACGGGGCTGCTGCGGCCGCCGTGGCCGCCGCCGCCCCGGCCGAACAGCGGGACGGGCGAGACGAAGACCGGAGACTTCGCGACCCCCTTGCCGCCCTCGCAGCCCAGGACGCGCAGCCCGACCTGCGCGCCCGGCTCGGCCGTGGACGGGGTGGCCCAGACCGTGCCGCGGTTCCCCTCGTCGGCGAGGGCCGCGGGCCCGGTGAGCACGGAGACGGCGGTCAGGGCGGCGGCCGCGCCGGTGGCGCGGAGAGCGACCAGAGCAGTGCGCATCGTGAACCTCCTCGTACCAGGAGGTTCACTCGCGCACCGCCCCGCCGCATCCGGGACGCGGCAGACGGGTCAGCCGGATCAGCCGGTCAGAGCAGGCGGCGGCTCAGACCAGGTCCACCAGATCGGCGATCGAGTCGACGGTCCTGGTCGCCCGGTACGGGAACTTCTCGGTGTCCTCGAGGGTGGTGAGCCCGGTGAGCACCAGGAAGGTCTGCATCCCGGCCTCCAGGCCGGCCAGCACGTCGGTGTCCATCCGGTCGCCGATCATCGCGCTGGTCTCCGAGTGCGCGCCGATCGCGTTGAGGCCCGTACGCATCATCAGCGGGTTCGGCTTGCCGGCGAAGTACGGCTTCTTGCCGGTCGCCTTGGTGATCAGTGCGGCCACGGCACCGGTGGCGGGCAGCGGGCCCTCGGTGGAGGGGCCGGTCTCGTCGGGGTTGGTGCAGATGAAGCGGGCTCCGGCGTTGATCAGCCGGACGGCCTTGGTCATCGCCTCGAAGGAGTACGTCCGGGTCTCGCCCAGGACGACGTAGTCGGGCTCGTGATCGGTGAGTACGTAACCGATGTCGTGCAGGGCGGTGGTCAGGCCCGCCTCGCCGATCACGTAGGCGGTGCCGCCGGGCCGCTGGTCGTCCAGGAACTTGGCGGTGGCCAGCGCGGAGGTCCAGATGTTCTCGACGGGCACGTCCAGCCCCATGCGCTGCAGGCGGGCGTGCAGGTCGCGCGGGGTGTAGATGGAGTTGTTGGTCAGCACCAGGAAGGGCTTGCCCGACTCGCGCAGCCGCTTGATGAAGGCGTCGGCGCCGGGAATGGGGGTGCCCTCGTGGATGAGGACCCCGTCCATGTCGGTGAGCCAGGACTCGATCGGCTTGCGCTCTGCCACGTGCTTCTCCCCGCTCTGGCCTTGCCGGCCCTTGACCTGTGGTCTGTACCACCACCCTAGCGGGCGCCCCGCCCACCCGGGCCGGCCGTCCATGGCCCGGACATGGCCTCAGGGTGAACGCTCCAGGACGATGACCTCGAAGCCGGCGCAGACGACGAGCTCCCCGCCGGGGCCGAAGGCGACGGAGTGGGCGGGAAGCGGGAGTGCGATGTGGTGCAGCAGCCGTCCCGTGGCGAGCTCCCAGATCCGCACGCCGTCCTCCGACGTCGTGGCGGTCACGTCGGAGCCGTCCACGACGCCGCAGGTCACCCCGCCGACCCAGACGCTGTCGTGCCTCAGGTCGAAGAGCCGGTTCCCCGTCCGGCCGTCCCAGACGCCGGCGCCCTGGTCGGTGCCGACCACGACGACCGGCCGGCGTCCGTCGAAGCCACACGCCACCACGTTGACCTGTGCACCGACGTCGAGGGTGCCGAGCCTCTTCCACGCGTTCAGGTCCCAGAGGTCCACCTCCTCGGGTGGCTCCTCAAACGGAGCGTGGCCCGCGATCGCAGCGACGGAGATGCCGTCCCACACCGTGGCGGTGATCGCTCCGAGCGCCGGCGACAGATCGGTGAGCTGCCCCAGGAACCGGCCGGTCGCGAGGTCCCACACCCCTGTCCCGCCGGCGTTCGCGTTCGGCGCGCCGGCGGACAGGGCGACGGCGCGGCCTTCCAGCACGGTGCAGGCCACCAGCACGCTCCAGACCTCGCTCCAGTCACCCCGTGCGGTGGCCGTGGCCAGGTCCCACACCCATACCGACTTGTCTTCGGAAGCCGACACCGCCACCGGCGCCCCCTCCACGGTGGCGCACGCAACCGAGGTCACCCAGTCGTGGTGACCTTCGAACCGGGCCAGTTCCCGGCCGGAAGCCAGGTTCCAGACCCGGACCACGGTGTCCCGTCCACCTGTCACGGCCACGGGTTCGCCGTCCACCACGGTGCAGGAAACGCTGGTCACGTCACCCGCATGACCGCTTCGGTGTCCGGCTTCGCCCTCCGCGGCAAGGTTCCACAGCCGCACACTGCCGTCCGCACTGCTCGTGGCCGCGAACGGCGCCCCGTTGACCGTCAGGGTCACGATCGAACCGATCCAGTCGGTATGCCCGTTCAGCTGTCCGAGGAGATGGCCGTGCACGGCGTCGCGCAGCTCCACCGATCCGCTCCTGCGGCCCAGCAGCACCACCCTCCGCGTGCCCAGGTCCGCGAGGGCGAGCGCGGACACGTCGTAGCCCACGGTGCACACGGTGAGCGGCTCGCGGGCAACGAGGTCCCAGATCTCCAGCCGACCCGTCCCGGCCCCGAAGGCCCCCACAGGCGTTTCTCCGTATACGCCTCCTGCCATGGCGTGCGCCGTACTGTCGAACGGCAGTACCGAGCATTCACCCGTGGACAGCGACCACTGGAGCACCTCACCTCCGAGGTTGACAAGCACCAGGGTCCCGTCCTCACCGCCCGCACGGACCAGGCCGGCGCACAGCTCCTCCGCCACAGGTTGCGCCTCGCGCAGCACCTCCCCGGTCACCAGGTCCCGGACCCACAGGCTGCCGTTCCATTCACAGCCCGCGAACGCGGGTCGGCCCTCCAGGCTCAGGCAAGCCAGGCCCCGCACGGCGCTGCCCACCGGGATGCACAACAGTTCCCGCCCGTCGGCCAGGTCCCATACCCGCACGGTGTTGTCGAATGCTGCCGTCACGACGAGGCTCCGGCCCTCCGCCACGGTGCTCGTCATCGCCGTCAGCGTCATCGTGTGCCCGTCCAGCACCCCCACCCGTGTGCGGTCCGCCGGTTCCCACACCGATACCGTGCCCTGCTCCTCGGCGCCGAGCAGCACGTCCCGGTCCGCCAACCGGGCCACGACCAGCAGGTCCCGGTCCACGTCCGGCCCGGATGTCAGCTCCGCATGGAAGTACGGGCTCGTCTGGCTGCCGGTCGCCCACCGCGGCCGCCACTCCAGCCTCCCCGCGAGAACGGCCCGTTGCCGCTCCGCGCCGCATCGGGCCGCGTCCATCGCGAGGACGTGCGCCCGGGAGGCGAAGTCCAGGTTCCGGTACAGGTGCGCGGAGGTGCGGTACATCGCGCGGATCAGGACCGCTTCCCGGGAGCGTACGGACTCCAGGGCCGCCAGCATGGCGTCCGGGTCGGTGTGGACCAGGAACCACGGGTCCTGGATGAGGCGTTCGAGGTCACCCGAGGCAGCGGCGTGACCGGCGAGGTGGCCGAGGACGTACGGGTGGGCTCGCCCCCAGTCGGGGGTGGCGGCCAGCAGGGCCCCCGTCATCCGACGCTGGTCCTCGCGGGCGCGGCGCGGGTCGCGGAGGTGCTCGGCGAGGGCCTCGTGGTAGAGGCGGAACACCGAGCGGTCACCGGACACCGGGACTTCCAGGACGTACGCGCCGGCCTTCCGCAGGAGCCACTCCACGTCGTCGTCCGTGCACGGGACGCCGGACAGGGCCGTGGCCAGCGGTGCCCACAGGGAGTCCCACGGCAGGCCGGTGCCCTCCGCGTAGGCCAGCGGGCGGAGCAGGCGACGGACCCGGCTCTCGTCCGCACCGTAGCGGGCCAGATACGCGTCGAAGGCCTGACCCACCTCCGAAGGGAGCGCGGCCTCCCAGCCGGGGCAGCCGACTTCCACCGTCAGGTCCCCGTGCGTCAGGGCCCGTACGGCCATCCGGGCCACGAGGAAGGAACGGCCGGCGCGGGCGGCCACCGCGCGGGCCAGCTCCTCCCGGTGCGGGGACGGGGGCAGCAGCCCGGCTGCGTACGCCCCGATGTCCGTACGACCCGCGTAGGCGTCGGTGTCGAGGTCGATCACCTCGACGGCGCGGCCGAGATCGGGGAGCACGTCCCGGCGCGTGCCGACGATCAACCGGAGGTGCGGGAGGGCGGACATCGGCCTGAGGAGTTCCCGCGCGATGCGCTGGGGTTCGCGGCCGCCGACGCCCGTGCCGGCCTCGTCCAGGGCGTCGATCAGCACCGTACGGGGTTCCGGTCCGCCCGGCCCATCGGGTCCGTCCGGCCCGTCGGGTCCGTCGGGTCCGTCCGCCAGAGCCGCCAGCAGTTCGGACGGTGAGTCGGCGTCCACGGCCAGGGCCGTCGCCAGGCGGGACGTGAGCTGCTCGAGCGTCGTGCCGTGGGCGTGGACCGCCACCGTCACGCAGCCCGGTGGGGGAAGCAGGTGGGGCGGGGCCTCCGGGCGGTCGGTGCGGGTCAGCGCCAGCAGGCGGCCCAGGACCGCCGACTTGCCCGAGCCCGGGTCGCCCGTGACCACCCGGGCGCGGGCGTCGTGGCGCGGTTCGCGCAGCCAGCCGGCCAGCGCGGCCAGCGCCTGGTGCCGGCCGGTGAAGTGGTCGCCCTTCTCGCTCGCGTACTCCACGCCCCGCCCGCGCGGGTCGAAATGGGCCGTCCATTCGCGGGCCGCCTCGACGTCCACCGGGTATTCGGGCAGGCCCGGCCGGTGCTCCCGGTTGGGGAAGAACGGCGGCACGGTCCGGCCGGAGGCGGCGTGGTACGTGGCCGGCTGATCGGAGCGGTGTTCCGCGAGGTGGGCGTTGATCCGGGTGGTGATCGTGGCCACGTCCAGGTAGCGGGGCCGCATCCCGGCCGCCCCGTGCCGGACGGCCCGTTCCAGGCCGTCCACGAAGGCGTGGTCGTGGGCGATGCCCAGAGCGCGGGCGGATGCGAGCAGCCACAGGCCGTCCGCGTCCGGCGGGCGTACGTCGACCAGGTCGGCGGCGGCCTTGGCGATCCCGGCCGCGCCCAGTTCGGCGTAGCAGGTGTCGAGGATCAGGAGGGCGTGGCCGACCGGGGAGTCGGCGAGGAGTTCGGCGAGGTCGGAGGTGCGGATGGTGCTGGTCCGCAGCCGGTCCAGGCGGCTGGTGCGGCAGGTGAGCCGGTGGTGGGTCTCGCGCAGGCCGTGGCCCGCGTAGTAGACGGCCAGGACGTCGGTCTCCGTGCGCGCGGGGTCCTGGAGCCAGTCCTCCAGGCCGGCCAGGACCTGGCGGGCGTCCGGGGCGTCGCTCAGCTCGGGCAGGATGCGCCGGTAGCCGAGCTCGCCGAAGAGGTCGCCGACCCGGCGCAGGTCTCCCTCGACGCCCGGGAGTGCGGGCAGGTAGGGGTCGGCCGGGTAGTTGCCCGAGCCGAAGGCGAAGAGGTGGCGGGTGAGGTGGTCCGGTGTCACGCGGGAAGCCCGGAGGCGATCGCCGTGCCCGTCTCCACGGCGGTGGGGCAGGCGGTCATGTCGTGCACGCGCGAACTCGGCCGACGGAGGTCCCCGTACCCGGCGGGGGCGATGTCCTCGTCGGCGGCCTCAGGGAGGGACGGGTCGCCGCGTCGGGCGAGTGCGGCCCCGCCGCGGAGGGCGGGTCCGATCCCGGCCGGGAGTGTTTCTGCGGTGCCGAGTCGGTGTCCCACTCCGTGCACGACCACGATCCGGCCCATGACGGCCCTCCCCCTGCTGTGACGGGAAATCAGGCTATCGGGCCGGGCCGGACCGTGGCCCCGGCTCGGCTCGGCTCAGCTCAGCTCAGCTCAGCTCAGCTCAGCTCAGCTCAGGGTGACGTCGTCGACCGTCCAGAACCAGTTGTTGGTGCCGGTGTAGCGGAAGCGGACCTGGACGTCGGTGGCGCCGGCCGGGACCTGGAGGGTGAAGGCCTCGGCCTTGGCGACGGCGTCGGCGGTGTGGTTCTTCACCACCGTGGCGGTGCCGCCGTTGTAGGAGACCAGGACCTGGGCGGTCTGGCCGGCCTCGTGACGGTAGTGGGTCTGGTAGCGCAGGGTCTTGCCGGTGCCGCCGGTCACCGCCCACTTGGGTGTGATCAGCGTGGAGTCGAAGGTGCCGGTGTGGGTCTTGTCGTCCCACTCGTCGGAGTCGGCGACGGCGAACACGTCACGGGAGCGGACGTTCAGCTCGCGCCACTGGTCGCGCTGTGCCTGGGACCAGAACTCGTCGGTGGCGAAGGCCCATCCGGCCCACTCCCGCACACCGCCCGTGCCCATCTTCGAGTTGTCGACCGACCAGCCGGCCGGCGGGGTGTGGGTGAAGCCCTTGGTGCCGGCCGGGATGCCGGTCTCGTCCAGGCGGGCCTGCAGGTTCGGGCGCAGGGTGTCGAAGGGGTCGCTGTCGGGGGCGTCCAGCGGGAGGCCGTCGATGGCGGAGCCGGCGGCGAGGCCGACGTGCTGCAGGGCGGTGGCGGCGACGTCGGTCAGGCGGACGTCGTCACGGACCGAGCCGGCCGGGATGCCGGCGCCCTTGGCGATGACGAAGGTGCCGCGCTCGGCGATGGAGGAGCCGCCGTGGCCTCCGGCGGCGGTGTGGCCGTGGTCGGTGGTGACCAGGATCTTCCAGTTCTCCTGGTCGTACGTGGGGCGCTGCTGGACGGCGGTGAGCAGCTGTCCGACGAGGGCGTCGACGCGGGCGATGGCGTCGAGGTACTGCTGGGAGGCCGCGCCGTAGGAGTGGCCGGCCGAGTCGACTTCGCCGAGGTAGACGAAGGAGGCGTCGGGGTCGGCGTCGCGCAGTTCGGCGGCGGCGGCCGCGGCGACCTTGGGGTCCTCGTTGCGGTAGCCGTCGCGGTCGCCCTTGAGGGAGAGGCGCTTGTCGACCTTCGCGGAGAAGATCGGGCCGTTCTGGTCGGTGGAGGTGATGGGCTCCCAGTCGGCGGCGGCGTAGGTGTTGAGCGACGGGTCGGCGTTCTCGATGCGGGTCAGGAAGTCCGGGTAGGCGGTGTAGTTCTTGCCGGTGAAGGAGTTGTCCTTCACCCCGTGCTTGTCGGGCCAGACGCCGGTGGCGATGGTGGACCAGCCGGGGCCCGAGGAGGTGGCCGCCATCGGGTTGGCGTAGAGGGTGCTCTTGGCGGTGAGGCCCTGGGCCATCAGGCCGTTCAGGTGCGGGGCGTTGGCGGCCTTGATGCGGTCGAGGACGACCCCGTCGAGGCCGATGACGAGGACCTTGTCGGCGGCGGAGGCGGCTGTGGCCGGGGCGGGGGCGGCGCCGGCGGGGGTGGTGGCAGCGAGGGTCGCACCCAGCAGGGCGGCCGTGGTGGCGGTGACCACGGCGGTGCGACGGCGTCCGGGCAGGACTGTGGACACGTACTCCTCCAGGAGCGTGCGGTCGGGGGTGCTGCGGGGAAAGAAGGGGGCACGCAGGCGGGCCCGGACCGAACGGTGCGGGCGTTCGGTCCAGACCCGTTATCTACGCGTCATACGATGGCGGCCGATGATGGCCGCCGGGTTAAAGCTCAGCTTCCGGTTGCGGACTTCCACGCGTCGACGTACGCCGTCAGGTTCTTGTCGATGTCCGCCCAGTCCGGCTCGAAGATCTCGACGCCGCTGAGCAGCTTGGTGAGTTCGACGGCGTTGGCGTCGGTGGGCTTGACGTCCGTACGGGCCGGGAAGCCGCCGCCGACCTCGCTGACCAGCTTCTGGGACTCCTCGCTGAGCAAGTGGTCGAGGAGCTTCTTGCCGTTCTCGGTGTGCGGGGCGTCCTTCACGAGCCCGGCCGCGTACGGGAGGGCGAAGGTGGTGGGGGCGCCGCCCTCCTTCGCCGGGAACCAGATGCCCAGGTTCGGCATGGACTTGGACTGGGCGAAGTTCATCTGGACGTCGCCGTTGGCGACGAGGATCTCGCCCTTGTCGGTCTTCGGCGCGAGCTTGCTGGTCGAGGAGGACGGGCCGACGTTGTTGGCCTGGAGCTTCTTCAGGTACTCCATGGCGGGCTCCTTGCCGCCGAAGTCGTGCATCGACTTGATGAGCACGGCCGTGCCGTCGCCCGCGACACCGGGGGTGGAGTACTGCAGCTTGCCCTTGAACTTCGGGTCGAGGAGCTGCTCCCAGGTCTTGGGGGCCTCCGGGAGCTCCTTCTTGTTGTAGATGAACCCGAAGTAATTGTTGACCACGGAGGTCCACTTGGCGTCGGCGGCCTTGTCACGGCCGTTGACCTTGTCCGCGCCCTTGGGCGCGTACGGCTGGAGGAGTCCCTTGCCGTCGGCCTGCTGGATGAACGGCGGCAGGGTGATCAGTACGTCGGCCTGGGTGTTGGTCTTCTCGCGGACGGCGCGCTGGACCATCTCGCCGGAGCCGCCCTCGACGTACTTCACCTCGATGCCGGTCTTCTTGGTGAAGTCGGCGAAGACCTTGTCGTACCAGCCGTCGCCCTTCTCGCCCTTGAGGCCGTCGGCGCTGTAGACGAGGACGACCTTCTCGCCGGCCTTGGCGTCGGCGGAGGAGCCGCCGCAGGCGGTGAGGGCGGGGGCGAGGACGAGGGCGGCGGTGACGGCGGTGGCGGTGCGCAGCAGGAGCTTGCGGGACACGGGGCTGGACATGGGGCTTCCTTCTGGGGACGGGGGTTCAGCGGTAGGAGGCTCTGGTGCGGATGCGGGAGACGGCCAGCAGGACCAGGAGCGTGGTGGCCATCAGGACCACGGCGACGGCGGAGCCGCCGAAGAGCGAGCCGCGGTCGGTGGCGGTGAAGATCCGGACGGGAAGGGGTGTCCAGTCCGGCGGGTAGAGCATCATCGTGGCGCTCAGCTCGCCCATGGAGAGGGCGAAGCAGAGCCCGGCGGCCGCGTTGAGGGAGGGCAGCAGCAGGGGGAGTTTGACCCGCCACAGCACGTACGCGGGACGTGCGCCCAGACTGGCCGCCGCCTGCTCGTACGCGGGATCGAGACGCAGGATGGCAGCCGAAACCGACTGGTAGGCGAACGCCGTGACAAGAATGGTGTGCGCGAGGACGACGATGCTGCTGGTGCCGTTGAGCAGCATGGGCGGCCTGCTGAAGGCAACCAGAACGGCGAGGCCGACGACCACCGAAGGCACGGCGACCGGCAGCATGAACAGTGCGTCCAGGGACCGCTTCCCGCGGCGGCGCAGCCCGGCGGCGGCGAGCGCGGCCCAGGTGCCGGTGGCCAGCGCGAGCAGGCTCGCGGTGACGGCGGTGACCAGGCTGGTGGTGAGGGCCTGGAGGGATTCGCCGCGGACGGCGGAGGCGTAGTGCTCGGTGGTGGGGCCGGAGGGGAAGGCGCCGGACCAGTGGGTGGCGAAGGAGGCGGCGACCACCACGAGCAGCGGCAGGGCGAACAGCGGGAGGAAGAGGAGGAGGAAGAGGGACCAGGCCGCCCAGCGGCCCGCCCGGCTATGCACCAGCACGCTTGCTCACCACCCGGTAGAGGCCGAACAGGCCCACGGAGATCGCGATGTTGACGACGGCGACCACGCAGGCGGCCGGGTAGTCGGATTCGAGGATGGCCTTGCCGTAGACGAGCATCGGGAGGGTGGTGACGCCCTTGGCGCCGGTGAAGAGCACGATGCCGAACTCGTTGAGGCACATGACCAGGACGAGGCTGCCGCCGGCGGCGAGCGCGGGCAGGGCCTCGGGGAGGATCACCCGGCGGACGATCCGCGCGGGCCGTGCTCCGAGACCGGCGGCCACGTCGAGCTGTGCGGTGTCGATCTGGGAGAACGCGGCGAGCAGCGGGCGCATCACGAAGGGCGTGAAGTAGGTGATCTCCGCGAGGAGTACGCCCCAGGGGGTGGTAAGGAAGTGGAACGGGCCCTCTGCGGCGCCGGTCACGTCGGTCCAGAGGCCGTTGGCCATGCCGACGTTGCCGTAGATGAAGAGCAGCGCGAGGGTGATGAGGAAGGAGGGGAAGGAGAGGAAGACGTCGATGAACTTGGCGATGGAACGGGCGCCGGGGAACGGCACGAAGGCGATGACCAGCGCGAGCACGAACCCGAGCAGCAGGCACCCGGCGGTGGCGCCGACGGCCAGCCACACGGTGGTGCCGAGCGCTTCGCGGAACGCGGTGGAACCGAAGACCTCGGCGTAGGCGGCGAAGGGGCCGCCGCTCTCGGGGGTGAGGGACTGCTGTACGACGAGCGCGAGCGGATAGAGGAAGACCAGCCCGAGCACGGCGACGGGCGGCAGGGCCCATACGGTGCGCGGGACGCGACGGGCGCGCGGGGCCGGGGCCGCGGGGGCGGCGGCGGAGGCGGCCGGAGCCGGGCTCTCGTTCACGCCGGGGGCGGCGGCCGGGAGCGGGGTTCCCACCGTCCCGGGGTCCTGCACCCGGGGCGCGGCCGGGGCCGGCGACTCAGCCATCGGCCACCCCCGCCGACAGCAGCACCGCGTCCCGCGGTGCGAAGTGCAGCGTGACCTCCTCGCCCAGTTCGGGGGTCTCGCGCAGCTCCGGCAGGTCCGCCTTCACCCGGTGCCCGGCCACGTCGACGTACAGCCGGTGGGTGGAGCCGCGCCACTGGACCTCGGTGATCCGGCCGGCCAGGGCGTTGGGGCCGTCGCCGAGTCCCAGCAGGTGCGGCCGGACGCACAGGGTGGCCGAGGCGCCCGGCACGGCGCGGCCCCGGTCGAGGGTGAGGGCGCGGCCCTCGAACAGCGCCCCGTCCTCGGCGACGGTGACCGGCAGCAGGTTGGCGTTGCCGACGAACGAGGCGGTGAACTCGGTGCGCGGCGACCGGTACAGCTCCTGCGGGGTCCCGCAGTCCTGGAGCCGGGCCCGGTCCATCACCGCGATCCGGTCCGCCAGGGTCAGGGCCTCGACCTGGTCGTGGGTGACGTACAGGATCGACACCTCGGGCAGTTCCCGGTGCAGCCGGGCTAGTTCCGCCAGCATCCCGGAGCGCAGCTGCGCGTCGAGCGCCGACAGCGGCTCGTCCAGCAGCAGTACGCCGGGCCGGATGGCGAGCGCCCGGGCGATGGCGACGCGCTGCTGCTGGCCGCCGGACAGCTCCCGGGGGTACCGCTTGGCGTAGGCGCCCATGCCGGTCATCTCCAGGGCCTCGGCGACCCGGCCGGGGATCTCCCCCTTCGGCGCCTTCTGCGCGCGGAGCCCGAAGGCGACGTTCTCTTCGACCCGCATGTGCGGGAACAGCGCGTACTGCTGGACGACCATGCCGATGCCCCGCTTGTGCGGCGGCAGCGGGGTGACGTCCCGGCCGCCGATCAGCACCCGTCCCGAGACCGGCCGGACGAAGCCGGCCACCGCGCGCAGCGCGGTCGTCTTCCCGGACCCGGACGGCCCGAGCAGTGCCATGACCTCTCCCGGTTCGACCGTCAGGTCGAGGGAGTCCAGGACGGTGGTGCCGCCGTACGCGACCGACACCGCGTCGAAACGTATGCCGCTCACGCCGGCCGCTCCAGCGCGTCCAGGAGGGCGGGGAGTTCGGCCACCGAGCCCAGCACGTGGCCGGCGCCGTTGGCGAGCAGGGCCTGCCGGTCGTGCGCCCCGGTCAGTACCCCGGCCACCACCCCGGCCCCGGCGCGGCTGCCGCTGAGCATGTCGTACGCCGTGTCCCCGGCCACCGCCACCTGCCGTACGTCGTCCACCGCGCCGGTCCGCAGCAGCGCGGCCAGCACCATGTCCGGGTAGGGGCGGCCGCGGCCGCCCGCGTCGGCGGGGCACAGGGTGAGCTCGACCAGATCGCGCCAGCCCAGCGCGTCGAGGATGGCGTCCTGGGTGACCCGGGCGAAACCGGTGGTCAGGACCACGGTCCGGCCGGCGGCCCGGAGCTTCTCGACGGTCTCGCGGGCGCCGGGGATCTCGGCGATCAGGCCGCCGTCGACGAGTTCGCCGTACGCCTCCTCGAAGGCGGCGTTGGCCTGCCGGGCGGCCTCCTCGGTGCCGAAGAGGTGCCGGAAGACGGAGATCTTCGACTCGCCCATGGTGTCGCGGACGTACTGGAGCTTGGCGGCGTGGTCGGCGGAGCCGGGCTCGACGCCGAGCCGCTCGGCGGCCCGCTCGAAGGCGCGCTCGACGAGTCCGCCGTCGGCGACGGTGGTCCCGGCCATGTCGAGTACGACCAGCCCGTAGGCGTTGCCGTTCTTCCCGTTGACGCTGTTCTTCGCGTTGACGCTGTTCATGTCGTTCACGTGGTTCGTGTGGTGCATGTCGTTCATGTGCTTCACCAGCCCAGTTCGTTCGCGGTGGTTTCGGCGATGGCCGGCGAGCAGGTCATCCCGCGGCCGCCGGGCCCGGTCACCAGCCACACGCCGTCCCGCACCTGCTCGCGGTGGACCACCCGGGTGGTGTCGGTGCACTGCGCGTACACGCCCGCCCAGCGGTGCCGGATCTTCGGCAGCGGGCGGCCCAGGAAGGACTCGACGACCTCGGCGAGGTGGTCGTAGGGGTCTTGGAGGGTGTCGAAGGCGAAGGGGTGCTCGTACTCGTGGGTGTCGCCGATGGTCAGACCGCCGTCGAGGCGCTGCACCATCAGCAGCTGCATCTTGTGCGCGGCGGCGGTCTCCGTCTGCTGCTGCGCCGCGTTGAGTTCGTCGAGCGCGTCCGACCGGTAGGCGGGGTAGTAGCGGAAGCTGTCGGCGTCGGCGACGGAGGTGGTCAGCGGCTCGCCCAGCGGTTCGGTCTGCATCATCTGCAGGCGCACCCGGCGGACGGGCAGTTCGGGGGCGAGTTCGCGGACCAGACCGGACAGCCAGGCGCCGGTGGCCAGGATGGCGGCGTCGCCGGAGTGGACCTCGCCGTGGTCGTCGCGGACCGCGCCGGGGCCGACGACGTCACGGACCTCGCGGCCGGGCAGGAAGGTGTACCGGCCGGTCGCCCGCAGCGCGGCGCGCAGGGCGAGTTGGGCGGTGCGCGGTTCGACGGCCGCGTCTCGTTCGCACCACAGGGCGGCCTCGAAGGCGCCACGCAGGGCCGGGTTGATCTCTCGGGCCTCGGCGGCCGTCACCAGCTTGTGGCCGCGGGCGGCGGCGTCGGGCCGACGGGTGGCGGCCTCGGCGACGGCGTACTCGCGGGCGGTACGGACCGGGGTGAGCGAGCCGTTGGCCCGGAACCCCAGGTCCGGTACCCGGGCCCCGATCTCCTCCCAGAGCTCGCGGGCACGGAGCGCGGTGGCGAGCTCCTCGCCCGCGGCCCGCCCGCTCACCCAGATCTGGCCGAAGTTGCGCAACGAGGCGCCACGCGCTTCCGCCTCGCGCTCGATCTGTACGACCTCGTGGCCGCGCTGGACTGCTTGCCAGGCGTGCATGGTGCCGACCACGCCGCCTCCGACGACTATGACTCTCACGGCGTCCAAAGTGGGTGCGCACAGTGACCCGGAAGGGGCGGCGCGGCAACACGACGGTGAACAGCCCCCGACACTTGGACTAGACCCGTTATCGTTTCGTGATGAAGTGAGGGGTGAGGTGTCCGGGATGCGGCGACTCCGTGCCCCTACTGGGGCTTGAGGTGGGTCGTGAAGCTGAAGCGGTCGCCGCGGTAGAGCGAGCGCACGCGCTCCAGCGGCCGGCCGTCCTGGTCGCGCGAGAACCGGTGGATGAGCAGCATGGGGAGCGCGGGCGGGGTGCCGATGAGCAGCGCCTCGCGCGGGGTGGCGAGGACCGTCTCCAGCTTCTCGTCGGCGTCGCCGAAGGAGATGCCGAGCCGGTCGCGGAGGTACCCGTAGAAGGAGGAGTCCGGCTCGAACTCGCTGTCCAGACGCGGGACCCGGGCCACCCGGATGTACGTGCTCTCCAGGCCGACCCGCTCGTCGTCGGCGAGCAGCACCCGCTCCAGGTGCCAGACGGGCTCGCCGGGTTCGGCGCCGATGCCCGCGGCCAGGTCGGGCGGGCAGGGGAAGCGCTCCAGCCCGATCAGGTTACGGCCGGGCCTGCGCCCCTGCCGCCGTACGCCCTCGGTGTAGCTGGCGAGGGAGAGCGGCTGTTCCAGCTTGGGTCCGGCCACGACGGTGCCGCGGCCGGAACGGCGGAGCCGCCCTTCGAGGAGCAGCTCGCGCAGGGCCTGGCGGACGGTCTCGCGGGCCACCTCGTAGCGCTCGGCGAGGTCGCGTTCGGTGGGCAGCAGCCCGCCCTCGCCGAGCTCCTCGACGAGGGCGGCGATGCGGGCCTTGACGGCGTAGTACTTCGGGACCCGGCCGTGCTCGGGGATGCCGGAGCGGACGGGAGAGCCTGGGCGGTGATCATTCGGTTCCACGCTGGGACTGTACGCGGCGCGGCGGGCCCTCCGCCCGGACGGGCGGCGGGCGCCCCGGAGGCCGTGGGTCAGGGGGTCTCGCGGAGCCGACGGGCGTAGAGGAGCAGGCCGGCGCCGGCCGCGAGGGCCGCTCCGGCCAGCCCGGAGGTCACCCAGCGGGCCCGCTCCCGCTCCCGGGCAGCGGCTTGGCCGGCGCCGACGCCGGCCGGACCTTCTTCCGTGCCGGTGTGGGCCAAGGACCCGGCTTCCCCGGCGTCCTGCCCGTCCTCGACCCCGCCCCCGGTCTCCGCGGCGCCCGTGGCCCCGTCCTCGGGTCCGTCGACGGAGAACCGGTATCCGCCGCCCTCGCCGATCCATTCGCCGTCGTCCCCCCTGCGCTGGACGAGGGCCGCGTCGGCGACCACCTCGCCGGCGGGCGCACCCTGGGCGAAGGAGAGGCCCACCTTGACGGTGACCGTGGCGCCGGGCGCGACGGCGAAGCCGGGAAAGGAGCTGCCGCCGTCGAAGACGGCGATGACCTCGTCGCGGTCGGTGCGCTCCATGCTGACCGGGAACGTGCCGTGGGCCGTGTCGAACTCCATCCGGAGGTGCTCGGGGCGGAGGGCACGCGCGGAGTCGGTGAACACGACCACGGGGTGCACGGCCGTGCAGGGGGCCGGGCCGGTGTTGGCCAGGTCCAGGTACCAGCTCTGCGCGCCGCCGCCGCTCCGGTACACGGCGGGCCCGCCCCGGATCCGGGCGCCGATGGGGAACTCGGTGCTCTTGGCTTCCCCGCACTTGGCGGCCCGCAGCCGCGCGGGGAGGGCGGGCGCGGGGTGGGCGCCGGGGGCGGGGTGGGCGCCCGGGGCCGCGCCCGGGGCGGGGTGGGCACCGGGGGCGGGGTGGGCACCGGGGGCCGGCTTGGTACCGGTCCCGGAGCCTGCCCCCGCGCCGATGTCCCGCAGGCCGGAACCGGCGTCGGCGGCGGTCTCGGCACCCGCACCCGCCCCCGCCTCCGCCCCCGCGACGATGCGCGTCCTGGGGTCCGGGCCCCAGGGAGCGGGGCCGTGGGGCGATGACTGTGACGGGGACGCGGACGCGGGCGGGGATGCGGACGGGGAGAAGGCCGGAGCCGTGGACGGGGCCGCGGCGACCCAGGCGGCAACGGGCGAGGTCCAGGCCGCACCGGGCGCGGCCAAGGGCACGGGGGCGGCGGCGGCCGGCCCGCCGAGGACGAGCAGGACCCCCGACAGGGCCAGGGCTTCGCGCAGTCGCATGGAGGGCTGCCTTCGCTGCTCGCCGGACGATGGTCGGACCAGGTGACTATCACCCCGCCCGGGCCCGCAGCCTGCCACGTTCCCGGACACCGTCTCACCTGCCACGCCTGCCCCGGACCGCTTTACCCCCGTTCGGCCCCGGCCGCACGGGGGTGTCCGGCCGACCGACCGACGACACGGGGGAACGGCCGGGAACGGCCGGGAACGGCCGGGGAAGCAAGGCCGGATCAGCCGCCGCCGCGGCCGAACAGCGGTCCGAGCACCAGCTCCGCCGCCCCCTCCGCCACCCCGCTCCGGGCCGTCAGTACCTCCGCCGTGCCCCGCGCCCGTACGGCCCTCGTCACGCCCGCCACGAAACGGTCCGGGTCCGCCTCCACGACCCGCCCGCCCAGCAGCACCCGTTCCACGTCCAGCAGCGCGACCAGGTTGGCCACCGCCTCCCCGAGCACCCGGGCCGCCTCGGGCAGATCCCCCCGCGCCACCGCGGCCAGGCACAGCACCTCCACGCACCCCCGCGCCCCGCACCGGCACGGCGGGCCGTCCAGCATCAGCACCTGGTGCCCGAACTCGCCGGCCGCCGAGCGCCCGTCCCGCCCCCGGTACACCTCGCCGTCCAGCACCAGCCCGGCGCCGATGCCCGTGGCGACGTGCACGTACGCCGTCGGGCCCGGGCGGCCGACGGCAGCGGCGGACGCGGCCCCCGCGTTGGTGTCCTTGTCCAGGTCCACCGCGGTCCCCAGGCGCTCCGCCAGCGCGTCCCGCAGCGCGAAGCCCTCCCACTCCGGGTGTCCGGTGACCCGGCCCAGCACCCCGGTCCGCCGGTCGAGCGGGCCCGGCGCCGCCACCCCCACTCCGAGCAGGACCGGCCACGCCACGCGCCCGAGCGCACGTACGTCCACGCGCGCATCCGCACTCGCGTCCGCACCCGTATCCGCACCCGTGTCCGTACCGGCCGGGCCCGCTTCGGGCGCGGCCGGTACGGGGGCGGCCGACCAGGGGTCCGCTAGGAAGGCCATGCCGCCCGCGACGCGTAGGCCCACCTCCGCCACGCCCGCCGCCACCGCGTCCACCACCGGCTCCGGCCCCGCCCCGAAGTCCACGGCCGAGCGGGCCTCCGCCACCACGCGCCCGGCCAGGTCCACCCGGACGACCCGGAGCGAGTCGCGGTCGAGGTGGACGCCGACCGCGTAGCCGGCCTCCGGGACCAGTCTGAGCAGGGTGCGGGGCTTGCCGCCGGTGGACTCGCCCCGGCCGGCCTCCGCGACCAGGCCGTCCGCCCGCAGCCTGGCCGCGATCTTGCTGACGGCCTGCGGGGTCAGCCCCGTACGCAGCGCGAGCTCGCCGCGCCCGAGCCCCTCCGCCCCGGCCTCGCGCAGCAGACCCAGGACCAGGGCGGCGTTGTGTCCGCGCAGTCCCGGCAGATTCGCCCCAGTACCCCTGATCACCCATCCATTCTGCGCCCCTCCTTGCACTTCGGCAACACTGTTGCCAAAGTGGCGCCATGAGCACCAGCAGCACCAGCAGCCCAAGCACCGGCATCGGCGCCCACCCCGGCAGCCCCCTCCGCGTCGGCCTCATCGGCTACGGACTGGCCGGTTCGGTCTTCCACGCCCCCCTGGTCGCCGCGACCGACGGGCTGGTCCTCGACACCGTCGTCACCACCCGCCCCGACCGGCAGGAGCAGGCCCGGGCCGAGTTCCCCGGCGTCCGGGTCGCCGGCACCGCCGAGGAGCTGTTCGGACGCACTCCCGCCGTGGACCTCATCGTGATCGCCTCCCCCAACAGGACGCACGTCCCGCTGGCCGGCACCGCCCTGGAGGCAGGCATTCCGGTGGTCGTGGACAAGCCGCTCGCCGCCACCGCCGCCGAGGCCCGCGCCCTGGCCGAGCTCGCCGAGCGGCGCGGCACGTTCCTCTCCGTCTTCCAGAACCGCCGCTGGGACAACGACTTCCTCACCCTGCGCCGACTGATCGCGACCGGCGAGCTGGGCGAGATCCAGCGCTTCGAGTCCCGCTTCGAGCGCTGGCGGCCGCAGCTCAAGGGCGGCTGGCGCGAGTCGGGCGCGCCGGAGGAGATCGGCGGCCTGCTCTACGACCTGGGGAGCCACCTGGTCGACCAGGCTCTGGTGCTGTTCGGGCCGGCCGTACGCGTCTACGCCGAGACCGACACGCGCCGCCGGGGAGCCGAGACCGACGACGACACGTTCATCGCGCTGACCCACGCGAACGGGGTCCGCTCCCACCTCTACATGAGCGCGACCGCCGCCCAGCTGGGACCGCGCTTCCGGGTCCTGGGCTCCTCGGCGGGATTCGTGAAGTACGGCCTGGACCCGCAGGAGGGGGCCCTGCGCGAGGGGCGTCGGCCGGGCACCCCCGACCAGCCGTGGGGCGAGGAGCCCGAACACTGCTGGGGGACGGTCGGCTCCGGGGAGTCCCCACTGACCGGCGGCGGACGGCCGGAGCCGACGGCTCCGGGCGACTACCCGGCGTACTACGCGGCGGTGGCGGCGGCCCTCCGGGACGGTGGCCCGGCCCCGGTCACCGCGTACGAGGTGGCGCACGCGCTGGAGGTGCTGGAGGCGGCGCGCAGGTCCTCGGCGGAAGGCGTCACGGTCCCCCTCGGGAACTGACGCCCGGCCCGGCCTCAGCCGGGAGGCGGCAGCAGCCATTCGGCAGCGGGCCGCGGCAGGGGCAGGCGCCACACGGCACACGGCACACGGCACACGGCACACGGCACACGGCAGGACAACACACAGCAGGGACGACGCAGCAGGGGTGGGCACCGCCCGAAGGCAGCACCCACCCCTGCGCCGACTGTGCCGACTGAACCGGCTGGACCGGCTGGACCGGCTGGACCGGCCGCTGCCGGCTACGCGCTCTTGAACTCCTGGCGCTGACGACCGAGGCCCTCGACCTCGAGCTCCACGACGTCGCCGGCCCGCAGGAACGGCTTGGGCTCGGGCTGTCCCGCCGCGACACCCGCCGGGGTGCCGGTGACGATGACGTCACCCGGGTGGAGGGTCATGAAGTGGCTCAGGTACCGCACGACCTCACCGACCGGGAAGATCTGGCTGGCGGTCGTACCGTCCTGCTTGAGCTCGCCGTTGACCCACAGTTTCACGCCCAGCGCCTGCGGGTCCGCGACCTCGTCGGCGGTGAGCAGCCACGGGCCGATCGGGGTGAAGGTCTCGCAGTTCTTGCCCTTGTCCCAGGTGCCGCCGCGCTCGTTCTGGAACGCGCGCTCGGTGACGTCGTTCACCAGGACGTACCCACCGACGTGGGCGAGGCCCTCCTCGGCGGAGGACAGGTAGCGGGCGGTGGAGCCGATGACGACGCCGAGCTCGGCCTCCCAGTCGGTCTTCACGCTGCCGCGCGGGATCAGCACGTTGTCGTCCGGGCCGACCACCGTGTCCGGGGCCTTCAGGAACACGATCGGCTCGGCGGGCGCCTCGGCGCCGACCTCGGCCGCATGACAGTGGTAGTTCAGGCCGATGCCCACGATCTTGCCGATCCGCCCGACCGGCGAACCGATCCGCTGCCCCTCCGCGTCGAGTGCCGGAAGCTCGCCGGAGGCCGCCGCGTCGCGCACCCGGGACAGCACGGAGTCGTCGGCGAGCAGCTCGCCGTCCACGTCCGCGACGAGGCCGGACAGGTCCCGGAGAGTTCCGTCCTGGTCGAGCAGCGCGGGGCGCTCAGCCCCCACCGGACCGACACGCAGCAGCTTCATGGGCATTCTCCCGTGGTCGAGATTGGTCGGCCCTGGGCATGCCCCGGGCCGGACGATGGGTTGCGGCCATCGGAGGATTGGCCGATCCTCCAAGAAGTCGGTCCAATCCGCAAACCCTGTTCACAGACTGGACCGTAACCTTCCGCTCTCGCCCCGCTATGCCCCCCTTTACGCGCTTTCTGCGCTCTCCATGGATCCCTTCTTCGCCCAGCGGTGCTGCAGCCAGGCGCGCTCGCCCGCCGTCCACGCGGTCGTGGTCAGCAGGTAGAGGCCGGCGGCCAACGGCACGACGGCCGCGGTGACGAGCGTCCCGAACGCCATCAGCGGCATCACCTTCACCATCCGTTGCATCAGAGCCGCCGCCGGCTCCTCCCCTCCGGAACCGGCGCGGGCCGTGCCGACGGCGGGCAGCACCGGGCCCTCGCCCGCGGCCATGGCCCGCCGAGCCCGCAGCACCGTCCACACGGCCACCGCCGCGATCGCCGCGAACAGCCCGAGGAAGACCGTCCCGTGCGCCCCGAACAGCCCGCCGTCCCCGAGGGCGTCCCCCCAGGTCCCGCCGAGCGGCGCGCCCAACAGCCCCTCAACGAGCAGCCCGTTGGTCTCCCCGTCGACCTTCCCCGCCGAGAACACCCGGTACATCACGAAGAACACCGGCAGCTGCACCAGCATCGGCAGGCACCCGGCCAGCGGAGAGGTGCCGGCCTCCGCGTGCAGGTCGAGAACGGCCTTCTGCAGCCGGTCCGCGTTCCTGGGCCCGGGATAGCGGCGCTTCAGCTCGGCGAGCCGGGGCGCCAGCGCCGCCCTGGCCCGCTCGCCGCGGAAGGCCGCCCGGGTCAGCGGATGCATCGCGACCCGCACCAGAGCGGTGAACAACACGATCGCGGCCGCGGTGGCGGAAGCCGCGAAGACCGGACCGAGCAGGTCGGCGAGCCGGGAAACGAGCAGGGCGAACACAGCGAAAACGGACACGGGAACCCTCCGGGGTCTCGTCCGGCCGCCGCACGACGAAGCACACGTACACGCACGTACACGCACGTACACGCACGTACACGCACGTACACGCACGCTCACGACGCGCAACGGCACCGAAAACATGGCATCTCGGCGTGACGAACCACGAGGGACCGCACTCCTGGCACGGGAGCACAGGAGCACGGAAGAAAAGCGAAAGAACGGGGACAGAACCCGGAACGGAACCCCTACGCGGCCGTCGAGGACGGCCGGCCGGGCGCCCTGGGCCGGGACCGGCCCGAGGCATCGGGATCACGCTGGGGAAGGAACGCCGTACGCTGCTCGCGATCACGGATCGCGGTACGTATGCGGGTGGGCGGCACGGGCGAGGCGGAACGCGCCGCCAGGGCGACCCGGCCCAGCACGGCGGCCGCCGCCAGGGTCACCGCGGATACCAGCCCGCCCTCACCCAGCAGGCCCGAGCCGGCCACGGCCGACCCGAGCAGGAGCACGAAGACCACGAGGAGCACGGGCGCGGCGACCGGCCCGAGCCGCGCGAACGCACCGCGCAACCACTTGCCCATCCCTCCCCACCTCCCCTGCCTGTGCCTGCCGGCCGGACCACCCGGCACTCTCCCCCACAACGGACCCCGCCCACGAGGAGTTCCCGACGACCGCAAAAAGATCACCAAGACCCGCCGGGAGACGCACGGGCCGGATTCAGCGCAGGGTTCCCCACACCACCAGCCGGTACGTGGAGCTGAACTCGGGCGTGCAGGTGGTCAGGGTGATGTACGCCCCGGGCTCGTCGTAACCGAAACCGGGCCGCACCAGACTCCTCGGCACCTCCGCGATCACCCCGGTGTCCCGCGGCGAGGTCTCCGGAAGCACCTTCCCCACCACGTACACGTACCGCCGCCCGCGCACGTCGACGAGGATCTCGTCCCCCGCCCGCAACCGGTTCAGGTACCGGAACGGCTCGCCGTGCGTATTGCGGTGCCCCGCCACCGCGAAGTTCCCCCGCGCGCCCGGCTCCGCGGTGCCCGGGTAGTGGCCGGCGTACCCCTTGTCGAGCACGCTCCGCCGCCCGATCCCCTCGGCCACCGGCACCACGACCCCGAGCCGCGGTATCCGCAGCACGGCGTACGCACCCCGTGCCCGCCCACCGGACCGGGCAGAGGCCCCTCCGCCCCCCTCGCCGACCGAACCACCGGAAGCCGACGACGAGGAAGAGGGCCAACCACCCGAAGCGGAAGGAGGGAAAGAAGGAGACGAGGACGAGGAAGAAGAGGAAGAGGAAGAGGAGCCAACAGACCCATCGGAGGAAGAGGAGGAGGTGGAGGAGCCAACAGACCCATCGGCGGCCCACTGCTGCTCCAGCACAGCCACCTGCTCGCGGGCGCCGGCGACCGCCTGCCGGTTCGTCCACCACACCTGGTGCACCACCAGCAACAACAGGATCACCCCCAGGGTGACCGCCAGTTCGGCCGCGCTCCAGAGCGCCCGGGCCGGCACCCCGCGGCCCCGCCGCTGCACCACCACCGGTATGCGATCTCTCACGGCCGGCACCCTAGGACCTCCCCCCTCAACTGACCAGCGGCAGTACGGTGTGAACCATGCGCCCCGACACGCCTGCCGAGCACATCGCCGAAGCCGAGCGTCTGATCCGCACGGCGACCCGTTACCCCGAGGACCAGGAGCCGCTGCTCCTCCAGGCCGCGGCCCACCTCGAACTTGCCGACGCGCGCGACCGGGCGAGCGCCCTCTACGACCAACTGCTCTCCGGCTCGCCCGCCAACCCCCACCTGGTCAAGGCCCTTCAGGCCGCCAACCTCTGGGAGTACGGCCACGAGGCCGAGGCGCGCGCCCTGATCTCCGGCATCCGCGCCGCCGCGCCCACCGACCCGGCGCCCTGGGAGGTGATCGCGGAAGCCCTGGAGGCCCACGACGAGCTGGCCGCCTCCGAGGAATGCTTCACGGAAGCCGCCACCCTCCTGATCAAGGAACCCGAACCCCTCACCCCGGCGACCACGGCCCTGCTCACCGGCCGCCACCGGGTCCGCCGCCTGCTCGCGCTCCCGCACGACGAATGGGACATGGTCGCCGACACCCGCCACACCGGCCCGGTCCCGCTCGACGAACTCCACGACCCCAAACGCATCTGGGCCCTGGGTTCCAACGACCCCGCCGAACTGCGCGCCGAGATCGCCCGCCTCCGCGCCGAACTCGGCGACCGCCGCGCCGCCCTCTCCCGGCCCTTCCCGGTCGCCCTCCTCCACTGGCCCGTCGAGGAACTCACCGAACTCCTCACCGCCTACCCCACCCTCGCCACGGAGTACCCCTCCCACGCGGCCCACCTGACCGCCGTCGAATCCTCCCTCCGCGCCCTCGCCGCCTCCGGCACCCACAACCTCGGCATCGTCACGGGCAGCGTCCCCTCCTACGAGGCCTTCGCCGCCTCCGAGAAGACCTCCCCGGCCTCCCCCTCCCTCCTGGCCGAATACGCCACCACCCTCGCGGCCCGCGGCAAAGCCACCCCCTGGCCCCCCACCCCCACCGCCCCCTGCTGGTGCACCTCCACCAAGCCCTACGCCCAGTGCCACGGCGGCCCCCACCTCGGATGAACCGAGCAGGAGCCACCCGGACAAACTGAACGCCCGACAGCAAGCTGCCGGGCGTTCAGTAGGAACGTTCCGTCCGAACCTCAGTCGACCATGCCCCAAGCGGCTGCGGTCGACGATCCGCCCCACGTGTCACCGACACGCCATACCGATGCGATGCCCTGGTCCTCCAAGTACTGGGCGTAGACCCCGATGTCTTCGGTGAAGAGGGCCAGCAGGTGAGGGGCCGGTCTGCCCAGGGTCCGGTAGTAGAAGTAGCTGTACTCGAGGAGCTGACCGACTGCTCCCCTCACGGCGGCCGTGGGGTTCCCGTGGGCAACCACCTTGACCTCAACGAGCCACTCGGGATCGGTCGGCAGGGAGGCGCCCTCCTGGTGGAGGAGGAGGTCCTTGGGGTGGACCTGCTGGTTGGTCGGCACGTATCCCCGTGTCCGAATGTACGCTCCGAAGTCCTCGATCAGGGCCTCGTGGTACTGGGTCTTGAACTGCTGCTGCGCCTCGATGGTGGCGCGGTAGCCGCTGCTGCTCCGCGGGCGGAAGCCCCCGAGCACACGCCCTTCCGCTCGAGGGCCCGTTCCTTCAGCATCGGCCTCCCCATCCACCGCGCGCATCGCTACGGCTGCAAGTTGCAAGAGATGCGCGGCTGTAGCGAGGTCGGTGACCAGGTCCTCTTCTGTTGGTAGCGCGTTGATCTCGTAACGCCGCGCCACCACGCTCGCGTATTCGTAAGCCTCCGGCAGCGAACCCCTTCCGCCTCCGAACGTCGGACGGTGGTTCCATTCCTCGGCGAGGCGAGGGGGCAGCGCCTGGTGCAGCAGTTCCGCCTGCCGCTCGAGCCGAGTGAGGAAGGTCTGCCTGCCCTTGATCTTGTTCCTGAGGTTCGTCACCCCCTGCTGGAGGGTGAGGGTCACGGCAGAGAGGTCCACGCTGAAGATGTAGGCGAGGTACAGCCCCTGCCGGGATTTCACGTTGATCTCGGGATCGAACACGCCGATCCACGGTGAGGTGGCCGCGCTCCCCGTTCCGCCGTGCCCACTCACTATCCACCCAGCGGGTACGGGCAGGTCGCCACGCTTGCCAACCTTGCGCAACAGGTCCTGACCAGGCACTCCTCGGCCGTAGCCCGCCTGCCTGTCGTACAACCGCGCCACGTCAATGAGCAGTTCCCGCATCGTCATGGTCATAGAACTACGCAGGGAGCCACCAAGTTCCGGCCGTTTTCGACGAAACCCGGACAGCAACTCGACCGAAACCTGACACTGCGGCTCTGACCAGCGCCTATGTGCTTCCTGGCGCGCGTGTGAACGTCTCCCTTCCACATTCAGGATGGACGACTGAACGCGACCGTTCGTAGATTGCTGCCCCATCAGTCAACACGTGGTGCAGAACATCGAGTTGGGGGTCGCGATGAGTAAGAAGCGGTACGACTACAGCCTGCCGGACCATGACGTGCAGTACGGCATCGAGCTGGCCGTGGACAGCCTGAAGATCGACGACAAGGCGCAGCGCTCCCTGAACAAGAGGCGAGCCGAGACCATCGCGAAGGGCCTGGTCAAGGAGGCGATGGGGTCGATCGTCGTGTCCCGCAGGGACGACGGCGACATGTACATCGTGGACGGGATGCACCGCCACTACGCGTGCCAGTTCTTGGGGATCGACAAGATCATGGCGGAGGTGCACCACGGGCTCAGCCAACAGGAAGAGGCCGTCCTTTTCCTCATCAAGAACCGCGAATCCTCGAAGCCCAGCGCTCTCGACGAGTTCAAGGTCGGACTGACCGCTGGCGTTCCGCTCTTCGTGGACACGGACGAAGTGCTGCAGCGGCACAACCTCACCCTAGGAACCTCATCCACCAATGTGGTGGGCGCCGTGTCCGGCGTCCTGAGGATCACGCAGATGCACGGGCCGGACATTCTGGACCGCACCTTGACGATCGTCGAGAAGGCATGGGGCCGGGACAAGTCCACGTGGGACGGCGTCCTTCTCGGTGGCGTGGCCGAGTTTCTCGGTCGACACGGCGCGATGGTGGACGACGAGGCGCAGGTCGCGGAGAAGCTCGCCAAGTACGGCCATGCCGCGGGCTGGATCGGGTTGGTGCACTCGAAGTCTTCCGGTGGGGGCATGCACAACAGCGGCACCGGCTCCCGGATCATGACCTGCTACCGCGAGGTGGTTGAGGCGTACAACAAGGGCCGCCGAAAGGGCAACCGCATCGAGATCTAGGGCCCGCTCCGTCCGGCCTAGCCGTTCCGTCCACCGTTCCTCCACTCCATCGGCAACGGCAACGGCAGCTGCACGTGTCCCCGGGCCATGGCCAGCGGGGGTTCGGGGCGCGTGGCCGTCAGGGTGAGGAGGGTGCGGAGGGCGGAGATGACCTCCTCGGGGGTGGTGCGGAGGAGGGAAGGGGTGGTGGAGACGACGAGGATGCCGTGGGATTCCAGGCGGAGGCGGCGGTGGAGGGTGGCGTGCCAGGAGTCGCGGGTGAAGTGGTATTCCACCGAGTCGATCTCCAGGGCCACGCCGTGGTCGGGCCAGTAGGCGTCCGGGGTGGCGAGGAAGCGGCCGTCCGGGGTGTAGAGGCGGGCGTTCCAGAGGGGGGTCGGGAGGTCGGTTGCCGCGAGGGCGTCGCGGGCCTGGGCTTCGGCCGGGGAGCGGGTGCCCGCCAGGAGTTCGGCGGCGGCCGTGCGGGCCGCCGGGTGGTTGAGGAGGCGGGCGGCGCGGAGTTCGGTGTGGAGGTCGGTGGGGTGGCACCAGCCTGACTGGACCACGTGGGCCAGGACCGAGCGGACCAGGTCCGGGCTGTCGGTGCGGGCGGCGAAGTCCGCGGCGGCGCGGACCGGGCGGGCGCAGGGGATGCCGGTGACGGACATGGTCGCGGGCCGGCGGGTGGTCGGCCGTGGGCGGACGTCGGCGGTGGGCCGGAGGCGGCGCGGGGCGCGGATCAGGACGTCGTACGGGGCCGCGGGTGCGCCGCGTACGCCGAGCAGGGCGAGGGCGGCTCCGCCGGTGAGGGCCGCGGTGGCGCCGGAGAGCGGGTCGGTCGCGGAGGGGTCGGCGGCGTAGAGGACGGCGGCGAGGGCGCGCTGGCGGTGGTCCGGGGGTCCGGTCTGGAGGAGGTGGACCCGGGGCAGCAGCCGCTGCCAGGGGCCGCCGGGCCGGCAGCGGTCGCGGATGGTGGTGGGCGCGATGCCGGTCTGGCGGAGCTGCCGGTAGGTCATCAGGTTCAGCTGGCGGTGCGCGGCTGCGGTGGCGGTGGGGGTGGCGTGCGGCCGCCTGGCCCTGGCGGGCTGTCGGGGCCTGGCCGGGGCAGGGTGCGGGCGGCTGCCCTTGGTGGGGCTGTGGTGGCTGTCCGCCGTGGCGCGGAGGTGCGGGGGTGCCTGGGCGTGCGGTGGTGTGGTCATGGGGCGGGCATGCCCCGGGGGTGGGAGGTTGTAACGCTCAGTGACCGGGGTGGGTCGGGGAGAGGAAGACCACGACCGCGTTGCGGGTGCCGGGGAGGGGGGTGACCTCGTGCCAGCCGAGGCGGTGGTAGGTGGCGACCGTGTCCGTCGCCATGCGGGAGGTGAGGAGCCAGGCGCGGTGGGACGGGGCGTCGGCGGTGATCTCGGCGAGCAGGGCGCGGCCGGTGCCCTGGCCGCGGGCGTACGGGCGTACGGCGAGTTCGTCGATCTCCAGGGCCCCGACAAGGAGTTCGCGGACCCGTTCGGTGCCGAGCTGGGCGGTGACCTGGGCGTACCCGCGGTCGACGGGGAAGGCCTGCTGGGTGACCCAGGCGGTGGCGAAGCCGTCGATGCCGGCCTCGGACTGGGCGAGGGCGGCACGGAAGCCGGTGCGGCGGGTATCGGCGGTCAGCCGGGCCGCGAACTGGCGAATGGTTTCTTCGTTCTCGTTCCACGGCGGGGCCGAGAACACCTCGGTGTAGGCGTCGAGGAGTTCGTCCGCCAGGTCGAGGACCGTCGGTCCGTAACAGATCACCGGTTTCATTCCGATCCTGGGATGGGTGGGGCATTTACTCCCCCATGGAGAGTGAATGTAAGGCCGGGGCGTTCCCCGAGGCGCGGGATCGGCGGATTCGGCGAGTGTGCGACAAATCCCCACGTGTCGGGTGTCCACCCGCGTACGCGATTCCCCCCTCCTCGCGTGGTCCCCCATGGCCTCCCTCCCTCTCCGTCCGGTACTCCCCCCTTCTCTCCCTCCGTTCCCTGTGTGCTCTCCGGCGGCCTGGTTCGCGGGACATGTCTCCCGTTCGTGTCCGGCCGACCGTGTCGGTGGGACGCCGGTGGCGTTGGAGTGGCATGGAGAGACTGGTCGGGGCGCTCGGCGCGTGTGCCCTCACGTTCCTGCTCGTGCTGGGGTTCCTCGCGCTGCTGCCCGCGCCCGTGCAGGAGGCCGTGCCCGACGCCGTGATCGGCGGGGTGGTGTTGCTGCTGGGATTGCTGGCAGTCCGTCGATTCGTACGACGATCGCGTTAGCCTCGGGGAACGACTTCCGGCGAAAGGACAGCGTTCATGGTTCAGGTACCGACTTCCGCAGTGGCCGCCGCAGGGCTGGTCGGCGGCTACGCGGTCGCACGGTTCACCCGTAAGCGGCCGCTGGGCGGGGTCGTGCTCGGCGCGGCCGGGATCGCCGCCGGCCGCGAGTGGTACCGCCGTGCGGGCACCCCCGCCGCGGCCGCGCTCGGCACGCTGTACGTGGCGGCGTTCGCCGGGTCGCACCCGCTGGCCAAGAAGGTCGGCGCCTGGCCGGCCGTGCTCGGCGTCGCCGGCGTCGTCGCCGCTGCCTCCTGGGCCGTCGCCGACCGGGGCTGAGCCGTCCCCGTCCGACGGGGCCGCGACGGACGGGGCGGCGGCTCGCCGCCGCCCCCCGCCGGTGGGGCGGCGGTTTGCCGCCCTGCCGTCACGCCCCCAGCGCCTGGGACACCGAGTAGATCAGCAGGCCCGCCAGCGCACCGACCACCGTGCCGTTGATCCGGATGAACTGCAGGTCGCGGCCGATGTGGGCCTCGATCTTGCGGGAGGTGTGCTCGGCGTCCCAGCTCGCCACCGTGTCCGTGATCAGTGACGTGATCTCGGTCCGGTAGTTCGTGACCACGTACACCAGCGCCCCCTCGATCCAGCCCTCCACCTTGGACTGGAGGCGGCCGTCCGAGGCCAGCCGCGCACCGAGGGACATCAGTGAGGCCCGGACGCGGAGCCGCAGCTCGCTCCGCTCGTCCTCGGCCGCCGAGAGGATCATCGTCCGGATCGCCGACCAGGCCGAGGCGATGACGTCCTGGATCTCGCCGCGCGCCAGGATCTCCGACTTCAGCCGCTCCACCCGGATCCGGGTGTCGGAATCCGACTGCAGGTCCGCCGCGAAGTCCCGGAGGAAACGGTCGACCGCGCTGCGCGCCGGGTGCTGGGGCATGTCCCGCATCTCCGTGACGAAGCGCAGCAGCTCCTTGTAGACGCGTTCGCCGACCTTGCGGTCCACGAACCGGGGGGTCCAGCCCGGGGCGCCGCCCTGCACGGCGTCCATGACGGAGTCCCCGTGCAGGACCAGCCAGTCGGCGGCCTTCGCACACATCAGGTCCACCACGCGGCGGTGGCCGCCGTCCGCGACGATCCGCTCCAGGGTCTTGCCGACCCCGGGCGCGATCTCGGCGGTCTCCGCCCGCCGCGTGATCGCCTCGGCGACCACCGCCTGGACGTCGGAGTCCCGCAGGACGGTGAGCGCGCCGCGCAGCGCCGTCGCCAGCTCCGCCGTGACCCGGTCGGCGTGCGCGGGCTCGGCGAGCCAGGATCCGAGGCGGCCGCCGATGGAGAGGGCGTGCAGGCGGGCGCGTACGACGTCCGGGGAGAGGAAGTTCTCGCCGACGAACTCGCCGAGTGAGACGCCCAGCTGGTCCTTCTTGGTCGGAATGATCGCGGTGTGCGGGATGGGCAGGCCGAGGGGGCGCCGGAACAGTGCCGTGACCGCGAACCAGTCCGCCAGGGCGCCCACCATGCCGGCCTCGGCGGCGGCCGCGACGTACCCGGCCCAGCCGCCCGCGCCCCAGGCGTTCTGCGCGACCTTCGCGAGGACGTAGATCAGGGCGACGAGGAGGAGCAGGCCCGTCGCCGTGGTCTTCATGCGGCGGACGCCGCGTCTGCGTTCCTCGTCGGCGGCGTTGAAGAGGAAGGCGGTGCCGCGGGGTGGGCCGGAGCTGGCGTTGTTGCCGCCTCTGCTGCTGCCGGGGCCGCCGCCGGAGCTGCCGCTGCTGTTGCTGCTGCCGCTGCCGCTGTTGCCGGAGCCGCCGTTGCCGCCGCCCTTGCCGGAGCCGGCGCCGTTGCCCGGTCCCCGGGCGGGGGCGTCGGCCCCGCCGGGGCCTGGTTCGACGGCTTGCCGCGCTGTGCTTTCCACGTGCTCCTGCCTTCCCCCGGGGGCGCCGGTTTTGTCTGCATAGCATCCGACTCCCGGCGGGCTCCAGGAGTTCCCGGCACGCCAGCGAGGGTATGCGGGCCGTACGGTCCTACGTACGCCTCTGCCCGGCACCGGCCGAGCCATACGCTGCGCTGGCCGCGGAGGAGCGAGGCTCCGGGTGAGCGGCGGTGCGGCCGCCCGGGCCGAGGCTCCGGGTGGAGGGGGTACAGCCGCTGAGCGGGGTGTCCCGGTGTGCCCACCCGTCCCGCCCTGCGGGACGCCTGCCCACACCGGGGGCGGGCCGGGGTCAGGCCGGATGCCTGCCCGCGCCAGGGCGGGCGGCGGAGTCGTCAGAGCTCCTTGCGGGCCGGCGGGGCGCCCGGGGGGAGTTTCGGGGCCTTCACCTTGACCTCCACGCCGCCCCAGAAGGCGAAGCCCGTCACGACCACGCGCGGGGCGCCCGGTTCTGCCGGGCCGGGGACGGAGCCCTGGTCGAAGGCGCCCATCAGACCGAAGCCGCGTACGTCCAGCTCCACGCCCGGGGGCACCACGACCTCGATGCCGCCCATCACCGCGACGCAGTTGATCACGACCTCGCGCTCCGCGAACCTCGCCTCGCGCAGGTCGATCTTCCCCCCGCCCCAGAACGCCACCGCGTCGAACCGTGCCGGCACCGTCCACTGCCCCGTGCGCTGGAAGCCCGACATGACCGCGACCGCCGTCGACGAGGTCCCCGCCCCGCCGATCCGGGCGGGCCAGGTTCCGTTCCCGGGACCGGTGGTCAGCGGTCCGGTGCCCGGGCCCGAGGCCGGCCCGGCGGCCGGTGCCGGGAGGTCCCTGGTCAGCGGCTCCAGCTCGGCGTACGTACGGGAGGTGAACGCCGCCTCCAGCCGCTCCTCGAACTCCGCCATGTCGAGCCGCCCCTCGGCGACCGCGTCCCGCAGCCGTTCCGCGACCCGTTCCCGGTCCGCGTCCGAGGCCCGCAGGTCCAAGGCCCGCAGATCCGCCTTCTTTTCCGGGTCCCGGTTCGCCGGATCCCGGTTCTCCAGGTCCCGGTTCGCCGGATCCCGCTTCTGCATGTCCGGCTTGGGCAGATCCGGCTCCGGCCCCTCCGGCTCCGGCCCCTCCGGCTCCGGCCGTCCGTCCTGCCCGTCCCCCCGGTCCCGCCGGTCATCGCTCATGGCCAACAGCCTAGCCACTCATGCGACTTACCGACCGTCCCGCGCCTCCCGTCCCGCACGCGCACCCCGTGCGTGCCCTCGCCCTCACCCACGCCCCGCGTACATCCGCGCGATCACGTCCTCGATGTCCGGCTCCCGTACCGAAAGGTCCACCAGCGGGTACGCCTCCGCCACCGCCGCCACCAGCGGAGCCGCCGACCGGTCCGCCGGGAAGGCCAGCCACTGGCGCGGCCCCTCCACCTTCACCGTCCGCGCCCCCGCCACCTCGATCGGCGGGAGCTCCCGCTCCAGGTCCACCACCAGGGTCCGCTCGCTCTCCCCCGCCCCGCCCGCCGAGTGCAGCCCGCCGAGCGGGCCGTCGTACATGAGCCGCCCGTGGTCGATCACCATCACCCGTTCGCAGAGCTGCTCGATGTCCTGCAGGTCGTGCGTGGTGAGCAGCACCGTCGTGCCGACCTCCTCGTTCAGCTGCCGCAGGAAACCCCGCACCTTCGCCTTGCTGATGACGTCCAGCCCGATCGTCGGCTCGTCCAGGTACAGCACGTCCGGGTCGTGCAGCAACGCCGCCGCGATGTCCCCGCGCATCCGCTGCCCCAACGACAGCTGCCGCACCGGTACGTCGAGGAGCTCGCCGAGGTCCAGCTGCTCCACGCACCGCTCCAGGTTCCGGCGGTACCGGTCCTCGGGGATCCGGTACATCCGGCGCATCAGCCCGTACGAGTCCTTCAGCGGCAGGTCCCACCACAGCGTGGTCCGTTGCCCGAAGACGACCCCGATCCGGCTCGCCAGCCGGGTCCGCTCGGCCGACGGGTCGATCCCGGCGACCCGCAGCCGGCCGCCGCTCGGGGTCAGGATGCCGGTCAGCATCTTGATCGTCGTCGACTTGCCGGCGCCGTTGGGCCCGATGTAGCCGACCACCTCCCCCGCCGCGACCTCGAAGCTGATCCCGTCCACGGCCTTGACCTGGTGCTTCTCCCGCCGGAAGCGGCCCGCCCGACGGCGTACGTCGAACACCTTCCGGACGTCCCGCAGCTCGATCAAGACGTCCCCGGACCGCTCGTTCCCCGGCCTGGCCTCCTCCCGGATCCCTGCGTTCTCCCGCATCCCGACGTTGTCCCGCATCCCGGCGTTCTCCCGCATCCCTGCCCTCTCCCCCGTCCCGTCCAGCTCCCGCATCCCGTCCAGCTCCCGCATCCCGGTTCAGCTCCCCGTACTCCGGTACGAACGAAGACCCGCCCGCCACGCCAGCGACGCGGGCAGGAACACCACGAAGGCCACCAGCGGGCTCAGGTACGCCACCCAGCCCGGCAGCCCCAGCGGATCCGGCCGCCCCAGCACCTCCAGCGCCGGCAGCCAGTTCACGAAGGCCAGCGGCACCACGAAGGTCACCCCGCGCAGCAGGTCCTGCGCGAAGATCGTCGGCGGGTACTGCAGCATCGTGGCCCCGCCGTACGTGAAGGAGTTCTGCACCTCCGCCGCGTCCCCGGCGACGAACTGGAACGCCCCGCCCGCCACGAACACCGCCGCGAAGATCGCCGCCCCGGACAGCACCATCACCGGTACCAGCAGCACCCGCCCCGCCGTCCAGTCCACGTCCAGCGCCACGAGCGACCACACCAGCACCGCCAGCCCCTGCGTCACCCGCCCCAGCCGGCGCAGCGCGAACCGGTCCGCGGCCACCTGCGCCAGCACCGGCACCGGCCGCACGAGCATGGTGTCCAGCGAGCCGTCCCGCACCCGCTGCCCCATCCGGTCCATATTGCCGAGCAGCAGGTCGCTCAGCCCGAACGAGGCCGAGCAGGACCCGTACAGCAGCGCGATCTCCGGCAGCGAGAACCCGCCCAGCGCGTCCACGTGCCGGAACATGACGTAGATGCCGACGAAGTCGAGCAGGGTGATCGCCGCGTTCCCGACCGTGGCCAGCAGGAAGGACGTCCGGTACGTCATCGTGGCCCGGATCCACATCGCCACGATCAGCCCGTAACCGCGCAGCCCCTCGCCGAGCCGCCCGGCCCACCGCACCCGCGCGTCCGCCGGCGGGCCCTCCCGCCCCGCCCGGCGCACCAGCGTGTCAACCACCCTGGACCACCACCTTCCGCGTCGCCGCCGCCTGCATCAGCCGCCCCGCCGCCAGCAGGACCAGCGCCCAGCCGGACTGGAACGCCAGTGCCGCGGCCGCCGCCCCGGACCCGGAGTGCTTGCCCAGCAGCACGTCCATCGGCACCTGGAGCATCGCCGACCAGGGCAGCATCCGGACCAGCTCGCCGAACCAGCCCGGGAAGACGGTCAGCGGCAGCAGCACCCCCGAGAAGGCGATCATGATCACCGTGGCCACCATGTTGATCCCCGACCCGTCGAGCAGCCAGAACGCGGCGAGCCCGATCAGATACCGCACCGCGAAACTGACCACCAGCCCGAGCAGCACGGACACCGAGAACAGCAGCCAGCGCTCCGGGGCGGCGGGCAGCGCCAGCGGAAAGGCGAGCGCCCCGACCAGCAGCGGCAGCGTGCCGCGGCCCAGCAGCTGGAACCCGGCCCGCCCCAGGTCCGCGGCCAGCCACCACAGCTGGAGATCGGCCGGCCGGTACAGATCGACGGCGATGTCACCCGTACGGATGCGCTCCTGCAGCTCCTCCTGGAAGCCGCCACCGATCAGCGCGGCCGAGGCGAGCAGCGACTGGCTGACGAACACGAAGGCCAGCGCCTCCGCCCGGTCGTAACCCCCAAGCCCCGGCCGCTCCGCCCACAGGGCGATGTAGGTGTACGCCACGATGAACCCGAAGACGGTGTTGGTGAACACCCCGGCCGCCGTGGCGGTTCCATAGGTGGCATAGCGGCGGAACCCGCCCGCGGCCACCGCGAGATACAGACGCACCGTTTCTCTTCCACTCCCGTTCTCGTTCCCACGTCGGCCGTGTCGACCGCGTCGACCACGTCGACCACGTCGGCGGGTCGAGCACGTCGGCCATGCGGCCGCGTCGACCAAAGCGCGCGAGCTTAGTACGGAGGGGCGATCCACGCGATCGGTTTATGCCCGTACGGAGCGGGACGACCCTCCCTCGGGTAGACACACCATCAGGTACGGACAACGACATTTCACTTCACGCGCGGGCCAGTCACGCGCGGCGCCGAGGAGCCCTGGAGATGAGCGACCCGTCACCACCGCCGGCCTGGTCTCCCCGCGACCCCGACACCCCCGCCACCGGAACGAGGCCGAAGGGGAAGGGGCAGGCGAAGGAGAAGGCCAAGGGGAAGGGGAAGGGAGAGGGGAAGGCGAAGGGGATGAAGCGGCAGCGGACCGGCCTGCGCCGCCTGGTCCCCACCTGGCGCATGCTCCTCGGCACGTTCCTGCTCTGCGCCCTGCTCGTCCTAGGCGCCCTCGCCGCCGGCTACCTGCTCGTCGACATCCCGCCCGCCAACTCCGCCGCCACCGCGCAGTCCAACGTCTACCTCTACGCGGACGGTTCACCGCTCGCCCGCGACGGCGAGGTCAACCGCCAGAACGTGGCCCTGTCCGAAGTCCCCCGCAGCGTCCAGCGCGCCGTACTCGCCGCCGAGGACCGGGACTTCTACTCCGAGCGCGCCGTCGACCCGGCCGCGATGGTCCGCGCCGCCTGGAACACCCTGAGCGGCAAGGGCGTCCAGTCCGGCTCCACCATCACCCAGCAGTACGTCAAGAACTATTACCTGGGCCAGGAACAGACCATCACGCGCAAGGTGAAGGAGTTCTTCATCGCGATCAAGCTCGGCCGGGAGAAGTCGAAGGACTACATCCTGGAGGGCTACCTCAACACCAGCTACTTCGGCCGCAACGCGTACGGCATCCAGGCCGCCGCCCAGGCGTACTACGGCAAGGACGCGATCCGGCTCACCACCACCGAGGGCGCCTACCTCGCCACCCTCCTCAACTCCCCCAGCGCCTTCGACGTGGTCACCCACCCGCAGAGCCGCGACCGGGCCGTGGCCCGCTGGAACTACGTCCTCGACGGGATGGTCAAGAAGGACTGGCTGACCCCCGCCGAGCGCGCGACCGCCCGCTTCCCCGAACCGCAGAAGGTACGTGCCGCCTCCGGCCTGTCCGGCCAGCGCGGCTACCTCGTCGAAGCGGTCAAGGACTACATCACCGCCCACGGGATCCTCGACGAGAAGACCCTCGCCGAAGGCGGCTACCGGATCACCACCACCATCGACAAGCGCCGCCAGACGGCCTTCGTGAACGCCGTCGAGGAGCAGCTCGTCAGCCGCCTCGACCCGGGGGCCCGCAAGGCCGACCGGCTGGTCCGGGCCGGCGGTGCCTCCATCGACCCGGCGACCGGCAAGGTCGTCGCCCTCTACGGCGGCATCGACTACACCCGGCAGTACGTCAACAACGCCACCCGCCACGACTACCAGGTCGCCTCCACCTTCAAGCCGTTCGTGTTCGCCTCCGCCGTCGAGAACGGCTCCCGCACCCAGGACGGCCGCCCGATCACCCCCAACACCCTCTACAACGGGGACAACAAACGCCCCGTCACCGGCAGCCGGACCCCCTACGCACCCGAGAACGAGGGACAGGTCTCCTACGGGGACATCACCGTCAGCACCGCCACCGACCTGTCCGTCAACGCCGTCTTCGCGCAGCTGGTCGTCGACGTCGGCACGCAGCAGGTCAAGGACACCGCCGTCGCCCTCGGCATCCCCGCCGGCACCCCCAACTTCGACCTCGGCCCGGCCATGGCGCTCGGCACCCTGCAGGCCTCCGTCCTCGACATGGCCCAGGCCTACGCCACCCTGGCCGACCACGGCGTGTACACCCCGTACACCCTGGTCGAGAAGATCACCAAGCGCGGGAACACCATCCCCCTGCCCCAGCGGGCCCCGCGCCGGGCCATCGGCCGCGAGGCCGCCGACACCACCACCTCGATGCTGGTCAGCGTGGTCGACAACGGCACCGGCACGGCAGCCCTGGCGGCCGGCCGCCCGGCCGCGGGCAAGACCGGCACCGGCGAACTGGACCGCTCCGCGTGGTTCGCGGCGTACACCCCGGACCTGGTGACGGTGGTCTCCGTCATGGGACAGGACCCGGACACCGGGACCCTGGAGTCCCTGTACGGCGCCCTCGGCGAGAACCGCATCAGCGGCGGCGGCTACCCCGCCCGGATCTGGGCCGCGTACACGAGGGAAGCGCTGCGGGGCTCGGAGCCGGCCGATTTCGACCTCGAACTCCAGCCGGGCGCGTACCAGCCGCCGCCCCCGCAGCCGCCGTTCCCGCCGACCGGCCCCGCCTCCGAACCTCCCGGCACGGGCCGCCCACCGGACGGCACCCGGCCCCCGGCGTCGGAGCGCCCGACCCCGGACCTGCCGGACGGGGACGGCCAGGACCAGGGCGGCGGGGACGACGGGGGCCGCGACAACGGGGGCCGCGACCAGGGCGGCCAGGACAACGGCGGGCAGACGGACGGCCCGCGGACCGACGAGGGACAGACGAACGCCGGACAGACCGACGGCGGACAGACGAACGGAGGCCGGACGGACGGCGGCCAATCGAACGCAGGACAGACGAACGGGGGCCAGAGGAACGGGGGCCAGACGAACGGCGGACAGACCGACGGCGGCGGCACCACCGGCTTCCCCGGCTGGTGACGACGGCGGGGCCCGCGCCGAAGGCGCGGCCGCCCGGGACGGAACGCCTGCAGTACTAGTGCCCGGAAGTCGCCTTCAGCCCCACCACCGCGACCAGCAGCAGACAGATGAAGAAGATCCGGGCGGCGGTCACCGGCTCGCCGAGCACCGCCATCCCGAGCACCGCCGCACCGGCCGCGCCGATGCCGACCCACACGCCGTAGGCCGTACCGATCGGCAGCGACTTCGCGGCGAACGACAGCAGCACCATGCTGGCGACGATCCCGGCACCGGTGAACACGCTCGGCCACAGCCGCGTGAACCCCTCGGTGAACTTCATGCCGATCGACCAGCCCACTTCGAGCAGACCGGCGAGCAGGAGCAGAACCCAGGCCATGACAGGCACCTCCGGGACGAGTACGGAACGGGGGTGCGTCGTCTTGTCGTACCCGGTACGGCGCGTCTCGTCGGGGTTCGTCCCCACCGTAGCAAAGGGCACGCAAAAGGGCCGGTGACCCCGGTCACCGGCCCTCCAAGACTTCGCCCCGCGGCCTCTACAGGTAGAGCCCGGTGGAGTCCTTGGACCCCTCCAGCCGCTCCGCGGCCACGGCGTGCAGGTCGCGCTCCCGCATCAGCACGTACGTCATGCCCCGGACCTCGACCTCGGCCCGGTCCTCGGGGTCGTACAGCACCCGGTCACCGGGCTCCACCGTGCGCACGTTCTGCCCGACGGCGACCACCTCGGCCCAGGCCAGCCGCTTGCCCACCGCCGCGGTCGCGGGAATGAGGATGCCGCCGCCCGAGCGGCGCTCCCCCTCGGGGGAGTCGGACCGTACGAGCACGCGGTCGTGCAGCATGCGGATGGGCAGCTTGTCGTGGGTGGGGTTCTCGCTCACGCCAATGAACCTACCTGCTCCGGTCAGCCGCGCTTGCGCCGGGCCGAAAGGGCGAGCAGCCCGATCACCCCAACGGCGACCAGCGCGACCGGCAGGACCCGCTCCGGACGCGGCGCACCGGAGCCGTCCCACAGGCTGCCCCTGACGTCCTCGACCACGCGTTGGACGGTGCCGAAGGCACGGCCGAGGGTGTGGTCCACATGGGAGACGGCCTTGGCCTTCGCGTCCCCGATGATCGTCTTCGGGTGCATGCGCACCCCGATCTCGTCGAGCGTCTCGGCGAGCTGCTCGCGCCGGCGCACGATGTCCGCCTCGATCTGCGCTGGGGTCCTGGCTTCGGGCACCGCGCCGCCTCCGTCGTGGTCTGTGGTCACTGTCCGGTCACTGTCCTGTGCGATCAGTCTGTCAGCTTACGCTCGGGGAGGTACCGATCCCCTCCCGAGGAGACAGTGAGACATGAGCGAGCGACTGCAGCCGGGCGACACCGCGCCCGCCTTCACCCTGCCCGACGCGGACGGCAACGAGGTCTCGCTCGCCGACCACCTCGGCCGCAAGGTGATCGTCTACTTCTACCCGGCGGCGCTGACGCCGGGCTGCACCAAGCAGGCCTGCGACTTCACGGACAACCTTCAGGTCCTGGCCACCGCCGGCTACGACGTCATCGGCGTCTCGCCGGACAAGCCGGAGAAGCTGGCGAAGTTCCGTGAGCAGGAGGACCTGAAGGTCACCCTGGTCGGCGACCCCGACAAGGAGGTCCTGACGGCCTACGGCGCCTTCGGCGAGAAGAAGCTGTACGGCAAGACGGTCACCGGCGTGATCCGCTCCACGGTGATCGTGGACGAGGAGGGCAAGGTCGAGCGCGCCCTCTACAACGTCAAGGCCACCGGCCACGTAGCCAAGATCATCAAGGACCTGGGCATCTGACCCCTGCTCAGCCCCTTCGGAGCGGCCCGCACCAACAACCGGCGCGGGCCGCTCTGCCTATCGGACGGAGCAACCCGGCATCGGCGCGGCGGCCGTTGGGGGAAGTCTCGACCCCCGCGCCCCAACTGCCATGCGGCGACCCGCGCCTGGCGCCGGTGAGGACGCCGCAAGCCGGTCGCGGTACGGAGCCGGGCGACCGTAGACTAGGCGCGACCAGCCGGACCGAATGTCCGAATTGGTTGCAATGTTGCGGTTGTGGTGGAATTGGCAGTCACGCTGGGTTTAGGTCCCAGTGGGGTAATACCCGTGGGGGTTCGAGTCCCCCCAACCGCACGGGCGGGAAGGCCCCGTACGCAGGTGCGTGCGGGGCCTTCGGCGTGAACGGGCGTCAGCCCAGGAGGTCGCGAAGAACCGGGACCAGGGCGCGGAAGGCCTGGCCTCGGTGGGAGATGGCGTTCTTCTCGGCCGCCGTCATCTCCGCGCAGGTGCGGGTTTCGCCGGCCGGCTGGAGGATCGGGTCGTAGCCGAAGCCGCCCGTGCCGGACGGTGCGTGGCGGAGAGTGCCCGGGAGGCGGCCCTCGACCACGCGTTCCGTGCCGTCGGGGAGGGCCAGGGCGGCCGCGCAGGCGAAGTGGGCGCCGCGGTGCTCGTCGGCGATGTCTCCCAGCTGGGCCAGCAGGAGTTCGAGGTTGGCCTTGTCGTCGCCGTGGCGGCCGGCCCAGCGGGCGGAGAAGATGCCGGGGGCTCCGTTGAGGACGTCCACGCAGAGGCCGGAGTCGTCGGCGATGGCGGGCAGGCCGGTGGCCTGCGCCAGGGCGTGGGCCTTGAGGAGGGCGTTCTCGGCGAAGGTGACGCCGGTTTCCTTGACGTCGGGGATGCCCGGGTACGCGTCCGCGCCGACCAGCTCGTGCGGCAGGCCGGCGTCGGACAGGATGGCCCGGAGTTCGGTGACTTTGCCCGCGTTGCGGGTGGCGAGGATCAGGCGCGTCATGGTCACCGATTATCCCCGGGGGCGGGAGCTGCCCCCATCGCCCCGTGGTGCCGGGCCCTCCGGCCCCTCGTCAGGGGGTGCAGACCTTGGAGATCTCGCCGGCGGCGTCGGCGACCGGCTTGATGTCCGGGGTGGGGTTGCCCTGCTCGATGGCGGTGCGGACGTTCTTGACGGCGGTGGTCATGTCGTCGATGGCCTTGCCCAGGTCCGCGTTGTCGGTCTGGTCGCCGATCTTCTTGAGGTTCTGGTCGATCTGGTCCAGGGCGTTCTTGGCGTCCTGGGGGCTGTTGCCCGCGTTGGAGACCGCCTGCGTGAGCTCGTTCGCCGCCTCGGTGATGGCCACCGCGGTGTTCGCGCAGTCGAGGGCCGTGGATATCGCGTCGCAGGCCGCGAGACCCGGGACGGTCAGGACCGCGGCCAGGGCCAGGGCGGCTGCGCGGTGGTGCTTCTGCATCGGGACGGTTCCCCCTCGGTACGGATGCGTGCTTCTTGCGTGTGTGTGCGTGCGTGCGCGCGTTCGCTGTCGGACGCGTTCGCGCGTATTGCGTACTGCGTAAAGCGGGCTGCGTACTGCCTGACCGGACGGGCGTACGGCGGTGACACCGTACGCCCGCGCAGTAGGGGACGTCACCCGGCCCGGGGTGGTTGCGTCAGTCCGTCAGGCCGAGCGCGTGCAGCTGGATGGCCTCCAGGTCGGCGCAGCCGCCGGCGGCGAGGTCGAGGAGGGCGTTGAGTTCCTTGCGGTCGAAGGGCTCGCCTTCGGCGGTGCCCTGGACCTCGACGAAGCGGCCGTCGCCGGTGCAGACGACGTTCATGTCGGTCTCGGCGCGGACGTCCTCCTCGTAGCAGAGGTCGAGGAGGGGGACGCCGTCGACGATGCCGACGCTGACGGCGGCGACGGTGCCGGTGAGGGGCTTGCGGCCGGCCTTGATCAGCTTCTTCTGTTGGCCCCAGGCGATGGCGTCGGCGAGGGCGACGTAGGCGCCGGTGATGGCGGCGGTGCGGGTGCCGCCGTCGGCCTGGAGGACGTCGCAGTCCAGGACGATGGTGTTCTCGCCGAGGGCCTTGTAGTCGATGACGGCGCGGAGCGAGCGGCCGATGAGGCGGGAGATCTCGTGGGTGCGGCCGCCGATCTTGCCGCGGACGGATTCGCGGTCGCCGCGGGTGTTGGTGGAGCGGGGCAGCATCGAGTATTCGCTGGTGACCCAGCCTTCGCCGGAGCCCTTGCGCCAGCGCGGGACGCCCTCGGTGAAGGAGGCGGTGCAGAAGACCTTGGTGTCGCCGAAGGAGATGAGGACGGAGCCCTCTGCGTGCTTGCTCCATCCCCGTTCGATGGTGACCGGGCGGAGCTGTTCGGGCGTGCGGCCGTCGATGCGAGACATGCTTCCGAGCCTAGCCGGTACGCGGGTACGCGAAGACCCCGTCCGCGGTCCGGGACGGGGTCCGGTGTGAACGCGGGAGCTCAGGTCACATCATGTCTTCGATCTCGGCTGCGATGGGGTCGGCGTCGGTGCCGATGACGACCTGGATGGCGGTGCCCATCTTCACGACGCCGTGGGCTCCGGCGGCCTTGAGCGCGGCTTCGTCGACGAGGTCGGCATCGTTGACCTCGGTGCGGAGGCGGGTGATGCAGCCCTCGATCTCCTCGATGTTGTCGAGTCCGCCGAGCGCGGCAACGATCTTCTCAGCCTTGGTGGCCATGTGTTCTCCCTGAGTGCCTGAGGTGCGGGACCGCTTGCGGCAATCCGCTTCGTCACGGTAACCCACGTTTGGCCCCTATATGCGGGCGGACTTCCGGCTTCTGCCGAATGATGACGATCAGCAGCTCCCTGCCCGTGGTGCGGGTGGTGCTGCCACCGCACCACGACTGGTCTACACCAGTGTGGCGTCGCTGCCAAACCGGCCGGTGAGGGAGGTCCGATGAGCGCGAGCAGCACGGCTGCGGCACCGGGGCAGAACCGGTGGAGCGGCCTCTACCAGGGGCTGCAGAAGATGGGGCGCAGTCTCCAGCTGCCGATCGCGGTGCTGCCGGCGGCGGGCATCCTCAACCGGCTGGGCCAGCCGGACGTGTTCGGCGAGGACGGCCTGCAGTGGGACGCCGTCGCCAAGGTGATGGACGGTGCGGGCGGGGCGCTGCTGGACCCCGACCTCGGCCTGCCGCTCCTCTTCTGCATCGGTGTCGCCATCGGCATGGCGAAGAAGGCGGACGGCTCGACGGCGCTGGCGGCGGTGGCGGGGTTCCTCGTCTACCGGGGGGTGCTGCACGCGTTCGCGGAGCCCTGCCCCACGGGGTCGACCGCGATCGGGACGCCGGACGCGGGCGGCTGCCTGGCCCCCGGCAACGCGTTCACCGGGTTCACGTTCCAGAATCCCGGGGTGTTCGGCGGCATCATCATGGGTCTGCTGGCGGCCTGGTTCTGGCAGCGGTACCACCGGGTGAAGCTGGTGCCCTGGCTGGGCTTCTTCAACGGGCGCCGGCTGGTGCCGATCGTCATGTCCTTCGTCGGGATCGGCTTCGCGGTGATCTGCCTGTGGGTCTGGCCGCCGGTCGGCGCCGCCCTGGAGGGCTTTTCCGACTGGTTGCGGGGGCTGGGGTCGTGGGGTGCCGGCATCTTCGGCGTGGCGAACCGGGCCCTGCTGGTGATCGGCCTGCACCAGTTCCTGAACGTGCCGATGTGGTTCCAGTTCGGCTCGTACACCACGCCGGAGGGGAAGACGGTGCACGGGGACATCAACATGTTCCTGAACGGCGATCCGGACGCCGGCATGTTCCTGTCCGGGTTCTTCCCGATCATGATGTTCGCGCTGCCGGCGGCCGCGCTGGCGATCACGCACTGCGCGAAGCCCAAGCGCCGGGCGGAGGTCGGGGGGCTGATGCTGTCGGTGGCGCTGACCTCGTTCATCACGGGGATCACGGAGCCGCTGGAGTACTCGTTCCTGTTCGTGGCCCCTGCCCTGTACGTGGTGCACGCGGTGCTGACGGGTGCGTCGATGGCGGTGACCTGGGCGCTGGGCGTGCACGACGGGTTCAGCTTCTCGGCGGGGCTGATCGACTACGTCATCAACTGGGGCCTGGCGACGAAGCCGTGGCTGATCATCCCGATCGGACTGTGTTTCGCGGCGGTGTACTACGTGGTGTTCCGGTTCGCGATCACGAGGTTCGACCTCCCCACGCCGGGGCGGGAGTCGGACGAGGAGATCGAGGCGATGCAGGCGGACACGACCAAGGCTTGACCGCCGCGCGGCGGCCATGGGGAGGACTGCCGCGCGGGTCGTTCGGCCCCGCCCTTCCGGGCCCTCGGATCCTGTGGTCCGGGGGCCTTCGGCTGCTGCGGAAGGGGGCGTTCCGGGCCCTTTATCCCGCCACGACGAGTGTGGTGTAGACCACAGGAAAACGAAGGTTCCTTATCTAACGCCGACCGTGCTACAACTGGTCTACACCACGCCATTGGTGTAGACCACGGCAGCCGCTTCCGGCCTCCGTGCCCCCCGTTCCGAGACGTCGCCGTCCCCTCGTGTGTCCTCCGGCGGCGCCCCGCCCCCTGGAGGAAGTTGTGACCACGGCTGCCGCCCCCGCGGCTGAGAAGAAGAAGGGTCCCGGCGCGATGGCTGTCCTGCAGCGCATCGGCCGGAGCCTGATGCTCCCCGTCGCGGTGCTGCCCGCCGCCGCCCTCCTCGTCCGCCTCGGCGACAAGGACATGCTCGGCTCGGCCTCGCTGCCCGAGTTCATCAACAAGATCGCCGGCTACATGACCGCGGGCGGCGGCGCGATCCTCGACAACATGGCACTGCTGTTCGCCGTCGGCATCGCCATCGGCTTCGCCAAGAAGTCCGACGGGTCCACGGCGCTCGCCGCCGTGACCGGCTACCTGGTCTTCAAGAACGTCCTGGCCACCTTCACCGACTCCAACCTGCCCAAGGTCGCGAAGGTCGTCGACGGCAAGGTGGCCATGGTCGAGGCCCCGGTCGACGCCAAGGTCCTCGGCGGTGTGGTCATGGGCATCGTGGTCGCCCTGATCTACCAGAAGTTCTACCGGACCAAGCTGCCCGAGTGGGCGGGCTTCTTCGGGGGCCGCCGCCTGGTCCCGATCCTGTCGGCCTTCGCCGGTCTGCTCATCGGCATCCTCTTCGGCCTGATCTGGCCGGTCCTCGGCAAGGGCCTGCACGGTCTGGGCGAGTGGCTCGTCGGCTCCGGCGCCGTGGGCGCGGGCATCTTCGGTGTGGCCAACCGCGGTCTGATCCCGGTCGGCATGCACCACCTGCTGAACTCCTTCCCGTGGCTGCAGGCCGGTGAGTACAACGGCAAGAGCGGCGACATCGCCCGCTTCCTCGCCGGCGACCCGAGCGCCGGCCAGTTCATGACCGGCTTCTTCCCGATCATGATGTTCGCCCTCCCGGCGGCCTGCCTCGCGATCGTCCACTGCGCCCGCCCCGAGCGCCGCAAGGTCGTCGGCGGCATGATGTTCTCCCTCGCCCTGACCTCTTTCGTCACCGGTGTGACCGAGCCGATCGAGTTCACCTTCATGTTCATCGCCCCGGTCCTCTACGCGGTGCACGCGGTGCTGACCGGTGTCTCCATGGCGCTGACCTGGGCGCTCGGCATGAAGGACGGCTTCGGCTTCTCCGCCGGCGCCATCGACTACCTGCTGAACTTCGGCAAGGCGACCAACCCGCTGGGTCTGGCCCTGGTCGGCCTCTGCTTCGCCGCCCTCTACTACGTGGTGTTCCGCTTCGCGATCATCAAGTGGAACCTCCCGACGCCGGGCCGCGAGTCCGACGAGGAGCTGGCCGAGCTGCTGAAGGCCGAGGCCAAGTAGTCCGCGGCCCCTGGCCCCGGACGACGGCGAAGCCCCCGCTCTCCCTTCCGGAGGGCTGGGGCTTCGCCGTTCCCGTCAGGCGGCCGCCGTCGTCGCGCCGCCGTCGTCGTCACACCACCGGTGCCGTCGCGCCACCGGTGTGGTCGCGCCGCCGCTGTCGTCAGACCTCGTACACCGCGCCCGCGTACGCGAGCTCGCTCGGGCCGTCGTACACCGCCCGGGCGTCGGCGAGGTTCCGTTCCGCGTCCGTCCACGGCGGGATGTGCGTCAGCACCAGTCGTCCCGCGCCCGCCCGGCGGGCGTACTCCCCGGCCTCCCGGCCGTTGAGGTGCAGGTCCGGGATGTCCTCCTTGCCGTGCGTGAAGGAGGCCTCGCAGAGGAACAGGTCGGTGCCCTCGGCCAGCAGCTCCAGCTCGGCGCAGACACCGGTGTCGCCGGAGTAGGTGAGCGACCGGCCGCCGTGCTCGACCCGGATGCCGTACGCCTCCACCGGGTGGGCGACCTTCTCGGTGCGCACCTGGAACGGGCCGATCTCGAACGTGCCGGACTTGAGGGTGCGGAAGTCGAAGACCTCGCTCATCGACCGCTCGTCGGGGACGTCGTCGTACGCCGCGGCCAGCCGCCGCTCGGTGCCGTCCGGCCCGAAGACCGGGATGGGGCCGCAGCGGCCCCCCTCGAAGCGGTAGTAGCGGGCCACGAAGTATCCGCACATGTCGATGCAGTGGTCGGCGTGCAGATGGCTCAGGAAGATCGCGTCGAGGTCGTACAGACCGATGTGGCGCTGCAGCTCGCCGAGGGCGCCGTTGCCCATGTCGAGGAGCAGCCGGAAGCCGTCGGCCTCGACGAGGTAGCTCGAGCAGGCCGATTCCGCGGACGGGAACGACCCCGAGCAGCCGACGACGGTGAGCTTCATGGAGCAGGAACCTCCGTGGGGATCGGCGGAGCCGTGCGTGGGTCGAGCGTAAGGCGCGAAACGTCCGGTCGCTCCTCCGCGGCGGGCCGTTGTGGGGGAACTCACCTGTGGTGTCACCCGGGTGAGCGACGGGCGGCGTCCGGGTTGCCGTGTGCCGTGTCGTGTGCCGTGCCGGGCGGCCGCGGTGGCGTTCCACTACGGTCGGTGTATGGACACGTCGTGGTGGCCGGCGGCCGCCGCGGTGGTGGCCGTCGTGCTCGTGGTGCTGGTCGCGGGCCGCCGCCCCGCTCCCCCGCCGCCCGCACGGGCACGGCGCGGCGCGGGCCCCGAGCCGAGGCCGCGGCCGGGCGAGATCTGGCGGCTGGACGACGACCTCACCTGCTTGGTGCTGTCGGTGCGGGCGCACCGGGCGCGGATCGCACGGATCACCGGGAAGTACCACGACGAGCGTCCGGGGGTGGTGCCCCTGCCGCCGGGCGGGGCGGGGGACGTGCACGGCCGGCCGGGCTTCCTGGAGGCGGACCGGCCGGTGGAGGTGTCGGTGTGGGAGTTCCGCACGCGGGTCGGGGAGCTGGACCCGGCCCTGTGGGACGAGGTGAAGGGGCTGGGAGGCGGACGGTGATCCGGTTGAAGCGGGTGTACGAGGCGCCGGATCCGGCGGAGGACGGGCTGCGGGTGCTGGTGGACCGGCTGTGGCCGCGGGGGCTGGCCAAGGCGGACGCGGAGGTCGACGAGTGGCCGAAGGCGGTGACTCCGTCGGCGGAGCTGCGGAAGCGGTACCACTCCGGTGAGGTGGACTTCGCGGGGTTCCGCGCGCAGTACGAGGCGGAGCTGGGCGGGGCGGAGGCGGGGGTGGAGGTCGCCCGGCTGCGGGCGAGGGCTGCGGCGGGGACGGTCACGCTGCTGACGGCGGTGAAGGAGCCGGCCTCCAGCCATGCCGCTGTGCTGGCGGAGTATCTGGCTGCTGCGTCGTAGCCGCCTTGCCCCTGCGCGGGGCTGCGGGAACCGGGCCCCGGGCTGGGCGCCCCGCTCAGGCGCGGTGGCGGAGCGGCGCTCAGCGGCGCTCCGGGCCCGGCGCCCCGCTCAGGCGCGGCGATGGAGCGGGGCTCCGGGTTGGGCGGGGGGCGGCCGCTGGGCGGCGGTGTCCCGGTGTGCCCACCCTCCCCCAAGCTCTCGACTTCGCTCGAGCAGGGGGACCCCCATCGCCCTGCGGGACGCCTGCCCACACCGCGCGCGCACACCGCGCGCCCTCACCGCCTGGCCCCGAGCACGCCGCGCGCGCCCGCCCCTCGTGGGGGCGGGCGTGCGGCGAGGTGGGGCGGGGCGTCAGCCGAAGACGCTCTCGCTGCGGTCCACGCAGAGGGCCCAGATGACGAAGACGCCGATGGCGATGGCGATCAGGCCCCAGAACGGCTGGTAGGGCAGCCAGATGAAGTGGAGGATGATCATAATGGCGGTGATCACGATGCCCGCGATCCGGCCCCAGGTCGTGCCCTTGAGGATCGCGATGCCGGCGATCAGGACCACGATGCCCACGATGAGGTGGATCCAGCCCCAGGTGGTCAGGTTGAACTTGAAGGTGTAGCCGCGGATGCGGAGGACCACGTCGTCCTCGGCGATCGCCGCGATGCCCTCGAGGATGCCGAAGAGGCCGAGGACCATCATCATGACGGCGGCGAACATGGCCCCGCCTGCCGCCCAGGGGGACCCGGACGGGTAGCGGCTGCCGGGGGTTCCCGGCGCCGGGTTGGGAGTGGTCGTCATCGCGCCACCACCCTCTCTGTGCGGTCGGTCGAGCAGGTTCAGCGTCGACCGGCCCCGGCGCCCCGGCCACCTGCGTGGTCCGTTCGGGTGACATGCGGCGCGGGCCGTCGCGAGAGGGTGCCGGCCCGCCCTTCCGCTGCGGAGCAGGGGGAAAGGCGGGCCGTCGCGCGGGTGTGCCGGGCCGTTCTAGGCCCAGAGCTGGCCCTGGAGGACCTCGATGGCCTCCTCCGTCGTGGCCGCCGTGTAGACGCCCGTCGACAGGTACTTCCAGCCGCCGTCGGCGACGACGAACACGATGTCGGCGGACTCGCCCGCCTTGACCGCCTTCTTGCCGACGCCGATGGCCGCGTGCAGGGCCGCGCCGGTGGAGACGCCCGCGAAGATGCCCTCCTGCTGGAGGAGCTCCCGGGTCCGGGTCACGGCGTCGGCGGAGCCGACCGAGAAGCGGGTGGTCAGCACGGAGGCGTCGTACAGCTCCGGGACGAAGCCCTCGTCCAGGTTGCGCAGGCCGTACACCAGGTCGTCGTACCGCGGTTCGGCGGCGACGATCTTCACGTCCGGCTTGTGCTCGCGCAGGTAGCGGCCGACGCCCATGAGGGTGCCGGTGGTGCCCAGGCCCGCCACGAAGTGGGTGATCGAGGGCAGGTCGGCGAGGATCTCCGGGCCGGTGCCGGCGTAGTGGGCGCCCGCGTTGTCGGGGTTGCCGTACTGGTAGAGCATCACCCAGGACGGGTTCTGCTCGGCCAGTTCCTTCGCCACGCGGACGGCGGTGTTCGAACCGCCCGCGGCCGGCGAGGAGATGATCTCGGCTCCCCACATGGCGAGCAGGTCACGCCGCTCCTGCGACGTGTTCTCCGGCATCACGCAGACGATCCGGTAGCCCTTGAGCTTCGCGGCCATGGCCAGCGAGATGCCCGTGTTGCCCGAGGTGGGCTCCAGGATGGTGCACCCCGGGGTGAGCCTGCCGTCCTTCTCCGCCTGCTCGACCATGTGCAGGGCCGGGCGGTCCTTGATCGAGCCGGTCGGGTTGCGGTCCTCCAGCTTCGCCCAGATCCGCACGTCCTCGGACGGGGAGAGGCGGGGCAGACGGACCAGCGGCGTGTTGCCGACCGCGGCCAGCGGGGAGTCGTATCGCATTACTTCGAGCCGCCGGCCACGGCCGGGAGGATGGTGACGTTGTCGCCGTCCGAGAGCTTGGTGGTGATGCCGTCGAGGAAGCGGACGTCCTCGTCGTTGAGGTAGACGTTGACGAAGCGGCGCAGCTGGCCGTTGTCGACGATGCGCTCCGCGATGCCCTGGTGGCGGGTCTCCAGGTCGGCGATGAGCTCGGCGAGGGTGGCACCCTCACCGGTCACGGCCTTCTGGCCGCCGGTGTAGGTGCGGAGGATGGTCGGGATGCTGACCTCGATGGCCATGACTGGCTCCTGAATCGTCACGTAGGGGCGGGCGCGCGCGGCTCTGCGCCCCCGCGCGGATGGGGCGTGGTGCTGGATGGTGCGGCGGTTCAGGCAGCGGGACAGATTGCGCTGGCGAGGCGGCACAGGTCGACGTGCAGCCGCGCCACGAGCAGCAACTGCCTGCCGGGCGTCTCGATGCTCACGTCGTGGGAAACCATGCGGGCATCGTAACGATTCCCCGTCACCCGAAAGGAGTCACGTCTCGGATCGCGGACCCAAAACGCTCACATGGTGAGCAGGGTGCGGTCAGTACGCCGCTACGACCTGCACTTCTTCCTCCGTGATGACCCCGTCCACGATCCGGTACGAGCGGAACTGGAACTCGCCGAGGCCGTCGGTGTCGGCCGTCGAGACGAGCACGTAGTGGGCGCCGGGCTCGTTGGCGTAGGTGAGGTCGGTGCGCGAGGGGTATGCCTCGGTCGCGGTGTGGGAGTGGTAGACGATCACGGGCTCCTCGTCCCGGTCGTCCATCTCGCGGTAGAGCTTCAGCAGGTCCTTGGAGTCGAACTCGTAGAACGTGGGCGACCGGGCGGCGTTGAGCATCGGGACGAAGCGCTCGGGGCGGCCGGTGCCGACGGGGCCGGCCACGACGCCGCACGCCTCGTCGGGGTGGTCCTTGCGGGCGTGCTCGACGATCCGGTCGTACAGGTCCTGGGTGAGGGTCAGCATGAGCCACAGGATAAGCAGAGGGGCCCTCCCGTACCGAGGAACGGAACGGGAGGGCCCGAATGCTGGACGGGGGCCGGTGCGGCCCGGGGTTACGGGCGCTTCGCGAAGGCCGCGTTCTCCGGGTTGCGGCTCTTGAGCACCAGGTAGGTGACGCCCAGCAGGGCTCCCCACAGCGGGGCGCAGTAGAGCGAGATGCGGGCGTCCTTGTCGGCGCCCATCATCACGATGACCATGGCGATGAAGGCGAGCGCGAACCAGCTGGTCCAGGGGGATCCGGGGGCCTTGAACGGGGAGGCGGGCAGTTCGCCGCGGTCCGCCCGGGCCCGGTAGCGGATCTGGCAGACCAGGATCATGATCCAGGCCCACATGCCGGAGATGGTGGCGAAGGAGACGACGTAGTCGAAGGCCTTGCCGGGGGCCACGTAGTTGATCCAGACGCCGACCAGCATCAGCGAGGCCGAGAAGGTGGTGCCGATCAGCGGGGTGCCGTTCTTCGTGAGCCTGGTGAAGAACTTCGGGCCCTGGCCGTTGAGCGCGAGGTCGCGGAGCATCCGGCCGGTGGAGTACATGCCCGAGTTGCAGGAGGACAGGGCGGCCGTCAGGACGACGAAGTTGACGATGGCGGCGCCAATGCCCAGGCCCATCCGCTCGAAGGCGGCCACGAAGGGCGAGACGCCCGGCTGGAAGTGCGTCCACGGCACGACCGAGAGGATCATGATCAGGGCGCCGACGTAGAAGACGGCGATCCGCCACGGCACGGTGTTGATGGCCTTGGGGAGGGTCTTCTCGGGGTCCTTGGACTCACCGGCGGTGACGCCGACCAGCTCCACCGCGAGGAAGGCGAAGACCACGATCTGCAGGGTCATCAGGGTGCCGCCGATGCCCTTGGGGAAGAACCCGCCGTCGTTCCACAGGTTGGCCACGGAGGCGGTCTCGGCGGCGTCGGAGAAGCCGACGGTGAGGATGCCGGCGCAGATCAGGATCATGCCGACGATGGCGGTGACCTTGACCATGGAGAACCAGAACTCCAGCTCGCCGAAGAGCTTCACGGAGATGAGGTTCGCCGTGTAGAGGACGACCGTGAAGATCAGGGCGTACGCCCACTGCGGGAAGCCGTCTCCGGTCCAGTACGCCATGTACTTGGCGGCGGCGGTCACCTCGGTGATGCCGGTGACCACCCAGAAGAGCCAGTACGTCCAGCCGGTGGCGTAGCCCCAGAAGGGGCCGAGGAACTCGCGCGCGTAGTCCGAGAAGGACCCCGCGACGGGGCGGTACATGAGCAGTTCGCCCAGGGCCCGCATGATGAAGAAGATGACCAGGCCGGCGATGGCGTAGGCCAGGATCAGACTGGGGCCGGCCTTCGAGATGGCCTTGCCGGCGCCCAGGAAGAGCCCGGTGCCGATGGCGCCGCCGATCGCGATCATCTGGATCTGGCGGGCGCCGAGCGTGCGGTGGTATCCCTCGCCCCCCGCGTTCTCGCCGCCGTCGGGGCGGTCGTTCGTCTCGACCTGCACAGAGGTCATGTTTGGTGCGCCTTTCTCCACGCCGACCCGCGCCGGTTGCGGCGGCTGCGGGTCGGGTCCTCGTCCCCCCGGATACGGATGGAGCTGCACACCGGCGGTCTGCCGGTTCAAGCGCCGCCGCCGGGACATGGGTGGCGTCCCGGCGGCGGTCGAGAAGATTTATCACGGGTTTATGGGTCATGTGCGACATGGAGTGTGACCCTGGACACAGGGAGAACGGGGCAAGATCCCAGAAATGGATCAGATCACCGCACAGCGGTGATCTGATCGTTATCCGGATTTGAGCGTCCGCTGAGCGAACGATCTTCGGCGCGTGGTGCGCGCGGTACGCGCGGTGGCTCAGACGAGCGTCTCGATGAGGGTCTCCTGGAGCCCGCCGAGCCAGAGGTACGCCATCACCAGGGGCTTGCGCGGGTCCTCGTCCGGCAGCCGGAACAGCTGCTCGCTCTGCTCGTCCTCGGTGATCTCCAACCGGGCGCCGATGGTCAGCCGCAGGTCGTTCAGTGCGCCCAGCCAGCGCAGCGGCAGTTCCCCGGTGAGCTCCAGGACCGCCCCGCCATCACCCGCCGGGGTGAGCGCGTCCAGGCTGTGGACGACGGCCAGCGCGTCCTCCCGCTTGCGGGAGCGCAGGTCGTTCTCGGTGAACCGGCGGAACTCGGCCGACCGCTCCTTGGTCTCGGCCGGGTCCGCGCCCTCACCCTCGCCCTCCGCGGACGGGCCGCCGTAGGCGTCGGGGAACAGCCGGGCCAGCGCCGGGTCGGACGGGGGCTCGGTCGGGCCGTCGGCGAACAGCGCGGCCAGCGGGTCCGCGTCGGCGTCCGGCCCGTCCGCACCGGGGCCGGGCCCGATCAGCTCCAGCAGCTGCACGGCGAGCGAGCGCAGGATGGAGATCTCGACCTCGTCCAGCGCGACGGCGGCGCCGCCGTCCTTGAGCGGCACGAAGGTGCCGGGAGCCCGCCCCATCAGGTCCGGTCCTGGGAGAGGGTCGCCCACAGGCCGTAGCCGTGCATGGCCTGCACGTCGCGCTCCATTTCCTCGCGGCTGCCGCTGGACACGACCGCCCGCCCCTTGTGGTGAACGTCGAGCATCAGCTTGTGCGCCACGTCCTTGGAATAGCCGAAGTAGGCCTGGAACACATAGGTCACGTAGCTCATGAGGTTGACCGGGTCGTTGTGCACCAAGGTCACCCAGGGGACGTCTGGTTCGGGGACCGCTGCGGTCTCCTCGGCTGATTCGGTGCGTTCGATCTCAATGGGAGCAACACTCACTCGTCCCATGCTGCCACTTCGGGAGCGCCACCGCTTGGACGGGTCCCCTGACCGGGTTCCGGAGGGTCGCGCGGCTCGTTCCGGGCGGATCCGGGGGCCACGCCAATAGATCTCGTCACTTTGACGAAATGTGCGCTAGCATCCATGACATGAACCCTGCGGATCTGGGCCTGCCGGTGGACGTGCCGTCGACAGCGCTCTTCACGGACCACTACGAGCTCACGATGCTGAAGGCCGCCCTGGCGAACGGCACGGCCGACCGCCGCTCGGTCTTCGAGGTGTTCACCCGGCGGCTGCCCGAAGGGCGGCGCTACGGCGTGGCGGCGGGCACCGGCCGGGTGCTGGACGCGGTGGAGAACTTCCGCTTCGACTCGGCGGTGCTGGAGTTCCTCCGGGAGCGGGCGGTCGTCGACATGCGGACCCTGGACTGGCTCTCCTCCTACCGGTTCTCGGGCGACATCTGGGGCTACCCCGAGGGCGAGGTGTACTTCCCCGGCTCGCCGATCCTCCGGGTGGAGGGCACCTTCGCCGAGTGCGTGCTGCTGGAGACGGTGATCCTCTCGATCCTCAACCACGACTCGGCGATCGCCGCGGCCGCCTCCCGGATGGCCTCGGCGGCCGGCGACCGGCCGCTGCTGGAGATGGGGGCCCGGCGCACCCACGAGCTGGCGGCGGTCGCCGCCTCCCGGGCCGCGTACGTGGGCGGCTTCACCGCCACCTCGGACCTGGCGGCCGGCTTCCGCTACGGCATCCCCACGATCGGCACCTCCGCCCACGCTTTCACCCTGCTGCACGACACGGAGCGGGACGCCTTCCAGGCCCAGGTGGCCTCGCTGGGCAAGGGCACCACCCTGCTGGTGGACACGTACGACGTGGCGGAGGCGGTGCGCACGGCCGTGGAGGTCGCCGGGACCGAGCTCGGCGCGGTCCGCATCGACTCCGGGGACCTGCTCCTGGTGGCGCACCGGGTGCGGCACCAGCTGGACGAGCTGGGCGCGACCGGGACGCGGATCGTGGTCACCTCCGACCTGGACGAGTACGCCATCGCCTCGCTGGCGGCGGCGCCGGTGAACGCGTACGGCGTGGGCACCCAGCTGGTCACCGGCAGCGGCCACCCGACCTGCTCGATGGTCTACAAGCTGGTCGCCCGGGCCGGGTCGGACGACCCCAAGGCCCCCCTGGTCGCGGTGGCCAAGAAGTCCACGGGCGGGAAGACCTCGATCGGCGGCCGGAAGTGGGCGGCCCGGCGGCGGGACGCGGAGGGCGTCGCGGAGGCGGAGGTCGTCGGGACCGGCCCGGTGCCGCAGGCCCTGGCGGGCTCGCAGCTGCTGGTCCAGCTGGTCAAGGGCGGCGAGGTGATCGGCCGCGAGCCGCTGGACGCCGCGCGCGAGCGGCACCGCGCGGCGCGTGCCGCGCTGCCGCTGTCCGCGACGCAGCTGTCGCGCGGCGAGCCGGTGATCCCGACGGAGTACGCCTGACCCTCCGGGGGTGAGCCGGAGCGATGGCCGGGCCTGGCCGGGCCTGCCCGGGGTTCCCGCCTCGGACCCTTTGCAGGGCTCTGCCCCGGACCCCTTGCGGGGGGCTCCGGCCCCGCCCCGCGCGCGGGGGTGCGGAGAGGCGGGGCTGCGCCGGGTGGGCGGGCCGCTGCGCGGAGCCGTCCCCTCCCCGCCCTCCCCCACACTCCGTGCGGGGGGACCCCCATCCCGAAACCGGGGCTACGCCCCGGACCCCCTCGTGGGGGCTCCGCCCCCACACCCCCGCCTGGCGGGCGCAGCCCCACCGGATCCGGGGCACAAGCAACCCCACCGACCTGGGGCGCAGCCCCCGGGGGGCTGGGGCGGGCCCCAGCGGTGGGGGCGCAGGCCCGGCACGGGTCCGGGGCACAGCCCCGCGGGGTCCGGGGCACAGCCCCGCGGGGTCCGGGGCACAGCCCCGGGGGGTCTGGGGCTTCGCCCCAGTTACGGGAAGGGGCGGGGTGGGGAAGAAGCCCCGCAGGGAACACAGGCGAGCACAGGACACATCGCAACTCTTAGAGCTTGCGCGACACTTCGAGCCAAGGGACCGCGCCATGCACCGCGCACTGATCGTCGTCGACGTACAGAACGACTTCTGCGAAGGCGGCAGCCTCGCGGTCGCCGGCGGCGCCGACGTCGCCGCCGCCATCACCGAGCTGATCGCCCAGGCGGTTCCCGCCTATCGGCACGTGGTCGCCACCCGCGACCACCACGTCGACCCCGGCGATCACTTCGCCCGCCCGCCGGCCGAGCCGGACTACGAGAACAGCTGGCCGGTGCACTGCGTGGCCGGCACCGAGGGCGTCGGGTTCCACCCGAACTTCGCCCCCGCCGTCGCCTCCGGCGCCGTCGCCGCCGTCTTCGACAAGGGCGCGCACGCCGCGGCGTACAGCGGCTTCGAGGGCGCCGACGAGAACGGCACCGGTCTGGCCGACTGGCTGCGGGAGCGCGGTGTCACCGAGGTCGACGTGGTCGGCATCGCCACCGACCACTGCGTCCGGGCGACCGCGCTGGACGCCGCGCGCGAGGGCTTCCGTACGCACGTGCTACTGGACCTGACCGCGGGCGTGGCCGCGCACACCACCGAGCGGGCCCTCGCGGAGCTGCGGGCGGCCGGGGTGGAGCTCAGCGGCGCTCCCGTGGTGGCCGGGTAGGCGCGGCTTCCAAAACCCGGCCTAGGCGCCGCGCAGCAGGGCGCCTATCGGGTGCCAGAGCTCGTCCACGCAGTCCGGGACGGTCCGCCACAGCAGGCCGTCCGGGTGGTGGAGCACCGCGGTGATCTCGTCCGGGGTCGGCGGCTGGGTGTTCCCCCGCAGGTAGACGGCGCGCATGCCGAGGTTCCGCAGCCGGGTCAGGGCGCGGGCCCGGTTCGCGGCGTGGACGAGGACGCGGACCGGTCCGTCCGCGCCGTCGGGGCGGCCGTCGGCTCCCGGCCCGGAACCGGGTCTGGGCAGCGTCAGTGCCACCACCACGCTGCCGGTCGGCAGCTTGACGAAACCTCCACCTGGCATGAACAGCACATCCCCCGTGAGACGGTCCCCGGCCGGGACCGGTCGAGCCCTCGGCCGGCACGGGCGCTCGCGACGGCACCCGTATTCCGCATCCAACCGCGATCGGCCGCCGCCCGCTAGAGGGCGACGGCCGATCATGGTTTGACCAGGGCTTTTACCTGGAGGTGTACCGACTACTTGGTCGAGGGACCAACCTCGATCGTCATCTGGAGACCGTCGTAGGTCTCCTTGGCGATCTTGATCTTGGTGTTGGTGTCGGAGACCTTGACGGAACCGGTCGGGTTCTCGTCGTAGTAGTACTTGCCCTTGTGGTCGTCGAAGACCAGGTTGGTCGGCTTCGGCTTCACGAACAGCTCCTGGCCGTTCTTGTGCAGCGTGAAGGCGTCCGTCGAGTACGCGCTGAAGGTGGCGTCGTACGGCTGGATCTTGTTCCGCAGCAGGGTGCCGTCAGCCCACTTCATCGGCTTGGCGTTGGCGTCGATCGGCAGGATCAGGCCCTGGCCGGGGTGGACGCTGGTGTTGTTGTCCTTCTGGGAGGTGTCCCAGAGCCAGAGCAGCAGGCCGTCCTGGTAGGGGTAGTGCTCGACCCAGTCGGGACGGGTGGAGGCCCAGCCGAAGTTGTACGGGCCGACCTTGAGGGTCTGGTCGTACGAGACGTAGCGGCGGTTCTCCGCGAGGTAGTACTGCGCGTACTCCTTGGTGAAGCTGCCGCCGATCCGGGAGAAGCCCTTGCCGGTCCAGCCGTTGTCGCCGTTCTCGGCGCCGTCGGTGAACAGGTTCGCGCCGTCGGCCTTCAGGGCGATGGCGTCGGCGGTGAAGCCCTTGCCGCCCGCGCCGCCGTCCGTCTGGTAGCGGAAGCGGATGTCGAACTTCTTGCCCGCGTAGGCGTCGAGCGGGAAGTTCAGGTCCTGCCAGCCGCCGGAGACGTCGGTCAGCGACGGGGAGCCCGCGGCGTCGACCGGGATGGCCTTGCCGTTGGCGGTACCGGCGAGGGCGGTCCAGGTGGCGCCGCCGTCGGTGGACACCTCGGTGTAGAGGTAGTCGTAGTCCTTCTCGATGTCCCACCAGCCCTTGAGGGAGAGGGACGCGGAGGACTTGCCCGTGAGGTCCACGGACCGGGTCAGGGTGTTCTTGAGGTCGTCACCCATGCCCGACCACCACTGGTTGGCACCCTCGGCGGGGGCCACCACGTCGGTGCGGACCTGCTTCTTCGGCAGCTCGACGACCAGCGCCTGCTTGTCCTTGGTGTTGTACTCGGACACGCCCAGCTTGTGGGTGGACTTCGTCGCGGCCTTGGCCTTGTCGTAGTTCAGCCAGCCGAGCTGCAGCTTGTCCCAGGCGGTCATGTCGCCCGGCATGTCGCCTATGGATTCCTTGCCCTCACCGAGCCAGGAACCGGCCGACATCAGGGACCAGAAGCCGACCGAGTTCTCGCCGCCACCGGTGGTGTCGTAGAGGTCCGGAAGGCCCAGGTCGTGGCCGTACTCGTGGGCGAAGACGCCGAGGCCGCCGTTCTCGGGCTGCACGGTGTAGTCGCCGACCCAGATGCCGGTGTTGCCGATCTGGGCACCGCCGGCCTTGTTGTTCTCCGGGCCGGTCTTGCCCGCGTTGGTGCCGTAGGCGTACCAGCGGTGCGCCCACAGCGCGTTGGCGCCCTCGGCGCCGCCGCCGGCCGACTCGTCCTCGCCCGCGTGGACGATCTGGAAGTGGTCGATGTAACCGTCGGGCTCGTTGAAGTTGCCGTCGCCGTCGTGGTCGTAGCGGTCCCACTGGTCGAACTGGGACAGCTGCGCCTTGATCTGGGCGTCGGTCTTGCCGGCCGCCTTCTGCTTCTCGACGTAGGCGGTCACACCGTCGCGGACGGTGTCCCAGACGTTGGAGCAGTTGGACTGGCCGCAGTAGTTCGAGCCGTAACGGGCCTCGTTGTACGGGACCTTGACCCAGTCGGTGACCTCGCCCTCGACCGAGTAACGGCCCGAGGAGGTCTTCTCGTAGTAGGTCTTCAGCGAGTGCTTGCCCTTGCCGGTACCGAAGTACAGCTCCTGGAAGTACTGCTGGTTGAAGTCCTTGCGCCAGGCCGTGCTGTTGTCCTTGGCGCGGTCGGGCTGCGGGATCTTGTTGTGCAGCGGACCGGGGGTGCCGCCGTACTTCACGACCGGGGGCTTGGGGCCCTCGGCGCCGTCCGGGTCGAACATGGTCTCGTTGTCGACCTTGTCGCCGAACTCGACCAGGATGGTGAAGATCTTGTCGGTCTTCTCCCGCGCGAGCTCGACGTACTTGGCGTCGTCCAGCTTGACGACCTTGGAGGCGCCGCGCTGCTCGGTCTTCTTCTTGCCGGCCAGCACCTGCTCCAGAGCGGCCTTGCGGGCCTGCTGCTCCTGCTTGGTGTACGGGCCCACCAGGTTGTGCTCGACGTGCGCCTTGGCCGGGGCGGTCGGGTCCTGGTGGCCAGAGGACGGCGCGAGCGCCGGGGCGCCGGGGCCCCTGTCGTCGGCCTGGGCGCTGACGCCGAGGACGACGCCGGAGGCCGCGGTGGCGGCCAGGGTCACGGCGATGGCGGCGGTGCGCACGATACGCCGCCGAGCGGAATTGTTGGTCACTTGATGTGTTCCCCTCCCGCGGCCGCTCATGGACGTCCGGAACTTCGCCAAAGGAGTGGGGTGTTCCGCGCGGCGCGCGTCTCAAGTGACGCCATTTGACCGGAGCGACGCCGGAAAAGACAGACCTTGACTTGGACCGGTCAATTGCACTATGCGGTCAGTTGGTTCCGGTATTCGGACGCCAAACGGACATTCCACCGCTCGGGTTCAGCCCGCTGAACGCGTGACTCCGTGCGCCCCCAGTGCTCCGGCACCGTGTGTCAGGTCACGCTTACCGGCGGTCCCGCTCGGGAACCAACCGTCGTAGAGTCCCTCCGCCTTGAGGACGGATACCGCCATGCCGCGACCGACCGCCGCACAGCTCGCCTACGGGTCCGCGACCGTGATCGCGTCGACCATCGCCATGCTGCTGCTCTCGCAGACCAGTGCCGGGGCGGGCATCGCCGTCATCGCCACCGCCGCTCTGGCACTCGGGCTGCTGGTGGCGGTCACCGTACCGCTGCCGGGGCGGCGCCGGAAGGCCGCGGTCGCGGGGAGTACGACCGCTCCCGCGGACGCTGCCAGTGCGACGGATCCGGCGGGCGCCGTGGCCGCTGCCGCCGGACACGGCGGCGGCCGCCCGGGTTCCTGAACTCCGGGCGGCCGCGGCAACGGTGCGGGCTATTTCGGGACGGCGACCACCACGGTCCTGGCCACCTTGTCGTGCAGGCCCTGCCGGTACGGCTTGTCGGCCACGATCGAGATGAACAGGGCGATCCACCACAGGCCGCCGACGCCGCAGCAGGGGATGAGGAGGAACGTCGGCAGCCACAGCATGGCCGCCCGGCCGAAAGAGGCCCCGGAGGGCGGCACGCTGCCGTCGTTGAGCATCGCGACCCGCAGGTCCATCGCCTTCTTGCCGATGGTCTGACCGCTCCGGTGGGTGAAGTACCAGTCGTAGCAGACGTACACGACGAGCCAGACCAGGACCCACAGCAGGAAGGCTCCGCCGTACCACCTGGAGACTTCTTCGGACACCTCGCCCGTTTCGGGGTCGTACGGGATGAAGCTGCCGACCGCGAACAGGATGATCCAGAGCGGGATGCTCACGAGCACCAGGTCGATGAACCGCGCGAGCACCCGCTTGCCGGTGTCCGCGAGCGGTGGCATGCCGGCCAGCGGGTCGGGAATGCCGTAGCCGCCGGCGCCGCCGCCTCCGTACGGGTCGCCGCCGCCACCGTACGGGGGCGGCGGAGGCGGATAGCCCCCGCCGGGCGGCGGGGGCGGAAAGCCTCCCGTGCCACCGGGAGGCGGCCCGCCAGGGGGCGGCGTTCCGCCCGGCGGCGGTGTCCCGCCCGGGGGTGGCGCTCCGCCCGGGGGTGGCGCTCCGCCCGGCGGCGGGCCTCCGGTGCCTCCGGTGCCCCCGGCGGGGGGCGTGCCGTACGGCGAGCCGCCTGACGGGGGCGTCGGCTCCTGGGGCTTCTTGAGGAACGGGTCCTCGTCGGGCGGCGGGCCCGGCGGCGGCTGATCGGTGCTCATGGCCCGAGTCGAACCCGGCCCCGCGAACCCCGCAACGGCACGGCGTCCGTCCAGGCGACGGGCGGGTGCTAACGGGTGACGAACGTACCGGCGGCCTTGTCGTGCCAGGCCTGCCGCCGCTGCCGGTCGACCAGGCACCACAGGGCACCGGGCAGTCCGAGGAGCGCGTACACCAGCCAGCGGCGCAGCGCCGCCCCGAAGCCGGGCGGGCGGCCGGTGGACACCGCGGCCACGCGGATGCCGAGCAGCTTCTTGCCGGGGGTGCGGCCCCAACGGGCGGTGGGCAGCGCCTCGTAGAACACGCCGAAGACCAGGACCGCGCCGAGCACGAGCGCCAGACGGCCGGCGGTGGTGACGTCCAGCAGCCATACGGTGACGGTCTCGCCGCCCGCGTCCCGGGCGGCGTCGTCCACCTTGGCCCGGAGGTGCTCCGTCACGGCCGGTACGAAGGGCCAGGCGGCGGCGGCTCCGGCGGCGGCGAGCGGGACGCAGTCCAGGAGGCGGGCGAGGAACCGCCGTCCGAGGCCGGCGGGCCGCCCGGCCCGCTCGGCCATCCGCTCGAACACGGCCGGGTCCGTGCGGGGGTGGGCGGCGGCGGTACCGGCGCCGGCGGCGGGTTCGGGCGTGGCGGACGCGGGTGCTGCGGGCTCGGCCCCGCCCGCCGCCGGACCGTTGGTTGCCCGCGCGGCGCCGGAACTCCCGGCGGTCCGCTCCCCCGCCTGCTGGGGAACCACCGTCGGCGCGTGGGGGTGGGGGTGGGCCTGTGCCTGGGCCTGGGCCGACCGCGGTTGTCCGGACCGGGCTCCGGGAACGGCCTCACGCGCGGGTTCCCGGTGGATGCCGGCCGCCGCGTCCGCCCCGGCGGCGGCTGCGGCCGGCGAGCGGGCCGAGAGGATGCCGGGCGCGGCCTCGGCGGCTTGCGCGGTCCTGGCGGAAGGGGCGGCTCCGGCCGCGGGACCGGGACCGGTACCGGTACCGGGACGGGCCGGGGCCCCCGGGCCGGGCCAACGGCCGTCGGCGTCGGGGCCGGAGTAATGCGTGGGCGCCGGAGCGAGCCGTCGGGCGGCCTCGTCCTGCGCGGGCCGGGGTGTGGGGGCGGGGGTGGGTGTGGGTGTGGGGGCGGGCTCGGGGTTCTGGCGGCTCAGGGAGATGCCCCGGCCGGGTGTGCTCGGCCGGTCGGCTGGGGGCGTGTCGGCGGGGGGCGTATCGGTGGGGCTTCCCCAGGAGACGCGACGGTCCCGGGGACCGCCGAAACCCGACTGCTGGGCGGGATCGGCCGCCCAGGCCGGGGCTTCGGCCAGCGCACCGGTCTCGTCCAGGAAGACCGGCCCGGTCTCCTCCATCCGGCCGGCTGTGGTGGCCGGCGGGGACGGCGCCGGAGTCGAACCGGCGACCGGCCACTGGCTGGGCGCGGGAACCGGAGCCGGGGCGGCGGCCGGGGGCGGGGCCGGGGAAGGCGCCGGGGCCGGAGCCCGGGTCGAGCCGGCCGCGGGCCACTGACCGGGCGCGGGGGCGGGTGCCGGAACGGGGGCGGGTGCCGGAGCGGGCCGCGGAGTCGGGGACGGGGCCGACGTACGGAGGTCCGGCCCGCCCGGGCCGCCCGGGCCGCCGATGCCGGGGTGGCCGCCGGGGCCGCTCCGGGCAGCCGGACCGGGCGTGGCGGAGTTGGCGGGGCCGGCGGCGGCTGCCCATGCCGCCTCGTCCGCCGGGGTCGCACGCCGGCTCGTGCCCGGCACCCACGCGGAGCCGTTCCAGTAGCGGACGAACCCGGGGATGGACGGATCGGGGTAGTAGCCCTCGCGGGCCGCGTGCTCTCCGTCGCCTGGGGAGGCCGTCAATGTCCCCAACTCCGATCGTGGCTTGAGGCTTGTGCGCGTGGCACAAGGGGCGTGCGCAAGGGAGGACCATAACCAAGAACAGCGGTCCGGCAGGTCCGGTCACGGGAGAATCCAAGCCTTCGGGCGAACCCCGGACGGTTCCGCCCCTCACAAGCCGTTCCGGCCAGACGATGATTTCCGGCCAACCTGTGCCCGCCACCCCGAAGTCGCGTCATACCCGGACAGCACCACGCTCTCTCCTCATGTCGGGCCGACTCGGCCCGCCCACACCGCAGAGAGAGGCACCGCCATGCACTACCCCGTGATCGAGCGCGAGCTGGAACTGAAGCTGGTCCTGTCGCCCGAGCGCAGCGTCGCCGTCCCCGCCCGCCTGATCTACCGGACGACCGACCCGTACGCCGTGCACATCACCTTCCACACCGGCTCCAGCGCGCCGGTGAACTGGACCTTCGCCCGCGAGCTGCTGGTCGAGGGGGTGTTCCGGCCCTGCGGCCAGGGGGACGTGCGGATCTGGCCCACCAAGGTCGAGGGCAAGGCCGTGCTCTGCATGGCCCTCAGTTCCCCGGACGGCGACGCCCTGCTGGAGGCCCCGGCCGGCCCCCTGTCCGCCTGGCTGGAACGCACGCTGCGCGTGGTCCCGCCGGGCACCGAGGCGGAGCGGCTCGGCCTGGACGACGCCCTCGCCGAGCTGCTCGCCCCGACCCCGGCGGACGAACTGTGGCTGCGCGACCCGTGGCCCTCCGAGGAGTCCGGGGAAGGCGACCTGTGAGGCGGGCGGGTCAGAAGAGCTTGCCGGGGTTCAGCAGGCCCAGCGGGTCGAATGCGTGCTTCACCGCGCGCTGCATCTCCAGCCCCACCGGTCCGAGTTCGCGGGCCAGCCATTCCTTCTTCAGTACGCCGACCCCGTGCTCGCCCGTGATCGTGCCGCCGAGTTCCAGCCCCAGCGCCATGATCGCGTCGAAGGACTCGCGGGCGCGCCGGGCCTCGTCCGCGTCGGCGGGGTCGAAGCAGACCACGGGGTGGGTGTTGCCGTCCCCCGCGTGCGCGCAGACCCCGACGGTGAGCCCGTACCGCTCGGCGATCGCCGCCGTCCCGTCCAGCATCTCCGCGAGCCGCGACCGTGGCACGCACACGTCGTCGATCATCGTGGCGGGCCGGATCGCCTCCAGCGCGGTCAGCGACATCCGGCGCGCCTGGAGCAGCAGTTCCGACTCCGCCTCGTCCTCCGCGGGCACCACCGCGGTGGCGCCGGCGGCCGTGCACAGCTCTCCCACCGCCGCCAGGTCGGCCGCCGGGTCCGGGGTGTCGAACGCGGCCAGCAGCAGCGCCTCGGTGGTCTCCGGCAGCCCGATCCGACCCAGCACGTTGACCGCGCGTACGGTCGTACGGTCCATCAGCTCCAGCAGCGAGGGGGTCAGACCGGCCTCCATCACCGCGCACACCGCCTCGCAGGCCGCGGCGGCCGACGGGAACTCGGCGGCCAGCGCCAGCTGCCGGGGCGGCGCGGGCCGCAGCGCGAGGACGGCCCCGACGACCACCCCGAGGGTGCCCTCGGAGCCGACGAACAGCCGGGTGAGGTCGTACCCGGCGACGCCCTTGGCGGTACGACGGCCGGTGCGCAGCAGCCTGCCGTCGGCCAGGACGATGTCCAGGCCGAGCACGTACTCGGCGGTGACCCCGTACTTGACGCAGCACAGACCGCCGGAAGCGGTGCCGATGTTGCCGCCGATGGTGCACTGCTCCCAGCTGGACGGGTCGGGCGGGTAGTACAGGCCCCGTTCGGCCACCGCCCGGGAGAGGACGGCGTTGACCACGCCGGGTTCGACCACGGCGGTCCGGTCCACGCTGTTGATCTCCAGGATCCGGTCCATCCGGACCAGCGAGAGCACGATGCAGCCCTCGGAGGCGTTGGCGCCGCCGGACAGGCCGGTGCGGGCGCCCTGCGGGACGACGGGGACGCGGAGCTCGGTGGCGGTGCGCATCACGTGCCGGACCTGCTCGACCGTGCGGGGCAGGACCACGGCGGCGGGGCGGCCGGCCGCGCAGAAGCTCGCCATGTCGGTGGCGTAGGAGGCGGTGACGTCGGGGTCGGTGAGCAGGGCCTCCGGTGGGAGTCCGGCGGCGAGCCGGGCGTACAGGTCCGCGGGGTCGTACGCGAGGTCGTACGCGGGCGCGGGCGCGGAGGCACGGGCGGGGGCAGGGCCGGGCACTGTGGCGGGCGCGGTGGCCGGGGCGTCCGCGGGACGGTGCGCGTCGGCCTCCGGGGCGTCCGCCGGACGGTGCCCGGAGGGCTGTGCGGGAGGCTGCCCGAGGGGGTGCGCGGAGGGGAGCGCGGCGGGCTGCGCGGGGTGGTGCGCGGCGGGCTGCGCGGCGGGCCGAACCTGAAGATCGTCCATCGGACCAGGGTGGCACCGGGGGCCATCGGTGTGAACCCGGCCGCGACCCTCTTCGGACACCACCGCTCACTCTTCATATTTGACGCACAGTGAGCGGGTGGAACGCGAAGAACGCCAAGACGTGGCATTCCAGCCGGAGCGGCCCGTGACCTTCACCGGCCGCAAGACGCTCGTGCCTGCGGCGGTCGCCGTGGTCCTGATCGCCGCGGCGCTGCTGGTCCGCCCGGCGCGGGTCGACGACGACGCGCGCCCGCCCGGACCCACCGAACGGGCGGCCTCGGCCGTCGGCATCGGGGCGCCCGCGGCGCAGGTGGACCTGACGGCGCTGATCGGCGACCGGGAGAAGTGGCTGCGCGGACACGAGGACGACCACGGTTCGTGGGCGGTGCTCGGGGCGGCGTACCTGGAGCAGTCCCGCCGGGGGCCGGATCCGGCCTGGTACCCGAAGGCGGAGCGGGCGTTCAAGCGGTCGCTGGAGCTGCGGCCGGCCGAGAAGGGCAACTTCGACGCGATGACGGGCATGGGCGCGCTGGCCAATGCCCGCGGGGACTTCGTGACCGGGAAGAAGTGGGGCGAGCTGGTCCGGGCGCAGTCGCCGCGGCGCTGGACGGCGTACCCGGTGCTGGTGGACGCGTACACCGGGATCGGGGAGTACAAGTCCGCCGAGGCGGCGCTGGAACGGCTGCTGGAGCTGCGGCCGGGACTCGCGGCGTACGCGAAGGCGGCGCAGGTGTACCGGGACCGGGGCTGGCGCGAGGACGCGGCGGTCGCGATGGAGCAGGCGGCGGGCACGGCGAAGACCCCGGCGGAGAAGGCGTACTGCCTGTACCGGCTGGGCGAACTGGCGTGGGAGCGGGGCGAGACGGCGGAGGCCCTGCGCTTCTTCGAGGGTGCGCTGCGCACGGATCCGGCGCAGGACCAGGCGATGGGCGGGAAGGCGCGGGCGCTGGCCGCGATGGGGCGCCACGGGGAGGCGGTCCGGGACTACCGGATGGCGCTGGGCCGCGCGCCGGTGCCGCGGCTGGCGCTGGAGCTGGGCGAGCTGCTGGAGGCGGCGGGCCGGGAGGATGAGGCCCGGGCGGCGGACGGGCCGTACGCGATGCTGGGCGCGCTGGCGGCCAAGGGCACGGCGAACGGCGTGAACGAGTCGGTGGTGCTCGGCCTGTACGAGGCGGACCACGGGGATCCGGGGGCCGCGGTGCGACGGCTGACGTCGGAGTGGGGCCGGCACAAGAGCGTGCAGGTGGCGGATGCGCTGGGCTGGGCGCTGCACCGGGCGGGGGACGAGGAGGAAGCCCTCGAATACGCGAAGAAGGCGACGGATCCGGGGCTGCGGAGCGCGGAGTTCGCGTACCACCGGGCGCAGATCGAGCGCGCCCTGGGCGATGTGTCCTCGGCGCGGCGGAACCTGCAGCTGGCGCTGCGGACGAATCCCCGGTTCTCACCGGTGCGGGCGCCGCTGGCGCAGCAGGCGCTCGCCTCGCTGGGTGAACCGGCGGGCGGCGGGCCGCAGAACATGCAGCCGCGGGGCACGTGGGTGGCGCCGGACATGAGCCAGTACATCGTGCCGTCACAGCCGAAGCCGAAGCACTAGGCCTGTCCGGCCAGGGCCCGTCCGGCGCTGTGCCGGCTTGAGCGGGGGCCGCCGGTGCGGCCCCGGCCCCGCAGGCCCCTGCCCCGTCCCCGGCGCGCCCCGGCCGGGCGCCGGACGCTCCCCTCCCGCGTCCCGCGCCCCGGCCGTGCCCCGCACGTGCCGCGCAGCCCCGCCCGGGTGGGGCGGGGCTGCGCGGCACGCGGGCCGTGGCGCGGTCAGAGGTTGCCGCGCTTCTCCTGCTCGCGCTCGATCGCCTCGAAGAGGGCCTTGAAGTTGCCCTTGCCGAAGCCCATCGAGCCGTGGCGCTCGATGATCTCGAAGAAGACGGTCGGGCGGTCCTGCACCGGCTTGGTGAAGATCTGCAGCAGGTAGCCGTCCTCGTCGCGGTCCGCGAGGATCTTCAGCTCGCGGAGCTCGTCGATCGGCACGCGGGTGTCGCCCACCCACTCGCCGAGCGTGTCGTAGTACGTGTCCGGGACGCTCAGGAACTGCACGCCGGCGGCGCGCATGGTGCGCACGGTGGCGACGATGTCGTTCGTGGCGAGGGCGATGTGCTGGACGCCCGGGCCGTTGTAGAACTCCAGGTACTCGTCGATCTGCGACTTCTTCTTCGCGATCGCCGGCTCGTTGATCGGGAACTTCACCTTCTTGGTGCCGTCCGCGACCACCTTGGACATCAGCGCCGAGTACTCGGTGGCGATGTCGTCGCCCACGAACTCCTTCATGTTCGTGAAGCCCATGACCTTGTTGTAGAACGCGACCCACTCGTTCATGCGGCCGAGCTCGACGTTGCCCACGCAGTGGTCGATGGCCTGGAAGGTCCGCTTGGCCGGCGGCTCGACGATCGGGGCGGCGGAGACGAAGCCCGGCAGGTAGGGGCCGTCGTAGCGGGAGCGGTCGACCAGCGTGTGGCGGGTCTGGCCGTAGGTGGCGATGGCCGCCAGCACCACGGTGCCGTTCTCGTCGGAGATCTCGTACGGCTCGTCCAGGCCGCGGGCGCCCTGCTCGACGGCGTACTTGTACGCGGCGCGGGCGTCCGGGACCTCGATGGCGAGGTCGATCACGCCGTCGCCGTGCTCGGTGACGTGCTCGGCGATGAAGCGGCCGTGGTCGCTCGTCGCCTTGATGACGGAGGTCAGGACGAAGCGGGCGGATCCGTTCGTCAGGACGTAACTGGCCGTCTCCCGGCTGCCGTTCTCCGGTCCGGAGTAGGCGACGAGCTTCATGCCGAAGGCGGTGGAGTAGTAGTGCGCCGCCTGCTTGGCATTGCCGACGGCGAAGACCACCGCGTCCATGCCCTTCACCGGGAAGGGGTCGGCCTCACGCGCGGTCTCGGGGGTGTGATCCAGGGTCTCAGTCATGAGCGCAGAGTCCCGCCGATCCACAAGCTGCGCAATAGTTTCCTGTTCGGGTGTACAGACTGCCCAGTACGGAGTCACCATGGGTGGGGAATCTGTGCAGTATGACCAGCGCATCCAGGAAGGCATGCCACATGGGTATCGACGCCCTCGACGGCCGGCTCATCGTGCTCCTCGCCCGCGAGCCCCGGATCGGGGTGCTGGAGGCGTCCCGCCGGCTCGGGGTGGCCCGCGGCACGGTCCAGGCCCGGCTCGACCGGCTCCAGTCGACCGGCGTGATCCGCGGCTTCGGCCCGCAGGTGGACCCGGCGGCGCTCGGCTACCCGGTAACCGCCTTCGCCACGCTGGAGATCAAACAGGGCCAGGGGGCCGACGTACGGGCGCACCTGGCGACCGTGCCCGAGGTGCTGGAACTGCACACGACCACCGGGCACGGGGACATGCTGTGCCGGCTGGTGGCCCGCTCCAACGCCGATCTCCAGCGGGTGATCGACCGCGTCGTCGGCTTCGAGGGGATCGTGCGGGCGTCGACGGCGATCGTGATGGAGAACCCGGTGCCGCTGCGGATCATCCCGCTCGTGGAACAGGCCGCCGGGGACCGCTGAGGATCCCCCGCACCTTGCAAAGAAGTCTTTGCAAAAACCCGTTGCAGAGGTTTCTTTGCATACCTAGCCTCGGGTCATGCCAGAGAACGGGCTCAACCTCCGCACGCTCGACGCCCGCGCCCTGCGCGGGCTGGCCCACCCGCTCCGCATCCGGCTGCTCGGCACGCTCCGGCACGACGGGCCCGCGACCGCCTCGCAGCTGGCCCGGCGTCTGGGCGAGTCCAGCGGGGCCACCAGCTACCACCTCCGCCGGCTGGCTTCCTACGGATTCGTCGAGGACGCGCCCGACCAGGGCAAGGGACGGGAGCGCTGGTGGCGGGCCGTCCACGACGGCACGGCCTTCGACGAGCAGCTGACCGAGGACGTCGACCCGGCCGTGCGGGGCGCCGCCGACCTCTTCCTCCGCGAGATCGCCGCCATCCACGCCCAGGAGCTGGGCGCCTGGCTGGGCCGAGCGCACACCTGGCCGCAGGAGTGGCGGCGCGGGTCGGACCTCAGCGACTTCACCGTGCCGCTCACCCCCGCGCAGAGCCTGGAGCTGATCCACAAGCTGCACGACCTCATCGACGGCTACCGGAGCCCGGCTCCGGCCGAGGGCGCCCTGCCGGTCCGCTTCCAGATCCACGCCTTCCCCCGCGAGAACCGGGACGACACCGCCGCCACGGAGGCGTGATGACGGCAGCGGCCCGTCCGAAGATCCCCTTCGCCGCCCTGTTAGCGGCCAACGCCGTCTCGATATCCGGCAGTTCACTCACCCTGATCGGCGTCCCGTGGTTCGTGCTGCAGACCACCGGCAGCGCGGGCCGGGCCGGGGTGGTGGCCTTCTGCGCCACCCTCCCCGTGGTCCTGGCCGCACTGGTCGGCGGGCCCGTCATCGACCGGATCGGGCGCCGCCGCGTCTCCGTCCTCTCCGACCTGCTCTGCGGCCTCGCGGTGGGCGCGGTGCCGCTGCTCCACTGGGCGGGGATGCTGCGCTTCTGGATGCTGTGCGCGCTGATGGCGCTGAGCGGTCTCGTCCACACCCCCGGCATGACCGCCCGCTCGGTGCTGCTGCCGACCCTCGCCGAGCACGCCGGGACCGGGCTCGGCCGGGCGGCCGGCCTCTACGACGCGGTCTCCCGCGGGGCCCGGATGACCGGGGCCGCGGTGGCCGGGGTCCTCGTGGCGGTGTTCGGCGCGGAGTCCGTACTGTTGCTGGACGCGGCGACCTTCGCGGTCTCCGCGCTGCTGGTCGGCGTACTGGTGCGCGGGGTGGCGTCCGCGGACCCGCAGCCGGCCGCGGGTGCGGTCTCGTTCGCCGGCTACCGCGCCGAACTGCGCGAGGGCTGGCTGTTCCTGATGCGGTCCCGGCTGCTGCTGGGCATCACCTGCATGGTGATGCTGACCAACGGCATGGACCAGGGCTGGAGTTCGGTGCTGCTGCCGGTGCACGGCCGGACCGAGCTCGGCGGTGCCGCCGCCGTCGGCCTGCTGGTGTCCCTCTTCGGCGGATTCGCCCTGCTCGGTGCGCTGCTGTACGGGATGTGGGGCGAACGGCTGCCCAGGCTGGCCGTGTTCACGGGGGCCTTCCTGATCAGCGGGGCGCCGCGGTACGCGGTGGCGGGCCTCACCGACAGCACGCTGCCGCTGGCGGTGACCATGGCGGTGGCCGGGCTCGGCGCGGGCGTACTCAACCCGGTGCTCGGCACGGTGGTGTACGAGCGGGTGCCGGAGGAACTGCGCAGCCGGGTCTTCGGGGTGACGACGGCGGGCTGTGAACTCACCATGCCCCTGGGCGGGCTGGGCGCGGGCCTGCTGGTGGACGGGCTCGGCATCCCGGGCGCGCTGCTGCTGTTCGGCGGCGGCTACCTGCTGACCACCCTGGCCCCGCTGGTGTTCCCGGCCTGGCGGGCGATGGACCGGCCGCCGGCGGCGGAGGTCAGCAGGACGGGACCGAGCCGCCCTTGTTCAGCTCCCGGAGAGCGGACACCGCACCGGACAGCGAGCTGACCGGGATCAGCCGAAGGCCCTCGGGCAGTTCGGACTGCGCGTCGGAGCACTCGGCCTCCGGTACGAGGAACACGGTGGCCCCGTCCCGCGCGGCGGCCTGGGTCTTCAGCGCGACCCCGCCGACCGGGCCGACCTTGCCGTCGGCGGTGATGGTGCCCGTGCCGGCGATCGTACGGCCGCCGGTGAGGTCGCGGCCGCCGCCGTCACCGTCGAGCTTGTCGACGATGCCGAGCGAGAACAGCAGTCCGGCGCTCGGCCCGCCGACGTCGGCGAGGTTGAGGCCCACCTTGACCTGCTTCGGGTCCTTCTTCAGGTACCCGAGGGCGGCCTCGGTCGCGGTCGACTGCGACGCGGCCATCTGCTCCAGGTTGTGCTTCTCGATCTCCTTGTCGGACCCGCCGGTCGGGTAGACCGCCTCCTTCGGCATGACCGCCCGGTCCGTCCGGAACCAGCTGTCGACCAGTTCGGCCAGGCTGACGTTCTGCGAGGGGCCGGTGGCGACGATGGTGGTCATGCGGAGCTGCCCGCTGGTCTCGCGGGCGGGCGCCCCCGTCACCGTGATGACGCTCTTGCCGTCCTTGGAACCGAGCACGTCGGCCGTCAGCCCGGGCTGGGCGAGGACGAAGGGGAGCGGTGCGAAGGCGGCGACCACGAGCAGGGCGACCGTCGGCGCGGCGCATACGGCGAGGGCGACGGGGCGCGGGAGACGTGAGAGGCGTGAAAGCACCCCGCCAATCTACTGGGCCGACGGGGTGCGACCCGGCCGGGTACACCGGCCGGGTCGGGCGTACCCGGGCTCAGCGGAGGGCGTCCGCCACTTCGCGGGCCGCGTCGACCACGCGCGGGCCGACCCGCTCGGGTACGGCGTCGGCCAGCATGACCACGCCGACGCTGCCTTCGAGTCCGGTGATGCCGAGCAGCGGGGCGGCCGCCCCGCTGGCACCGGCTTCGAGTTCTCCGTGCGTGAGGGTGTACCCGGGCTCGGTGAGCCCACCCTGCCTGGCGGCCAGGATGGCTCGGCCCGCGGCTCCGCGGTCGAGGGGGTGGCGGAACCCGGCCCGGTACGCGACGTGGTAGTCGGTCCAGGTCGGCTCGACGACGGCCACGGCGAGTGCCTCCGTGCCGTCGACGAGGGTGAGATGGGCCGTGGCACCTATGTCCTCGGCGAGTGATCTCAGCACCGGCAGTGCCGCCTCGCGTACCAGCGGGTGGACCTGACGGCCCAGCCTCAGTACGCCCAGACCCACCCGGGCCCGGCCGCCGAGGTCACGGCGGACCAGGGCGTGCTGCTCCAGGGTGGCGAGCAGGCGGTAGACGACGGTCCGGTTGACCCCGAGGCGGTTCGAGAGCTCGGTGACGGTCAGACCGTGATCGGTATCGGCGAGCAGTTTGAGGACTCTCAGTCCTCTGTCGAGAGTTTGGGAGGTTTCCGCGGTCACGACGCCTCTCCCTCTTCTGGTGAGCGGCGGTGAACTCTCACGGGCGGAGGCGGCACCGGTCCCATCGGCGACGCACGGAGAGGCCGCCGGGTAGGCCACATGGCACCGGCATGCGCTCCCGCGGCGGCGCTGCCACGGGGCGTATCGATGCGGGGACAGTAGCGAGCGCGTCCCGCTCAGCGGAAGGGCTCGTCCAGAATCCGGGCGCGGAATCCCCGTATGTGCGTTTTGGGGCACGGCCGTTGTACCGATTCGTAACCTCGATTGCCACAGACGGCTTTTCCCGTCACACGGCTCGGATGGGGCTCGAAAGTGTGGGGGAGAGAGCCCGGAACCGAAAGTTCCGATCGGTGTCGGCGGCCGGCCGCAGGCCCGCCCCCCGATCCCCCAGGGCGGGTTCCTGTCGACACCGACGAGACCGGCGGACGCCGGATTCGTAGGAAGTTCACCGCCCGGTGCGCGGCGGGGCACCGACACGGTTGGTGGGATGCGCCCAGGCCGGTGCCACACCGCGCCCGGGCCGGTCGTGCGATGCGCTCAAGACGGGACGCGATGCGCTCAGCGCATCCGGGTGGCCCACTCCTGGACCTTCTTGATCCGCTCCCGCAGCTGCCCCGCGGTCGCCTCCGCGCTCGGCGGCCCCCCGCACACCCGCCGCAGCTCGGTGTGGATCACGCCGTGCGGCTTGCCGCTCTGGTGGACGTACGCGCCGACCATCGTGTTCAGCGACTTCCGCAGCTCCAGCAGCTCCTTGTGCGAGACCACCGGCCGCCGCTCGGCCGGCAGCTCCAGCAGGTCCGCCTCGGCGTCCGGCTTCTTCCGGCTGTGCGCGATCTGCCGGGCCTGGCGCTTCTGCAGCAGCATCTGCACCTGGTCCGGTTCGAGCAGGCCCGGGATGCCCAGGTAGTCCTGCTCCTCCTCGCTGCCCGGGTGGGCCTGCATGCCGAACTCGGCACTGTTGAACAGCACCCGGTCGAAGACGGCGTCGGACTCCAGCGCCTCGAAGGGCAGCATGTCCTGCTCGCCGGTGTCCTCGTCCTCCTGCCGGTTCGCCTCCTCCATCTCCTTCTCGGACTCGGCGTACGGGTCCTCGTCCTCGCCCGCCTTCTTCGGCTTGTCGAGGACGTGGTCGCGTTCGACCTCCATCTCGTTCGCGAAGCCGAGGAGGTAGGGGATGGTCGGCAGGAACACGGACGCGGTCTCGCCGCGCCTGCGCGAGCGCACGAAACGGCCGACGGCCTGCGCGAAAAACAGCGGGGTGGAGATCGTCGTCGCGTACACGCCGACCGCGAGCCGGGGCACGTCGACGCCCTCGGACACCATGCGGACCGCGACCATCCAGCGGTCGTCGTTCGCGCTGAAGTCGTCGATCTTCTTCGAGGCCCCCGCGTCGTCCGAGAGGACGACCGTGGCCTTGCTGCCGGTGATCTCCCGGATCAGCTTCGCGTAGGACCGCGCCGAGTCCTGGTCGGAGGCGATCACCAGGCCACCCGCGTCCGGGATGCCCTTGCGGACCTCGGTGAGCCGGGTGTCGGCGGCGCGCAGCACGTTCGGCATCCAGTCGCCGCGCGGGTCCAGGGCGGTGCGCCAGGCCTGGCTGATGGCGTCCTTGGTCATCGGCTCGCCGAGCTTGGCGGCGATCTCGTCGCCGGCCTTGGTGCGCCAGCGCATGTTGCCGCTGTAGGAGAGGAAGATGACCGGGCGGACGACGCCGTCGCCGAGGGCGTTGCCGTAGCCGTAGGTGTAGTCGGCGGAGGACCGCCGGATCCCGTCGTTCCCCTCTTCGTAGGTGACGAAGGGAATGGGGTTGGTGTCGGACCGGAAGGGGGTTCCGGTCAGGGCCAGGCGGCGGGTGGCCGGGTCGAAGGCCTCCAGGCACGCCTCACCCCAGCTCTTGCTGTCGCCGGCGTGGTGGATCTCGTCGAGGATGACCAGCGTCTTCCGCTGCTCGCAGCGGTTCCGGTGCAGCATCGGGCGGACGCCCACGCCGGCGTAGGTGACGGCGACGCCGTGGTACTCGCGGCTCAGCGGGCCGGCCGAGTACTCCGGGTCGAGCCGGATGCCTATCCGGCTCGCGGCCTCCGCCCACTGCTTCTTGAGGTGCTCGGTCGGGGCGACCACGGTCACCTGCTGCACGACGTGGTGGTGCAGCAGCCACGAGGCGAGGGTCAGGGCGAAGGTGGTCTTGCCGGCGCCGGGGGTGGCCACCGCCAGGAAGTCGCGCGGCTGGGTCTGGATGTACTTGTCCAGCGCTCCCTGCTGCCAGGCACGCAGCTTGCCGGCGGTGCCCCAGGGGGCGCGGCCGGGGAAGGCGGGTGAGAGGTGGTGGGAGGCGGTAGTAGTCACGGTCTCCGGTTCGGGCTCTCGACGGCGATCGGATGTCGTACGTAGGACAACCGGGCCACCCTACCGGGGCGGGCCCGCCCCTGGCGGAGGGACAGGCCCGTGACCTCGGGACGTGCGGTGAGGGTCACACCGCCGCCGTTCGCTACCGCGCGAACCTCGGCAACTTCGTTGCGATCTTGGGCACATCGAGTGCGCCCTGACAGACGTCCAGAACGAACCGCTCGGCCTCGTCCACGTCGAAGTGCGTGTCCAGCGGATGTCCGTTCATATGCAGGAACACCCAGGTCGCATACCAGGCGATGCGCTTGTTCCCGTCGACGAGGCCGTAGTTCCGGGCCAGCGACTCCATCAGCGCCGCGGCCTTCTGCCACACGTCCGGGTAGGCGTCCTGCCCGAACACGCTCGACTGCGGACGGGCGAGCGCCGAGTCGAGCAGCCCGTAGTCGCGCACCTCACTGGTCCCGAGCCGCTCCGCCAGGTTGAGGAGCTCGGGCATGGTCAGGTACTGCATCAGGCGAGCCTCCGGTTCAGCTCCTCACTGACCTTCAGCACGTGCTCGGCGGCCTCGTTGAAGAGGCGCGAGTGTTCGTTTATGGCTCGGATCACCGCATCGTGCGCGAAGGACTGCATGCTGCGACCCTCCGCCTCGGCGCGCTCGCGCAGGGAGTCCAGCTCTGCCTCGGTAAACCTCACGTTCAGACCAGCCATGAAGCAACGGTACCGCGCGGTACCACGCGGTGTCAGCCCACTTCCCCCGGGAGGGGGGCCGCTGAGGCCGGCTCCGGTGCGTGCAGGCGGGTCGAGACCCAGGCGCCCAGCAGGGCCACCGCGGCCATCGGGAGGAAGACCACCACGAACGCGCCGGGGTGCGAGGCGGCACCGGCGGCCGCGTCGCCGACGGCGCTGTGGGCCGCGCCGACCGTACCGCCGCCGAGGGCGGCGAAGGCCGCGCCGCCGGAGGCCAGCAGGACCACGTTGGCGAGGGCGTCCGAGATCTGGAGGGCCGCGGAATTGTTGCCGACCTCCTCCGGCGGCGACAGCTTCAGCAGCAGCACGCTGGTGGAACCTATGACCAGGCCCATGCCCAGGCAGCCGACCGCCCAGGCCAGGGTGAGGCTCCACACCGGCACCGACTCGATCAGCACGGTGGGTGCCGCGGCGATGGCGAAGGCCACCATCACCATGCCCAGCACCATCAGCCGCTCCCGGTACGGCTGGACCCGCGCCTTGGACTGGATCGCCGACCCGCCCGCCCAGGTCAGCCCGCCGAGCGCCAGCGCGAACCCGGCCAGGGTGGGGCTGAGCCCCCGCTGGGTGACCAGCATCAGCGGGACGAAACTCTCGGCCGAGATGAAGGCTCCCATCGCGAGCCCGCGCAGCAGCACCACGGACGGCAGACCGCGCCGCGCCAGATAGGTGCCGCGGGGCAGCAGGCCGCGTACGGCGGGCACCAGCAGGGCGGCGCCCGCGAGACCCGGCAGGAGGGAGAGCCAGCGCAGGTCCTGGGCGGCGTACTGGAGCAGGCCGGCGCCGACCGAGATGCCCAGCGCGAGCCGGATCCGCCGCATGTCGAAGGGGGCGGCCGCGGCGGCGTCCACCGGGCCGGACGCGGCCCGGCGGATGGCGGGCAGCGCGACGGCCAGCGGGATGACCACCAGCACCGGGATCCCCAGGAACACCCAGCGCCAGCCGAGGTGCTCGGTGACGGTGCCGGAGGCGAGCGGGCCGACGATCGAGGGCACCACCCAGCTGGCGGCGAAGGCCGCCATGATCGCCGGGCGCAGCCGTTCGTCGTAGGCGCGGCTGACGACCACGTAGAGCGCGACGATGACCAGGCCGCCGCCGAGACCCTGCACGGCGCGGCCGATCACGAAGAGCCACATGGCCCCGGCGGTTCCGGCCAGCACCAGGCCGGCGGCGAACGAGGCGATGCCGAGGGTCAGCGGCCGCAGCGGGCCGTCCCGGTCGCTCCACTGGCCGGACAGCACCATGCCGAAGAGGCTGGTGGTGAAGTACGCGGAGAAGGCGAAGGCGTAGAGCGCCATCCCGTCCAGCTCACGGCCGGCGACCGGCATGGCGGTGCCCACGGCGGTGGCCTCGAAGGCGATCAGGAAGATCACGCTGATCATGCCGATGCTGAGCGTCCGGTGCGCGGGCCCGAGGACACCGCCACCGCCGTCATCGGTACCGCCGCCGTCGGCCGGCTTGGGCGGGGACGGTCTCGGGGTGCTGTCGGCCGTGTCGTCGTCGGCACGGGGTTCGAGGGCGCTCATCGCATCAGCGTAAGGGTCGTAGCCGAGTGTTGTCCCTGTCATTTCGGCGGATCCCGGGTCCGCCGGGGGGCCTAGGACCATCGCCGGACGGCCTTCCCGTGGCCTTGGGCGAAGCCCTCCGCTGCGCCGTTTGTGAACGCGGCATGGCGGTCCCGTTGCAGGGGCCGGGTTCCCCTTCCGGCCCGCGCACGGCCCGCCGTACGGTCGTGTTCAGCAAGAGCGCACGGCCGTGTGCCCGAGTGGCCCAGGGACTCGCCTGCAAAGCGGGGTACGCGGGTTCAATTCCCGCCACGGCCTCGGAGAAGTGCCGAAGGCCGCCCGGAATTCTTTCCGGGCGGCCTTCGGCTGTCTGTGAGCGGCCGGGTCAGCGGTTCCTGGCGCGTACGGCGACGGCCGTCACGGCTCCGCCGATGAGCACGGCGGCACCGATCCCGAGGGCGATCCAGAGTGTGCTGCTGCCACCGTCGTCGGCCTTGTCGGCAGCCTGCGGAGCGGGAGCGGGTGCCGCAGAGCCCCCGGTGGACGGCGCGGCCTCACCGGACCCGGAGGAGCCGGGCGCGGGCGAAGCGGCCGCGGCGAGGTCGGGCAGCGGCCACTTGTCGGCGGGGCCCGGGTCACCGGGGTTGCTCAGCGCGATGCGCGGCCGGACCACGCCGTAGCCGATGTGGTTGTTCCGCTCGACGCCGTCGCGGGGCTTGCCGGCGGTGTTGAGCATGACCCGGAGGACCTGGTTGTTGGTCCAGTCGGGGTGGGCGGCCCAGATGAGCGCGGCGGAGGCGGAAGCGAGGGCAGTGGCGTCACTGGTGCCGTGCTTCTTACAAACCCCCGTCTTACCATCGCAAGCTGCGACGATGTCCATCCCTGGCGCGGCAAGGTCGACCTGAGGCCCCTTCTGGGACTCCGCGGTCGCATCGCCCTGGCGGTCGATGGCCCCCACCCCGACCGCGCCGGGCGAGCCAGCGGGGTACAAGACCTGGTTCCGACCCTGACCGTCGTTACCCACGCCCGCAAACACCAGCTTGCCCTTGGACACCGCGTACTTCACAGCTTCGGCACGGGCAGGATCATCCGCTCCCCCGCCCGTGGCCATCGAGATGTTGATGATCTTGGCGTCGGAATCAGCGGCGTACCTGATGGCCGCTGTCCACGTTGGTTCCGCCGTATCCACCGTGTCCTTGACACGGATCGGGAGGATCTTGGCTCCTGGGGCCAGGCCGAACGCTCCGTCCCCGGACGGGTGCTTACCTGTCCCAGCGATCATCGCTGCGATCGCAGTGCCATGGTTGTCGTAGTCGGCTCGCTCGTCGCCCTTGGCGTTAGTAGCCAAATTCTTACCGGGCAGAACCTGGCCCTCTAGTTCAGGCACCCGGCCAACACCGGTATCGATCACTGCGACGGTGATCCCTTTACCAGTGCTGGCCTTCCACATCTCGTCGGCCTTCATGGAGTCGAGATGCCATTGCTGCCTCCTGATGCTGTCCGCATGGGCCGGAGTCGCGGCGACTCCGGCCAGCAGCAGGCCCATCAGGACAGACGTTGCCTTACGCATGCGCATCCCGTGCAGTGTCCGTTCCCTCAGTCGATTACCGGCGGGCCAACACGGCGGTTGTCCTGCCACGTCTCTTCGTCCTCGACCAGGTAGTCGGGGCGCTCGCCGTTCTGCTCATCCCGGCGGATGCCACGCGGTTGTGCACCCACAGCACCAACCGGACCAGCACCCTGGCTGCCCCGAACCAGGCCGGAGCCGCCCTGGGTGAACGGCTGACCAGGCGTACCGGTCGCCGAGCGCCCGCCGATCACTCCCCCGGACTCACGGGCCAGCCGACGCCCGGATCCGGACGTGCCCTGAGCGGGCGCCCCGCCGGCGAAGCCGCCTCCCGCGCCAGGACCGTAACCGGGAGTCCCTGGACGACCAGCCTGGCTGACGGGACCCTCACCAATGACCGTGCCGCGCGGAATGCTGGTGCTCGGGCCGGTTCGATTCACCTGGCGGCCGCCCGAGATGCCGTTATCCCTCGGCGCGAGTTCGGGCATCCCGGGGATCTTGCCAAGCGGGGACTCGAGCCTGGGCAGTCCGGGCGCAAGCGGACCGGTCGGGTTCACCGGCGCACGACCGAGCGGCCCCGGACCACTCGGAACGGCCTTGCTCACCGGCGGCGGCCCGCCGATCGGCGGGATCCCCACCGGCGGGACCATGCCGACCGGCGGCGGACCACCCGGGACCTGCGGCAGGTTCGGAGTCGGCGCGGTGGGCGTGACCTGCGTCGGAGGAGGCAGCGTCCCCACGGTGTCGAGGTCCGTGTCCACGTCCCGGTCGGGCGGAACCACGGGGGCAGGCCCCTCCGGAGTAGGACGTACCGGCTGGACCGGCGTCGTGGGGTCCGGGTTCGTCGGCTGATGACCCTCGATCAAGCCAGGTGTGTCGCCACTAGGGTCACTGTTAGGCGTGGACCGAGTCGTCTCACGAGGAGCGTAGCCAGGCTCGGTCGATCCGGTGGACCGGCTGACATCAACCCCACCGCCATCGACGCCCTCGGGCACGAGCCGGCTCGGCGCCGGCGGAAACGTAGGAATCGGCGCCGCGTTGATCTGCGTGCTCGACTGCTCGTACGACTCCGCCAGCTTCTTCATCGCCTGCACCGCCTGCTGGCGGTCCCCCGACAGCTTGGCGTGGGCCTCCTGGCCGATCTTCGCCGCGTCCGGGTCGTTGCGGGCCTCGCGTGATGCCTCCAGGTTGTCGTACGCACCCTGGTCGTACTTCGGCATGTTGGCCTTGACCTCGGTGATGGTCTGCGCCGCGTTGACCATCCAGGTTCCGCCGGTCTTGCTGTACTCGCCGAGCCGCAGAGTGGCGTTGCCCAGGCCGTTGACCCAGTTCTGGAAGGCGTCCGCGGCCTCGCCCTCCCAGCTCTCGACCTTGTAGTTCTTGAGGTCGTTGCCGATCTTCGTGATCTCGATCTCGGCGTCCTTGAGGAGCTGGCCGCGCGACCTGACGGTCTCGGCGTCCACCGAGGCCAGCATCCCCAGCAGTTCCTTGTGCGAGTACGGCTCGAAGTCGGTCGCCATTACAGGTCACCCCCGGACGTGCTGGTGTCGTTGTTCGGCTGGGGGGACGATGCCGAAGGGTTGTTCGGTTCCGGCTTGTGCTGCGCCTGTGCGCCCGGGTCCCGCTTCGGGTCGTACTGCTCACGCGCCTGCTTCTGCAGGGAGCGCATACGCGCCTTGATGTCCTCGTCCATGTTCTCGTAGCCCACCCGCGACGCCTCGATGGCGATGGAGAGGGACTCGATCTGCTGGCCCAGCGCCTTCGAGAGGTTCTCCATCTGGCTGCGGACCTTGTCGTACGCCGTCTGCAGGTCGCCGGCCTCCGCGAAGCCCGTGCCGAGCTTGCCCTCGGCCAGGGTTCCGTTCTCGAACTTGCCGTGGTCGGCGTTCGATCCCTTCAGCTGGTCGAGCAGTGCGTCCACCCGCTTGCGGTAGTCGATCATCGACTGCTTCTCGACGAACAGGGCCTTGCCCTGCGCCGCCAGAAGCCCGTCGTTCACCAGCGACAGCATGCTGCCGCCCGGAATGAACGGAAGCACCGCCTCAATCGCGTCGTCCGCTGCCACGATGGCCTCCCCGTTTTCCCGTCTTTCCCCGTTGTGCGGCGTCGCCGCCGCGCCCCGTCCCCGTTCGCATACGTACGGACAACTCTAGCCAGCGGCGCCGACAGCCCCAACCCCGGGGTTGCACGTGCAATGCGGGTCACACGGTCAGGAGTTGGGCACTCCGCCCGTGGCCGCGACCGCCGCCGAGGGGCGGATCGGGAGCCGGTTCACCGGACGCCCGGTCGCCGCGCGCACCGCCGAGGCTACCGCCGCGGGCGCCGTCACCACAGGGACCGCGCTGGCCGCCTTGGCGCCGAACGACGCGACCACGTCCCGCTCTTCGACCAGTCTGACGATCCGTACGGCCGGGGCGTCGAGTGCGGTCGGCAGCGCATAGCCCGTCAGGTCGGGGTGGCGGATCAGGCCGGAGGCCGTGCGGAGGTTCTCGGTGAGGGCCGCTCCGACGCCCTGGGTGACGCCCGCCTCGATCCGGGCGGCCAGCTGGCGGGGGTTGAGCACGCGGCCGACGTCCTGGGCCACGGCCATCTCCACCACGCGCACGGAGCCCAGTTCGATGTCGACGTCGACCACCGCGCGGATCGCGCAGAACGCGAGGCCGACGAAGGCGTCGCCCTGTCCCTCGGCGTCCAGCGGCTCCGTGGGGTGCGGTCGGCACTGGGCGGTCGCCCAGAGCTCCTTGCCCTGCAGGGCCTCCGCCACCGAGGTGGAGAAGGCGCCGTCGTACGAGGTGACGCGGCCGTCCTTGATCTGCAGCAGCTCCGTGGACATGCCGAACTTGGCGGCCATCGGCTGCAGCAGCTGCGTGCGGACCATCTTCGCGGCTCGTTCCACCGCGCCGCCCGACACCCAGGTGTGGCGGCCGTGCGCCGACGCGCCGGCCGGCGGCTGGTCCGTGTCGACGGGTACCACGAACACCTCGTCGACGCCGAGGGTCTCCTGGACGATCTGGCGGGCCAGGGTGGTGAAGCCCTGGCCGGTCTCGACCGCGGCGCAGATGACCGTCGCGATGCCGTTCTGGACCTTCACGGTGGCGGTGGACACCTCGTCGGTGCCCTCCGCGCCGAGCATGTGGACCATGCCGACGCCGTAGCCCACGCCGCGCCGGACCGCGCCCGGTTCGCCCGCGCCCTCCGGTCCGCCCGGCAGCAGCCACTCCTCCTCCGGGGCGTCCTTCGGCAGCGAGGGCAGTTCGAAGTCACGGACCGCGCGCAGCAGTTCGGCGACGGGTGCCGGGCAGGTGACGGCCTGGCCGGTGGGCAGCGAGTCGCCGGTGGCCAGGACGTTGCGCAGGCGCAGTTCGGCGCCGTCCAGACCGAGCCGGTCGGCCAGCTTGTCCATCTGGCCCTCGTACGCGGCGCAGACCTGCATCGCACCCTCGCCTCGGACGTGCCCGGACAGCGGGTTGTTGGTGCGGACGGCCCAGCCCTCGACGAAGGCGTTCGGCACCACGTAGGGGCCGCAGGCGAACGCGACGGCCGCGGCGAGGGATTCGGCGGAGGAGTCGGCGTAGGCGCCGCCGTCCATCAGGATCTGCGCCTCGACCTTGACCAGCCGGCCCTCGGCGTCCGCGTGGTGGCGGTAGCGGAGCAGGGTGGGGTGCCGGTGGGCGTGGCCGAGGAAGGACTCCTCGCGGGTCGCGGCGAGCTTGACCGGGCAGCCGGTGCGCAACGCGAGCAGGCCGAGCGGGAGTTGGAAGCCGGAGTCCTCGCGGTCGGAGGTGGCGCCGGGGACGCCGGTGACGATGACCTTGACCCGCTCCGGTTCCAGGCCGAAGCAGGCGGCGGCGAGGTCGCGGTCGGTGTGCGGGTCGGTGGAGGCCGTGTAGATCTCGACGCCGCCGTCGGGGCGGGGCACGGCGAGGCCGGCCTCGGCGCCGATGGGGGCGGGGTCCTGGCGGCCGATCCGGTACAGACCCTCGACGACCACCTCGCCGGTGGCCTCGGGGTCGCCGTAGCGGAGCGGGATGTGCCGGATCAGGTTGCCGTCGGGGTGCAGCGGCGGCGCGCCGAAGGACTGCTCGGGGTCGGTGACCGCGTCGAGCAGCTCGTACTCGACGGTGATCGCGGCGGCGGCGAGGCGGGCGGCGTCCGGGTGGTCGGCGGCGACCGCGGCGATCGGCTCGCCGTGGTGGCGGACCACGTCGTGGGCGAAGACCGGGCGGTCGGCGATCCGCCGGCCGTGGGTGGCGGCGCCGGGGACGTCGGCCTGGGTGACCACGGCCCGTACGCCGGGCATCTGCGCGGCCGCGCTGGTGTCGATGGAGACGATCCGGGCGTGCGCGTGCGGGGAGCGGAGCACGGCCGCCCACAGCAGCCCCTCGGCCCACAGGTCCGCGGCGTACGGGAAGGTGCCCTCGGTCTTCGCTCGGGCGTCGGCGGGCGGGACGGAGGCCCCGAGTCCGCGCGGGGGTGCGTCCGCCGCGGGGCCGGCGCCCGCGGGCTGGGCGGTGACCGCGGCGGTCACGATGGCCGTTGCCGCGTCGCCGGCGGTCATGCGGTGCCTCCGTGCTGGTCGTACGGGCCGTACTGGTCGGGGTGGGGGCCGTGGTGGCCCATGTGCACGCCGCCCTCGCCGGGCGGGGCCTGGTGCGGGATGAGCGGCGCACCGGGGTAGTCGCCGGCCTGGGGCGCCTGGGCCGCGTGCGCGGCCTGTGCCGCCTGGGCTGCCTCGGCCGCTTCGGCCGCCGCTTCCGCCGCGGCGTCCCGTCCGGCGACCACCTCGCGGACGGCGTCCAGCACGCCGTGGTAGCCGGAGCAGCGGCAGAGGTTGCCGCACAGGGCCTGGCGGGTCTCCAGCTCGCTGGGGGCGTGGTTGCCCTCCAGCAGGTCGTGGATGGTCATGGCCATGCCCGGGATGCAGAAGCCGCACTGCACGGCGCCGGACCCGCACAGGGCCCGCTGGACGTCGGACAGCTCGCCGTGGCTGGCCAGGCCCTCGACCGTGCGGACCTCGGAGCCGGCGGCGGTGGCGGCGGGCACCAGGCAGGAGTTGACCAGGCGGCCGTCCACCTGCACGGCGCAGGCCCCGCACTCGCCCTGGGAGCAGCCGTCCTTGGCGCCGGCCAGGCCGAGGCGCTCGCGCAGCACGTAGAGCAGCGACTCGCCGATCCAGGCGGAGGTGACGGGCCGGTCGGCCCCGTTGACGCGCAGCACGTACGAGGCGAGCGGGTGCTCCTCGGTGTGCGTGGTGGCCGGGGCCTCGTGCGCGGCCCCGGCGTACTGCTCGCCCGGCAGGTGCGGTTCGGCGGCGGGGGGCGCGGACTGCGCGGGCTCCTCCGCGGGGGTGTCCGTGCCGCCGTCCGCCGGTACGGGCGCCCCGTCCTGGACGGCCGTGCCCTCGGCAGGTGTGTGCGTCGGCGCGGCTTCCGCGTGCTGCGGTCGTCCGGCGCCGTCGTGGCCGTGGCCGTGGCCGCGGGTGCCGTCGCCGGAGCCCGGCTCCGCGCCGTCGGGCAGGGCGACACCGTGCGCCGGAGTGCCGTCCGGTACCGCCTCGGCCTCGGCCGGGATGCCCTCGGCCGGGGCCGTCCCGTGCCCGAGCGTGCCCCCGTGCGCGGGGCCGTCCTCGTAGGCGGGGCCGTCCTCGTAGGCGGGGCCGTCCTCGTAGGCGGGGCCGTCCTCGTACGCCGGGCCGTCCCCGTACGCCGGGCCGTCCCCGTACGCGGCGGTGCCGTCGTGGAAGGCGGCGCCGTGCCCGAGCGTGCCGCCCGGGACGGCCACGCCGTGCGCCGGGGTGCCGTCCGGCAGTTCCGCGCCCTCCGCCGCAGCTCCGTCCGGGAGGGTCATGCCGTGGCCGAGGGTCCCGTCCGGGAAGACCATGCCGTGGCCGAGGGTGCCGTCCGGGAAGGCGGTGCCGTGCGCCGGCGTGCCGTCGGGGAAGACCATGCCGTGGCCCAGGGTGCCGCCCTGCGCGTACGGCGGCAGGGCCGGACCGTCCGCGGGTCCCCGGTCGCCGGACGCGGCGGGGCCGGGCAGGGGCACGCCCTCGGGCGGGGTGTGTCCGGCGGCCGCGTAGGGGTCCACGTCCAGATCCACGTCGGGGTCCACGTCCGGGGCCGCGACCACGGCCGTCGGCACGTACGCGTGGGCGCCGGTGACTCCGGGCAGGGGCACGCCCTCGGCCGGCGTGTGGGTGTACCCGTACGCGGCGTACGGGTCCCGCCCGTCCGCGGCGGGCGCGCCGGGCGTGGCTGCGGCCTCCTCCGCGTACGGGTGGCCGGCCGGTGCGTGCGCGTCCCGGCCGCGCGCGGCCGGTCCGGTGTCGTGGCGGTCGGACGGGGCCGGGCCGTGGGCCGCCTCCACGTCCGGGGCGGCGTGCACCGGCTCGCCCTCCGGGAGGGTGCCGACGCCGGGGCCGCCCAGCAGGCGCCCGCGCACCTGTCCGGCGGGCGCGGCGGGTGCGTAGGCCCGTACGCCGTCGAAGTCCGGCTGCGGCTCGGCCGCCCAGGGCGCCGCGGCTCCGCCCGGCAGGGTCGTCGGAGCCTGGCTCCAGTCCGCCGCCGGAGAGGGCCACTGGCCGGTCTCGGCGCCGGTGCCCGCGGCCGGCTCCCCGGCGGGATGCGCGTCCGGGAAGCGCCACTCGGCGGTGGCCCCCGGGTCCGGGTCCCCGCCCGCCCCGGCAACGGGAGCGGGGGCGACCGGGGCGGCGACGGGAACGGACACCACGGGAGCGGCGGGGCCGGCGGCGGCCGGCTCCGGCCACTGCGTGGGAAGCGTCCAGGTCCCCGTGGCCGACGCCGGGTCCGTGCTGACGGCCGGCCCGGTCGGCTCCACCGGCATCGGCGGGACCGCGATCACCGGCGGCACGATCACCGGCGGCACGTAGCCGTGCCCCGGTGCCGCCAGCGGCTCGCCGGTACCCGAGCCGCCCAGCATCTCCTCCGGCAGCTGCACGAACGCCGTCGCGTCGGAGTCGTACTCACCGCCCTGCGGGACGGGCTCCCAACCCCAGCCCGGTCCCCCGTTCCCCTGACTCACGTGCCCGTTCCCGTTCCCGTCCGCGTTGCCGTTCCCGCTCATGAGCTCAGCGCCCTCCCCAGGGCCCTGCGTGCCAGCACCGACACCGTCCGCCGCAGTTGCAGGACCCCTGCCGGGACCGGGTCGCCCTGGTCGGGCACGCAGGCCGCCCCGACGTAGTCGCCGAACGCCTCCAGTGCCTCCGGCGCGAGCGTCCGCTCCCCGTCCCAGTCGATCAGCGAGGCCACCCACTGCTCGGCCTCCAGCGGCCGCAGCGGCATCGGCGCCACCGCGCCCACCGCGATCCGCACCCCGCGCCGGGCCGGGTCGAGCACCAGGCCCACCGACGCGATCGCGCGCCCCGGCCCGGTCCGGCCGGTGGCTTTGAGGAACACCTGCGGGGCGTGCAGCAGCGGTACCCGCACATGGCCGATGAGCTCGCCGGTCCGCAGCATCTCGCGGCCCGCGAGCAGGTGGGAGACCGGGATCTCGCGGCGGGCGCCGCCCGGCCCGGCGATGACCAGCACGGCTTCCAGCGCGGCCAGCACCGGCAGGGAGTCCCCGGTGGGCGCGGCCGTCACGATGTTGCCGCCGAGCGTGCCCGCGTTGCGGATCTGCGGCGGGCCGGCCGCGCGCGCGGCCGCGGCCAGCGCCGGGATCAGCGCGGCGAAGTCGGGGCGGCCCATGCGGGCGTGCGTGAGGCCGGCGCCGAGCAGCGCGTGCCCGTCCTGGTACTGCCAGCCGCGGATCTCGTTGATCCGCCCGAGGCCGACCAGTCCGGCGGGGCGCAGCAGCCCGGCGTTGACGGCCGCCATCAGATCGGTGCCGCCCGCGACCGGCACGGCCGCGGGCATGGCTGCGAGAGCGTCCACGGCTTCGTCGAGCGAGCCGGGCAGCATGACGGACTGCGTCACCGGCTGCGCCGCCTGCGGTGCGTGAGTGGTCAACCCAGCTGCCCCTTCCCGATGTCCCGGCGCTCACGGCTGTTGCGCCGTACGGTACGTGCTCACTGCCGGGACGTGGCAACTCTGGCACATCTTCCCCACCGCTCCGGCGCGAGGGTGGCCCGGGCGCCCCCTGGAGGCCCCGGCTCCGGCCGGTCCCGCACCACGACGGAAGAAAGGTCCCTTTTCTGCGGCTTTCCTTCATCGGGGTCAGGCGGGCGGGGAGGAGGCGGGAAGGGGATTGGTTGCCGGAGTCACACGATCGGGGGCGGCCCTTCGACCGGGCGTCCGAGCACTCCCGGCCGCCGCTGCCACGGCAGCGGCCCCTCCGGGCGCCGGTGGTCCACCCCCATCGCGTCCAGCCGCGCGCGGTGCGCCACCGTGCGCCGCTCGAATCCGGCCCAGTCCCGGAGGGCCGGCTCCGGCAGCGCCGACCACACCGTCTCGGCGAAGGCGGCGAGTCGCGGGAACACCTGGTAGTCCACCCGGCTCTGGTTCTCCGTCACCTCGGTCCACATGTTGGCCTGCGCGCCCAGCACCCGGACCGCCGCCCCCTCCGACAAGCCGGGTGGAACCGGATCGAACCGGTACACGTCCTCCAGGGTGCGCACGTACCCGATCGGCACCGGCTCGTCCGCGCCGCCGTCCTGACGGTGGTCCAGGTACACCTGCTGCTCGGGGCACATCACCACGTCGTGGCCGGCCTCGGCCGCCGCGATGCCGCCCGCGTACCCGCGCCAGGAGGACACCGCGGCTCCCTCCGCGAGTCCGCCCTCCAGGATCTCGTCCCAGCCGATGAGGCGGCGGCCGCGGTCGGCCAGCCAGCGGTCGAAGTGCCGGATGAACCAGGACTGGAGGCCGTCCTCGCCGTCCACGCCCAGCTCGCGGATCCGCTCCTGCGCGGCCGGGGACCGCCGCCACTGCGTCTTGGGGCATTCGTCGCCGCCCACGTGCACGAACGGCGAGACCTCCGCCGGGAACAGCTCCAGCAGCTCCTCGAAGACGCCCTCGTAGAAGCGCAGTACGGCCTCGGTCGGAGCGAGCACGTGCTCGCTGATGCCCCAGTCGTCCCACACCGCCGGCGCGGCGGTGCCGGTCACGTCGGTGTTGCCCAGTTCCGGGTAGGCGGCGATCGCGGCCTGCGAATGCCCGGGGATGTCGATCTCGGGCACCACCCGGATGTGCCGGGCGGCGGCGTAGGCGACGATCTCGCGGATGTCGTCCTGGGTGTAGAAGCCACCGTGCGGGGTCTCGTTCCACAGCGGTGAGGCCCGGTGGCCCAGGCGGCTGCGCGGCCGCCACGCGCCGACGGCGGTCAGCCGGGGGTGGCGCCGGATCTCGACCCGCCAGCCCTGGTCGTCCGTCAGGTGCAGGTGCAGCACGTTCAGCTTGTGCGCGGCGAGCAGGTCCAGATAGCGCAGCACCCCGTCCTTGGGCGTGAAGTGCCGGGCCACGTCGAGCATCATCCCGCGCCAGCCGAAGCGCGGGCCGTCCAGGACGTCACCGGCCGGGAGGGTCCAGGTCCGGCGGTCCCGGCGCAGCGGCGCCTTCCGGTACGCGTCGGGCCCCAGCAGCTGACGGAAGGTCTGGGCGGCCCAGAACAGCCCGGCCGGATCGGCGCCTTCCAGCAGCACCCCGCGGTCTCCCACGTGGACCTCGTGCCACTCCGGGCCGAGCTTCTCCGCGAGGTCGGCGCGCAGCGCCAGCCTGACCTCCTGCCGTGCGCCCTCCCCCGCCCCGCCGGGCCGTGGCTCCGCCTCGGCCGGGGACGGCAGGGCCCAGCCCGTGGCCGCGCCGATCTCGCGGCGGAGCCAGGCGGCCGTGGACACGGTGCCGGGGCCGGCGACGAGCAGCGGATCGGCGAGTCCGACCAGCCGCGTGCCGCCGTCCGCGAACCGCGCGTACCGGGGTGCGGGAATCAGGTCCATGAGCGGGCAGCCCTTCGCGACGGGGTCGAGGCACGCCGCGCGAGGTGACCGGCGGCGCGCGGACGCGGTCCCGACCCTAGGGCCAGTCCGGCGGATCCGGCTCGGATCCGCCGGGCCGGGCGGCACGGCCCCGGCCATGATCCGCCGGACCCGCCCGGTGCGCGGCCCCGGAGCTGCGAAGGCCCCCGGCTGACGCGATCGCGCACACCGGGGGCCTCGGTCCCGCCTGACGCGGGCGCAGGTCCGTGGAGGGCCGGCCGGACTACTTGTCCTTGCCGCCCTTGTCCTTGTCCCCGCCCGGGCCCATGGACTCGTAGATCTCCTTGCAGAGCGGGCAGACCGGGTACTTCTTCGGGTCGCGACCCGGCACCCAGACCTTGCCGCACAGCGCCACGACGGGGGTCCCGTCGAGGGCGCTCGCCATGATCTTGTCCTTCTGGACGTAGTGGGCGTAGCGCTCGTGGTCGCCGTCGCCGTGGGAGACCTGCGGCGTCGGCTCTACGAGGGTCCCGGTGCCGGTCCCGCGGTCGGGCTCAAGAGTGCTCATGAATCCCAGGGTACCGACCCGCGCCGGACTCAGTTCAGCGACGGGTCGTCCGGGTAGGTGGCGACCATCGCGAGTTCGCTGCGCTGGCGGCGCAGCACCGCCCGCCACAACCGTTCGGGGTCGGGAAAGGAGATGTCGCCCGGCTCGGACTCCACCACGTACCAGGCGCCGTCGCTCAGCTCGTCCTCCAGCTGGCCGGGGCCCCAGCCGGAGTACCCGGCGAAGATCCGCAGGCAGCCCAGGGCTCCGGAGAGCAGTTCCGGCGGGGCCTCCAGGTCGACCAGGCCGATCGCGCCGTGCACGCGTCTCCAGCCGATCGGGCCCTCCTCGCCCGGGATGACCGCGACGCCGAGGGCGGAGTCGAGGGCGACCGGGCCGCCCTGGAAGACCACGCCCGGGTCGCCGGCCAGCGCCGCCCACGGCAGCAGGATGTCGCCGACGCCCACCGGGGTCGGGCGGTTGAGGACCACACCGAGCGAACCCTGCTCGTCGTGGTCGAGCAGCAGCACCACCGCGCGGTCGAAGTTCGGGTCCGCGAGCGCGGGTGTGGCGACGAGCAGCCGCCCGGTCAGGGAGGACACCTCGGTCATGCGGCCATGATCCCCCATGTTCGCCGTTCTGGGGGAGTCGGAGCGCGATGGCCCTCGCGGGCGGACGCGGGCGCACGGCAGCAGCGGGAGGCGCGCGCCGGGCGTGCGAACGGGTGACGCGTGACAAAGGTGGCGGAACGCAACCCTCCGCCATTTCACCGGCACGGAGGGTGGTGTGGCGAATCCATGACAGTCCTATGGCCGCGTCACCCTTACGAACAGGGGGGTTTCGCCCCTTACCCTTACCTCTGATCCCCTGCCCCTCGTCTCCCTGGCTCGTCCGGGGGGCCCATCGGAACGCGAGATTCATGACCGGCACTGACAGTCACGACGTACTGCTCGTCCACGGCGGTACCCCGCTCGAGGGCGAGATCCGTGTCCGCGGCGCGAAGAACCTCGTGCCGAAGGCCATGGTCGCCGCCCTGCTCGGCAGCGAACCCAGTCGGCTGCGCAACGTTCCGGACATCCGTGACGTGCGGGTCGTCCGCGGTCTGCTGCAGCTGCACGGTGTGACGGTCCGCCCCGGCGAGGAGCCGGGCGAGCTGGTGCTCGACCCCACCCACGTGGAGAGCGCGAACGTCGCCGACATCGACGCGCACGCGGGCTCCTCCCGCATCCCGATCCTGTTCTGCGGCCCCCTGCTGCACCGCCTCGGCCACGCCTTCATCCCGGGCCTCGGCGGCTGCGACATCGGCGGCCGGCCGATCGACTTCCACTTCGACGTGCTGCGGCAGTTCGGCGCGACCATCGAGAAGCGCGAGGGCGGCCAGTACCTGGAGGCCCCGCAGCGGCTGCGCGGAACCAAGATCCGCCTGCCGTACCCGTCGGTGGGCGCGACCGAGCAGGTGCTGCTGACGGCGGTGCTCGCCGAGGGCGTCACCGAGCTGTCCAACGCGGCGGTCGAGCCGGAGATCGAGGACCTCATCTGCGTCCTGCAGAAGATGGGCGCGATCATCGGCGTGGACACCGACCGGACCATCCGGATCACCGGTGTCGACAAGCTCGGCGGCTACAACCACGCGGCGCTCCCGGACCGCCTGGAGGCCGCATCGTGGGCTTCCGCGGCCCTGGCGACCGGCGGCAACATCTACGTGCGCGGCGCCCAGCAGCGCTCGATGATGACCTTCCTGAACACCTACCGCAAGGTCGGCGGCGCCTTCGAGATCGACGACGACGGCATCCGCTTCTGGCACCCGGGCGGCCCGCTGAAGGCGATCGCGCTGGAGACGGACGTCGCCCCCGGCTTCCAGACCGACTGGCAGCAGCCGCTGGTCGTCGCCCTGACGCAGGCCACCGGCCTCTCCATCGTCCACGAGACGGTCTACGAGTCCCGGCTGGGCTTCACCGAGGCCCTCAACCAGATGGGTGCTCACATCCAGCTGTACCGCGAGTGCCTGGGCGGCTCGGCCTGCCGCTTCGGCCAGCGCAACTTCCTGCACTCCGCGGTCGTGTCCGGCCCCACCAAGCTGCAGGGCGCCGACCTGGTCATCCCCGACCTGCGCGGCGGCTTCTCGTACCTGATCGCGGCCCTGGCCGCCGAGGGCACCTCTCGGGTCCACGGCATCGACCTGATCAACCGCGGCTACGAGAACTTCATGGAAAAGCTGGTGGAACTCGGCGCGAAGGTCGAGCTCCCCGGCGGCGACCTGGTCTGACGACCTACCCGCAGCCACCCCCACAACACCCCACGATGGCCCCGAACCCCGGGGCCATCGTTGTCTCCGGAGCCACCCGCCGGCCCGCGGCCCGGACCGGCGACACCGGCACGCCGAAGGGCGGCCGCCCCGTCGGGGTGGCCGCCCTTTGCGGTACTACGTACTACTGGCCAGAGGCCAACAAGGACGAGACTTACTTGCCCTTGGCGGCTTCCTTGAGCTTGGAGCCCGCGGAGACCTTCACGCTGTAGCCGGCCGGGATCTGGATGGGGTCGCCGGTCTGCGGGTTGCGAGCGGTGCGAGCGGCACGGTGGGTGCGCTCGAAGGTCAGGAAGCCGGGGATGGTGACCTTCTCGTCGCCCTTGGCGACGACCTCACCGATGGTCTCGGCGAGAGCGGCCAGAACGGCGTCGGCGTCCTTGCGGGTCACCTCGGCGCGCTCGGACAGAGCGGCCACCAGCTCACTGCGGTTCATGTTGTACTCCCGTGTTCAACTTGCCTATGAGGCGTGCCACGCGGCAGAGCCGCATGTTTGGCACCAGCGAAGCCGATGCTGCCAGGGCCCTCGGACAGTCCCCGGACCCGGGTCTGCCGTCAGACCCTCGCGCCACAGTCACGCATCCTGCCCCCACCAGCGGCGGGAAAGCGAATCCGGCACCCGCCAGGGTCACACGAAAAGCGCCACAGTCACGCCGCCGTGACGCTCCGTCCGCACCAGTGGGAAGGCTCGGGGATGCGGACCGCTGACCTCGCGGGCATCGCCGCAACCCTAGAGGCGGGCCGTCGGCCCCGCATCCCGCGACGCGCCGGATCAGGCGGACGTGGGGCCCGTCACAGCGGCCGTGGCGGCCTTGCGGACGGCACCCGCGACCGCACCGGCCACCTTGTCGTTGAACACCGAAGGAATGATGTAGTTCGCGTTCAGCTCGTCCTCGCCGACCACGTCGGCCAGCGCGCTCGCCGCCGCCAGCATCATGTCCGTGTTGACCGTCCGGGACTGCGCGTCCAGCAGGCCGCGGAAGACGCCCGGGAAGACCAGCACGTTGTTGATCTGGTTCGGGAAGTCGGAGCGGCCGGTGGCCACGACGGCCGCCGTCTGGCGGGCGATGGCCGGGTCCACCTCGGGGTCGGGGTTCGCGAGCGCGAACACGATGGCGCCCTCGGCCATGGCCGCGACGTCCTCGCCGCCGAGCACGTTCGGAGCGGAGACGCCGATGAACACGTCGGCGCCGACCACGGCCTCCTTGAGCGTGCCGGTGTAGCCCTCGGGGTTGGTGTTCTCCGCGATCCAGCGCAGCGGTGAATCGGCGGCGGCGTCGACCAGGTCGGTGCGACCCGCGTGCACGACGCCGTGCACGTCGGCCACCACGGCGTTCTTCACACCGGCCGAGAGCAGCAGCTTCAGGATGGCCGTGCCGGCCGCGCCGGCACCGGACATGACGACCTTGACGTCGCCGATGGCCTTGCCCACCACGCGCAGGGCGTTGGTGAGGGCGGCCAGCACCACGATCGCGGTGCCGTGCTGGTCGTCGTGGAAGACGGGGATGTCCAGGGCCTCGCGGAGCCGCGCCTCGATCTCGAAGCAGCGGGGCGCGGAGATGTCCTCGAGGTTGATGCCGGCGAAGCCCGGGGCGATCGCCTTGACGATCGCGACGATCTCGTCGGAGTCCTGGGTGTCCAGGCAGATCGGCCAGGCGTCGATGCCGGCGAACCGCTTGAAGAGGGCCGCCTTGCCCTCCATGACCGGCAGCGCGGCCTTGGGGCCGATGTTGCCGAGGCCGAGCACGGCCGACCCGTCGGTAACGACTGCGACGGAGTTGCGCTTGATGGTGAGGCGGCGGGCGTCCTCGGGGTTCTCGGCGATCGCCATGCACACCCGGGCCACGCCCGGGGTGTAGATCATCGAGAGGTCGTCACGGTTGCGGATGGGGTGCTTGGCCGCCATCTCGATCTTGCCGCCGAGGTGCATCAGGAAGGTACGGTCCGAGACCTTGCCGAGCGCGACGCCCTCGATGCCGCGCAGCTTCTCGACGATCTCGTCGGCGTGCGCGGTCGAGGTGGCGGCGATGGTGACGTCGATACGGAGCTTCTCGTGGCCGGAAGCGGTCACGTCGAGACCGGTGACCGAACCGCCGGAGGATTCCACGGCGGTGGTGAGCTGGGACACCGCGGTTCCGCTCGCGGGCACCTCCAGCCGGACCGTCATCGAGTACGAGACGCTGGGCGCCGTTGCCATGACCGGTTTCCTCTGCTTTCCCTGTGTTCGCTGTAGACGGGTCCCGCCACGGCAGGTGGCAGGACCTGTTGTCCGATCGTCCCACCTACCCGCTGGTACCACGTAACCAGCCACAAATTTCGGAAAGACACTTCCACCATACGAGATAGCGGGGTGGCGTGAAAGGCCGGGGCCATACAAAAACAGGCAGACAAAACAGGTCCGCGCCCTCCGTGGCCGGAGGGCGCGGACCTGTAGGAAACACCAGCAGCTCTGCAGCTGACCGGATGAGTCAGTGGCACCGACCCGCCATGCTCGCCTCGCGGCAAGTGGTCGCTCTAAGCGACGAAGGTTGGGCCCGGGGGCTTGGATCGAGCCGGTGCCGTACCCAGGCTAACAAAGGATCGCGCGATGTGATCCCCCCTGGGCGCCTTGACCCGTTCTCGCCACGCTCCCGGCCGCGGGCCATCCGGCCCAGCACACGGCCCCGGGGGCCGCCGCGGTCAGTCGCGCAGCAGGGCCGGTACGCCGTCCTCCGGGGCGTCACGCCCGGTGGACACCACCGTCAGCTGCTGGGTGGCGCGGGTCAGCGCCACGTACAGCACCCGCAGGCCCGCCGGGGACTCCTCGGCGATCTCCGCCGGCGAGACCACCACCGTGGCGTCGTACTCCAGGCCCTTCGCCTCCAGGCTGCCGAGCGCGACGGCCCGCCCGCCCAGGTCGGCCAGCCACCGGGCGGCCTCCGCCCGGCGGTCCATGGCGACGACCACACCCACCGTGCCGTCCACCTGTTCCAGCAGCCGGCGGGTCTCCTCGCGGACGGTCTCCGCCAGGTCCGCGCCCTCGCCGACCGCGGTGAACCGGGGCCGCAGACCGGTGGAGCGGACCGCCGTCGGCGGCTCCATCCCGGGCATCGCCCGCTGCAGCACGGTGGCCGCCAGCTCGGCGATCTCCGCCGGGTTCCGGTAGTTCACGGTCAGCGTGAAGCGGCGGCGCGGGCGGCTGCCCAGCGCCTCGTCGCGGGCCGCGGCCGCCTCGTCCGGGTCCGTCCAGGAGGACTGCGCCGCGTCGCCGACCACCGTCCAGGTGCCGTGCCGGCCCCGCCGGCCCACCATCCGCCACTGCATCGGCGTCAGGTCCTGGGCCTCGTCGACGATCACGTGCGCGTAGTCGACCCGCTCCGCCGCCAGCCGCTCGGCCCGCTCCCGCTGGGTCTCCTCGCGCTGCGGCATCAGCTCCTCCAGCCCCGTGAGCTGGTCCAGCGGGTCGAGGTCACGCTTCTTCTTGGGCCGGGCCGGGGCGCCGAGCAGCATCTGCAGCTCGTCGAGCAGGGCCACGTCGTGCACGGACAGCTCGGTGCGGCGCAGCGAACGGGCCAGCTGCCGGGTCTCGCGCGGGTTCAGCACCCGCCGCGTCCAGCGGCCCAGCCGCCGCTCGTCGGCCATCGCGGCGAGCACCCCGCGCGGGGTCAGCTCGGGCCACCAGGCGTTGAGGAAGTCGATGAACACGTCCTCCGTCGAGATGTCCTCGTCGAAGGCGGCGCGCAGTTCGGCGGCCAGCTCGGGGTCGCTGTGCCGGGTCGCGCCGCCGGACTTCGCCCACAGCGCGTCCAGCAGCAGCCGGCGGGCCCGGGGCCGGAGCAGGTTGACCGGGGCGGTGCCGCCCAGCACGGCCTGCCGGATCCGGTCCAGGTCGGCCGGCTCCAGCTCCTGGCGCCGGCCGAAGGCGACCACCCGCAGGGTGTCGGGGGCCGGGCCGTTCGGCCCGCCGAGCTCCAGGGCGCCCCGGACGGCCTTGCGCAGCACCTTCAGCATGCGCGAGGAGCCCTTGACCCGGGCCACGGGCGGTTCGTCGTACGCCGTCGCCTCCGCGCCGTCGACCAGCGAGCCCAGCGCGCGGATCGCGACCTGGCCCTCCTCGCCGAGGGAGGGCAGCACGCCCTCGGTGTAGGCGACGAGCAGCGGGGTCGGGGAGACGATGAGGATGCCCCCGGCGTAGCGGCGGCGGTCCTGGTAGAGCAGGTAGGCGGCGCGGTGCAGGGCCACGGCCGTCTTTCCGGTGCCGGGTCCGCCGGACACCTCGGCCACGGAGGCGGCGGGGGCCCGGATGACGAGGTCCTGCTCCGCCTGGATGGAGGAGACGATGTCCCGCATGGTGTGGGTGCGGGCCCGGCCGAGGGCGGCCATCAGGGCGCCGTCGCCGATGGAGGGCAGCTCCTCGCCGTCGAGGAAGGCGGTCACCTCGGGGCGCATCAGGTCGTCCTCGACGCCGAGCACCTTGCGGCCCTTGGAGCGGATGACCCGGCGGCGGACGACGCGGCCGGGGTCCTTGGGGGTGGAGCGGTAGAACGGCGCGGCGGCGGGCGCGCGCCAGTCGATGACCAGCGGGGAGTAGTCGGCGTCGAGGACGCCGATCCGGCCGATGTGGAGGGTTTCGGCGATGTCGGCGGTCTGGTCCGCGCGGATGGCGTCCTCGGCCGGCGCGACGGAGGTGTACGCGCCGTCGGGCCCGCGCTCCCCGTCCTTGCCGAGCACCAGGTCGATCCGGCCGAAGAGGAAGTCCTCGAACTCGTTGTTGAGGCGGTTGAGGTGGATGCCGGCCCGGTAGACCTGGGCGTCGCGCTCGGCGAGCGCGCCCGGGGTCCCGACCTGGCCGCGCTTGGCCGCGTCGTTCATCAGGAACTCCGCCTCGTGGATCTTCTCCTCAAGGCGGCGGTACACCTGGTCCAGATGACTCTGTTCGACCGCGATCTCCCGATCGCGGAGGGACTCCGCCGTGCTGTCGACAGCGTCGACAGCGGCATCCTGCGCGGCCACCAAGGCCCCTTTCTGACGTGCATGGGCGACCGTCAACCGTACGCGAACCGGCGGGGTGTCCGCACTCCGGATCCCGCTCGGGCGCGCGCGTCCGCACGCGTCCCCGCCCGTTCGCACCGGTCACCACCCGTCCGCGCCCGTTCCGGCCCGTCCTGACCCGTCCGCGCGCCCGCGCGCGCCGGTCCGCGCGGCCCGTCCGGGCCTATCCGGCCCGGACGCCACGGCTCAGGCGGGCCGGGAGGTCAGGGCGCGGCGGCGGTGCCGGGCGACCCGTTCGCGGTTCCCGCACAGCTCGCTGCTGCACCAGCGGCGGCGGTGCCCGCGGGAGGTGTCCAGGTAGACGCGGGTGCAGCCGTCGCCCTCGCAGGCCCGCAGCAGGGCGCGGTCGCCCGGGTCGGTCAGCAGCTCGACGGCGTCCCGGGCGACGGCGGCGAGCAGCGCGGCGCGCTCGACGCCTCCCCTCAGCTCGCGCACGAGGTGCCCGTCCCCGTCGCGTACGGCGCACAGACCGGGGGGCGTCCCGGCGGCCGCGGCGTTGACCCGGGCGAGGGCCGCGTCGTCGGGTGCGCTGCCGGCGAGCTCGGCGCGCACCAGGGTGCCGAGGTCCTGGCGCAGGTCCCGGAAGGGCAGCAGCCATCCTTCGTCGACCCCGGCGAGGGGGGTCCCGTACGGCACCAGTCCGGCACCGGTGAGCCACGTCCGCAGTTCCGCGCCGTCCCGGAGCACCTCGGGAGGCCCGAGGGTGCCGACCAGGTCCAGGCAGACCCGCCCGGAGTCGAACCACATGCCCCCAGAGTGCCCCCGCCGTGCCCCGTGGGGAAGCCCCCGTGCGGGGCTTCCCCACGCCCATGTTGATGCTGTCCGCTAGCCTTGGACATGGCATACATAGCAGACGAGGGAGCGACTCGATGTCCGTCACCCAGATCGACCTCGACGACGACGCGCTCGCGGAGGCCATGGCGCTCTCCGGCGCCCGTACCAAGAAGGAGACGGTGAACCTGGCCCTGCAGGAGTACGTCGAACGCCGCCGACGCACAGAGGCCAGACTCCGCCATTTCCAGGAGGCGCGGAACTGGGACGAGGAGAGCTACTGGCGTCGTCACCGCGCGGAGAAGGGCGAGGTCTGAGTGCTCCGCTACCTGATCGACTCTTCCGCCCTGTGGCGCCTACAGCGGAACCGTGAGCTCAACGAGGCGTGGGCGCACGAGATCGACGAGGGCAGCATCGGGTCCTGCCGCCCGCAGCGGACCGAGTTCCGTGCCTCTGCCCGCGACCTCGACGAGTTCGAGGCCATGACGGACATGTTCGACGACCTGTTCCCCGAGGCAGCAGTCCCCAAGCACGCCTGGCAATGGATCGAGACGGCTCAGTACCGGCTGGCCCGCCGTGGCCGGCACCAGAGCCTCTCGGTCGTGGACTGGCTGATCTGCGCCACGGCCGCGCACCACGGCCTGATCGTGCTGCACGACGACAAGGATTTCCCGGCGGCCGCCGGGATGCTCTCGGACCTGCAGGAACGAAACGTGCACCAGGTACCGCGCTGACCCCGGGCACAGGCACCCGCCAGGGGAAGTACGGCGGGTCGTCGCGGACCGCTCAGACCTCGCCGTACTTCCCCTCCGAGGCCGGGTCCAGCGAGAGCCGGTAGCCCCGCTTGACCACCGTCTGGATGAGTTTCGGGGCGCCCAGGGCCGTGCGCAGGCGGGCCATCGCCGTCTCCACCGCGTGCTCGTCGCGGCCCGCGCCGGGCAGCGCGCGCAGCAGGTCCGCGCGGGAGACCACCCAGCCCGGGCGCCGGGCCAGGGCGCGCAGCAGGGACATGCCGGCCGGGGGCACCGGGCGCAGTTCACCGTCCAGCAGGACCGCGTGGCCGCGGAGCTCCAGCCCGTGCCCGGCCACCCTCAGCCGGCGGGCCCGTGCGGGCAGCTCCTGGCAGAGCAGCTGCACCAGCGGGCCCAGCCGGAAGCGCTCCGGCTGGACGGTGTCCACGCCCCGCGCCTGCAGCGGCAGGGCGGTGACCGGCCCGACGCAGGCGGCCAGCACCCCGCCGCGCAGCGCGGCCAGCACCTCCTCGCCCATCCCCCGCTGCTCCGCCCGGGACATCAGCGAGGCCGCGGCGGGTGCCGAGGTGAAGCTGACCGCGTCCACCGCGCCGGCGGCCACCGCGTCGAGCAGCCGGTCCAGCGGGCCGAGGTCCTCGGGCTCCATCCACCGGTACACCGGGACGACGACCACGTCGGCCCCGCCCTCGCGCAGCGCCTCGACGAAGCCCGGGAGCGGTTCCCCGTGCAGCTGGAGCGCCACCCGCCGCCCGGCCACGCCCGCCGTCAGCATCCGGTCGAGCACCTCGGCGAGGGACTCCGACTCCGGCGACCACGCCTCGGCGAGCCCGGCCGCCCGGATCGCGCCCCGCACCTTGGGGCCGCGCGCCAGGAGTTCGGACCCGCGGAGCCGGGCCAGCAGGTCCTCGCCGATCCCCCAGCCCTCGGCCGCCTCGATCCAACCGCGGAAGCCGATGGCGGTGGTGGCGACGACCACGTCGGGGGCGCGCTCGATGAGTTCCTTGGTGGCGGCGAGGAGTTCGCCGTCGTCGGCCAGCGGCACGATCCGCAGGGCCGGCGCGTGCAGTACGGCCGCGCCGCGCCGCCGCAGCAGGGCGATCAGGTCGTCGGCCCGCCGCGCGGCGGTGACCCCGACGGTGAAGCCGGAGAGCGGACCGGGTCCGTCGGCCGCCGCGGCGGACGTCCGGTCGGCGGGCCGGTCGGCGGGCCGGTCGGCGCCGGAGCCGGTGCGGGCGGTACGCGCGGTCCAATGGGTCCGTTCGGTCTGGGCGTCGATCATCGTGACCTGCCTCGTGGTGCATGTCGGGGGGCGGTACGGCGTGAACCGAGCCTGCCCTGCGGGCATGTCGGGCTCGGTTCACGATCGTTTCGCGCCGGTTACGCCGCCGGTCCGCTACACGGACGTGAGCTGCGGCTTCGCCCCGCTCTCCGCGGCCTCCGGCACCGGCCCGGCAGAGGCCGGCCGCCGAAGGTATACCGCCCAGGTGACCAGGCAGCACGCCGCGTAGAAGCCGAGGAAGGTGACGAACGCGGCCGTCCCGGAGCCCGAGCTCAGGAACGCCTCCCGGAACACCAGGTTGATGCCGAGGCCGCCGAGCGCCCCGACCGCCCCGATGATCCCCATCGAGGCCCCGCTGAGCCGCCGCCCGTACGCCGCGGCCGCCTCCCCGGTCATACCGCGGGCCTCCGCCTTCGCCTGGAAGATGCCCGGGATCATCTTGTACGTGGAGCCGTTGCCCAGCCCGCTGAGCACGAACAGGGCCACGAACCCGGTCAGGAACACCGGCAGCGACTCCCGTACCGAGGCCAGCAGCACCACGCCGGTGGCCGCGGCCATCCCCACGAAGGTGCCCAGGGTGATCCGGGCCCCGCCGAACCGGTCCGCGAGCCTGCCGCCCACGGGCCGGATGAGCGAACCGAGCAGCGGCCCGAGGAAGGTCAGCGAGGCGGCCTGCAGCGGGGTCCGCCCGAACTGGGTCTGCAACACCAGCCCGAAGGCGAAGCTGTAGCCGATGAAGGAGCCGAAGGTGCCGATGTAGAGGAAGGCCATGATCCAGGTGTGGCCGTCGCGGAGGCTCTCGCGGACCGCGCCGGAGTCGTTCCGGACCGGCCCCAGGTTGTCCATCCGCAGCCAGGCCAGCCCGGCCGCGACCACGATCAGCGGCAGGTAGGCGGCGAGCAGCACGCGCGGGTGCCCGGCCCCGGCGGTGCCGATGACCAGCAGGCCGGCCAGCTGGACCACCGGGACGCCGATGTTCCCGCCGCCCGCGTTCAGGCCGAGCGCCCACCCCTTGAGCCGCAGCGGGAAGAAGGCGTTGATGTTCGTCATGGAGGAGGCGAAGTTGCCGCCGCCGACCCCGGTCAGCGCGGCGACCAGGAGGAAGGTCCCGTAGGAGGTCCCAGGCTCCAGCACCACCAGTGCGGCGGTGGTCGGCGCGAGCAGCATCAAGGCGCTGAACACGGTCCAGTTACGGCCGCCGAACCGGGCCACCGCGAACGTGTACGGCACCCGGACGAGGGCTCCGACGAGGGTGGCCGTGGCGATCAGGAAGAACTTCCCGGCCGGGTCGACCCCGTACTCCGGGCCCATGAACAGCACCAGCACCGACCACATGGACCAGACGGAGAAGCCGATGTGCTCGGAGAACACCGAGTAGACGAGGTTGCGCCGGGCCGTCCGTTCTCCGCCCTCCCGCCAGAAGGTCTCGTCCTCCGGGTCCCAGCGCTCGATCCAGCGGCCCCCGGTGCGGGGTCCCGGCTGAGTTGCGGTCATCACGCCTCCACAGCTGTCGCGTCCGTGGAAACCGACCGTAGGGACGGCGCGTTTCGGGTCGGGTCCCCCGCCGGTGACCGCCGCGCAACCTTGCTCTCACCCGCCGCCCGGGCCGGATGTGAGCGGTTCCGGCCGCCAGCCGTCCTCCGGTACCTCGAGCCAGCCGCGGACGCCCGCCAGTTCGGCGGCGGCGGTGCGCAGCGCGTCGAGGCCGGGGTGGCGGAAACCCTTCCGCCAGACCAGGGACAGCGGGGACAGCGGCACCGGGTCCACCAGGGGGCGTTTCACGCTGCCGGGCAGGTCCGTGAAGTCCACCGTCACCAGGACGGGATTGCGGGTCTTGGCCATCACCCGGCGGAACTCCTCCTTGCCGACGGCCACCGGCGCGGGCGGTGCGATGCGGATGCCGCGCCCCGCGAACAGGTCCTCGGCCAGCGAGGTCCATTCGAGGGTCCGCGGGTTCCCGGCGCCGGCGTACACGGTCTCCCCGGCCAGCGCGGCGAGCGGCACCCGCGGCGCGGCGGCCAGCGGGTGGTCCTCGGGCAGCAGCACGGCCAGCGGCTCGTACCGTACGGGCTGCCGGCCGAGCCGGGTGCGCAGCCGTGCGTCGAGCCCGCCGTACCGGCCGAAGGAGACGTCGAGGCGGCCCGCGAGGATCTCGGCGGCCGCGTGGGTGAGCCCGCTCTCGAAGCGGGCCATCAGCTCGCAGCCGGGGGCGAGTTCGCGGGCCCGCTCCAGGACGGAGCGGGCGGTGCTGGGCCCGTCGGTGTTGAGGTCCACCAGCAGCGGGCGGTCCGGGCCGGCCGTCCCCGCGAAGGCTGCGGCGAGCTCGTCGTGGGCGCCCAGCACCCGCCGGGCGAGCGGAACGAGGCGTTCCCCGTCCGTGGTCAGTTCCACCTGCCGGGTGGTGCGCAGGAACAGTTCCGCGCCGAGTTCCCGCTCCAGTCGGCGCACGTCCCGGCTCAGCGCCTGCTGGGCCACGTAGAGCCGGGCCGCGGCCTTGGTGAAGTGGAGTTCCTCGGCCACGGCGAGGAAGCCGCGCAGCAGCCGGGGGTCGAGATCGCGGTCGGTCACCGCAGGAGATTAACAACCGCCCTGAGTGAATGGACGCCGGACAGGTGTTGGACGCCGACTGCCCGCGCGCCGGAGGCTGTCAACCATGCCCAGCACGACCTCGACCCCGCGCCGCACCCCGTCCCCCTTCCGGTCCGCGTCCCCGTCCCCGTCCTCTTCCGCCCCCGCGTCCCGCGCCCCCGGCGCCACGCTGATGACCGTGACCGGCGGCACCCTGGTGCACGCCGCCCCGCGGCCGGTGTCCCGGCGTCCGCCCGGACCGTACCGCCGCCTGCTCGCCACCCCCGGCGCCCGCGGGTTCACCACCGGCAACCTGATCGCCCGGCTGCCCATCGGCATGTTCGGGGTGAGCGCGGTGATGATGATCGCCGGGCAGCGCGGGTCGTACGCCCTGGCCGGCGCGGTCACCGCCACCGGCCTGGCCGCCACCGCACTGGTCGGGCCGTGGACCGCGCGGCTGATCGACCGTCACGGGCAGGCCCGGATCGCGCTCCCGGCCACCCTGGTCGCGGTCCTCGGCTGTCTCGCGCTCGTGCTGTGCGTCCGGACCGGAGCTCCCGCCTGGACCCTGTTCGCCTCCTACGCCGCCACCGCGACCACTCCCAACATCGGCGGCATGTCCCGCGCCCGCTGGACCCACCTGTTGCGCGACGACCCCGGCTCCCAGCACACAGCGATGTCCTTCGAGCAGGCCGCGGACGAGGCCTGCTACATGCTGGGGCCGGTGCTGGCCGCGGCCCTGTGCACCGGCCTGTTCCCGGAGGCGGGCACGCTCGCCGGGGCGGCCCTGCTGCTCACCGGCATGCTGGTCTTCACCTCCCGGCGGGCCACCGAACCCCCGGTGCTGCCGCGGGTCCACCGCCGTTCCCCGCTGCGCACCCCGGGCACGGCCGCGCTGCTGCTCGTCTTCGCGGCCCTGGGGGCGGTCTTCGGCTCCATGGAGATCGCCTCGATCGCCCATCTGGACGAGCGCGGCCTCGGCGCCGCGGCCGGGCCGGTGCTCGCGCTGCAGGCGGCCGGATCCTGTGCGGCCGGTCTGCTGTACGGCACCCTGCGGCCGCGGTCGCTGCGGACCTGCACGATCGCGCTCGCGGTCGCGATGGCCGGGCCGTTCGCGGCGGCGGCAGCCGGCCCGCTGCCGGTGCTGGCCGCCGCGCTGCTGGTGGCGGGCATGGCCACCGCGCCCACCATGGTCACCGCCATGTCCCTGGTGCACCGCCGCACCCCGCCGGAGCGGCTCAACGAGGGCATGACCCTGGCCGTCACCGCGATCCTCGCCGGAATCGCGGCCGGCGCGGCGGGCGGCGGCTGGGCGGTGGAGCACCTCGGCCCGGGTACGGCGTACGCGGCCCCGGCGGTGGCGGCGCTGGTGGCCGCCCTCGTGACCGTACCGGCGCAACGCGCCTCCGGCGTACGGGTGACCCGGGTCGCGCCATAACTGACTCCGTGTCATCATCCGCTTTTACTGGTGGGGGTCTCTCGCCCTCCGGCCGGCCGCCTCCGGCGGTCACCTGCCGGTTCCGTCGCCCTTCCGTTGCGGAGGATCCCCCTTGCCTGCCCTGTCTACTTCCCGCCGCCTGCCCGCGGCCCTGGTCGTGGCGGCCGTCACCGCCTCGTGCATGATGCCGGCCCTGCCCGCCCTGGCCGACTCCGCGAACATCCGCTTCTCCCAGCCTTACGTCCCCTCCATCGCGCCGGGCAAGACGGGCCGTGTCGTGATCGTGGCCAGCAACGGCTCGGACGCGGCCGCCAGCTCCTCCTTCCGGATCACCGCTCCGGAGCGGACCACCTTCCCGGAGGCCCGTTTCTACTGGAACAACCAGCGGGCCGGCGCGCCCTGCCGGCTGTCGGCCAATGCCCGGCAGCTGACCTGCAACGCGGCCACCCGGGCGGGCTTCTCCTTCCCGGCGAACACCCGGACCAAGCTGGCCGTGGCCCTGCGCGTGGACCCGAAGGCTCCCGAGGGCACCACGCTCGACGGCGGCGAGTGGACGACGGGCGCGGCGGACTCCGCGCTGTTCGCGGTCGCCACCGCGGTGACCGGGCCGAAGGGCGAGCGCGGCAACCCTGGTCCCGACGGTCCTCCCGGACCGGAAGGCCCTCCCGGGCACGACGGCAGGCCCGGCCACGACGGCAGGCCGGGCCATGACGGCAAGCCGGGCCACCACGGCGACCACGGCAAGCCGGGCAAGCCCGGTCCGCCCGGACCGAAGGGCGACACCGGTCCCACCGGACCGCAGGGCGACACCGGCCCGACCGGACCGCAGGGCGACACCGGCCCGACCGGACAGGGCGACACCGGCCCCACCGGACCCCAGGGCAACACCGGCCCGACCGGACCGACCGGCCCCACCGGAACCCAGGGCAACACTGGCCCGACCGGACCGCAGGGCGACACCGGCCCCACGGGCTCCACCGGAACCCAGGGCAACACTGGCCCGACCGGACCGCAGGGCGACACCGGCCCCACCGGACCCACCGGACCGCAGGGCGACACGGGTCCGACCGGACCGTCGGGCGGACCGCAGGGCCCGCAGGGCGACACCGGCCCCACCGGACCCACCGGACCCACCGGCCCGACCGGACAGGGCGACACCGGCCCCACCGGGCCCCAGGGCGACACCGGCCCCACCGGACCGTCGGGCGGCCCGCAGGGCCCGCAGGGGGACACCGGACCGACCGGACCCACCGGCCCCACCGGACAGGGCGACACCGGCCCCACCGGGCCCCAGGGCGACACCGGCCCCACCGGACCCACCGGGCCCACCGGCCCGTCCGGCGGCCCGCAGGGCCCGACCGGACCCCAGGGTCCGAAGGGTGACACCGGTCCGACCGGTCCCACCGGCCCGAAGGGCAAGCCGGGCGTCTGCAAGAAGTGCGGCAAGCACCACCACGGCAAGGACCACGACCACGGCAAGGACCACGACCACGGAAAGGACCACGGCAAGGGGCACGAGAAGGGCAAGTACAAGGCCCGCATCGTCTCGCCCGAGAACAAGCTGAAGGTCCGCTCCGGCCCGAGCACCACGTACGGGATCAACGGCATCGTCAAGAACGGTTCCACGGTCGACGTGCAGTGCAAGGTCAACGCCCAGGCGGTGGACGGCAACTCGGTCTGGTACAAGCTCTCCGACGGGCGCGGCTGGATCGCCGCCCGCTACGCGCAGAACGTGAACAAGATCCCGTACTGCCCGGAGGACTGACCGGCGGTTCCGGCCGGCGGGCAACCGCCGGCCGGACATGACGAAGGCCCCGCGACCGAACCGGTCGCGGGGCCTTCGCCCACATGGGATGAGTGGAGATGGCGGGATCGGGTGGGCCAGGACCCGTAGCGGGCGACTGCAAAGTGACTGCATTGACGATAAAATGCAGTCATGACCGCATTCACGATCCGGGAAGTCCCCGATGACATCGCCCGCCGCATAAAGGTCCGAGCCGCCGAGGCCGGACAGTCCCTCCAGAGCTACCTGCTCAGCCTCGTCACCAAAGACGCCACCCAGCCCACGCTCGCCGAGATGGCCGACCGCGCCGAGCGTTACGCCACGGAGGACATCGACGTCCAGGACGTCCTCGACGTCATCGACTCGGGCAGGGCCGGCCGTTGATCGTCGTGGACTCCTCCACTCTGGTCCTGTTCCTCACGGACAGGGGCTCCCGCGGAGCCGCCGCCCGCCGGCGCATCGGCGAGGAGGACACCCTCGCCGCTCCCTACCTACTGGACACCGAGGTCGCGTCCGCCCTCCTGGGCATGGCACGCGGCGCCAAAATCGACCCCACGAGCCTCGATGAGCACTTCAAGACCTACCAGGGGCTGCGCGTGCAGCGGCACGAGACGGGTCTCCTGCTTCCCCGGATCCGAAAGCTGTACGCCAACCTCTCCGTCTACGACGCCACGTACGTCGCCCTCGCCGAGGCACTGGGCGTCCCCCTGCTGACGGCGGACGTGCGCATCGAACGAGGCGTGCAGAAGCCACGCTGCGGAATCGAGGTCATCACTGCCAACGGCGATCAGCCTCCACACCGACGTACCTGACGCACCACCGCATATGTCACACCCCCTGAATGGTGGTGCTCCCATCGTGCTTCCACATGACGAAGGCCCCCCACCCTGGCGAAGTTTTCGCAGGTCGGGGGGCCTTCGCCCACATGGGATGAGTGGAGATGGCGGGAATCGAACCCGCGTCCAACGGTGCAGAACCAGGGCTTCTCCGTGTGCAGTCCGCTGCGCTTTTCTCGGCCCCGGAGATCACGCGGACAAGTCTCCGACGGGCTCAGTCACTGTTCGATTTCCCTCCAACCCCCGTGACCGGGGCTAGAGGTTTAGTTCCCTAGCTGATGCCAGGATCCGGGTCGGGAACAGCCCCGGGCTGACACTTCGCAAGTCGCTACTTAGGCAGCGAGGGCGAAGGAATCGCGCTTGGTGTTGGCGATTATTGGTTTCGGCGCGTGGTTAACGAGATCATTGCCGCTTCCTCGACACGCTTCCCCTGCTTCGACATCCGCTGTCGAAACCGATCATCCCCATGTTGTTTTTTCAAGGTGTGCACCCTCTGTGAGGTGCGTGACCCATCGTACGTGACCAACGCGTACGGTCGCCAGCCCATTCCGGACGGGTCAGCCGAGCTTGGCCGCCCGCTGCCGGCGTCGGGCCGCCGCGATCGCCCGGCTCGCCTCGCGCGTGTCCTGCTGTTCGCGCAGCGTCTGGCGCTTGTCGTACTCCTTCTTGCCCTTGGCGAGCGCGATCTCGCACTTCACCCGGCCGGAGAGGAAGTACAGCGCGAGGGGCACGATCGTGTGACCCGTCTCGGAGGACTTCTGCTCCAGCTTGTCGATCTCCTCGCGGTGGAGCAGCAGCTTGCGCTTCCGCTTCGCGTGGTGGTTGGTCCAGCTGCCCTGCAGGTATTCGGGCACGTGGATGTTGTGCAGCCACGCCTCGCCGCCGTCGATCTGGACGAAGCCGTCCACCAGCGACGCCCGGCCCATCCGCAGCGACTTCACCTCGGTGCCCATGAGGACCACACCGCACTCGTAGGTGTCGAGGATGTGGTAGTCGTGCCGCGCCTTCTTGTTCTGCGCGATGAGCTTGCGCTCCGGCCCCTTGTCCTCAGTCTTCTTCTTGGCAGGCTTGCCCTGCACGTTCACGAGTCCCTTAGCCATAGTGCGGTCATTTTCGCACTACGGGACCGCCCCTGGGCCACCCAATACCGCGCGGGCCCGTTCCTCGGCGCGTTCGCCGCCCGCCGCCAGGTCGGGGGTGAGGCCCCGGCCGTCCACACAGCGTCCCGCCGGGGTGCGGTACGTGCCCACCGTCAGCTCGGCCACCGAGCCGTCCGGGAGCTCCGTGGGCATCTGCACCGAGCCCTTGCCGAAGGTCCGGCTGCCCACCGTGACCGCTCGCCCGCGGTCCTGCAGGGCTCCGGTGAGCAGCTCGGCGGCACTCATGGTGCCCCCGTCGACCAGGGCGACCAGGGGGCGGGCGGTGTCGCCGCCGCGGTGGGCGTACAGGGCGCGCTGGGACCCCCGTACGTCGTACGTCGCCACCAGCCCGCCGTCGAGGAAGACGGAGGCCGCTTCGACGGCCTCGGTGACCAGGCCGCCGGGGTTTCCGCGCAGGTCCAGGACGACCCCGCCGCCCGGCGGGGCGGCGGCGACGGCCTCGCGGATCCGGGTGCCGGAGCCGCGGGTGAAGGCGGACACCTTGATCACGGTGATGCCGCCGGGGAGCCCGCGGACGGTGACCGGATCGCTGTGCAGCTGCTCGCGGACCAGCGTCTCGGTGCGGGGGGTGCCGCCGCGTTCCAGGTGGAGGACCACGGAGCTGCCCGCGTCCCCGCGGAGCAGGGCGACCACGGCCGCGGTGGGCAGGCCGTCGACGGGGTGTCCGGCCACGGCGACCAGCCGGTCCCCGGCCCGGATGCCGGCCCGGTCGGCCGGGCCGCCGGACTGCACCCGGTCGACCTGGACCCGGCCGTCGCGGTGCCGTCCGGCCCACAGGCCGACGCCGGTCCAGCTGCCGTCGAGCTCCTGGGCGAAGCCGGCGTACTCGGCGCGGTCGTAGACCACGCCCCAGCGGTCGCCGCTGCGGCTGACCACGTCCTGGGCGGCCTTCTTGCCGGACTTCCCGTCGGCGACGGCGTCCGCGGCGGCCCTGGCGAGCGCCTCGCGGTCGACGGTCCCGGAGCGGGGCCCCGCGGGGGCGGCGGAGGGGGCGAGGGGGGTGGCGGAGGCCGTTAAGCCGGTCGCTCCGGCCCGGGAGAGTTCGGTGGTGCGGTCCTCGTGGGCGCCGAAGCAATCGGTGCTGGTCGCGGCGCCCAGCGCACCGAGCAGCGCCAACGTCAGGAAGGCCCCGCGACGCAGGTCGCGGGGCCTGATACAGAACGCGGGACGGCCCGGCATGGCGCCGAGTCTAGGACAAGCCCCGTGGCGGGGCGGCCGGTTGGCCGTACCGCTCACGGGGCGCTCGTCACACCTTCAGGTACTTGCGCAACGCGATGAACGCCGCCAGCGAGGGCATCAGCACACCGATGACCAGCACCAGCGGCAGCTTGGTGAGGACCGAGTCCCAGCCGATGAAGTTGATCAGTTCCATCTTGTCGCGGAGCGCGGCGCCGTGGTCGATCACGAAGTACTGGCCGGTGCCGAGCATGACGCAGGCGAGCACCGCGCCGATGAGCCCGGCGAAGGCGGCCTCCATGATGAACGGAACCTGGATGTAGAAGCTGGAGGCGCCCACCAGCCGCATGATCCCGGTCTCCCGCCGACGGCTGAACGCCGAGACGCGCACCGTGTTGACGATCAGCAGCAGGGCCACGATCAGCATGATCATCATGATGCCGAGGGCGGCGTAGTTGAGGTAGTTCAGCATCCGGAACAGGTTGTCGAGGTAGGACCGCTGGTCCTGCACCGAGTGCACGCCGTCCCGGCCCGCGAAGGCGCTGGTGATGACCTTGTACTTCTCCGGGTCCTTCAGCTTGACCCGGAAGGACTCCTGCATCTGGTCCGGCGTGATGGTGGAGGCCAGCGCGGTGTGCCCGTACTGCTCCTTGTAGTGCTTGTACGCCTCGTCCGCGGACTCGTAGCGGACCGTCTGCACGATGTCGAGCTTCTTCAGCTCGCCCTCGATCTGCTGCTTCTGCTCGGTGGTCACCGCACCCTTGCCGCACAGCGCGCCCGCGGCGGCACCGCCCGTGCCGCCGGTCTTGCCGCTGTCCTCGGCGTCGTTCTTGTTGCAGAGGTAGATGGTGACGTTGACCTTGTCGTACCAGTAGCCCTTCATCTGGCTCACCTGGTCGCGCATGAGCAGGGAGCCGCCGAACAGGGCCAGCGACAGGGCCACGGAGATGACGACGGCGAAGGTCATCGTCAGGTTGCGGCGGAGACCCACTCCGATCTCCGACATCACGAACTGGGCGCGCATGGCGTCTCTACGGCCTTTCGGTCTTTCAGTGCTGGTAGCCGTAGACGCCGCGCGACTGGTCGCGGACGAGACGGCCCTGTTCGAGTTCGATGACGCGCTTGCGCATCTGGTCGACGATCTGCTGGTCGTGCGTCGCCATGATCACCGTGGTGCCGGTCCGGTTGATCCGGTCCAGCAGCTTCATGATGCCGACGGAGGTCTGCGGGTCGAGGTTGCCGGTGGGCTCGTCGGCGATCAGCAGGGCCGGCCGGTTGACGAACGCCCTGGCGATGGCGACGCGCTGCTGCTCACCACCGGACAGCTCGCCGGGCATCCGGCCCTCCTTGCCGCCCAGTCCCACCAGCTCCAGGACCTGCGGGACGGCCTTGCGGATCTCCCCCCGCGGCTTGCCGATGACCTCCTGGGCGAAGGCCACGTTCTCCGCGACGGTCTTGTTGGGGAGCAGCCGGAAGTCCTGGAACACGGTGCCGAGCTGGCGCCGCATGTGCGGGACCTTCCAGTTGGAGAGCCGGGCCAGGTCCTTGCCGAGCACGTGCACCTGGCCGTGGGTGGCCCGCTCCTCGCGCAGGATGAGCCGCAGGAAGGTGGACTTCCCGGAGCCGGAGGAGCCGACGAGGAAGACGAACTCGCCCTTCACGATCTCCAGGGACACGTCCCTGAGCGCCGGGCGGTTCTGCTTCGGGTAGGACTTGGAGACACTGTCGAATCGGATCACGGGTGCACCAGGGTCGCCGGGAGTAGGTGTGCGTGACCATACGCGAACCGGCGCGGGGCGAGGAACGTCAACAAGGCCTGCATCCGGAGTTGCCCGATATGTCCCCGGGTGTTTCGGGCGGGCCGCGCCGAATGCCGGTGGAGCTGGCACAGTGGTAGGGGGAACCGGACGGTTCCTCCGGCCGTTGTTGCAGGGGACGAGAGGAGGAGAGCGCATGACGTATGACCGGCTCGTGTGCGCGAACTGCGCCGCGCCCGTCAGCCAGGGCCGCTGCCCTGTGTGCCGGGCGAACCGGGAGCGCCTCCAGCAGGAGGGCCCCTTCGCCGGCCTGAACCCCACGGCGCTCATAGCACTGATGGTGGTGCTCGTGGCAGCACTGGCGCTGGTGGCACACCAGACCGCCTAGCACCCGTGCGGCGCCGTGCCGCCGCGTCCGATCGTAAGTCGTCGCAACGGAAAGCACGGCTAGACCAGCAGACAAGAGGGCCCGGACGGATGCCCGGGCCCTACTCGTGCGTGGTACGTACGGAACGCCCCGGCGACGGGACGTCTCAGGCGTCCGCTTACGCGTCCGCGGTCTCCTGCTGCTTCCGCCAGCGGATGCCCGCCTCCAGGAAGCCGTCGATGTCGCCGTCGAGCACCGCCGTCGGGTTACCGACCTCGAACTCCGTCCGCAGGTCCTTGACCATCTGGTACGGGTGCAGGACGTAGGAGCGCATCTGGTTGCCCCAGGAGCTGCCGCCGTCCTTGAGGGCGTCCATCTTGGCCTGCTCCTCCTGGCGTCGCCGCTCCAGCAGCTTGGCCTGGAGGACGTTCATGGCGCTGGCCTTGTTCTGGATCTGCGAGCGCTCGTTCTGGCAGGAGACGACGATGCCGGTCGGGAGGTGCGTGATGCGCACCGCCGAGTCGGTGGTGTTGACGCCCTGGCCGCCGGGGCCGGAGGCGCGGTAGACGTCCACGCGCAGCTCGGACTCGTCGATCTCGACGTGGTCGCTGGTCTCGACGACCGGCAGCACCTCGACGCCCGCGAAGGAGGTCTGGCGGCGGCCCTGGTTGTCGAAGGGCGAAATGCGCACGAGGCGGTGCGTGCCCTGCTCGACGGAGAGGGTGCCGTAGGCGTACGGGGCCTTGACGACGAAGGTGGTCGACTTGATGCCGGCCTCTTCCGCGTACGAGGTCTCGTAGATCTCGGTGGGGTAGCCGTGCCGCTCGGCCCAGCGCAGGTACATGCGCTGCAGGCGCTCGGCGAAGTCGGAGGCGTCGACACCGCCGGCCTCGGCGCGGATGTTGACCAGGGCCTCGCGCTCGGCGTACTCGCCGGAGAGCAGGGTCCTGACCTCCATCTCGTCCAGCGCCTTGCGGACGGCCACGAGCTCCGTCTCGGCCTCGGCGAGGGTGTCCGCGTCGTCCATCTCCTGGGCGAGCTCGAACAGCACCCCGAGGTCGTCGATGCGCCCGCGCAGGGACTCGGTCTTCCGGACCTCGGCCTGGAGGTGCGAAAGCTTGCTCGTGATCTTCTGGGCGGCCTCCGGGTCGTCCCACAGGGACGGGGCGGCGGCCTGCTCCTCGAGCACGGCGATTTCTGCCCTCAGCTTGTCGAGGTCCAGGACGGCCTCGATCGACCCCATGGTCGAGGAGAGGGACTTCAGCTCTTCGGAAACATCGACGACTGCCACGGGTCCAGCGTAGCCGGTCCTCCGCCCGACCCGTCCGGCGTACCCTCAGGGCTATGCCCCTTCTCGTGAAGCGACGCCATGTGGACTTCATGCGCGTCACCGCCACGAGCTGTCTGCCGCCGGACCAGAACCAGCACTCAGCCTGATTCCTCCGGTCCTGCACGCGGCTCGCGCGGCCCCGGCGCCACCCCTGCCGGCGGCCCTCCCCACCCGCTCTCCCACCACCCCTGGGAGCAGGACCCCGTGACATCCGAAACGGAGCCGTCATGCCGTCCGCGCACACCCCTCTGCCCGTGCTCGACCTCTCGCTCGCCGACGATCCCGCCCGGCGGGACGCGTTCCGCGAGGACCTGCACGCGGCCGCCCGCGACACGGGCTTCCTGCACCTGACCGGCCATGGCGTCACCGCCGCCGAGACCACCCGCATCCTTGAGCTGACCAGGGCCTTCTTCGCCCTTCCCGAGGCCGACCGGCTGGCCGTGAGCAATCTGAACTCCCCGCACTTCCGCGGCTACACCCGGATCGGCCACGAGCTCACCGGCGGGGCCAACGACTGGCGCGACCAGCTGGACGTCGGTGCCGAGCGGCCCGCTCCCGAGGTGGGGCCCGGCGACCCGGCGTACCTGTGGCTGGAGGGCCCCAACCAGTGGCCCGCGGCCCTGCCCGAGCTGCGGCCGGCGGTGCTGGGCTGGCAGGAACGGCTGGCGGCGGTGGCGCACCGGCTGCTCCGGGAGCTGCTCGCCTCTATCGGCGCCCCGGAGGACTTCTTCGACGCGGCCTTCGCCGACAGCCCGCACCTGCACACGAAGCTCATCCGCTACCCCGGGGCCGACCCGACGGGTGCCGGGCAGGGCGTCGGCGCGCACAAGGACTACGGCTTCCTGACCCTGCTCCTCCAGGACTCCGTGGGCGGCCTCCAGGTGGTCAAGGACGGCGGCTTCCTGGACGTGCCTCCCCTCGACGGGGCGTTCGTGGTCAACCTGGGCGAACTGCTGGAGATCGCCACCGAGGGCTACCTGAAGGCCACGGACCACCGGGTGGTGAGTCCGCCTGGCGCGGTGGAACGTTTCTCCGTCCCGTTCTTCTACAACCCGCGGCTGGACACGGTGGTGGAGACCGTGCCGGGGCCGTACCTGGAGAAGGCGCCCGGCCTTTCGGCGGACGAGGCGAACCCGCTCTACCGCGAGTACGGCCGCAACGAACTCAAGGGCTACGCCCGCGCCCACCCCGCGGTGGCCCGCCGCTGGCACCCGACCCTGACCTAGCCCTCCGGGGCTCCGCCCCAGGGCAGCTTTCCCGGGCCGGGGCCCGCCCCAAGGAGTGGGCTTCGGGTGGGCGGGGTTCCATCCGCACGCGGCGGTGTCCCGGTGTGCCCACCCTCCCCCAAGCTCTCGACTTCGCTCGAGCAGGGGGGACCCCCATCGCCCTGCGGGACGCCTGCCCACACCTCGCAGTCCGGCTGCCCGCGTCGTTCGGCGTCTGTCACCACCTCGCGGACCGGCCGGAGCGCTGCGGGAGGGGGTCGGGGGTGGAGGGTGGGGGTGTCCGGGACACTCAAGCGTGATTTGTGGCGCGCCCCCCGCCCGACAACCGGACTCCGCGCAACGCGCCGTAAATCATGCCGTCCCGGATACCCCCACCCGGAGCCCACGGCCCCCGCACCCGAAGCCGCCCCAACCCCGGCCCCGCCCAGCGGCCAACACCCCGCGCCCGAAGCCGATGCCCAAGCCCACCCGGCCCGGCCCAGCCCGGCCAGGCAGCCAACACCCCGCGCCCGAAGCCGAGGCTAGGCAACCGTCAGCCCTGGACCCGAAGCCGCTGTCCAGGGGCACCCGGGCCGCAAGCCGTTGCCGCCCGGCGCGCAGCCATGCCCGGCCCGACCCGGCCCGACCCGGGCCGATACCCACGACGCCCAACCCGCGCCGCAGGCTAAGGCGTCGGCCGAACCGATTGCTGCTGCCGCGTATCCTGCGGAGCCGGCCGCTCCGAGTCGGACGGCGACGCCGCCAGCCAGCTGCCGACGCCGATCGCCGTGGCCACCGCGACCACCGCCCCCGTCAGCACCAGCCGCCGCTTGCGCACCGCCTCCGCCCGGTGTCGCGCCGACCCCGGCCGGTACCCGCCCGCCGGCCGCGGCACCCGAGCGGTGCCCAGCGCACCGCCCGCCAGCTCGTCCGGCCCCGGCACCCGCATCGACGTGTGGGTGTCGCGGTTGGAGTCGGTCGCCGACCCCGGCACCAGCGGAACCACCCGCCGCCGCCCGAACTCCGCCCCACCCCCGGGCCCGGTCGCCGCCCCGCCCGAACCGGCGGCTCCGCCGGTCCCGGAAGCCCCGGCGGCGGCGACGCCCTCGTCCTCCTCCGCCTCGGAGTCGTACGGCTCGTCCACGTCCAGCGCCGGCATCCCCGCCAGCATCGGCAGCAGCTCCCGCAGCCGTACGGACATCTCGGATGCCCGCAGCCGCGACGCCGGCGCCTTGGCCAGGCACTGGACGACCAGCTGCCACAGCTCGTCCGGGATCCCCGGCAGCGGCACCACGGTCTCGGTGACGTGCCGTCGCAGCACCGCCCCCGGGTGCCCGCCGCCGAACGGCGTGAACCCGGCCAGCAGCTCGTACAGCACGGTGGCCAGCGCGTAGATGTCCACGGCGGCCCGCGGCGGCAGTCCCTCGACGATCTCGGGCGCCAGGTAGTCCGGCGTGCCGATGATCCGGGTGGGCTGCGCGGACCGCGGCGCGCCCGGCGGTGGTCCGGCCCGCCGTGGTGAGTCGATCAGCTTGGCCACGCCGAAGTCGGTCAGCAGCGCGGGGTGCGCGCCGCCGGGTCCGAGCGGCCCCTGCATGTCGAGCAGGACGTTCTCGGGCTTGACGTCCCGGTGGACCACCCCGGCCGCGTGCGCGGCGGCCAGCGCGTCCGCGACGTCGGCGCAGATGGCCACGGCGGCCTCCGGGGCGAGCCGGCGTTCCCGGTCGAGCCGGGTGCGCAGGTCGGTGCCCCGGACCAGGTCCATGACGAGCGCCAGGTCGTTGCCGTCCACCACCAGATCGCGGACGGACACCACGTGCGGATGCTCCAGCCCGAGGAGCGCGCTGCGCTCCTGGACGAACCGCCCCACCAGCTCCTGATCGGACGCGAGGTCCTCCCTGAGCAGCTTGACGGCGACGGGCCCGTCCGGGCCCTCCCCGAGCCACACCGTGCCGGCGCTGCCCCGCCCCAGGATCTGGTGCGCGGTGTACCGGCTGCCGATCTTCCGTGCCACGACTGCTCCCTCAGCGGCTGGCGTACGTGCCAAAACTACGCGGCCGAATGCCGCTCGTACGCCATTAGGGGCCCCAGTTCGCGGTGACCTTCACTTCTGCGGGCGAAAACCTGCGCCAGATGTCGACAAATCCACGAACTCGGCGCTACGCGGTCGCCGCGGAAGCGCCACGAAGGACCTGCGAGGGCCCCGTGAAGGCCCCTGCGAAGGACCTACCGAGCCCCGGAACCACCGCTTCCGCTGTCGCCCCCGGTACTGCCGAGATCGCCGACGAAGTCGACGACCTCCGAGCCCCAGGCCCAGAGCTGGTCCCACCAGCCGCGGCCGGTGCCGACCCACTCCTGCAGCGGAGTGAGCTCCCAGACCAGCCAGCCCGCCACCACGAAGATCACGATGACGAACAGGCAGCCCTTGAGGCAGCCGAGCCCGGGGATGTGCATCGGGTTGGCGCTGCGGCGGCGCGGCTCGCGGGGCTCCCGCGGGGCCGGTGCGGGCCGCTGCGGCGGGGGCGCCTGCGGCGGCTGGTACTGCGGCTGGTGCGGCTGGGGCTGCGGAGGCGGCTGCGGCTGGTAGTGCTGCGGCGGCGGAGGCGCGTACTGCTGATGCGGCTGCTGGTACTGCTGAGGTTGCTGGTACTGCTGCGGCGGATACGGCGCGGCAGGCGGCGGCCCCTGCCGGTACTGCTGCTGGGGCGGCTGCTGCGGCCGACGGCGCCCCGGCTCCTGGTACGGCGGGGCCGGCGGCGGAGCCTGCCGCTGCGGGCGGCGGCGCAGCGGGTCCTCGCTGGGATCCAGGTACTGGATCTGGGTCTGCTCGTTGCGGTCGCGGACGGCCGCCATCTGGTTCTGCCAGGGGTGCGGCGCGTCCGGCCGCTGGACTGGCGGCATGACGGCGGTCGGGTCGGCGGCGGCCGGCCCGCCCGTGGCGGGGAGCACGGAGGTCGAGTCCTCCGAGCCGGGGACGCCGGGCGCACCCACGGGCGGCAGCACGCTGGTCATCGCGTTCGGGTCGTACGCGCCCGCCCCCGCGGGTGCGGCGGAGCCCGCGGGCAGCACCTGCGTGGCGTCGGCGGCGCCGGGCGTTTCGGGGACCGGGGCCGGCGAGGGGTCCGGGGCGAGCAGCGCGCCCACGCCCAGGGCGGCCTCGACGTCGGCCGGGGCGGAGTGCACGCCGATGCCGGCCGCGACCACCCGCAGCGCCCGGGCCAGGCTCTCGGCGCTGGGGCGCTCGTCCGGTTCCTTGCGCAGGCAGCGCTCGATGACCGTCCACAGCGGTTCGGGCACGGTGGAGGGGCGCTGCGGGTCCTCGCTGAGGTGGCGGTGCAGCACCTCCAGCGCCGTTCCGCCGGCGAACGGCGGTCGCCCGGTGACCAGCTCGTACATCAGGATTCCGGCGCCGTAGATGTCCACGGCGGAGGTCTGCGGGCGGCCCTCGGCGGACTCGGGGGCGACGTAGGCGGGGGTGCCGACGAACTCGTGGGTCCGGGTCAGTCCCGGGGAGTCGGCCAGCCGCGCGATGCCGAAGTCGGTGAGCATCGGGCGCATCTGCCCGTCGCGCTCGTCGAGCAGCACGTTGGCGGGCTTGAGGTCGCGGTGGACCACGCCGTCGGCGTGGCTCGCGGCGAGCGCGTCGGCGATCTGCGCGGTCAGCAGGCTCGCGGCGACGGGCGTGAAGGGGCCGTTCTCGCGGATGTACCGGTGCAGGTCGGGGCCCTCGACCAGGTCCATGACCAGGGCGAGCAGGTCCCCCTCCACCACCAGGTCGCGGGTGCGCACGATGTTGGGGTGGGTCAGGCGGAGGAGCACCGACCGTTCGCGCAGGAAGCGCATGACGATGTCGGCGTCGTTGGCGAGCTCTTCCTTGAGGACCTTGATCGCCACGGTCTCGCCGGGCCCGCCGGGCTGACCGGCCTCCTGCTGGCGCGCACGCCAGACGGTGCCCGTGGCGCCGCGGCCGAGCGGCTCCTCGAGCAGATACTTGCTGCCGACTGGCCGCACGTCTCGCGCTCCCCTGCTGATGCTGTGTCGCTGTTGTTTATCAGTCCGCCCACTCTAGGGGGTGTCCCTGTGGAAGACGCGGGGCGCGCGAGGTTGGTTGCCGTACACATGTACGAAGGGTGACGGTTTACGTCCGTATTTGCGCCGCCAGGGTGCGAGGTAACGATCGATCAAGATCAATTACCTGTGGGTGCCGGGCGTGTTGTCGGCGGCAAGTGCGAGGATGCATCCGTACGGAACTCCGGGCGGGGAGCCCCTCGTTCCGGGCTGACCTGACCGGACGGACGCGGCCGTGCCGGGTGGGGGGCGGACGGACGGGCAGCGATGCACCGGCCTCGTCCGGGTCCCCGCCGGGCGCCACGCGCACCGCGCAGAAGGGACCGCGACGGCGATGCAGATCCGGCTGACCGTCATCGGGCCGCGCAGCGGCCACCAGAGCGCGCCCGCGCCCGCCAGCTGTGACGTGCTCGTCACCGCGCCCGTCGGCACGCCGCTGTCGGCGGTGGCCTCCGGGCTGGCCGGGGCGGTCGGCGGACCGGACACGGGCGGCACGGTCGTGCTCTACGCCGGGACCGACCGGCTGGATCCGCAGCGGGCGGTGCTGGGCGAGCCGCCGCTGGTGGACGGAGCCGTGCTGGCCGTGCACGGCCCGGTGCCGGACCGCCCCGGAGGCCCCGCCCAGCTGGCCCAACTGGCCCGGCTGACGGACTCGACACGGCCGGCCCAGCTGGAGGTGGTGGCCGGCCCGGACGCGGGCGGCGTGCACCTGCTGCATCCCGGCGAGGTCCGGATCGGCCGGTCCGGTGACGCGGACGTCCCGCTCGACGACCCGGACGTGTCCCGGCAGCACTGCGCGGTGCTGGTCGGCGAGGACGGCCGCGTCGCCGTCACGGACCTGAACTCGACGAACGGCACCACCGTGGACGGCACGGAGGTCGGACCGACGCCGGTCCCCCTCCCGCCCGGCGCGCTCCTCCGCGTCGGCGAATCCACCCTGCGCCTCTCCCCCGCCGGCACCCCGGCCCCCCTCCCCCTGACCCCGGACCTGGAGGGCCACCTGACCCTCCCGCCCCCGCCCCCCGCGAGCCTGCCCGGTGCCCAGGGGCACACCCCCGCCCCCGCCGAGAGCTGGTACGGCGCCCCGGGCGCGAACGGCCCGTCGGCCGCGCCCGGCCACCCGTCCGCCCCCGCGGGGCTGGGCCGGGAAGCCGCCGGGGACGGGGAACACGGCACGGGAGCGCCCGGGATCCGGGACGGAGCCCACCACGCGGCGGAGCCGCACGCCGGTGCGGCGGGAAGGGACGGGACGGAGCAGTCCCGGCCCGCGCGGTCCCCCGAGCACGGCTACACCGCCGCCCCGCAGTACGACACCGCGGCCGCACCCGCCGGACACGGCCACACCCAGCACGGCCCCACCGGCCCTGAGGGCCCCGGCCCCGACTCCGGAGCCGACACCGACACCGCCGGAGCGCACGGCAGCGCCGGAGCCGCAGGCACCGCCGCAGGCACAGGCACGGGCACAGGAGCAAGGCTGCGGGCATGGGCCCGCAGGTGGGTGAACCGGGACGCCTCCGTCGCCGAGGAGCCCGGGGCCGAAGGCCCGGCCCGCCAACTGCCCGACGGCGGCAACCCCGCCGCGCTCCTGCTCGCCGCGCTCGCGCCGAGCGCGGAGCTGTGGGCCGGCGGCACCCGCCCGGACGGCGCCCACCCCCTCACCGTCACCCTCGGCGCGGGCAGCCGAGTGCCGCCGACCGGGGCCGGCGCCCTCGGCCTGGCCGGCCCTCGGGCCAGGCTGACCGGACTGACCCGGTCCGTCCTGGCGCAGCTCGCCGCCCGGCACGCCCCCGGCGAGCTGGAGATCGTACTGCTGGCCAACGACCGGACCCGGCCGTCCCAGGACCGCGTACGGGACTGGGGCTGGCTCGGCTGGCTTCCGCACACCCGGCCCGCACACGGCCAGGACTGCCGGCTGCTGCTCGCCTACGACCGGGACCAGGCGGCCGCGCGCGCGGCCGAACTGGCGCGGCGGCTCGACGACAGCCCGCTCGGCTCCGGCTGGGCCTCCGCCGAGCCGGAAGCCGTCCGGCAGGCTGCGGAGGCGTACCACGGGCCGTACACGGTGGTGCTGGTCGACGGCGATCCCGGCCCCGGCCCGCTCCGCGACCTGACCCGCCGGCTGGCCTCGCACGGCCCGGCCGCCGGGATCCACCTGCTCGCCCTGGCCGAGGCGCCGTCCGCCAGCCCCTCCTCCCCGGTCACCGAGTCCTTCGAGACGGCCTGCGCGGTGGCACCCGCGTTCCGGGACTGCGGAACGGTGGCACTGCTCAGCGGGGACGTGGCCACCACCGTCCGGGTCTTCCCGGTGACCGGCGGACGGCTCGGGCCCGCCGCCGGGACGGCCACCGCGGACGCCGTATCCGCCGCCTGGGCGGAGCGGTTCGCGCGCGCCCTCGCGCCGCTGCGCACCGGCGGTGCCGTGCCGGCGTCCGCCCGCCCGGCGGCGGCCCTGCCGCAGAACGCCCGGCTGCTCGACGAGCTGGGACTGGCCCGGGCCACCCCCGCGTCCCTGATGGCCCGCTGGGCGGAGGCCACCGACCAGGGGCAGTCCGTCGGCGGGCTCGCCCGGATCGTGCTGGGCAGGGGCCGGGGCGGACCGGTCGGCGTGGAGCTGGTCGCCGAGGGCCCGCACCTGCTGATCGAGGGCCCGCCCGGCAGCGGCCGTACGGAGCTGCTCCGCTCCGTCGCCGCCTCCCTCGCCTCCGCGGCCCGCCCCGACCGCCTCGGCCTGCTGCTGCTCGACGGCGCGGGCGGGGAACGCGGCGAGGGGCTGGCCCCGTGCACCGAGCTGCCGCACGTGTCCGCGCACCTGGTCGCCTCCGACCCGCTGCGGATGCGGGAGTTCGCGCAGGCCCTCGGCGCCGAGCTCAAGCGCCGGGACGAGCTCCTCGCCGGGGTGCCGTTCGCGGAGTGGCACGAACGGCGCGAGGTCTCCGGCCGGATGGTCTCGCCGCGCCGGCCGGCCCCCGGCGAGCTGCGCGGCGAAGCCCGCGGCGATCTGGAGTCCCCGCGCACCGGCACGCTCCGGCTGCGCGCACAGGCGGCCGCACAGGCCAAGGCGGAGACCGGCCCTGCCCCGCTGCCGCGGCTGGTGGTCCTGGTCGACGACTTCGACGCGCTGACCTCGCCCGCCCTGGGCAGTACGGGCCGGCCGGCCGCCGGCTCGGTCGTACGCGCCCTGGAGGCGGTGGCACGGGAGGGCGGCCGGCTCGGGGTGCACCTGGTGACGGCCAGTGCCCGCCCGGAGCGCACCGCCGACACCGAGCCGGCCCGGCTGGCCCGGCTGCGGGTGGAGCTGGACGCGCCCGACCGGCCCGGTCCCGGCCGGGGGGTGCTGCACCATCCGGAGGGGCACATGACCCCGTTCCAGGCGGGCCGGGTGACCGGCCGGATCCCGCGCACGGCCACCCAGCGGCCGACGGTGGTCCTTCTGGAGTGGGAGCGGATGGGTGACCCGCCGGCCCGCCGCCCGGTCCGCGAGCTGGGCAACGGGCCGACCGACCTGGCACTGCTGGCCAGTGCCCTGGACCGGGCCTCCCACCTGGTCTCGGCGATACCGGTGCTGTTCCCGCCCGCGCCGTAGGGGGTGTCCCGCGTCGCCCGGCGGCGGCCGGACCGACCTGCCCGAGTCGGTCCGGGCGGGGGACGCGGTATTGCCCGTGGCCCGTGTCGGGCGTAGACCTTGTGGCACGGAACACACCACGGGACACCACCGGACACGGACACCACCGGCATCGGGGGCCACGCCATGCGCATCCGCGGACGAAGCCGTACGACCTCATACGCCTGGGTGGCGCTGGCCGCCACCTCGGTGCTCGCCCTGGGCGCCTGCGGCGACGGGGACGACAAGGACGGGACGCAGCCGGGGGGCGGCCAGGCCCAGCCGGGCAGCACACCGGGTGTGCCGTTACCCGATCTGGCCGGTCAGAAGGTCGAGGTCGCGGCCGTCTGGACCGGTCCGGAGCAGGAGAACTTCACCAAGGTCCTGAAGGAGTTCGAGAAGCGGACCGGGGCGAAGGTCACGTTCGTCCCCGCGCAGGACCCGATCGTGACCTTCCTCGGGACCAAGGTGGCCGGCGGGCAGCCGCCGGACGTGGCACTGCTGCCGCAGGTCGGCGCACTGGTGTCGGCGGTGCAGAACAAGTGGGCGCAGCCGGTGGGGCCGGAGGCACAGGCGCAGCTGGACAAGAACTACTCGAAGGGCTGGAAGGAGCTCGGGAAGGTCGGCGGCACCCAGTACGGGGTGTACTACAAAGCCGCGAACAAGTCCCTGGTCTGGTACAACGCGAAGGCCTTCGAGGCGGCGGGCGCGAAGGTGCCGAAGACCTGGAAGGAGTTCCTCGCGACCGCGGACACCCTGTCCGCGTCGGGCGTTCCGGCGGTGTCGGTGGCCGGTGCGGACGGCTGGACGCTGACGGACTGGTTCGAGAACGTCTACCTGTCCCAGTCCGGCCCTGACATGTACGACAAGCTGGCCAAGCACCAGATCAAGTGGACGGACCCGAGCGTCGGCGAGGCCCTGCGGACCCTGGCGTCGCTGTTCGGCCGCAAGGACTTCCTGGCGGGCGGTCAGACCGGGGCGCTGGCCACCGAGTTCCCCAAGTCGGTGACGCAGACCTTCACCGGTGGGGACCAGCCGGCGGCGGCGATGGTCTTCGAGGGCGACTTCGTGGCGGTGAACATCGCCCAGACCGAGGCGAAGATCGGCGAGGACGCGCTGGTGTTCCCGTTCCCGGCGGTGGGCGCGAAGGCACCGGTGGTGTCGGGCGGTGACGTGGCGGTGGCGCTGAAGCCGTCGAAGGGCGCCCAGGCGCTGCTGACGTTCCTGGCCTCGCCGGACGCGGCGGAGATCCAGGCCGGTGCGGGCGGCTTCCTCTCGCCGAACAAGTCGGTGCGGCCGGAGGCGTATCCGAACGACATCCAGCGGGAGATCGCGAAGTCGCTGATCGCCGCGGGCGACGACTTCCGGTTCGACATGTCGGACCAGGCTCCGGCGTCGTTCGGCGGTACGCCGGGCGCGGGCGAGTGGAAGGTGCTGCAGGACTTCCTGAAGAACCCGTCCGACGTGGCCGGGACACAGGCCAGGCTGGAGGCCGAAGCGGCCAAGGCGTTCGGGAACTGATCCCGGTGCCCGGGACGTCACGGTCCGCCGCGCCCGCGCCCGCGCCCGCGCCCGCACGGCAACGGCAGCAGCAGCGGAGGCGGCACCGGCTGGTCGCGGCCGCCTTCCTGCTGCCCGCCCTGGTGCTGCTGGGCGCGCTGGTGCTGGAGCCGATCGTCTACTCGGTCTACCGCAGCCTCTTCGACCGGTCCGGCGACTCCTTCGTCGGCCTGGACAACTACGGGGAGATCCTGCGGGACGACTCGATCCGGACGGCGCTGAGGAACACGGCGGTGTGGGTGGTGCTGGCGCCCGCCGTCGCGACGGCGCTCGGCCTGGTCTTCGCGGTGCTGACCGAGCGGGTGCGCTGGGGCACCGCGTTCAAACTGGTGGTGTTCATGCCGATGGCGATCTCCATGCTGGCGGCGGGGATCATCTTCCGGCTGGTCTACGACCAGGACCCCGACCGGGGTGTGGCCAACGCGGTGTGGGTGGGGGTGCACGACACCTTCGCGGAGGCCTCGGCGTTCCCGAAGGCCCGGCCGGGCCGGGACTCGCCGCTGGAGCCGGCCGGCGGGGGCGCGTTCGCCACCCGGGAGCCGGTGCGGGCGGGCGTACCGGTGCTGCTGCCGCTGGTCGGGGTGGCCCCCGCGGCCCTGCCGAAGGGCACGGAGCCGGCCCGCCCGGCGGCGGCCGAGCCGGGGAAGGTCACGGGCACCGCCTGGCAGGACTTCGCGCGGGGCGGCGGCGGCCGCACCAACGCGGTGGACCCGGCCGAGCCGGCGTACGCGGGGATGCGGATCGAGGCGGTCAGGGACGGGAAGGTGGTGGACTCCACCCGGGCCCGCGCCGACGGCACGTTCACCCTGTCGGCGAGGGCGGACGGGGCGGTGCTGCGGCTGCCCGCGGAGAACTTCCGCGAGGCGTACGCGGGCGTGGACTGGCTGGGGCCGTCCCTGGTGACCCCGGCGGTCATCGGCGCGTACGTGTGGATGTGGGCCGGGTTCGCGATGGTGCTGATCGGGGCCGGGCTGGCGGCGGTGCCGCGGGAGCTGCTGGAGGCGGCCCGGGTGGACGGGGCGAACGAGTGGCAGGTGTTTCGCCGGATCACCGTGCCGGTGCTGGCGCCGGTCCTGGCCGTGGTGCTGGTGACCCTGGTCATCAACGTGATGAAGATCTTCGACCTGGTCTTCGTGATCGCCCCCGGGTCGGTGCAGGACGACGCGAACGTGCTGGCGCTCCAGCTGTACCGGACCTCCTTCGGCACGGACGCCGACCGGGGGCTGGGCAGCGCGATCGCGGTCCTGCTGCTGGTGCTGGTGGTGCCGGTCATGCTCTACAACATCCGCCGGCTGCGGAAGGAGGGCTCCCGATGAGCGGGCCCGTACACACCCCGCCCGTGCCGGGCCCGCCCGCGAAGGTCCGGGCGGCCGGCCCGCGGCGGACCTCGGTGGCGGCGCGGCTGGCCGGGCGGGCCGCGGGCGGTGCCGTCCGGGTCTTCCTGGTGCTGGCGGCCCTGTTCTGGCTGCTGCCGACGCTCGGTCTGCTGCTGTCCTCGTTCCTGTCGCCCACCGACCTGAACCGGGAGGGCTGGTGGCAGGTGCTGACCGCGCCGTCCCGGCTGACCGCCGCCAACTACGGCGACCTGCTGGCGAACGAGACCATCACCAAGGCGCTGATCAGCACGGTGGCCATCACCGTCCCGGCGACCCTGCTGGTGATCACCCTGGGCGCGCTCGCCGGATACGCCTTCGCCTGGCTGGAGTTCCCCGGCCGGGACTGGCTGTTCCTGCTGGTGGTGGGGCTGTTGGTGGTGCCGGTGCAGGTCGCGCTGATTCCGGTGTCCGAACTCTTCGGTGCGGTGGGGCTGTTCGAGACCACGGCCGGGGTGGTGCTGTTCCACACCGCCTTCGGGCTGCCCTTCGCCGTGTTCCTGCTGCGCAACTTCTTCGCGGAGATCCCGCGCGAGCTGCTGGAGGCGGCCCGGCTGGACGGGGCGGGCGAACTGCGCCTGTTCGCCCGCGTGGTACTGCCGCTGGGCGCCCCCGCGATCGCCTCGCTGGGCATCTTCCAGTTCCTGTGGGTGTGGAACGACATGCTCGTCGCCCTGGTCTTCGCCGACTCGGCGAACCCGCCGGTCACGGTGGCGCTGCAGCAGCAGGTCCGGCAGTTCGGCAACAACATCGACGTGCTGGCGCCGGGGGCGTTCCTGTCGATGGTGGTGCCGCTGCTGGTCTTCTTCGCGTTCCAGCGGCAGTTCGTGACGGGGGTGATGGCGGGGGCGGTGAAGTGAGGCGACGCCGTCCGACGGCCCGGTGACCGTAGGTCGCGAGCTGACGTACGTCGCAAGGTGACCGTACGTCGCGAGGTGACCGTACGTCGCGATGTTGACGCTGCGTAACCCGATTGCCGCATTGCGCGTAACCCGATGATCTCCGGAACGGTTCCCGGGCAATATGCCCGCGCCGACCCCTGGATGTCCCGTGCCCCGGTTCAGCGTCATCGTGCCCGCGTACAAGGTCCAGGCGTACCTGCAGGAGAGCCTGGAATCGGTCCTGTCCCAGTCGTTCACGGACCTGGAACTGATCGCCGTGGACGACGCCTCCCCGGACGCCTGCGGTTCGATCATCGACGAGAACGCGGCGCGCGATCCGCGGGTCACGGCCGTCCACCTCGCCCAGAACCTGGGCCTGGGCCCGGCCCGCAACGCGGGTCTGGCCCGGGCCACCGGCGACTACGTCCTCTTCCTGGACGGCGACGACACCCTCACTCCGGGCGCGCTCCGGGCCATCGCCGACCGGATCAAGGCCGCCGACGCACCGGACGTCCTGGTCTACGACCACGCGCGCAGGCTCTGGACCGGCGAGGTGGTGCGCAACCGGCTCTCCCCGCTGCTCGCGGAGGACGGCCCGGCCGCGTTCCGGCTCACCGACCGGCCGTCGCTGCTGGGCCTGCCGATGGCGGTCTGGAACAAGGCGTACCGCCGCGAGTTCGTGGAGCGCGAGGGCCTGGCCTTCCCGCCGGGCCTGTACGAGGACACCCCCTGGACCGGTCCGGCGCTGCTGACCGCGGACTCGATCGCCGTACTGGACCGGGTGTGCGTGCACGACCGGCAGCGCCGGACCGGCAGCGTCCTGGGCACGGCCGACCCCCGCCACCTGGAGATCTTCGACCAGTACGACCGGCTGTTCGCCTTCGTGGCCGCCCGGCCGGAGCTGGCCCCCTGGGGGCCCGCCCTGCACCGGCGCATGGCCGAGCACTTCTGTGCCCTGTTCGGCGGTCCGGTGCGCCTGCCGCGAGCGGTGCGCGCGGAGTTCTTCCGGCGGGCCGCCGAACACCTGCGCCGTCACCGGACGGAGGGCGGCGGGGCGCTGCCCGCGTCCCGGACGGACCGGCTGCGGCACTCCCTGATGCGGCTGGGCCTGCGGCGTACGTACGTGGCGCTGGCAAGGCTGCGGCGGGGCGGCCGGACCGCCGCACGGTGGGCGTCGGCGGCCAGGGCCGGCCTGCGGGAGGCACTCGGCCGGCTGTACTACCGCGCCCTGCGGATGCTGCCGCTCCGCTCCGATCTGGCGGTGTTCAGCGCGTACTGGCACGGCGGCTACGCCTGCAACCCGGCGGCGATCGAGGCGAAGCTGCGGGAGCTGGCGCCGGAGACGCGGACGGCGTGGATCTGCGCGCCGGAGCACGCGGCGACGCTCCCGCCGGCGACGGCGGCGCTGCGCCCGGGGTCCTTCGCGTACTGGGCGGCGCTCGCCCGGGCCCGGTACCTGGTCAGCAACGTGAACTTCGACCGGGCACTGGTGAAGCGGCGCGGGCAGGTCCTGCTGCAGACCCAGCACGGAACCCCGCTGAAGCGGGTCGGCCTGGACCTGCTCGACCGGCCGGCCGCCACCCCGACCGCGGACCTCGCCGGGCTGCTGCGCGGAGCCGACCAGTGGGACTACCTGTTGTCCGCGAACCGGCACTCCACGCTGGTGTGGGAGAAGGCGGTGCCAGCCCCGTACACCACGCTGGAGTACGGATATCCCCGGAACGACGTGTTCCAGCACGCCACGGCCGCCGATGTGGCCGAGCTCCGCGACCGGCTGGGCATCCCGGCCGGCACGACCGCGATCCTGTACGCGCCCACGCACCGGGACTACCGGCGGAGCCGGCCCGAGCACCTGGACTTCGAGCGGGTCCTGCGGGACCTCGGCCCCCGTTTCGTGCTGCTGGCGCGGGCGCACCTCACCTATCGCCCGGGGCCCTTGTGCCCGGACCCGAGCCCGCGGCTGATCGACGTCTCCGCGCACCCCTCGGTCGAGGAGCTGTGCCTGGCCTCGGACGCCCTGGTCACCGACTACTCCTCGCTGATGTTCGACTACGCGGCACTGGACCGGCCGATCGTGATCCACGCGGACGACTGGGAGGCGTACGAGGCGGCCCGCGGCACCTACTTCGATCTGCGGGGGTTCCCGCCGGGGGCGATCGCCCGGACCGAGGACGAGCTGGTGGACATCTTCTCCACCGGCCACTGGAGGGGATCGCGTTCCGCCCAGCTCCGGGCGGCGTTCCGGGCGCGGTTCTGCGCGCTGGACGACGGGCGGGCGGCGGAGCGGGTGGTGCGGCGGGTCTTCCTGGGGCAGACGGACCTCGTGCCGTCCTTCCTCCCGCCGGAGGAGCGGCTCCCCGCCCCGGCCCCGGGTTCGGCGGCGGCTCCCGGCACGGGGTCCGCCGCCCTGACGGAGCCCCTGACCGGGCTGGCCGACCTGGCCGCGCCGAGGTGGCCGTAGGCCCAGACCTCCGGCGGAGCCGCGCCGGGACCCGCGGCCGGGCCGGACCGGCTACGCCCGGAGCCCCGCCACCGCCGCCCGGGCCAGGGCGTCCAGGCAGTCCCCGTCGACGGCGTCACCGACGACCACCTGCCGCCAGTAGAGCGGCCCGATGGCCAGGTCCAGCGCCCGCTCCGGATCGGCCCCGGCGGGCAGCTCGCCGCGGGCGACGGCCTCGGTCACGATGCCCTCGGCGAGCCGGCGCTGGCCGTCCAGCAGGGCCCCCCGCACCGCGTCCGCGATCTCCGGGTTCCGTGCCGCCTCGACCAGCAGGTCGGGGATCACCGCCGAGGCCACCGGGTGCCGCAGCACGTGTGAGGTGACCTCCAGCAGGGCCCGTACGTCCCCGTACAGCGAGCCGGTCGCCGGCACGGGTACGCCCTCCGCGGCGAAGGCGCCGATCAGGTCCAGCACCAGGTGGAGCTTGGACTTCCAGCGGCGGTAGACCGCCGTCTTGCCCACGCCCGCGCGCCGGGCGATGCCCTCGATCGACATCCGCGAGAACCCGACCGCCGCGAGCTCCTCCAGGACCGCCGCGCGGATCGCCTCGGTGACGTCCTCGCGCAGGACGGCGGCGCCCGCCGGGGCCCGCCGGGGCGCGGTTGCGGGAGCGGCGGCGGGGGCGTCGGCAGCGGCGGGGTGGTTGGTCATGCACAGAGCATAGCCCCGGCACGCCGCCCCTCCCCCGTCACGACGATACGGTTGCGTTCCGACGCACATCACCCTACCCTCACCGTAGCGACGATACGGACCCGTCCCATCCCTCGGCATCCACCGGCGAAAGCGAACCCGCGTGACCACCACACCCCTGGACACACCCGCGGCCCCGCCCACTCCCGCAGAGCTCGCCGCCGCTCACGGCCTCACCGTCAGTGGCGCCCGCCCCTCCCTCCCCCGGTACGTACGGGACCTGTGGGGCCGCCGCCACTTCGTGACCGCCTTCGCGACGGCCCGCATGGCCGCGCAGTACAGCGGCGCCAAGCTCGGCCAGGTCTGGCACCTGGCCACCCCACTGCTCAACGCGCTCGTCTACTTCTTCGTCTTCGGCGTCGTCATGAAGGCGAGCCACGGCGTCCCCGACTACCTCCCCTTCCTGCTCACCGGCGTGTTCGTCTGGGACTTCATCGGCAGCTCCGTCAACGCCGGCACCCGCGCCGTCCACGGCAACATCGGCCTGGTCCGCGCCCTGCACTTCCCGCGCGCGAGCCTGCCCATCGCCGTCGTGGTGCAGCTCTTCCAGCAGCTGCTGGTCACCATGGCCGCGCTGGTGCTGCTGCTCCTCGTCTTCGGACAGCTCCCCACCGCGTCCTGGCTGCTCGCCGTCCCCGCGCTGCTGCTGATGGCCGTGTTCTGCGCCGGCTGCGCCCTGGCCATGGCCCGCATCGGCAGCAAGACCCCCGATGTCAGCCAGCTGATGCCGTTCGTGCTGCGCACCTGGATGTACGCCTCGGGCGTGATGTGGTCGATCGACACCATGCTCCGGGAGGACCACTTCCCCCACTGGGTGCCGGTGGTCCTGGGGTCCAACCCCGCCGCGGTCTACATCGACCTCATGCGGTTCGCCCTGATCGACAGCTTCGGCGCCCGCGGCCTGCCACCGCACGTCTGGGCCGTCGCCGTCGGCTGGGCCCTGCTCGCCGGCGTCGGCGGGTTCGTCTGGTTCTGGAAGGCTGAGGAGGAGTACGGCCGTGGCTGAGCTGACCGAAGTGACCCCCGCGACTGCTGTGACCCGTATGGCCCGTACGGCCCCTGTGACCCGGCCGTCCGCTCCGGCCGCGCCCGCGGTCACCCGCGTCCCCACCGTCATCGCCGAGGAGGTGCACGTGGTCTACCGGGTGTCCGGAGGCGGCGCCGGCCGCAGCACCGCCACCGCCGCGCTCGGCCGGATCCTGCGCCGGAAGGGGCCCCGGCCGCCGGTCCGCGAGGTGCACGCCGTACGCGGTGTCACCTTCACCGCCTACAAGGGCGAGGCCATCGGGCTGATCGGCTCCAACGGGTCCGGGAAGTCCACGCTGCTGCGGGCCATCGCCGGCCTCCAGCCGGTGGCCTCCGGCCGGGTGTGGTCGCAGGGGCAGCCGTCGCTGCTCGGCGTCAACGCGGCCCTGATGAACGACCTGACCGGCGAGCGGAACGTGGTCCTGGGCGGTCTGGCGATGGGCATGACCCGGCAGCAGATCCGCGAGCGCTACGCGGAGATCGTCGACTTCTCCGGTATCGACGAGAAGGGCGACTTCATCTCCCTCCCCATGCGCACCTACTCCTCCGGCATGGCGGCACGGCTGCGGTTCTCCATCGCCGCCGCCAAGAACCACGACGTGCTGATGATCGACGAGGCCCTGGCCACCGGCGACGCCCGCTTCCAGGCCCGCAGCCAGGCCCGGATCGAGGAGCTCCGCAAGGAGGCCGGCACCGTCTTCCTGGTCAGCCACGGCATCGGCACCGTCCGCGAGACCTGCGACCGCGCGATCTGGCTGGAGCACGGCGTGCTCCGCATGGACGGCCCCTCGGCGGAGGTCTGTGACGCGTACGAGGCGTTCACCAAGGGCCGGTGAGGCGGCTCCCGGCCCGCCCGCGCCGGGAGCAACCACCGCCGGAACAGACCCGAGCGGAGCAGCCCCGGGCGGAACGGCCCCGGCCTCCGGACCGAGCAGGTCCGGAGGCCGGGATCGGGCAGTACGCGCGGACTAGCCGTGCGCCCGCAGCAGGCTCCGCATCGTGCGCATGGCCACCGACAGGTTCGCCAGGTCGAAGTCGTCCGAGCCCTGGATCTCGTCCAGGGTCGTCCGCGCCCGGCTCAGGATCGCCGTGTTCTTCTCCTCCCACGCCTTGAAGCGCTCCTCGGGAGTGGCGTCGCCGCTGCCCACCGCCAGCACGTCCGCGGTCAGCCCCGCGTGCGCCGCGAACAGGTCCTCGCGGATGGAGGCACGGGCCATGGACTGCCAGCGGTCGGCCCGCGGCAGCTCGATGATCCGGTCCATCAGCTGGGTGATGTCCAGGCGGTCGGCCAAGTCGTAGTAGACCTCGGCCACGTCCAGCGGGTCGATGCCCGTGCGGTCCGCGATCGCGACGATGTCCAGGGTCGGGAACGCCGAGGAGAACCCGGCGACCTTCGCGCCCAGCTCCTCCGGCACGCCCGCCTCGGTCAGCTCGTCCAGCACCAGCTGGTACCACTCCAGGTCCGCGCCGCGCACCAGCTTCGGCAGCTCCGACCAGACCTGTGCCACCCGCTCGCCGAAGAAGGAGATGGTCTCGCCGATCTGCAGCGGCTGCGGCCGGTTGTTGAGCAGCCAGCGGGTGCCGCGCTCGACCAGACGGCGCGAGTGCAGCCGGATCCGGGTCTGCACGTCGGCCGCGACCTTGTTGTCCAGTGCCTCGACCGCGTCCCACACCTCGGCCAGGCCGAAGATCTCGCGGGCCGACAGCTGCGCCCGGACGATCTCCTCCAGGGAGGCCCCGGTCTCCTCGCGCAGACGGTGCAGGAAGGTCGAACCGCCGGTGTTGACGGTGTCGTTGACCAGCAGCGTGGTGACGATCTCCCGGCGCAGCGCGTGGGCGTCGATCTGCTCGGAGAACTTGTCCCGCAGCGCCGTCGGGAAGTACGCGTGCAGCAGGGTGCGCAGGTACGCGTCGTCCGGCAGCGAGGTGTGGATGAGCTCGTCCGCCACCGTGATCTTGGTGTAGGCGAAGAGCACCGCCAGCTCGGGCTGGGTCAGGCCCTCGTTCCGGTTGAGCAGCTCGCGGACCTGCCGGTCGTTGGGCAGGAACTCCAGGGCGCGGTCCAGCCGGCCCTCGCGGCCCAGGCGGCGCATGAAGCGCTGCTGGGCGTGGAGCAGGCTGGGGGCCTGGGCGCTGCCGTTGGCCAGGGCGGTGTTCTGCGCGTAGTTGTTGCGCAGCACCAGGCGGCCGACCTCGTCGGTCATCTCGGCGAGCAGCTTGTTGCGCTGCTTGAGGGTCATGTCGCCCTCGGCGACCAGCGCGTTCAGCAGGATCTTGATGTTCACCTCGTGGTCGGAGGTGTCCACCCCGGCGCTGTTGTCGATGGCGTCGGTGTTGATCCTGCCGCCGGCGCCGCCGGCGCCGGCCCGGGCGTACTCGATCCGGCCCAGCTGGGTCAGGCCGAGGTTGCCGCCTTCGCCGACGACCTTGACCCGCAGGTCCTGGCCGTTGACGCGGATCGCGTCGTTGGCCTTGTCGCCGACGTCGGTGTGCGACTCGGCAGAGGACTTGACGTACGTGCCGATGCCGCCGTTCCACAGCAGGTCGACCGGCGCCTTGAGGACGGCCTGCATCAGCTCGGCCGGGGTCATCTTGGTGACGCCGTCCTCGATGCCGAGGGCCTCGCGGATCTGCGCGTTGACCGGGATGGACTTCGCGGTGCGCGGGTGGATGCCGCCACCGGCGGACAGCAGCTCGGTGTTGTACTCGGCCCACGAGGAGCGGGGCAGCTCGAACAGGCGGCGGCGCTCGGCGTAGGAGACGGCCGCGTCCGGGTTGGGGTCGATGAAGATGTGCCGGTGGTCGAAGGCGGCGACCAGGCGGATGTGCTCGGAGAGCAGCATGCCGTTGCCGAACACGTCACCGGACATGTCGCCGACGCCGACGACCGTGAAGTCCTCGGTCTGGGTGTCGTGGCCCAGCTCGCGGAAGTGCCGCTTGACCGACTCCCAGGCGCCGCGGGCGGTGATGCCCATGCCCTTGTGGTCGTAGCCGGCCGAGCCGCCGGAGGCGAAGGCGTCGCCGAGCCAGAAGCCGTACTCCTGGGCGACACCGTTGGCGATGTCGGAGAAGGTGGCGGTGCCCTTGTCGGCGGCGACGACCAGGTAGGTGTCGTCCTCGTCGTGGCGGACCACGTCCTTCGGCGGCACGACCTCGCCGCCGACCATGTTGTCGGTGATGTCGAGCAGCGCCGAGATGAAGATCTTGTACGAGGCGATGCCCTCGGCGAACCACGCGTCGCGGTCCACCGACGGGTCCGGCAGGTTCTTCGCGACGAAGCCGCCCTTGGCGCCGACCGGGACGATGACGGTGTTCTTCACCATCTGCGCCTTGACCAGGCCGAGGATCTCCGTACGGAAGTCCTCGCGGCGGTCGGACCAGCGCAGACCGCCTCGGGCGACCTTGCCGAAGCGCAGGTGGACGCCCTCGACGCGCGGGGAGTACACCCAGATCTCGAAGGCCGGGCGCGGGGCCGGCAGGTCCGGGATGGCCTGCGGGTCGAACTTCATCGACACGTACGAGTGCTGCTCGCCCGTGGCGTTCTTCTGGAAGAAGTTGGTCCGCAGCGTCGCCTTGATCAGTGTGAGGAAGGCGCGCAGGATGCGGTCCTCGTCGAGCGAGGCGACCTGGTCCAGGGCCCCGTCCAGCTCCTCCAGCATGGCGTCGACGAGCTCGGTGCCGGCGGCCTGGCGGCCGGGCGACATCCGGGCCTCGAAGAGCGAGACCAGCAGCCGGGTGGTGTGGACGTTGTTGCGGAGGGTGTCCTCCATGTAGTCCTGGGAGAACGTGGAGCCGGCCTGGCGCATGTACTTGGCGTACGCGCGCAGGACGACGGCCTGCCGCCAGGTCAGCCCGGCGCGCAGCACCAGGTTGTTGAAGTTGTCGTTCTCCGCGTCGCCCTGCCAGACCGCGGCGAAGGCGTCCTGGAAACGCTCGCGGGCGTCGTCGCCCAGGAAGGACGCCTCGCCGTTGCCGGCGGGCAGGGGGAGCCGCAGACCGAAGTCGTAGATCCAGGCGTTGGCGCGGTCGGCGCAGCGCAGCTCGTACGGCCGCTCGTCGGTGACCTCGACGCCCAGGCGCTGCAGCACCGGCAGGACGGCGGACAGGGAGACCGGCTCGCCCGTGCGGTAGATCTTGAAACGGCGCTCGCCGGGGCGGGCGCCGACCGGCTCGTAGAGGGAGAGCGCGAAGTCGCGGTCGCTGGCGATGAGCTTCTCGACGTGCAGCAGGTCGGCGACGGCCGCGCGCGGCGAGTGGTCCGACTTGTAGCCCTCGGAGAAGGCGGTGCCGTAACGGCGCAGCAGCTCGGCGGCTCGCTCCTCGCCGCACTCGGCGATCAGCGCCTCCTGGAAGCCGTCGGCCCAGGAGCGGGCGGCCTCGACGAGGCGGGCTTCGAGGTGCTCGATGTCCCCGTCGGTCAGGACGGGCAGCACGGTGCCCTGCGGGACGCGGATGACGAAGTGGATCCGGGACAGGATCGACTCGGTGTTCCAGGCGGTGAAGTCGACGCTGGTGCCGCCGAGCTCCTCCTTGAGGATGTCCATGAGGCGGAGCCGGACACCGGTGGTGAAGCGGTCGCGCGGGAGGTAGACCAGCGCCGAGTAGTAGCGGCCGTACTCGTCCTGGCGCAGGTACAGCCGCAGCCGGCGGCGCTCCTGCAGGTAGAGGACCGAGGTGACGATGGACTGGAGCTGGTCGACCGGGGTCTGGAACAGCTCGTCGCGCGGGTAGGTCTCCAGGATCTGCGTCAGGTCGCGGCCGTCGTGGCTGTTCGCCTCGAAGCCGGCCCGTTCGAGGACCTCGTCGACCTTGCGGCGGATCACCGGGACGCGGCGCACGGACTCGGTGTACGCGGCGGAGGAGAACAGGCCGAGGAAGCGGCGCTCGCCGACCACGTTGCCCGAGGCGTCGAACTTCTTGACGCCCACGTAGTCGAGGTAGCTCGGGCGGTGCACGGTGGAGCGGCTGTTGGCCTTGGTCAGCACCAGCAGCTTGTGCTCGCGGGCCTTGGCTCGGGCGTCGGCGGGCAGCCGGTTGAAGGACGGCGAGACCGGGTGGCCGTCCTCCTTGCCGTGGTGCGGGTCGGAGCGCAGGATGCCGAGGCCGGTGCCGGGGACGGCGGACAGGGAGTCGCCGTCGACCAGGTTGTACTCGCGGTAGCCGAGGAAGGTGAAGTGGTCGTCGGAGAGCCAGCGCAGCAGCTCGCGGGCCTCTTCGAGCTCGTATTCCTGCAGGTCGAGGGCGACGGGCTCGTCGGGCAGGCCGTCGGCGATGCGCAGCGCGGCGTCCCGCATCTTCTCCCAGTCCTCGACGGCCTCGCGGACGTCGGACAGGACGCGGAGCAGGTCGGCGGTGATCTGCTTGAGGTCGGCGCGGTCGGTCTCGCGGTCCATCTCGACGTGGATCCAGGACTCGACGAGGGCGTCGTGCGGGCGCTGGGCCTTGCCGCCGTGGGCGTCGCCGTTCGGGCCGAGGATCTCGATCAGCTTGCCGGTGACGTCGCGGCGGACGACGACCTGCGGGTGGATGACGAGGTGGATGCCGCGGCCCTGCCGGGACAGCTCGTTCGTCACGGAGTCCACGAGGAAGGGCATGTCGTCCGTGACGACCTCGACCACCGAGTGGCTGGAGGTCCAGCCGTTCTCCTCGACGGTGGGCGTCTGGACGCGCACGTTCGCGGTGCCCTGCGGCCGGTTCTCGGCGAGCCGGTAGTGGGAGAGCGCGGCGCCGAAGACGTCGACGGGGTCGCGGTCCGTCAGGTCCTCGGGTGCGGTGTGCAGGTAATAGCGCTGGAGGTAGTCGAGCACCGTGTCACGGTCTGGCCGCCCGGCCTGCTCGGACCCAGTCGGAAGTAGCCCCCCGGCCGGGCTGTTCTCAGCTACCCGGGCCGCCCGTGCGAGCAGCTCGGCCTTTGCTTCGTCCAGCTTGGTCTGCATGTCCTCATGGCTCCTGTCGCGCGCCGTTGCGTGACGTAGGTGAAGGAAGGAAACGCGGAAATCGCAGTCGACGTCGACGCTATGTCGAGGTGGGATGTCACCGGAACGGAATCAGCCAAGATCGGCCAGAGGGTCCGGTCGTTCCGCGCGCGTGATGCAGCAAGGGCCCGGGCGAGCGGGTGCGTCGCCGGGCGCAGGCCGGGGGCTTCGGTGCCCCCGATGGCTATCGCGCTGATCACGGGTACAAGGCTATCTCGCATCACCCCCGGCGCGTCATGAGCTGTATGTGTACAAAACCCGGTGGGGAACTTTGACACTCTGGACAGCGCGCGGGCGGGTTTGGTCGTGCAGTGCCTATTCGGCCAGGTCGCGTGCGGTGCGGACGGCTTCCTCAAGGGTGTCGACGACGGGCACTCCGGCCGATTCCAGACTGGTGCGGCTGTGCGAACCGCCGGTGTACAGGACCGCCCGGGCGCCGACGTGCGCGGCGGCCGCGGCGTCGTCCAGGGCGTCCCCGATGAGCACGGTCCGGGCGGCGGTCACGCCGTCGGCGGCCAGCGCCTCCAGGTGCCGGACCAGGTGCCCGGCCTTGCTGGTGTGGGAGGGGCCGACCCGGCCGTCGACGCGCAGGAAGTGGCCGTCGATGCCGTGGGTGCGGACGAGCGGGACCAGCCGGTCGTGCGGGGCGAGGGAGAGCAGGGACTGGCTGAGGCCGGCCCGCTGCCAGTCGCCCAGCAGCTGCCGGGCGCCGTCGGCCAGCCCGGAGTCCGCCGCGGCGGCCCAGTAGTACCGGTGGAAGGTCTCGTCCATGACGAGCCATTCCTCCTCGGTGGGCAGCCGGCCCATGATCCGCTCGTAGAACTTCGGCACGGGTACGACGTACAGGTCGCGGTAGAGCTCCAGGGTGATCGGCGCAAGGCCGAGCTCGGCGAAGGAGGCGTTGGTCGCGGTGATCACGGCGTCGATGTCGTGGAGCAGCGTGCCGTTCCAGTCCCACACGAGGTGCGGCCCGCGCGCGGCGGCCACGGAGGTCACGGAGGGCACGACGCTCATCGGACCAGCCCCGGGATCTCCTGCACGCCGAACCAGAGCAGCTCGTGGTCCTCGGCGCCGTCCACGGTGAACTGCGCGTCGTCGTCCCCGGCGTCGGCGGCGGGGAGCGCCTCCGCGGCGGCGGCCACGTCCTTCTCGGCGTCGGCGGCGTCCACGTGCACGGCGGCGGCCACGGCGAGCCGCACGGGGTCGGCGAGGGTGACCTGGCCGAGCGTGGCCTCGTCGAGCCCGGGTGCCGCGTGGGCGGCCTTCTCGGGCACGTCGACGGCGATGACCACGCGGCGGCGGGGAGCGGCTGCGTCCCCGGCGAGCATCCGCAGCGAGGCGGCCGCGGCCCGGCCGAGGGCGGCGTACTCCAGCTCCTCGATGTCGTCGGAGACGTACCACTCGCGCAGGGCGGGCGTGACGGCGTACGCGCGGACGGGGGCGGGCCCGAGCTCGCCCGCCTGGTGCGCCTCGGCGAGCCCGGGGAGGGTCAGGGGGACGTACACGCGCATGGCCGGCTGCTTTCCGTAGTCGAGAGGCCCTCAGGATACGACCGCCCCCACTCCCGGGGGCACCCTGTCCACAGCCACAACCCACCGGGAGGGGAGGGCGGGTGAACGCCGGCGCGCTCGGGCGGGGCGGGCCGTGGGGCCCTCCCCCGGACCGCGCAGCCCGCCCGGCACGGAAGCCGGCCCCTGCCGGGCCACCCGATCCACCCCGGTCGACGGCCCCAGCCCTCGCCGCCGCATCCACCCACCCGTCGCCCGTCCGGCATGGGAGCCGCCCCCCTCTCGGGCCACCCGATCCACCCCGGCCGGCGACCCGCCCGCCCGCACCGGCCCCTCACGCCGGCCGTCGCCCGTCCGGGGCGGGAGCTGTCCCCCTTCGAGCTGCCCGCAGCGGCGTGATCGGCGTCCACCCGGCGCCTCCGGCACGGTCGGCTTCCCGGGCGCCCCACGGGCCCTGTCGCCCGGATAGGTGAAGCTCAGGCCCCCTCGTCGCGCCCTCCCGGGGCCGTTGCGGAGCGCACCCGGCGCCCGTAGGAATCCCCCACCAAGTTACTGCCCGGTACCACGCCGGGCCCGGGACCTCGGGGGCACCATGGACCACTCCACCTTGACGCCGACCACTGCGACCACTGCAACCGCTCCGAGCACTCCGACCACCCCGAGCAGTCAGAGCAGTCCGGACGCGAACGGTGCGGGCAACGGCGGCGGTCCCGTCGGCCTCCGCCGCACCGTCGGCCACGCCGGCGACGGCGCCCGGCGCCGGACCGCCGCCCGCACCCGGCCCGCCGGCCGCCGCGACCCGCGCGGGCCGTCCCCGGTCCGGGCCGACCGGCGCCGGGTCACCGCACCGCACCAGTGGTTCGCCGAGGCCCTGCTGGCCGTCCTGAGCGGTCAGCGCCCGGTCCACTTCCTGCTCGGCCACACGGTCGGCCCGGCGTACGAGCAGCTCATCACTCTGACCCAGGCCGGCCCGCCGAAGGACGGCTTCCGCCCGGTGCTGCGCCGCTGCGGCCACTTCCGCCCGCGCAAGGGCGTGATCGAGGCCTTCGCCCGCATCGCGGTCGGCGACCGCCTCACCGCCATGGCCTTCCGGCTGGAACGCGGCCAGGACCTGCGCTGGCGCTGCGCCGCGGTCGAACTCGCACCCCACCCGTTCTGACCGCGCCGAAGGCGCCTGGCGTGCCCCTGGAGCCCCGCCGGCGTCCGAGGCGTTACGGGAAGGGGTGGGGTGGGGAAATCGCCCAGCAGGGCCCCCACGGGCCCAGGGCGGCACAACGCGGCCGGGGCCGGACCCCGAAGAGGAGTCCGGCCCCGGCCGGAGGAACACCGCAGGTACGGGACGTACCAGGAGCGGAATGCCGCCCCGGCAGCGCTACTTCTTGCGACGACGGCCCCCGGCCGCCTTCGCCGCCTTGCGCCGCTCCGCCCGGGTCAGTCCGTCGCCCGCCGGCTGGCCGTCCGAGTCGAAGTCGCCCTCGACCACACCGCCCTCGCCGTCCACCGTGGGGGCGGAGAAGTGCAGCCGGTCCGGCCGCTGCGGAGCGTCCAGCCCCTTGGCCCGGATCTCGGCCCGCGGTGCCGGCGGCGCCATGTCCTGGACCTGCGCCGTGTCCTGCACCGGGACCTCCTCGACCTGCTGCTCCACCTGGACCTCCAGGTTGAACAGGTAGCCGACGGACTCCTCCTTGATGCCCTCCATCATGGCGTTGAACATGTCGAAGCCCTCGCGCTGGTACTCGACCAGCGGGTCCTTCTGCGCCATCGCCCGCAGGCCGATGCCCTCCTGGAGGTAGTCCATCTCGTAGAGGTGCTCACGCCACTTGCGGTCCAGCACCGACAGCACGACCCGGCGCTCCAGCTCGCGCATGATGTCGGAGCCGAGCTGCTTCTCGCGGGCCTCGTACTGCTCGGTGATGTCGTCCTTGACGGACTCGGCGATGAACTCGGCGGTGATCCCGGCCCGGTCGCCGGCCGCGTCCTCCAGCTCCTCGACCGTCACCTTGACCGGGTAGAGCTGCTTGAACGCGCTCCACAGCCGGTCCAGGTCCCAGTCCTCGGCGAAGCCCTCGACCGTCTCGGCCGCGATGTACGCGTCGATGGTGTCGTCCATGAAGTGGCGCACCTGCTCGTGCAGGTCCTCGCCCTCCAGCACGCGGCGCCGCTCGCCGTAGATGACCTCGCGCTGCTTGTTCAGCACCTCGTCGTACTTCAGGACGTTCTTTCGCGTCTCGAAGTTCTGCGTCTCGACCTGCGACTGCGCCGAGGCGATGGCCCGCGTGACCATCTTGTTCTCGATCGGCACGTCGTCCGGCACGTTCGCCATCGCCATGACCCGCTCGACCATCTGGGCCTTGAACAGCCGCATCAGGTCGTCGCCCAGCGACAGGTAGAAACGGGACTCGCCCGGGTCGCCCTGACGGCCGGAACGGCCGCGCAGCTGGTTGTCGATACGGCGCGACTCGTGCCGCTCGGTGCCCAGCACGTACAGCCCGCCGAGCGCCTTGACCTCCTCGAACTCGGCCTTCACGGCCGACTCCGCCTTGGCCAGCGCCTGCGGCAGGGCGTGCGCCCACTCCTCGATGTGCTCCTCCGGGTCGAGGCCGTGCTGCCGCAGCTCCGCCTCGGCGAGGTCGTCCGGGTTGCCGCCGAGCTTGATGTCCGTACCGCGGCCGGCCATGTTCGTGGCGACGGTGACCGCCCCGCGGCGGCCGGCCTGGGCGACGATCGTGGCCTCGCGCTCGTGCTGCTTGGCGTTCAGCACCTCGTGCGGGATGCCGCGCTTGCTGAGCTGCTGCGAGAGGTACTCGGACTTCTCGACCGAGGTGGTGCCGACCAGGATCGGCTGCCCCTTCTCGTGCTTCTCGGCGATGTCGTCGACGACGGCGGCGAACTTGGCGACCTCGGTCCGGTAGATGAGGTCCGGCTGGTCAATGCGCTGCATCGGCCGGTTCGTCGGGATCGGCACGACGCCCAGCTTGTAGATCTGGTGGAACTCGGCGGCCTCGGTCATGGCCGTACCGGTCATGCCCGACAGCTTGGAGTACAGGCGGAAGAAGTTCTGCAGGGTGATCGTGGCGAGCGTCTGGTTCTCGTCCTTGATGTCCACCCCTTCCTTCGCCTCGATGGCCTGGTGCATGCCCTCGTTGTAGCGGCGGCCGGCCAGGATACGGCCGGTGTGCTCGTCGACGATCATGACTTCGCCGTCCATGACGACGTAGTCCTTGTCCTTCTTGAACAGCTCCTTCGCCTTGATGGCGTTGTTCAGGTAGCCGACGAGCGGGGTGTTCACCGACTCGTAGAGGTTGTCGATGCCGAGCCAGTCCTCGACCTTGGCGACACCGGCCTCGTGGATGCCGACGGTGCGCTTCTTCTCGTCGACCTCGTAGTCGCCGGTCTCCTCGATGCCCTTGAGCGGGTTGCCGGGCTCGCCCTTGGTCAGGCGGGTGACCAGCTTGGCGAAGTCGCCGTACCACTTGGTGGCCTGGTCGGCCGGGCCGGAGATGATCAGCGGCGTACGGGCCTCGTCGACGAGGATCGAGTCGACCTCGTCGACCACGGCGAAGTTGTGGCCGCGCTGCACCAGCTCGTCCTGCGACCACGCCATGTTGTCGCGCAGGTAGTCGAAGCCGAACTCGTTGTTCGTGCCGTAGGTGATGTCGCAGCCGTACTGCTCGCGGCGCTGCGCCGGGGTCATGTTCGCGAGGATGCAGCCGACGGACAGCCCCAGGAACTTGTGGACCCGGCCCATGAGCTCGGAGTCGCGCTCGGCGAGGTAGTCGTTGACGGTGATCAGGTGGACGCCCTTGCCGGACAGCGCGTTCAGGTACGCGGGCAGGGTGCCGACCAGGGTCTTGCCCTCACCGGTCTTCATCTCCGCGACGTAGCCGAGGTGCAGGGCGGCACCGCCCATGAGCTGGACGTCGTAATGGCGCTGGCCGAGCACGCGCTTGGCGGCCTCGCGCACCGTGGCGAAGGCCTCGGGCAGCAGGTCGTCCAGGCTCTCGCCGTCCTGGTAGCGCTGCTTGTACTCGTCCGTGAGCGCCCGCAACTCGGCGTCGGAGAGGTTGACGAAGTCCTCTTCGATGGAGTTGACCTGGTCCGCGATGCGGTGCAGTTTGCGCAGGATCTTGCCTTCGCCTGCACGCATGAGCTTGTTGAAGACGGACACCGAGGTTTGTCTCCTTGCCGGTCGGGCCTGGCACTGGTTCGTGACGGGCACGGCAGGTGGACCCCACCGCAACGGTCATCGTAAGCGAGGACGCCGCCACGCCGGGAGGTCTGCCGCCGCCGCGGGGCGGCATCGCGCCCGGAATGAGAACGTACGGGGGACACGGAAGGTGCCGCCCTCCCCGAAATCTGTTCGCCCGGACCACCCGCCGACCGCAGAATGCGCGCATGGAACCCACCACCCTGGCCACCGAGCGGCTCACCCTGCGCCCCCACCTCCCCGAGGACGTCGACGAGGTGCTCGCCGCCTGCCAGGACCCCGAGATCCAGCGGTGGATCCCGGTCCCCCTCCCCTACGGGCGCCCCGAGGCGGAGGCGTACGTGACGCGGGTGCCCGACGGCTGGCGCGACGGCACCGAATTCAACTTCGCGGCCCGGCTCGGGCCCGACGGGACGGGGCCGCTGGTCGCCACCCTGGGCGTGGTCCCGCGCGGCACGCACGCGCACGAGATCGGCTACTGGACGGTCGCCGGGCACCGCGGCCGCGGCTACATGACCGAGGCGGTGCGCGCCGTGGCCCGCTGGGCCTTCACCGAAGCCGGCTGCGTACGGCTGATCTGGCGCGCCGGGGCCGGGAACCACGGCTCCCGCGCGGTCGCGGAGAAGGCCGGGTTCGTGATCGAGGGGCTGCAGCGGGCGGGCATGGAGCACCGCGAGACCCTGCGGGACTGCTGGGTGGGCGCGTTGCTCCCGTCCGACCTGGGTCTGCCCTCCAGGCTGCCGTACCTGCCCTCGCCCGCCGTTGTCAGTACCCGGGTCTAGGGTGCGGCCATGACGACCGTGCTCTCGCTGTCCGCCGACGAAGCCCGCCGTATCGCCCTGCGTGCCCAGGGGTTCATCGGAACCCCGGACCGGCGCGGTGGGGTCCGGGGGGTGCTGCGGCACCTGGGGGCGGTGCAGCTGGACACGATCTCGGTGCTGGCGCGCTCGCACGAGCTGATCCCGTACGCGCGACTGGGCGCGGTGGGCCGCTCCACAGTCGAACAGGCGTACTGGACGGAGCAGCACGCCTTTGAATACTGGTCGCACGCGGCGTGCATCCTGCCGATCGAGGAATGGCCGCATTTCGCCTTCCGGCGCCGGGCCAACCGGGCGCGCGGGTACCGCTGGCACACGCTGCAGGACACGGAACGCTCCACGAAGGCGGTGCTGGACCGGCTCCGCTCCGACGGCCCGCTCACCTCCTCCGAACTGGGCGGCGCCAAGAACGGCGGCGAGTGGTTCGAGTGGTCCGAGACCAAGATCGCGGTGGAGTGGCTGCTGGACCGGGGTGAGGTGGTGTGCACCGAGCGCCGGGGCTGGAAACGCGTGTACGACCTGGCCGAGCGGGCGGTGCCGGACGCGCTGTTCCACGACGACCTGCCGGACCGTGAGTGCCTGCGCCGGCTGGTAGCGCTGTCCGGGCAGTCCCTGGGGGTCGGCACCCGTGCGGACATCGCGGACTACCACCGGCTCAAGGGCGAGCAGGTCGACGCGGTGATCGCGGACTCGGGTCTGGTGCCGGTGGAGGTGGCGGGCTGGTCCAAGCCGGCCTGGGCGGACCCGGAGGCTCTGGAGGCTCTGCCGCGGGGCCGCCACCGCACCACGCTGCTGTCGCCCTTCGACTCCCTGGTCTGGGACCGGCCGCGCACCGAGCGGATCTTCGGCTTCACCCACCGGCTGGAGGCCTACGTCCCCAAGCCCAAGCGGATACACGGCTATTTCGCGATGCCGCTACTGGCGGGCGGGCAGCTGCGGGGGCGGGTGGACCCGGGCCGGGAGGGCCGCACCCTGGTGGCCCGGCAGCTCTCCCTGACCTCGCCTACGGCGGCCCCGGCGATGGCCGCGGCGCTCCGCGAGGCGGCGGAGTGGGTCGGCTGCGACGCGGTCCGGGTGGAACGGGCCGCCACGCCCGCCGAGGCGGCAGCGGTGACGGCAGAGCTGGCCCGGCTCACCTGAGCGACGCTCCCGCGGCCCGGCAGGGGACGGTAATCCGCGTCCCCGTCCCGCCCGGGACCCCGCGGCCGCTCGCACGGCGGCGGCCTCGGCGGACAAGCCGGGGTCCGGCCGGTCGGGCAGGGTCCGGCCGGCGGAGGGCTGCCGCGCCGGCCCACCGCACCGCCGGAGGCGGCTAGCGGATCTCCAGGATCTTCTCCCGCATGGCGTACACCACCGCCTCCATCCGGGAGTGCAGCTGGAGCTTTTCCAGGATGTTCCGCACGTGGTTCTTCACCGTGTTCTCGGAGATGAACAACTCCTTGGCGATGTCCCGGTTGTTCATCCCGGTGGCGACCAGCTTGAGGACCTCCAGTTCGCGGTCGGTCAGCCGCGGCGCCGGCAGCAGCCGGCGCTCGTCGGTGCGCTGGATCATCGACTTGAACTCGGTCAGCAGCTTCGACGCCATCGACGGGCTGATCTGCGACTGCCCGTCCGCGACGGCGCGGATCGCGGTGGCCACCTCGTCGGTGGAGATCTCCTTCAGCAGGTAGCCCGTCGCCCCGGCCTTGATCGCGTCGTAGAGGTCCGCCTCCTCGTCGCTGATCGTCAGCATGATGATCTTCGCGGAGGGGGCCACCTCCTTGATCGAGGTGCAGGCCTCGATCCCGCCCCGGCGCGGCATCCGCACGTCCATCAGCACGATGTCCGGCAGCAGGTCCGCCGCCTTGTCCACGGCCTCCGCGCCGTCCCCCGCCTCGCCGACGACCTGAATGTCCTCCTCCTGCGCCAGGACGATCTCCAAGCCGCGCCGGAACAGCGCGTGGTCGTCCACCACGAGCACCCGGATCGGCTCACGGCAGCCCGCACCGTCGTCGTCCTCGCGCACCGGTCCGAAGCCGTCCGCCATCGTTCCCTCCCCTGCAGGCCATGGACCGTGGCCCGAAGTCCAGTTGACTGTCCGCCATGATTCCATGCCGGGACGACAGCCGTCCGAGTACTTCGCGCCGGTTTGGCTCATACGGGTGCCCCCGCAGGATGCCTGAGCGATCCTCGGGGGCACCGGGTGTCGTGTATGCCGCCGACAGTCGTCAGCTGCCGAGCGCGCCGCCCGCGCCGCCGGCCTCGACCTCGCCGGAAGTGGCGGCGTCGGGGCTGAGGTGGATCACGCCGTAGTCATATCCGTGGCGCCGGTAGACGACGCTGGGCTGCTTGGTGTCGGAATCGACGAAGAGGTAGAAGTCGTGGCCGACCAGCTCCATCTCGTAGAGAGCCTGGTCGAGTGTCATGGGTGCCGCCGCATGCGTCTTCTCGCGGACGACCAGGGGGCCTTCGCCCTGTACTTCGAGCGATCCGATCCGGGTCGTCGGGATCGCGTCCAGCTGCTCCTCGGAGACAACTTCTCCGTTTCCGTTCAGGGTTGCGGCGTCCGGTACCGCGTCCGGCACCTCTGCCGCGGTGAGCCGCCCATTGCCACGGCGGCTGTGGCGCTTGTCGTGCTGCCGGCGCAGCCGGGCCTCGAGCTTCTCGTGCGCCAGGTCCAGCGCCGCGTACGCGTCGCCTGCTGCGGCCTCCGCACGGATCACGGGACCGCGCGATCGGACGGTGATCTCCACGCGGTCGGAACGGTCGGCCTGACGCGGGTTGAGCTCCTTGGACACCTCGACGTCGAGGCTGATCACCTTGGCGTCATACTTCTGGATCTTGTCCAGGTTGAGCTTCTCGGCCACGTGCTTGCGGAACCGCTCGGGCACTTCGGTCTTGCGGCCCTTGACGACGATGTCCACGCAGAACTCCGTTCCCGGATTACTCCGCCCTTCGCCGGGCGAAGCGTCTCCCTCTTGCACCAGACTCCGGTGGGCACCGGAGTCTCGGACTTGGCGACTTTCACCTCCTCCTCCCCCATCGGCAAGATCACCACCCCACCGACTTTCGGGAGTCGGGAGCCACCAGCTGCACACGTGTCCCGACTGCGTCGGCGCCCAAGGATCGCCAGTTCCTTACAACCGAACATAGCTCTGATGGACGGTTGTCGGCACCCGCTACCGGCACAAACCTCCGTTCAGCTGGCCCTTCCCTCTTACTACCTGCAACGATGCGCGTTCCCCTCTGGTTCCAAATCTATTCACGGATTCTTTGCTCCAAACGATTTTTCGAGCCGCTCTTCCGAGGCGTCCCCGGGCCGGGCCCGAAGGCGTCCGCCGGGGCCGCCACGACCGCCGCGCCCGCCACCTCCAGACCGGCCGCGCGGACCGCCCGGGCCGCCTCCGCGAGCGTCGCCCCCGTGGTGATCAGGTCGTCCACCAGAACCAGGCGACCCCCACCCGCGGCGGCCGTCCGCACACCGCCCGGCCGCACCTCCAGCGCCCCGGCCACGTTCTCCCGGCGCTGCCGCGCGCCCAGACCCGCCTGGTCCGCCACCGCCCGCCGCTGCCGCAGCACCGGCGCCACCCGGGCGGCGGCGCCACCGCGCCGCAGCTCCGCCGAGGCCGCCAGGGCGATCCGCCGCGCCGGGTCATGGCCGCGCGCCCGGACCTGCCGCAGCGCCGACGGCACCGGCACCAGCACCACGCCCCCGTCCGGCGCCCGGGCCCCGCCCGGACCCGCAGCCGCCCGTACCGCGCCGGCCAGGGCCCGTCCCAGCACACCGGCCAGGGGCAGCGCCCCGCGCTCCTTGTGGGCCAGCAGAACGGCCCGTACGACCCCTTCATACGGCACCGCCGCCCGCACCTGGGGCAGTCCCGCCGGTCTCGGCCTGGGCCGCACCGCGCCCGCCCGGGCCCCGCCGAAAGCCTCCCCGCACGCCCCGCACACCATCGTCCGCGCCTCCCCGCACCCGGCACACTCCACCGGCAGCACCAGCCCGGCGAGCTCATGCCACCATCCCCGCATGCCCCCACGATGCCGGGCCGTGGAGGGCCCCGCGACCCCTGTGGAAAACCCCTCGGGCAGGCCGGAGAGGCCGACGGAGCAGCCCGAAGGCCCGGGCAGGCAGGCCCCGAAAGCCCAGGGCAGGCCCCCGAAAGCCCCGGGCCGGTCCGGGAAAGGCCCGGATCAGCCCGGGTACACCGGCGCCCGGCCGCCCGTCGCCACGGTGCGCCACTGGGCACCCGGCGGCAGCCACACGATGCCGTCGTCCTCCGAGTGCGCCACCACCGGCTTCTTCTCGTCCTCCGACGCGGCCACCGCCGTCACCCCGGTGGCCCCGGGCAGGCTGCCCGCCGCCGTCGACCCGTCGGCCTGCATGTACCGGGCCTGCGAGACCCCGCCGCTCTCCCGGCCCACCACCAGCAGCCGGCCCCGCGGCGCCCAGCTCATCGCCGTCACGTCCGCCATCTGCGGCGCCGCCGGGCGCAGCTCGCGCACCGAGACCGGGCCGTTCGCCCCGGATCCCTCGGCCCGCTCGACCCGCCCGATGGACAGCTCGTTCTTCCGCGCGCCGTCCTTGCCGGTCCTGGAGACGAGCAGCGCCATCCGCACGCCGTCCGAGGAGGCCTTCAGCGCCTCGATCCGCCCGTCCAGCCCGGCCACGTCCACCTTCTGCGGGGTCCCCGTCCCGGCGGGGATCCGCCACAGCACCGGGTTCTGCGGGTCCCGGTCGGCGACCCACAGGTCACCCCGGCCGTCCCAGCTGGGCGCCGACAGCCCGTCCTTGACCCGGCTGGTGAGCACCGGCCCGGGCAGCTGCCCGGCCTGGGTCAGCGACACCACGTACAGGTTGTGCCCGTCCTGCCCGACGACCGCGGCACGCTTCTCCTCGTACGCCACGGCGGCCGAGCCCAGCTTCAGCTGCGGCGCCGTGGACAGCGGCCCGCCCACCGGCGTCGCGGCCCCGGGAGTGCCCTCCGGATCGCTCGGAAGGGTGATCTGGAGCAGCCGCCCGCCGTCGATGAAGTACTGGTGCGCGGGGGTCGGCACCCGGCCCGCCATCCCGGCGGCGACGGCCTCGTTCACCCCGCAGATCACGGACTTCTTGTCGGGTCGCACCAGCTCCACCCGGGCCACCCGCGAGGAGGCCAGGTCACGGACGGTGTACATCAGCTGGGTGGCCATCCGCTCGCACTGCGGCCCGGCCACGTTCTCCGCCTTCTCGTTCAGCGGTACGCGCAGGGTGTCCTGGGCGTCGTAGGAGAGGGTCTTGGTCCCGTCCAGCAGTGCCGTGCCCGTCGGGAAGGTGGAGGTGACGACCGGCCCGAGCCACTTGGACGGCCCGTCCAGCAGCGACTTCACCGTCTGCGTCATCCGGTCCATGCGGGAGTCGGGGTCGGTGCGCTGCCGCACGTACACCGGGTCGGCGACGAGCGTGTCCGCGGCGAAGTAGTACTTGTTGACCGGCATGAAGATGCGCTGGAAGTCGGACTCGCTGAGCACCAGGCCGTCGGGCGGCGAGTCGATCCGCCACTCGTTGTCCTCCTTGACCAGCTGGAGGTACCGCTCGTACGGCTTCCTGCCGACCTCCGGGTGGTAGGTGCTGCGCTCGTCGACGGTGGCCACCCGGGTGCCGTACATCTTGAAGCGGGGCAGCGCGTCGGGGTCCTTCCCCTGCTTGTCCGAGGACACACCGCGCCCGGAGGCGAGCACGGTGACGCTGGCGTTCGGCTTCCAGGTCTTCGCGGCCTCCGCGCTCAGGTACTGGCGGGCGGTGGCCAGCCCCGGGTCGTCACTGGTCATGGCCTCCAGGAAGCCGTCGACGATCTCCCGCGGCCCGGCCTTGGGGGCCGGCGGCACCCCGTACACGCGGACTTCGGAGTCGGCGCCCTGCGAGGCGGACACCTGCTTCACCTCGCCGTGGTCGGGCATCGAGGCGCATCCCACCAGCAGCAGGCCGGCACCGCACAGCACGAGGACGCCCCGCGCCCGCCCCGCCGGGCCCCTGTGCCCCATGCCGTCCACTCTCAGCCTCCACCCTCGTTGCCGTCTCGTTCCGCGGTCTCGCCCGGGCCGCCGGGCCGTGCCACCACCCGCGCGCCGTTGCCGGGCAGCGCGGTCGGGTCGGCGGGCACCGGCACCGCCGTGGCCACCGCGGGCCGCGCCGGTATCGGCGACCGCGGATCCGGTCCGCCGGGGGCAGGCTGTTCCCGCTCGCGCTTGCGGGCGCCGCGCGCGGCCGCCGCCTTGGCCCGGTTGGTGCGCGAGTCCTCGGGCTCCAGCGGGATCGGGGAGCCCCGCAGCGGCTCGTCGGCGGTGCGCGGCAGGGTCAGCCGGAACTGCGATCCGCCACCCGGCTCGCCCCACGCCTGGAGCCAGCCGCCGTGCAGCCGGGCGTCCTCGACGGCGATGGACAGGCCGAGGCCGGTGCCGCCGGTGGTCCTGGCACGGGCCGGGTCGGCCCGCCAGAACCGGTTGAACACGCGGGTGGCCTCGCCCGGCTTCAGGCCCACGCCGTAGTCCCGCACCGCGACGGCGACCGCGCCGCCCGCGGAGGCCAGCCGGACCACCACGTCCCGGCCCTCGCCGTGCTCGACGGCGTTGACGACGAGGTTCCGCAGCACCCGCTCCACCCGCCGGGCGTCGGCCTCGGCGACCACCGGCTGGGAGTCCCCGAGCACCCGGATCCGGGTGCCCTTGGCCTCGGCCAGCGGTTCGGCGCCGTCGATGACCCGGCGTACGACGTCCCGCAGGTCTATCGGCTCGGCCTCCAGCGCCGCCGCCCCCGCGTCGAACCGGCTGATCTCCAGCAGGTCGGCGAGCAGCGACTCGAACCGGTCCAGCTGGCCGGCCAGCAGCTCGGCGGAGCGCGCCGTGACCGGATCGAAGTCGGCCCGGGCCTCGTGGATGACGTCGGCGGCCATCCGGACGGTGGTCAGCGGGGTGCGCAGCTCGTGCGAGACGTCGGAGACGAACCGCCGCTGCATCCGCGACAGGTCCTCCAACTGCTGGATCTTGGTGTGGAGGCTCTGCGCCATCTTGTTGAAGGCCTCGCCGAGCCGCGCGATGTCGTCCTCGCCGGTGACCTTCATGCGTTCCTGGAGCTTGCCCGCGGAGAGCCGTTCGGCGATCCCGGCAGCCATCCGCACGGGCGTGACGACCTGCCGCACCACCAGCCAGGCGATGGCGCCCAGCAGCACGACCACGAACAGCCCGGCGGTCGCGATGGTGCCCTTGACCAGGGTGAGGGACTCCTCCTCCTGGGTCAGCGGGAAGAGGTAGTACAGGTGGTACGGGTCGCCGTTGATGTCGGTCAGCCGCTTGCCGATCACCAGCGCCGGCTCGGCGGGCTGGTCCGGTGTGCTGTAGCGGATCTTCGAGAAGGTCTGGTGCGCGCCGGCCCGGGTGTCCACGGCCTTGCGCAGCGCGACCGGGATGCTCGTCGCCGGGTCGACGTCACCGGAGGCCCGGGCGCCGCGCACCCCGCGGGAGGAATCGCCGGAGCCGGCCCCCAGCGCGACCACTTCGAAGGCGGTCTGGCCGCCCGAGGCGAGCTGCTTGACCAGACCGTTCATCCAGGTGCTGGCGTCCCGCCCGACACTGCTGTCGAGGGCGGCGGGATCCTGCCCCTCGGCCACGGACGGGGCGTTCGCCTTCTCCTGGGCGACCGCGAAGCCGCCCGCGGCCTGGCTCTGCGCGGCCTCCTGCTTGGCGTCCAGCAGGCCGTTGCTGACCTGCCCGATGACCACGAAGCCGAGCAGCAGGACCACGACGAGGGACATCAGCAGGGTGGCGGCGACCACCCTCAGCTGGATGTTCCGCCGCCACAGGCGGACAGCGGGCAGCAGCGGCCGGCGCACCAGACGCATCAGCAGCCGCAGCACGGGGCTGCCGGGCGCCCCGTCGTGGAGCAGCCGGCCGGCCCACGGGGACCTGCCGGTGTTCATGTTCAGCTCGGTCCGGCCTTGTATCCGACGCCGCGGACCGTCACGACGATCTCCGGACGCTCGGGATCCTTCTCGACCTTGGAGCGCAGCCGCTGGACGTGCACGTTGACCAGCCGGGTGTCCGCGGCATGGCGATAACCCCACACCTGCTCCAGCAGCACCTCGCGGGTGAACACCTGCCAGGGCTTCCGGGCGAGCGCGACAAGCAGGTCGAACTCCAGCGGAGTCAGCGCGATCGACTGGCCGTCCCGCTTCACGGAGTGCCCGGCCACGTCGATGACCAGGTCACCGATGGCCAGCTGCTCCGGCGCGGGCTCCTCCGAGCGCCGCAACCGGGCCCGGATGCGGGCCACCAGCTCCTTGGGCTTGAACGGCTTGACGATGTAGTCGTCGGCCCCGGACTCCAGGCCCACGACGACATCAACGGTGTCGCTCTTCGCGGTCAGCATGACGATCGGCACGCCGGACTCGGCGCGGATCAGCCGGCAGACCTCTATGCCGTCCCGTCCGGGCAGCATGAGATCCAGCAGCACCAGGTCCGGCTTGGCCTCTCGGAAGGCAGCCAGGGCCTTGTCGCCGTCCGCGACGAACGACGGCTCGAAACCTTCTCCACGCAGCACAATGCCGAGCATCTCGGCCAGCGCGGTGTCGTCGTCGACGACAAGGACGCGTCCCTTCATGGTTGACATCATCCCATTACCCAATCGAGACCCGGCGTGAGCTGGCACACAGCGGGGACAACCAGCGGGAATGCCGGTATCGGCGGACCAGTCTGCCGCGTCCCCAGGGGACAATTGAAGGCGGGAGCGGAGCCGGTGTACAGGGGCGGGCCGGTCCGCCCGGAGATCACTCGTGGCACGATGGCTGCCGACCAGCGCCCCGCCCCTGATGTACGGGCACCCCTGAAGGAGCGACGATGAACGACTCTCCGGGCTGGGCCTCGCCCGGATCCGACCCGTCCGAGGGCGACCGGCAGCAGCAGCCGCAGCAGCCCTCGCAGTCCGACCGGCCCGGAGACCCCGATCAGCCGGCACAGCCCGGCGGGCCCGGGACCAAGTGGTCCGCGGAGCAGCCGCCGCCCGGCACCGGCACACCCCCCGACGGTGTCTGGGGGAACCCGAACGCCGGCCAGGCCCCGCCGCCCGCCCCCTCCAGGCAGCCCGGTACCGGCTGGGGCTCCGCCCCGGGCGGCCCGCCCGGCCGGACCCCGTACGGCGGCCAGTCCGGCTACCCCGGCGGCGCCTGGGGCAAGCCCCCGGCGGCCAAGCCCGGCGTCATCCCGCTGCGCCCGCTCGGCCTCGGCGAGATCCTGGACGGCGCGGTCACCACGATGCGCACGCACTGGCGTTCGGTCCTGCCCATCGCCCTGGTCGTGGCGGTGCTGATCGAGCTGATCAGCATCACCCTGCAGCGCACGGTGCTGTCCGAGTACGTCGTCGTACCGGACGAGTCGGCCACGCCCGAGGAGGCCTTCGCGGCCCTGGGCGACTCCATGCTGGTCAGCCTGGCCGACAGCTTCATCCAGATGGTCGGCTCGGTGATCGTGACCGCCCTGCTCATGATGATCTTCAGTCGTGCGGTGCTCGGCCGGCCCTCCAGCGTCGGCGACGCCTGGCGCGAGGCCCGGCCCCGCCTGCTCAAGCTCGCCGGGCTCACCCTGCTCCTCACGGTCGGCGCGCTGGCCGTCGCCCTCGTCCTGATGCTGCCGGGCGCATTCGTCGACAGCGCCGGACTCGTCGCCCTCGGCGCCATCGGCGCGCTGGTCCTCATCGCCTGGCTGTGGGTGAAGTTCGCACTGGCCTCGCCCGCGCTGATGCTGGAGCGCGGCAGCGTCGTCCAGTCCCTGCGCCGGTCCGCGAAACTGGTCCGCGGCGCCTGGTGGCGGATCTTCGGCATCTCGGTCCTCACCAGCATCATCACCGGCTTCGTCGCGATGATCATCGTGAGCGTGTTCGCCGTGATCGGCTCCCTCTTCACCGACGAGGGCCTGTCCGGCTTCGTCGAGGGCACCGCCGTGGACAGCTGGCCGTTCCTGATCGTCTCCGGGATCGGCGCCGTCATCGCCCTGACCATCGTCATGCCGATGCAGGCCGGCGTCACCGCCCTCCTCTACATCGACCAGCGCATCCGGCGCGAAGCCCTGGACCTGGAACTCGCCCGCGCGGCGGGCGTGGAGGGCTACGGCGGCACCCCCGGCACCACCCCGCCGACCGCGGGGAGCTGATGCGGTGACCGGCCCGGGGGGACTGCCCGTCAGCGAGACACCACCGGTGACGACACCGCGCGAGGCCGCCCGCGAGGCGGCCGAGCGCGAACTGTCGAAACCCGTCTACCACGAGAACGAACCGAACCTGTTCACCCGCGTGCTGCGGAAGTTCTTCGAGTGGATCGACGAACTGTTCGGCTCGGCCGCCGGGGCGACCCCCGGCGGCACGCTGGGCATCGTCGTGATCGTCCTGCTGGTCGCGGTGATCGTCGCGCTGCTGTGGTGGCGCCTCGGCACCCCCGAACGGTCCCCCGTCACCGCCGGCGCGCTCTTCGGCGAACGGGACCGCACCGCCGCCGAGCACCGCGCGGCCGCCGAGGCCCACGCCGCCGCCGGACGCTGGACCGAAGCCGTCCAGGACCGCATGCGTGCCCTCGTGCGCTCCCTGGAGGAACGCACCCTGCTGGACCCCCGCCCGGGCCGCACCGCCGACGAGGCCGCCGCCGAAGCGGCCACGTCCCTCCCCCGGCACGCCGAAGCACTCCGGGCCGCCGCCCGCGCCTTCGACGACGTCACCTACGGCGGCCGCACCGCCGACCAGGCCGCCTACGAGCGCCTCCGCGACCTCGACACCGCGGTCGAACGCACCAGGCCCGTCCTCTCCGGGCCGACGGGAGCGACCGCATGACCGGAACCCCACCCACCACTCCCGCCGACGCCCCGGCCGCCGCCGCACCGGCCGCCCGGAAGACGCCCACGGCCCCGGACACCGTCACCACGTCCACCGCACCCGGCCCCGCCGACCTGTGGCGCCGCTTCCGCGGATTCCTGATCTTCCTCGCCGTCCTGCTCACCGCCGGGATCGTCCTCGCCGCACTCCAGTCCGGCACCCGGCACGGCGCCCTCGACCCCCGCTCCGCCGACCCGGCCGGCAGCCTCGCCGTCGCCGAGCTGCTGAAGGAACGCGGCGTCATCACCAGCGTGGTGACCACCGCTCAGGAGGCCGCCCGCGCCACGGGATCCGACACCACCCTGCTCGTCGCCTCCCCGAACCTCCTCGACCCCGCCCGGCGCGAGGAACTCCGCGCCGCCACCGAACGCTCCGGCGGCCGCACCGTCCTACTCGCCCCCGTCGGCGACGCCGCCCGCACCTTCGCCCCCGGCGTCGACAGCCGCGACACCGGAGGGCCCGGCGCCGTCCGCCCGCCCGACTGCACGCTGCCCGCCGCCATCTCCGCAGGCTCCGCCCTGACCGGAGGGGACGTCAGCTACCGCACCGCCGGCTCCGCGGCCACCCGCTGCTATCCGGACGGCGGCCGGCACACCCTGCTCCTCCTCCCCGCCGCCGGCGGTGGCGACACCGTCCTCCTCGGCAACCCGGACCTCCTCCGCAACGAGAACCTCGCCGAGGAGGGCAACGCCTCCCTCGCCCTCCAACTCCTCGGCTCCCGGCCCCAGCTCGTCTGGTACCTGCCGTCCCTCGCCGAAACCACCGGCACCGGCACCGCCGAGGAGAAGACCTTCTTCGAGCTCATCCCGGCCGGCTGGGGCTGGGCCCTGCTCCAACTCACCCTCGCCGCCGCCGTCGCCGCCCTCTGGCGCGGCCGCCGCCTCGGACCCCTCGTCACCGAACGCCTCCCGGTCGTCGTCCGCGCCTCCGAGGCCACCGAGGGCCGCGCCCGCCTCTACCGCCGCGCCGACGCCCGCGACCGTGCCGCCGACGTGCTGCGCGCCGCCACCCGCGAACGCCTCGCCGCACTGCTCGCCGTACCGGCCTCCCGGGCCCACGACCCGGCCGCCCTGCTGCCCGCCGTGTCCCACCGACTCACAGGCCCCGCACGGGACCTGACGTCCCTTCTGTTCGGCAGCACTCCCGCCGACGACGCGGCACTCGTCGCGCTCGCCGACCACCTCGACGCCCTCGAAAGAGAGGTCCGCACCTCATGACGTCCCCGACCACCGCTCACGCGGACGACGCACGCGCCTCCCTGGAAGCGCTCCGCACCGAGATCGGGAAGGCCGTGGTCGGCCAGGACTCCGCCGTCACCGGTCTCGTCGTCGCCCTTCTCTGCCGCGGCCACGTCCTCCTCGAAGGCGTCCCCGGAGTCGCGAAGACCCTCCTGGTGCGGGCCCTCGCCGCGTCCCTCGAACTCGACACCAAGCGCGTCCAGTTCACCCCCGACCTGATGCCGTCCGATGTCACCGGATCGCTCGTCTACGACGCCCGCACCGCCGAGTTCTCCTTCCAGAACGGACCGGTCTTCACCAACCTGCTGCTCGCCGACGAGATCAACCGCACCCCTCCGAAGACCCAGTCCTCCCTCCTGGAGGCGATGGAGGAACGCCAGGTCACCGTCGACGGCGTGCCCCGTCCCCTCCCGGACCCCTTCCTCGTCGCCGCCACCCAGAACCCGGTCGAGTACGAGGGCACCTACCCCCTTCCCGAAGCCCAACTGGACCGCTTCCTGCTGAAACTGACGGTCCCGCTGCCCTCCCGCGAGGACGAGATCGGCGTCCTGACCCGGCACGCCGCCGGCTTCAACCCGCGCGACCTGCAGGCCGCCGGGGTCCGCCCGGTCGCCGGACCCGCCGACCTGGAGGCCGCCCGCCAGGCCGTCGCCCGTGTCGCGGTCTCCCCCGAGATCGCCGGTTACGTCGTCGACATCTGCCGCGCCACCCGCGAATCGCCCTCCCTCACCCTGGGCGTCTCCCCGCGCGGCGCCACGGCCCTGCTCTCCACCTCCCGCGCCTGGGCCTGGCTGACCGGCCGCGACTACGTCACCCCCGACGACGTGAAGGCGCTCGCCCTGCCGACCCTCCGCCACCGCGTCCAGCTCCGCCCCGAAGCCGAGATGGAAGGCGTCACCGCCGACTCCGTGCTCAGCTCCGTCCTGTCCTTCGTCCCCGTCCCCCGCTGATGGGTTTCACCGGACGCACCGCCCTGCTGGCGGCCCTCGGCAGCATCCCCGTCGGCATCCTCGAACCCAGCTGGACGGGAATCCTGGCGGTCAACGCCCCGCTGGCCCTGGCCTGCGCGGTCGACTGCGCCCTGGCCGCCCCCGTCCGCACCCTGCACCTGGAACGTTCGGGTGACACCTCGGTCCGCCTCGGCGAAAGCGCCGACGTGCACCTCGCGATCACGAACCCGGGCGGGCGCAAGCTCCGCGCCCGCCTCCGTGACGCCTGGCCGCCCAGCAGCTGGCTGCCCGGCACGGAGACGGCCGCCTCCCGGCACACCCTGACCGTGCCGGGAGGCGAACGCCGTCGGCTCACCACCCGCCTCCACCCGACCCGGCGCGGAGACCGCACGGCCGACCGGATCACCGTCCGCTCGTACGGACCTCTGGGCCTCTGGGCCCGGCAGGGCGGCCACCTCGTCCCCTGGACGGTCCGTGTCCTGCCCCCGTTCACCAGCCGCAAGCACCTGCCGTCCCGGCTGGCCCGGCTCCGCGAACTCGACGGCCGGACAAGCGTCCTGACCCGCGGTGAGGGCACCGAGTTCGACAGCCTGCGGGACTACGTCCCCGGAGACGACACCCGCTCCATCGACTGGCGCGCCACCGCCCGACAGCACAAGGTGGCCGTCCGTACCTGGCGTCCGGAACGCGACCGGCACATCCTGATCTGCCTGGACACCGGCCGCACCTCGGCCGGCCGGGTGGGCGACGCCCCCCGCCTGGACGCCGCCATGGACGCGGCCCTGCTCCTGACCGCGCTGGCCACCCGGGCCGGCGACCGCGTGGATCTCCTGGCCCACGACCGCCGCACCCGCGCCCTCGTGCAGGGCCGTGCGGCCGCGGACACGCTCCCCTCTTTCGTCAACGCGATGGCCCCGCTCGAACCCGAACTGGTCGAGACGGACGCCCGCACCCTGGTCTCCACCATCCTCCGCAGCGCCCCGCGCCGCTCCCTGGTGGTCCTCCTGACCAGCCTGGACGCGGCCCCCATCGAAGAGGGCCTGCTCCCCCTCCTGCCTCAACTCACGCAGCGCCACACGGTGCTCCTGGCCTCGGTGGCCGACCCCCGGGTCGCGGCCATGGCCGGCGCCCGCGGCTCCGTCGACGCCGTCTACGAAGCCGCCGCAGCCACCCAGTCCCAGTCCCAGCGCCGCCGCACCGCCGATCAACTCGCCCGCCACGGGGTCACCGTCGTCGACGCCACCCCGGACACCCTGGCCCCGTCCCTGGCCGACGCCTACCTGGCCCTGAAGGCCGCCGGCCGCCTGTAGAGACACGAAAGGCCCCCGCGTGTGCGGCGGCCTTTCCTTCTTCCTGGCCCTGAACGCAGAAAAGCCCCGGACCATAAGGTCCGGGGCTTCCCGCAATGATTGTTCGGCGGCGTCCTACTCTCCCACAGGGTCCCCCCTGCAG
>NZ_JBWKDJ010000010.1:0-663 GCF_056436025.1 Streptomyces sp. NPDC043853
GCCCGGTTACATTCCGAACCCGGAAGCTAAGCCTTTCAGCGCCGATGGTACTGCAGGGGGGACCCTGTGGGAGAGTAGGACGCCGCCGAACAATCTTTCAAAGGACCCTTGGTCCTCAGCGTTCACGCTGAGGACCAAGGGTCCTTTTTGTTTTTGCACGCTTTACGCCGAAGCGCGGCCATGGGCTGGTTGCGCGAGAATGACTAGCGGTACCCCGAAGACAGGAGTCACACCCATGTCCAACTCTCCCGACGATCGTCCGGAGCGCGAGCCTCGTCGCAACGACGGTGGTGACAGGGGCGGCTACCGCGGGGGCCGTGACGACCGCGGCGGCTACCGTCGCGACGACCGTGGTGGCCGGCCGGCCGGCGGTGGTGGCTACCGCCGCGATGACCGTGGTGGCGACCGTCCGTCCTTCCGTCGCGACGACCGTGGTGACCGTCCCAGCTACCCGCGCCGTGACGACCGGGGCGACCGTCCGAGCTACCCCCGTCGTGACGACCGTGGTGAGCGCCCGAGCTACCCGCGTCGTGACGACGACCGTGGCGGCTACCGCCGCGACGACCGCGGTGGCGACCGTCCGAGCTACCCCCGCCGTGACGACCGGGGGGACCGCGGTGACCGTCCGTCCTTCCGTCGTGATGACCGTGGTGACCGTCCCCG
>NZ_JBWKDJ010000010.1:760-14591 GCF_056436025.1 Streptomyces sp. NPDC043853
CAGCTACCCCCGTCGTGACGACGAGCGCGGTGGGTTCCGCGGTGGCCGCGACGACCGCGGTGGCGACCGTCCCTCCTTCCGCCGTGACGACCGCGGTGACCGGGGCGACCGTCCGTCCTTCCGTCGCGACGACCGTGGTGACCGTCCCAGCTACCCGCGCCGTGACGACCGGGGCGACCGTCCGAGCTACCCGCGTCGTGACGACCGGGGTGAGCGCCCGAGCTACCCGCGTCGTGACGACGACCGTGGCGGCTACCGCCGCGACGACCGCGGTGGCGACCGTCCGTCCTTCCGTCGCGATGACCGCGGTGACCGGGGTGACCGTCCCAGCTACCCGCGCCGCGATGACCGGGGCGACCGTCCCAGCTACCCCCGTCGTGACGACGAGCGCGGTGGGTTCCGCGGTGGCCGCGACGACCGCGGTGGCGACCGTCCCTCCTTCCGCCGTGACGACCGCGGGGACCGGGGCGACCGTCCCAGCTACCCGCGTCGTGACGACGACCGTGGCGGCTACCGCCGTGACGACCGTGGTGGGGACCGTCCGTCCTTCCGTCGTGACGACCGCGGTGACCGGGGCGACCGTCCGTCCTTCCGCCGTGACGACCGCGGTGACCGTCCGAGTTACCCCCGTCGCGACGACCGTGGCGACCGTGGTGGGTTCCGTCGTGATGACCGTGGTGGCGACCGTCCGAGCTACCCGCGTCGTGACGACCGCGGCGACCGTGGTGGGTTCCGTGGTGGCCGCGATGACCGCGGTGGTGACCGTGGCGGCTACCGCGGCCGCGACGACCGTGGCGGCTACCGGGGCCGTGAGGAGCGCGACCGCGACTACCGCGACCGTGGCGACCGCGAGCCGGTGAAGCGCCTGCCGATCGACGAGGACGTCACCGGCGACGAGATCGACGCCGACGTGCGCCAGGAGCTCCTGAGCCTGCCCAAGGGGCTGGCCGAGGAGGTCTCCCGCAACCTGGTCATGGTGGCCCGGCTGATCGACGAGGAGCCCGAGCAGGCGTACGCGTACTCGCGCATCGCCCTGCGCCTGGCCTCCCGCGTCGCCGCCGTGCGCGAGGCCGCCGGCTTCGCCGCGTACGCCACGCAGAAGTACAGCGAGGCGCTGGCCGAGTTCCGGGCCGCGAAGCGGATGACCGGCTCGGTGGAGCTGTGGCCCGTGATGGCCGACTGCGAGCGCGGTCTGGGCCGTCCGGAGCGGGCACTGGCCATGGCCGGCGAGCCCGAGGTGCAGAAGCTGGACAAGGCGGGTCAGGTCGAGATGCGTCTGGTCGCGGCCGGAGCCCGGCGGGACATGGGGCAGCTGGACGCCGCCATCGTGACCCTGCAGAGCCCCGAGCTGGCCTCCAGCGCGATCCAGCCGTGGTCCGCGCGCCTGCGGTACGCGTACGCCGACGCCCTGCTGGCCGCCGGCCGTGAGGACGAGGCGCGCGAGTGGTTCGCCAAGGCCGTTGAGGCCGACAAGGACGGCGCCACCGACGCGTCCGACCGGCTGGCCGCGATGGACGGGGTCGAGTTCGTCGACGCCATGGAGGACGAGGACGAGGACGACGAGCTGGACGCGGTGGAGGCGGCCGAGCTCGCGGCGGCCGAAGCCGCGTCGGACGTGACCGAGTACTACGACGAGGACGACGAGGAGTTCGAGTCGGCCGAGGAGCGTTCCGAAGCCGAGGGCGGCACCAAGGCGTGACCCGTAGGCCGTGACGCAGTGACACGGTGACGCAGTGACACGGTGAGACGAGGAGAGGGCGGCACCCCCGTGGGGTGCCGCCCTCTCGCGTTGGCGTTCGGGTCCGGGCGGGTCAGTCCAGGCTGCGCAGGACCAGGCCGGTGGCCGGCTTGGGGCCGAACGAGGTCGACTTGCGGGGCATGGTGACGCCCTGCCGGGCCAGGCCCCGGACGACCTCCTCGTGCACCGGGTGGAGCAGGACGGCCGTGCCGCCGGCCCGCTCCGCCATGGCCACCGCGGCCTCGGTGTCGTGGATGTAGGCGATGTGATCGGGGGTGTCGGGGATCCGCCACAGTTCGTCCAGGAGGGTGGCGTGCAGCACGGTGGCGTCCAGGCGGCGCCAGTCCTCCGGGCGGTCGTGCCGTACGGTCCGGTCGAGCAGGGCCGGGTCCGGGTCGGTCACCAGGTGGAAGTTCCCGTCGCCGGCCAGCAGGAAGGCGTTGCCGTCCCCGACGGCCCCGCCGAGCGCGGCCATCGCGTCCGGAAGCGCTCCCTGGACCGTACGGACGCGGAAGGAGGGGGAGAGCGCGGTCAGGGCCTCGGACACCGGGAGACGGCGGAGCAGCCGGTGGATGGCACGGACCTGGAGCGGGTAGCGGGCGGTGTCCACGAGCAGGACCAGGCCGAAGTCCCAGGCCCCGGCGGACGGCTGCTCGGCCTGCAGGCGCAGGTAGGTGGCCCAGCGGTGGTGGCCGTCGGCGATCAGGGCCTGCCGGTGGCCGAGGTCCGCGGTGACCGCAGCGATCTCCCGCGGGTCGGTGACCGCCCAGAGGCGGTGGTGGAAGCCGTCCTCGGTGGTGGTGGCCAGCAGCGGCGGGCGGGCCGCGACGGCCTCCACGACCTCGGCCGCGCCGCCGTCGGGCTGCTCGCCGCGGTAGGTGAGCAGCAGCGGTTCGAGGTTGGCGGCGGTGGTGCGCATCAGGCCGGCCCGGTCGGCGACCACCTCGGGCATGACGTCCTCGTGGGGGAGGACGATGCCGTCGCCGGGCGGGGTCAGGGCGAGTGCGCCGATGACGCCCCGCTGCAGCAGCTCACCGCGGCGCTGCTCGTACACGTACAGGGCGGGCTCGGGGTCGGTGCGCAGGACGCCCTCGGTGAGCCAGTCACGGAGGGTTCGGGCGGCCTGTTCGTTGCGTTCCTGGGGGGTGGCGGCCTGCGGGAGGATCAGCCGGACGATGTTGTGGGGTTCGGCGGACTCCAGGTGGTTCAGCCCGTCGGGGCGTACGACCACGTCGTACGGAGGCGAGGTGACGGCGGCGAGGCTGCCGACGCGCTCGGGGACATAACGCAGTCCTCGGAAGGGGATCAGGCGCAGTCCGTGTCCCTCGGTAACTGGTGCGGTCATTGGTGCATGGTAAGTCGCGTCTCGCCATACGGGATGATCGGGGCAGTACGAAAAATCAGACAAGATCCTGCGTCGGCTTCCACGGGGGTTCTCCGGGGGTTCCCCGGGAGTTCCCCGGCGGTTGCCGACGCGGGGAGCGGCAGGAGGAGCGGACGGCATGACCCGGCTGAGCAGGACCCGGCCCGCGGGCAGTGAGCGGCGGCTGCACCAGGCGTACGACACGGCTCTGCTGGACCTGGACGGCGTGGTGTACGCGGGCGGCGAGGCCATCGCGTACGCGGTGGAGTCGCTGGGCACGGCGCGGGCGGAGGGGATGCACCTGGCGTACGTCACGAACAACGCGCTGCGCACGCCGGAGGCGGTCGCCGGGCACCTGACCGAGCTGGGGATCCCGGCCGAGGCCGGGGACGTGATCACCTCGGCGCAGGCCGTGGCCCGGCTGATCGCCGAGCAGGTGCCGGCGGGGTCGCGGGTGCTGGTGGTCGGCGGGGAGGGGCTGCGGGTGGCGCTGCGCGAGCGGGGGCTCGTGCCGGTGGAGTCGGCGGAGGACGATCCCGCGGCGGTGGTGCAGGGGTACGGCGGCCCGGACCTGGCCTGGGGCCGGTTCGCGGAGGCCTCGTACGCGGTCGCGCGGGGGGTGCCGTGGTTCGCGTCCAACACCGATCTGACGATTCCGGGCGGGCGGGGGATCGCGCCGGGGAACGGGGCCGCGGTGGAGGTCGTACGGATCGCGACGGGCGCGGAGCCGCAGGTGGCGGGGAAGCCGCTGACGCCCATGCACCGGGAGACGATCCTGCGGACCGGGGCCGAGCGGCCGCTGGTGGTGGGGGACCGGCTCGACACGGACATCGAGGGTGCGTTCAACGGTGGGGTGGACTCGCTGCTGGTGCTGACCGGGGTGACGGACGCGGCGCAGCTGCTGCGGGCCGTGCCGGAGCACCGGCCGACGTACGTGGACCTGGACCTGCGGGGCCTGCTGACCGGTCAGCCCGAGGTGTCCGGGGAGGGTCCCGGGTTCCGCTGCGGAGGCTGGACGGCGGTGGCGGCGGACGGGGTCCTCGACGCGCGGGGCGAGGGTGATCCGCTGGACGGGCTGCGGGCGTTGTGCGCGGCGGCGTGGACGGCCGCGGGCGACGGGGCGTGCGCGCTGGACGGCGGGAAGGCGTTGGCCCGGCTGGGGTTCTGACGCCGGGTTGGGCGTGCGGGGGAGTCCGCTCGGGCATGCGGCCGGTGCGGGATCGCCACGCGGCGGCCTCGGGCGTCGGCCGGTGCGGGTGCGGCGGCCTCTCCCCGGGTGGGTCGTCGGCCTCCCGCGGACGGCCGTCGGGTCTTGATCGCAGGGTAGGCTAACCTAACCTGCGTGTTGGTCGAGAGTCCCCCCGAACAGAGCGCGGCGCCGGACGCCGCCCCCCGTGCGCGCCACGGTGCCCGCACGGTCGGCCTGTTGGCCGCCCTCGCCGTGCTGGTGGTGATCGCGCTGACGAGTCTGGCCATGGGCGCGAAGGCGATGCCGCTCGGCGACGTCTGGCACGGCCTGTTCCACTTCACCGGAACGCCGAACGACGTGGTCGTCCATGATCTGCGCATCCCGCGCACCCTGCTCGGCCTGATGGTCGGCACGGGACTCGGCCTGTCCGGGGCGGTCATGCAGGCGCTCACCCGCAACCCGCTCGCCGAGCCCGGCATCCTCGGCGTCAACGCGGGCGCCGCCGCGGCCGTGGTCTCGGCGATCAGCTTCCTGGGCGTCACCACGCTGAGCGAGTTCGTCTGGTACGCGCTCGGCGGTGCCGGCCTGGTGTCGGTCGTCGTGTACGTGCTCGGCGGCAGCCGCAGCGCCACCCCGGTGCGGCTGGCGCTCGCCGGTACGGCGGCCAGTTTCGCCCTCACCGGCTACGTCAACGCGGTGCAGCTGATGGACAGCAAGGCGCTGGACAAGCTGCGCTTCTGGACGGTCGGTTCGCTCGCCACCGCCAACATGGAGACCGTCCGGCAGGTGGCGCCGTTCCTTCTGGTGGGCGCGGTGGTCGCGCTGCTGCTGGGGCGGCCGCTGAACGCGATGGCGATGGGTGACGACACGGCACGGGCGCTGGGAGCCAACCTCACCCGGACCCGGATCGTCGCGATGGTGGTCATCACCCTGCTCTGCGGGGCCGCGACCGCCGCCTGCGGACCGATCACCTTCATCGGTCTGATGGTCCCGCACCTGGTGCGCACCTTCACCGGCCCGGACGTGCGCTGGGTGCTCGCCTATTCGGCGGTGCTCTCGCCGGCCCTGCTGCTCGGCGCGGACGTGATCGGCCGGGTGATCACCCGGCCGACGGAGCTCCAGGTCGGCATCGTCACGGCGCTCATCGGCGGGCCCGTCTTCATCTACCTGGTTCGGCGCAAGAGGATGGCCCAGCTGTGACCGCGAAGCTCCGTACGCGCTCCGCCCTGCGGACCGGCCCGGCGCGGCCGCGCGCCCTGCGCGCCCCCGGCGGCCTGTCGCTGCGCGTGGAACCGCGCGTCCTGGCGGCCTGCCTGGTGCTGCTCGCCCTGATCCTGGTGCTGTCCGTGGTCCTGATCGGCACGGGCGACTACGAGATCGCGCCGGGGGACGTCGTACGGACCCTGCTGGGCGACGGCGCGCCCGCCGACGACTTCATCGTCAACGACCTGCGGCTGCCGCGGGTCGTGGTGGCGGTGCTGGTCGGCGCGGCCCTGGGAGTCTCCGGAGCGGTCTTCCAGTCGGTGTCCCGCAACCCGCTCGGCTCGCCCGACCTGCTCGGCTTCAACTACGGCGCGGGCGTGGGCGCGCTGCTGGTCATGCTGCTGGTGGGCGGTGACTCCGGCCAGGTGGCGGCGGGCGCCCTGACCGGCGGTCTGCTGACCGGCGCGGCGATCTACCTGCTGGCGTACCGGCGGGGCATCAACGGCTACCGGCTGGTGCTGGTCGGCATCGGCGCCTCGGCGATGCTGGTCGCGGCCATCCAGTACCTGCTGACGGTGTCCGAACTGGTCGACGCGACCCGGGCGCTGGTCTGGCTCACCGGCTCGCTGGCCGGGCGGGACTGGGCGCACGTGACGCCGCTGGCGTGGTGCTGCGCCGTGCTGTTCCCGCTGGTGCTCTCGCAGGGGCGGGCGCTGCGGATGATGGAGATGGGCGACGACGCCGCGCACGCGGCGGGCGTACGGGTGGAACGCACCCGGTCGGTGCTGACGGTGGCGGCGATCCTGCTGTCCACGGCGGCGGTCTCGGCGGCCGGCCCGATCTCCTTCGTGGCGCTGGCGGCGCCCCAGCTGGCCCGCCGGGTGACCCGGTCGCCGGGCTCCAACCTGGTGTCCGCCGCGCTGATGGGCTCGGTGCTGCTGCTGGTGTCCGACTGGGCCTCGCAGCGGGCCTTCGGCGCGGACCAGCTGCCGGTGGGGGTGGTGACGGGACTGGTCGGCGGCATCTACCTGCTGTGGCTGCTCGTCACCGAGCGCAAGGCGGGACGCATATGACCGCGTCCGGGGAAACGCGGAACGAAGCGTCGCAGGAAACGTCGCAGGAAGACCTGAGGAGTACGCAAGTGCAGCAGCGGCTGGCCGCGGAGAACGTGACGATCGGCTACGACGATCGGGTCATCGCGGAGAACCTGTCGGTGGAGATACCCGACAACTCGTTCACGGTGATCGTCGGTCCGAACGCGTGCGGGAAGTCCACGCTGCTGCGGGCGCTGTCGCGGATGCTCAAGCCGACGGCCGGGCGGGTGCTGCTGGACGGGCAGGCGATCGGCTCGCTGCCCGCGAAGAAGGTGGCCAAGACGCTCGGTCTGCTGCCCCAGTCCTCGATCGCGCCCGACGGCATCACGGTCGCGGACCTGGTGTCGCGCGGCCGCTACCCCCACCAGGGGCTGCTGCGGCAGTGGTCCCCCGAGGACGAGCGGATCGTCGCGGAGTCCATGGAGTCGACGGGCGTGGCGGAGCTCGCGGACCGCGCGGTGGACGAACTGTCCGGCGGACAGCGGCAGCGGGTGTGGATCGCCATGGCCCTGGCCCAGCAGACACCGCTGCTGCTGCTCGACGAGCCGACCACCTACCTGGACATCCAGCACCAGCTCGACGTGCTCGACCTGTGCGCCGAACTGCACGAGCAGCAGGGGCGGACGCTGGTGGCCGTGCTGCACGACCTGAACCAGGCGGCGCGGTACGCGACCCACCTCGTCGCGCTGCGCGCGGGCCGGGTCATCGCCGCCGGGCCGCCGGCGGAGGTCGTCACCGCGGAACTGGTGGAGGAGGTCTTCGGGGTCCGCTGCCAGGTCATTCCCGACCCGGAGACGGGGACCCCGCTGGTCGTGCCGGCCGCGCGGGGCGCGCGGGGCGCGCGGCGGCGGGTGGCTGCGGCGTAGCGCCCTACGGCTCCGCCGCCATGCGTGCCTTGGCCTCGCCCGGCCCGGCTCCTCCGCTGTGGGGGCCGGGCGGCCGGACCCCGCCCCGCCGCCATGTGGGCAGTCGTGCCGGCCCCCTCGCCGCCGTGCGGGGCGGGCGCGCCGCTCCCCGTCCGGCCGGCCGTGTGGGCACACGGCACCCCGGTCCCGCGAGGGTTCGCGCAGCCTTCCCGCGCCCCGGTCCGGCTGGGGTCCGGACCCCGTCCGGGCGGAGCACCGCTCCCGGCGTGCCGGGTCCGGCGGAGCCACCGCCCTGGCCGGGCGGCGCTGCGGCCGGAGCCGAGGCAACGCTTCGGTGGGGCGGGGGCGCTGCCCGCTGGGCGGCGTTCCGGTGTGCCCACCCGTTCCGCCCTGCGGAACGCCTGCCCACACCTCCAGTGGAGGCCACCCGCACCTCGGCGGGGGCCGCCCGAGCTGCGGCGGAGGCGCTCCGCCACCACCGGGGGTCAGAGCATCGCGCGGAGGCGGAGCAGATCGCGGAAGCCCGCTTCGAGGCGGACCCGGCCGGAGGCCCAGGCCTTGGCGAAGTTGAGTCGACCGGCGACCAGGGAGACCAGATCGTCGCCGGTCATCGCGAGGCGGATCTCGGCCTTCGCACGCGGCGGGCCCGGGGCGACGCCGTCCACGCGGATCCGGCCGCCGTCCAGGCGGCCCGTGAAGGTCCGGTCCAGGTCGGTGATGTGGCAGCTCAGCGAGCGGTCCAGCGCGGTCGCGCCGCGCACGCCCTCGTCGGCCCGCGCCAGGTTGCCGGACAGCTGGTCGAGTGCGGCTCGGCACTCCTCGATCGTCGCCATGGTGCTGCCGACCGTACCGCAGCGGTTGGGGGTAGCGTCGGGGCCATGAACGAGGAAGAGCGCGACGGCACCGCCGACGGTGCCCCCGGCGAGTCCGCCGGGCCCGCCGGGCCGGGCCCGCTGGGGGTCGTACGGACGCCCACCGGGCGGGACGAGATCGACGCGCGGCTGGCACGGCTCGGTGATGTCGAGGACCTCCCGGCGGACGAGCACGTCGCGGTGTACGAGGATGTGCACAGGGGGTTGCGTGACGCGCTGACCGCGCTGGACGCGCCTCCGGGTCCTCGTCCGTACGAAAACAGGAGCTGAACCGAACGTGGCAGGAGTGGCACGCCGCCGCCTGGACGCCGAACTGGTACGCCGCAAGCTGGCGCGCTCGCGGGAGCACGCCGGCCAGCTGATCGCCGCGGGCCGGGTCACCGTCGGCGGCACCACCGCGACCAAGGCGGCCACCCAGGTCGAGACCAGCGCCGCGCTGGTCGTGCTGAAGGACGACAGCGACCCCGAGTACGTCTCGCGCGGCGGCCACAAGCTGGCCGGGGCGCTGGCCGCCTTCACCCCGCTCGGCCTGAGCGTCGAGGGCCGGCGGGCGCTGGACGCGGGCGCGTCCACCGGCGGCTTCACCGACGTGCTGCTGCGCGCGGGCGTCGCGCACGTCGTCGCCGTCGACGTCGGCTACGGCCAGCTCGCCTGGTCGCTGCAGAGCGACGACCGGGTCACCGTGAAGGACCGCACCAACGTCCGCGAGCTGACCCTGGAGCAGATCGACGGACAGCCCGTCGGCCTCGTCGTCGGCGACCTCTCGTTCATCTCGATCGGGCTGGTGCTGCCCGCCCTGGTGCGCTGCACCGCGCCCGACGCCGATCTGGTGCTGATGGTCAAGCCGCAGTTCGAGGTCGGCAAGGAGCGCCTCGGCAGCGGTGGCGTGGTCCGCAGCCCCGAGCTGCGGGCCGAGGCGGTGCGCGAGGTGGCCCGGCAGGCGGGGGAGCTGGGACTGGGAGTGCTCGGCGTGACCGCGAGTCCGCTGCCGGGCCCGTCCGGCAACGTCGAGTACTTTCTGTGGCTGCGGGCGGGGGCTCCGGCACTCGACCCGGCGGATGTTGACCGTGCAGTGGCGGAGGGGCCGCGGTGACACACACATCAGGCGGGACGGACACGAGGAACGACGAGGAGACGCACGGCACGGGCGGGGCGGGGGCGGGGGTACGGCCTGCGGGGCGGACCGTCTTCCTGGTCGCGCACACCGGCCGGCCGGCCGCGATCCGAAGCGCCGAACTGGTCGTACAGGGGCTGCTGCGCTGCGGACTGGGCGTCCGGGTGCTGGCCCACGAGGCGGCGGACCTGCCGCTGCCGCCCGAGGTCGAGCTGGTCACCGAGACCACCGAGGGCGCGCTCGACGGCTGTGAGCTGCTGATCGTGCTGGGCGGCGACGGCACCCTGCTGCGCGGGGCGGAGTTCGCCCGCGGCTCGGGCGTGCCGATGCTCGGCGTCAACCTGGGCCGGGTCGGCTTCCTCGCCGAGGCCGAACGGGACGACCTCGACAAGGTCGTCGACCGGGTCGTCACCAGGGAGTACGAGGTCGAGGAACGGATGACCCTCGACGTGGTGGTGCGCACCAACGGCGACGTGGTCCACCGGGACTGGGCGCTGAACGAGGCGGCCGTGCAGAAGGTGTCGCCCGAGCGGATGCTGGAGGTCGTCCTCGAGATCGACGGGCGGCCGGTGTCCGGGTTCGGCTGCGACGGGATCGTCTGCGCCACCCCGACCGGCTCCACGGCCTACGCGTTCTCCGCCGGCGGGCCGGTGGTCTGGCCGGAGGTGGAGGCGCTGCTGATGGTGCCGATCAGCGCGCACGCGCTGTTCGCGAAGCCGCTGGTGACCTCGCCCACATCGGTGCTGGCGGTGGAGGTGCAGACGCGCACCCCGCACGGGGTCCTGTGGTGCGACGGCCGGCGGACGGTGGAGCTGCCGCCCGGCGCCCGCGTGGAGGTCCGCAGGGGCAGCGTCCCGGTCCGGCTGGCCCGGCTGCACCACGCCGTCTTCACGGACCGGCTGGTGGCGAAGTTCGCCCTCCCGGTGGCCGGGTGGCGCGGCGCGCCGCACTAGCTCCGGCGCAGGGGCCCGTCCCCGGACGGGCTTCCCGCACCGGACCCGGCACGGGTTTCCCGTGCGGCTTTCCGGCGCCGGCGGGCCGATGGCGGCCCGGCGGTACCGGGTGACGGGGTGACGTCGTGGGGTGACGGGCGGGGTGACGTCGCATGGCGGCGGCCAAACCTCGGTATGGTCGGTCCGTGCTTGAGGAGATGCGGATACGGTCGCTCGGTGTCATCGACGACGCGGTGGTCGAGCTGTCGCCCGGATTCACCGCGGTGACCGGTGAGACCGGCGCGGGCAAGACCATGGTCGTCACCAGCCTCGGGTTGCTGCTCGGCGGCCGGGCCGACCCGGCGCTCGTGCGCGTCGGGTCCAAGGCCGCGGTGGTCGAGGGCCGGATCGTGGTGCGCCCGGACGCGCCCGCCGCCGTGCGGGCCGAGGAGGCCGGGGCCGAGCTGGACGACGGCGCCCTGCTGATCAGCCGTACCGTCTCCGCCGAAGGGCGCTCCCGCGCCCACGTCGGCGGGCGGTCCGTGCCGGTGGGCCTGCTCGGCGAGCTCGCCGACGACCTGGTCGCCGTACACGGGCAGACCGATCAGCAGGGCCTGCTGCGGCCCGCGCGGCAGCGGCAGGCGCTGGACCGGTACGCCGGTGACGCGGTCGCCGTCCCGCTGGAGAAGTACGGCGCCGCGTACCGCCGGCTGCGGGCCGCCGCCGCCGAACTGGACGAGATCACCACCCGGGCCCGGGAACGGGCGCAGGAGGCCGATCTGCTGCGCTTCGGCCTGGACGAGATCGCGGCGGTGGAGCCGCGGGCCGGCGAGGACACGGAGCTCGCGGCCGAGGCGGAGCGGCTCGGCCACGCCGAGTCGCTGGCGTCGGCGGCGCTGCTCGCGCACGCCGCGCTCGCCGGGAACCCGGAGGATCCGGAGGGCGTCGACGCGAACACGCTGGTCGCGGGCGCGCACCGGGCCCTGGAGTCCGTACGGGCGCACGACGCGGCGCTGGGCGCGCTCGCCGAGCGGATCGGGGAGCTGGGCATCCTGCTCGCCGACGTGTCCGGGGAGCTCGCGGGCTACGCCGACGACCTGGACGCCGACCCGCTGCGGCTGGCCGCGGTCGAGGAGCGGCGGGCGGCCCTCGGCCAGCTCACCCGGAAGTACGGCTCCGAGGAGCACAGCGTCGACGCGGTGCTCAGCTGGGCCGAGCAGGGCGCGGCGCGGCTGCTGGAGCTCGACGGCGACGACGAGCGGATCGGCGAGCTGACCGCGGAGCGGGACGGACTGCGGGCGGAACTGTCGCAGCTGGCGCAGGCCCTGACGGACGCGCGGGTGGAGGCGGCGGAGCGGTTCGCGTCGGCGGTGACGGCGGAGCTGGCCTCGCTGGCGATGCCCTACGCACGGGTGACGATCGACGTCCGGCAGACCGGGGACCCCGATGGGGTGGAGGTCGGCGGTCGGCCCGTGGCCTACGGGCCGACCGGCACGGATGAGGTCGAGCTGCTGCTGGCCCCGCACCCGGGCGCGCAGCCGCGGCCGATCGCCAAGGGGGCGTCGGGCGGTGAGCTGTCCCGGGTGATGCTGGCGGTGGAGGTCGTCTTCGCGGGGACCACTCCCGTCCCGACGTACCTCTTCGACGAGGTCGACGCCGGCGTCGGCGGCAAGGCGGCGGTGGAGATCGGCCGCAGGCTGGCCAAGCTGGCGAAGTCGGCGCAGGTCGTGGTGGTCACGCACCTGCCCCAGGTGGCGGCCTTCGCGGACCGGCAGCTGCTGGTGGAGAAGACCAACGACGGGTCGGTGACCCGGTCCGGGGTCACGGTGCTGGAGGGCGAGGACCGGATCCGCGAGCTGTCGCGGATGCTGGCCGGTCAGGAGGACTCACAGACGGCGCGGGCGCACGCGGAGGAGCTGCTGGCGGCGGCGCGGGCGGACGCGTAACCGGACGCCTGGCCACCGGGCGGTCCGTGCCGCCCCTGCCCATGCATCACCCGTGTGGGTGATGGTCGGTGGGGGCGGCGGACTGCAGGGCGGGGGTTTCCCGTACGGATCCGCCGCCGCAGGTGGCCGAACGGCTCCCGGAACGTGCGTACGGACTGGCATCCTGGGCGAGGTCCGCACCACCTCCGCACCACCTCCGCACGACCGGCGTACCCCTCCGCACCACCTCCGCCGAGCACTCGGGCCGAGCACTCAGGCCGAGTGCACGAGCCCGCCGAAGACGTCCGAGACATCCGCATCACCTCGATCAGGAGCTCCGGCCCGTGAGCAGCCCCCCGGTTCCGGCCCCCCCGTACGGGCGGCCGTTGCGCACCGTGCAGGTGCTCGACGGCGCCGGCCCCGGTTCCGGGGCGGGCAGCAGCGCCCACGTCCGGTCACTGACGGGAGGGCTCGCCGCGCGCGGGGTGCGGGTGACGGTGTGCGCGCCCGTCGCGACGGAGGGGGAGTACGACTTCACCGGCGCGGGCGCGCAGTTCGAACCGGCCGCGGTCAACGCGCTGCGGACGGCCTGCGTCGGCGCCGACATCGTGCACGCGCACGGTCTGCGTGCCGGGGTGCGGGCGGCGCTGGCCCTGCGGGGGCGGCGGGTGCCGCTGGTGGTGACCTGGCACGGCGGCGGGCCGGAGCCCGGCCCGGCCCCGCTGCGCGGACTGACCCGGCTGCTGGAACGGCGGGTGGCGCGGGCCGCCGCGGTGGTGCTGGGCACCTCCTCGGACCAGGTGGACCTGGCCCGGCGGCGCGGCGCGCGGGACGCGCGGCTCGCACCGGTGACGGTGCCCGGGGCGCGGTACGCGCCGGTCGAGGGCGACGTGGACAAGGTCCGCGCCGAACTGGGCGCGCTGGGGCGGCCGTTGCTGATCGCGGTCGGCAGCCTGGAGCCGCAGCGCGGCTACGGGCTGCTGTTGGACGCGGCGCGGGACTGGCGGGCGCTGGATCCGCAGCCACTGCTGGTGATCGCGGGCGAGGGCCCGCTGCGGGCGGTGCTGGCCCGCCGGATCGACGCCGAGGGCCTGCCCGTACGGCTGCTGGGGCGCCGGCCCGACGTTGCGGAGCTGCTGGCGGCCTCGGACGTGGCGGTCCTGCCGAGCCGCTGGGAGGCGCGGTCCCTGCTGGCGCAGGAGGCCCTGCGGGCCGGGGTCGCGCTGGTGGCGACGGCGGTGGGCGGGGTGCCGGAGCTGGTCGGGGACGCGGGGGTGCTCGTCCCGTACGGGGACGCGGCCGCGCTGTCCACGGCGGTGGCCGCGCTGCTGTCGGACCCGGCACGCCGCCGGGAACTGGCCGAGGCGGGCCGCCTCCAGGCGGCGACGTGGCCGACGGAGGACGACACGGTGGCGCAGGTCCTGGCGGTCTACGACGAGCTGATGGAACGCCACCGCTCTTAGCCGCGCGGCGGCCGTTCCGCTGCGCGGAGCCTTCCCCCACCCCGCCCCTCCCCGAAACTCGGGACTCCGCCC
>NZ_JBWKDJ010000010.1:14689-306107 GCF_056436025.1 Streptomyces sp. NPDC043853
CCCGAGACCCCTCCCGGGGCTGCGCCCCGAGACCCCTCCCGGGGCTGCGCCCCGAGACCCCTCCCGGGGCTGCGCCCCGAGACCCCTCCCGGGGCTGCGCCCCGAGACCCCTCCCGGGGCTGTGCCCCGTACCCGCCTTGGGGCTGTGCCCCGTACCCGCCTTGGGGCTGTGCCCCGTGCCCGCCTTGGGGCTGTGCCCCGTGCCCGCCTTGGGGCTGTGCCCGGGCGGGGCTGCGCCCGCGCGCGTGCAGGGTTTGTGTGGGGCGGAGCCCCCACGAGGGGTGCGGGGCGGAGCCCCGTAAAGGGGGCCCGGGGGCGGAGCCCCCCCGGTTTCGGGATGGGGGTGCCCCCGGACGGAGTCTGGGGGAGGGCGGGGTGGGGGAACGCTCCGCGCGGCAGGCCAGGGGCGGGCTACGGGGTATGGCGGCGGGCGCGGAGGGCGAGGCTGAGGGAGAGGACCGTTTCCGGGTCGTCCAGGTCGGTGCCCAGGAGTTCGGCGATGCGGGCCAGGCGGTTGTACAGGGTCTGGCGGTTGAGGTGCAGCTCGCGGGCGGTCTCCGCCTTGCGGCCCGCATGGGCCAGGTAGGTCTCCAGCGTGGGGAGGAGCGGCGGGCGGGACGTGGCGTCGTGCTGCCGGAGCGCGCCGATCGCCCGGTCCACGAACGCCGCCAGGTCGGGGTGTTCGCGCAGCCGCCACAGCAGCAGGTCGATGTCCAGGCGGCGGGCGTCGTACCAGGGCCGGGCGGGCAGGCCCTGCGCGGCGGTAGCGGTCTCCGCGGCGTGGCGCAGGCCGGAGGAGGCCGCCGCCCAGCCGCCCGCGACGCCGACGACCACCGCCGGCGGGGACCCGGCGCGGTCCAGGCCGGCCCGTTCCACGCCCGCCCGCAGCGCCGCCGCGACCCGGTCCGCGACCGCCGTCCGCTCGGACTCGGTGCGCAGGCCGACGAGGAGCGGAACCCGGCCCTCGACCGGGCGGACGCCCAGGAGGACGGGGACGCCGACCGAGGAGAGCTCCTCCAGGACCGCCCGGGCCAGCACGGCCCAGTTGCCCGACGGGCCCAGGTCCGAGGCCAGCCGCATGACCACCGGCAGGAGGGGGCCGGAGCCCGGTTTGAAGCCCAGTACGCGGGCCTGTGCCGGGGCGTCCTCCGCCGAGATGCGTCCCTCCGCCAGGTCGGTGAGGAAGTCGCCGCGGCCGCGCGCGGCCAGCTCCTCCTCCTGCCGGGCCTGCATGAGGACGACGGCCAGGACCCCCGCCGTGCGTTCCGCGGCCATCCGGTGGACGGGCTGGAGGGTGGCGGTGACGCCGAGCAGGACCAGGCGGGCGCGGACCGAGCCGGTGCCGTGGCCCCCGCCCGGGACGTCGATCAGGACGACGTTCCCGGAGGGTTCGGCCTCCCGGCCGCGCAGTCCTTCCCACACCTGGAGCGGGTCGGCGGCCGCCTCGCCGGCCGCGCTGCCCGCCGCGTAGAGGAGCTGCCCGTCGGGGGTCTCCAGGAACACCGGGTTGCCGGTGAAGTCGGCGAGGATGTGCAGGACCTGCGGGACGCCGCCACCGCCCAGCAGTGCCTCGGTACATCGCCGGTGGACTTCCTCGGCCCGCTGGAGGAGCGCGTAGTGGCCGTTGACGATCTCGGTGTGGACTTCCTCCGTGACCGTCACGAAGGGGACCTCGCGGTGCAGTTGGACCAGCGGCAGGCCGGCCGCGCGCGCCGTGTCCACGATCGTCGCCGGGAGGCGGGTGAACCGCGGGCCCAGTTCCACCACCAGCGCGGCGATGCCCCGGTCGGCCAGCCGCCGTACGAAGGCGCGCTGTTCGGCGGGGCGGGTGCCGAGGCCGAGGCCGGTGGTCAGCAGCAGCTCCCCGCCCTTGAGGAGGGAGGCGATGTTGGGGACCTCGCCCGCGTGCACCCAGCGGACGGTCCGGCCGAGCCGGTCCGCGCCGACGACCACTTCGGGGAGGCCGCTGCGCAGTCCCGGCAGTTCCAGCGCCCGCTGAACGGTGATCCCGCCACCCTGGTTGTCCATGTGCCGGACGCTACCGGCAGGTGTGTTCCGTGAACATCACCCACCCGTTACGAGTCGTCGCTCCGGCCGACAACTCGTCGCCCGCGCAAGCGGATTATCGGACTGCGTGTCGCTTGTGGCCTGCGTCACGTGCCGTCAGAGTGGGCGCCCTCCGAACGACAGGAACGAGGGCGAGACAGCATGAGCAGTGGTTCCCCGGCCTCCCCGGGCACCGGCGAGGTGCAGCGGCTCAAGGCCAACTCCGTCGGACTGGTCGGCGTGGTGTTCATGGCCGTGGCCACCGCCGCCCCCATCACCGCCATGACGGGCAACCTTCCCATCGCGGTCGGCTTCGGCAACGGCACCGGCGCCCCCGCCGGCTACCTCTTCGCCACCGTCGTCCTGACCGTCTTCGCCGTCGGCTACGTCGCCATGGCCAAGCGGATCACCGCCGCGGGCGCCTTCTACGGCTACATCTCGCACGGCCTCGGCCGGATCGCCGGCATGGCCTCCGGACTGCTCGCGGTCCTCGCCTACATCGTCTTCGAGGCGTCGATCGTCGGTGTCTTCGCCTACTTCGCCAAGACCACCGTCCACGACCAGCTCGGCGTCGACCTGCCCTGGGTGGTGTACGCGGCCGGCATGCTCGCCGTCACCGCCGTCCTCGCGCACTTCGACATCAACCTCACCGCCAAGGCCCTCGGCATCATGCTGGTCGCCGAGATCGCCGTCCTGTTCGCCGTCGCCACCGCCGTGCTGATCGCCGGCGGCGGCCCGGACGGAATCCCGGTCGAGCCGGTCAACCCGAAGAACGCCTTCACCGGCACCTCCGCCGGCCTCGGCCTGTTCTTCGCCTTCTGGTCCTGGGTCGGCTTCGAGTCCACCGCCATGTACGGCGAGGAGTCCCGCGACCCCAAGCGGGTCATCCCCCGGGCCACCCTGATCTCCGTCGTCGGCGTCGGGCTGTTCTACATCTACGTCTCCTGGATGACCATCTCCGGGAACGGGCTGGCCAAGTCCGTCGAACTGTCCGCCTCCGCAAGCCCGCTCGACCTGTTCTTCGCCCCGACGCAGAGCTTCATCGGCGGCTGGGCCGTCGACGCCTTCCAGTGGCTGCTGCTCACCGGCTCCTTCGCCTGCGGCATGGCCTTCCACCAGTGCGCCGCCCGCTACCTCTACGCCATCGGCCGCGAGGGCTTCCTCCACCCGGCGCTCGGCCGCACCCACTCCCGGCACGGCTCCCCGTACCTGGCCTCCGTCGTCCAGACCTGCATCGCCACGGCGCTGGTCGCGGGCTTCTGGCTCACCGGGCAGGACCCCTACCTGCACCTCTACACCCTGCTCGCGATCCTCGGCACCATGGCCATCCTGATCGTGCAGACCCTCTGCTCCTTCGCGGTCATCGGCTACTTCCGCAAGAACCACCCCGAGGACCGGCACTGGTTCCGGACCTTCACCGCCCCGCTGCTCGGCGGGATCGGTATGACCGCCGTGGTGGTGCTGCTGGTGGTCAACATGGAGACCGCGGCCGGCGCGGCCGCCGGATCCCTCTTCTTCACGCTCATCCCGTGGATCGTCGGGCTGGTCTTCTTCGGCGGGCTCGCCGCCGGCTTCTGGCTGAAGGCCAAGGCCCCCGCCCGCTACGAGATCATCGGCCGGATCGTCCTGGAGGACTCCGCCGAGCGCACCGACGACCAGGTCCCGTCCGCCGCCACCGCCTGAGCAGGAGCCACCGCCATGGCCCGTACCCCCGTCATGCACGCACTCCGGCGGCTGGCCGCCGAGCACGCCGCCGCCCGCCGCCTGAAGCTGCCCGTCGCCGAGGTCCGCGGACTCGGCCGCCGCGAACTGCTCGGCCGCGCCGCCGCCCTCGGCCTCGGCCTGACCGCCCTGGGCACCGCACCCGCCCGCGCCGCGGAGACCTCCCTCCCCGACAAGAGGCCCGTCGGCAACCCGCGCATCGCCGTGGTCGGCGCCGGCATATCCGGTCTCACCGCCGCCCTCACCCTCCAGGACGCCGGCCTGCGCTGCACCCTCTACGAGGCCGACCCGGCCCGGGTCGGCGGCCGCATGTGGACCCAGCGCGGCCACTGGGCGTACGGACAGACCTCCGAGATCGGCGGCGAGCTGATCGACACCAGCCACAAGAAGATCCTCGAACTGTGCCGGCGGTTCGGGCTGCCCACTTCGGACTTCCTCGGCGGCGGGCCCAACGGCGCCGAGGAGGTCCTCTGGTTCAACGGCGGGTACTACCCCCGCCACCAGGCCGACGAGGATTTCAACGCCGTCCACCAGCAACTCCGCCGCGACCTCTCAGAGGCGGGCGAGGTGTCCTGGAACACCACCACCCCCACCGGCACCGCCCTCGACACCATGTCCCTGTACGAGTGGATCGAGAGCCGGGTCCCCGGCGGACACTCCTCGAACCTGGGCCGCTTCATGGACGTGGCCTACAACGTCGAGTACGGGGCCGACACCACCGAGCAGTCCGCGCTCGCCCTGGTCCTGCTGATGGGCTACCAGACCAATCCCGGCAACTTCAACATCTGGGGCCTGTCCGACGAGCGCTACCACATCACCGGCGGCAACGACCGGCTGCCGAACGCGATCGCAGCCGCGCTGCCCGCCGGTTCGATCCTCATGGGCCGCGAGCTGACCGCCGTACGGGCCAACACCGACGGCACGCAGACCCTCACCTTCGACGACTCCGGAGCCACCCGCACCGTCGTCGCCGACCACACCGTCCTGTGCGTGCCGCTGCCGGTCCTGCAGCGGGTCGACACCTCACAGGCCGGCTTCGACCCGCTGATGCGGAGCCTGCTGCGCGACGCCCGGATGGGCCACTGCACCAAGCTCAACATGCAGTTCACCGGCCGGCCCTGGCGCGGCACCGGCCCCTGGCCCGGCGTCTCGGCCGGGGACTGCTTCACCGACTCCGACGTGCAGCAGACCTGGGACACCACCAAGGTCCAGCCCGGCAACGGCGGCATCCTCATCCAGTACGGCGGCGGGACGCTCGCCAGGTCCCTGCACCCCGCGGCACCCTTCGGCACCGAGTCCGACCCCTACGTACGCTCCCTCGCGACCCGCATGCTCACCGGCATCGACGCGTTCTTCCCCGGCACCAAGGCAGCCTGGAACGGCAGGGCCCAGCTGTCGGCCTGGCACGAGAACCCCCGCGCCCTCGGCGCGTACTCGTACTGGCCCGTCGGGTACCTGCACCGCTACGCCAAGTACGAGGGCACCGCGCAGGGCAACGTCCACATCGGCGGCGAGCACTGCAGTTACGACTTCCAGGGGTTCATGGAGGGCGGCGCCACGGAGGGCGAGCGGGCGGCCAGGGAGGTGATCGCCGCCCTGACCTGAGCCGCCGGCCCCGCCCTACCGCGGCTTGATGTTGTGGTTGAAGCGGAAGACGTTGTCCGGGTCGTACCTCCGCTTCACCTCGCCCAGCCGCCGCATGTTGTCCGCGCCCAGGCCCGCGACCACCCGGTCCCGGCCCTCGTCCCCGGTGAAGTTGAGGTACGTCGCGCCGGTGGACCAGGGCCGGGAGTCGGCGCGGACGTCCCGCACCCAGCTCCGGCACCGCTCGTCGTCGGCCGGGTCCGCCCAGATCCCGAACGGGTGCACCACCCAGGCGGCGTCCCGGTAGGGCACCGGGTAGTCGGACGGGCCGGAGGCGATGGCGCCGCCCTGCGGGAACAGGATGTGCTGGGTACCGGTCGGCACCGGCATCGAGCCGGCCCGCGCGCAGAACACCTCCACGAACGCGTCCGGCACCCCGGTCAGGTACTCCGCCGACCAGTAGTTCCGCATCCCCGGCGGGTCGTCGATCATGCACTGGAGATCGGCGTACGGGATCCCGGTGACCAGCTCCGCCTCGTGCGGGATCGCCAGCAGGGGCTCCGCCAGCTTCCGCATCCGCTCCTCCGGGCCCGCGTACGTCAGCAGCAGCCCGCACACCAGTTTCCCGACCAGGTGCGGCGGCACGAGCTCGTCGTCCGGCGGACCGGTCAGGTAGAGCACCCCGCCGCCCGCCTCGTTCGGGCCGCCCTCGATCAGCTCGCGGTACGTGCGCACCACCTGGGGCCCGTGCTCCGGCAGGTACAGCAGGAACGCGATGGACATGGCCGGCAGGTCGTGCAGCCGCAGCGTGAGCGAGGTGGCCACGCCGAAGTTCCCGCCGCCGCCGTGCAGCGCCCAGAACAGGTCCGGATGGTCCTCGGCGGTCGCCGTCAGGCACTCGCCGTCCGCGGTGACCAGGTCCACGCCCAGCAGGTTGTCCATCGCCAGCCCGAACGCACGGTCCAGCCAGCCCGAGCCGCCGCCCAGCACGAAGCCGCCCACCCCGGTGGTGGAGGCGCGGCCGCCGGTGGTCGCCAGGCCGTACGGCTGGCAGGCCCGGTCCAGATGGCTCATCACCGACCCGCCGCCGACCCGGACGGCCTTCGCCGCCGGGTGCACCGTCACCTCGTGCATCCGGCGCAGGTCCACCACCAGCGCCCCGTCGCCGAGGGCGGAGCCCGCCACGCTGTGCCCGCCGCCGCGCACCGCGACCGGCAGGTCCAGCTCGCGCGCGAACCGCACCGCCGTGACCACGTCCGCCTCGCTCTCGCACTGCGCGATCACGGCCGGACGCCGGTCGATCATGGCGTTGAAGACCGTCCGCGCCTCGTCGTAGCCGGGGTCGTCCGGGGCGAACACATCGCCCGAGAGGTCCTCGCGGAGCGCGGCCAGCGCCGCACCCGCCTTGCCGGAGGCGGCCATACCGGGCCCCCTTCCCTGGCAGGGGTGAAGGTCCCTTCAAGGCTAGGCGGGCCCGCCGAGCACCGCTCCCCGGACGGGGGGCGGAGCGGTGCTCCGGGCGGGGGGCGGAGCGGTGCGCCGGGCGGCGGGCGCCGCGGGATCAGCCGCCGTACGCGCCGCTCGCCGTCAGCCGCAGCGCCGTGTCGATCAGCGGGACGTGGCTGAACGCCTGCGGGAAGTTCCCCACCTGGCGCTGCAGCTGCGGGTCCCACTCCTCGGCGAGCAGCCCCAGGTCGTTGCGGAGCGACAGCAGCTTCTCGAACAGTTTCCGGGCCTCGTCCACCCGCCCGATCATCGCCAGGTCGTCCGCCATCCAGAACGAACAGGCCAGGAAGGCCCCTTCGTCGCCCTCCAGACCGTCCACGCCGGCCTCGTCCCCGGCCGTCGGGTAGCGCAGGATGAACCCGTCCGCGGTGGACAGCTCCCGCTGGATCGCCTCGATCGTGCCGATGACCCGCTTGTCGTCCGGCGGCAGGAAGCCCATCTGCGGGATCAGCAGCAGCGAGGCGTCCAGCTCCTTCGAGCCGTACGACTGGGTGAAGGTGTTGCGCTCCTTGTCGTAGCCCTTCTCGCAGACGTCCCGGTGGATCTCGTCGCGCAGCTCCCGCCAGCGTTCCAGCGGACCGTCCGCGTCCCCGCTCTCGATCAGCTTGATCGTGCGGTCCACCGCCACCCAGGCCATCACCTTCGAGTGCACGAAGTGCCGGCGCGGGCCGCGCACCTCCCAGATGCCCTCGTCCGGCTGGTCCCAGTGCGCCTCCAGGTAGTGGATCAGCTTCAGCTGGAGCACCGAGGCGTAGTCGCTGCGCGCCAGACCGGTCATGTGGCCCAGGTGCAGGGCCTCGGTGACCTCGCCGTAGACGTCCAGCTGGAGTTGGTGGGCGGCGCCGTTGCCGACCCGGACCGGCTGCGAGTTCTCGTAGCCGGGCAGCCAGTCCAGCTCCGTCTCGCCGAGCTCGCGCTCGCCCGCGATCCCGTACATGATCTGCAGGTTCTCCGGGTCGCCGGCCACCGCGCGGAGCAGCCACTCGCGCCAGGCGCGGGCCTCCTCCCGGTACCCGGTGCGCAGCAGCGAGGACAGGGTGATCGCCGCGTCCCGCAGCCAGGTGTACCGGTAGTCCCAGTTCCGTACGCCGCCGATCTCCTCGGGCAGCGAGGTGGTCGGCGCGGCGACGATCCCGCCGGTCGGCGCGTAGGTCAGGGCCTTCAGGGTGATCAGGGAGCGGACCACCGCCTCCCGGTAGGGCCCGTGGTACGTGCAGTGCTCGACCCACTCGCGCCAGAACTCGGTGGTGGCCTCCAGGGCGGCTTCGGGGTCCGGCTCCTCCGGCGCCCCCTTGTGCGAGGGCTGCCAGCTGATGCAGAACGCCACCCGGTCACCGGGGCCGACCGTGAAGTCGGCGTAGGTGGTCAGGTCCTTGCCGTAGGTCTCGGCCTCCGTGTCCAGCCAGACCGAGTCCGGGCCGGCCACGGCCACGGTGCGCGCGTCCACCTTGTGCACCCAGGGCACGACGCGCCCGTAGCTGAAGCGCATGCGCAGCGCGGACCGCATCGGCACCCGGCCGCTGACCCCCTCGACGATGCGGATGAGCTGCGGCGCGTGGTCCTCGCGCGGGGGCATGAAGTCGATGACCCGGACCGTGCCGCGCGGGGTGTCCCACTCCGACTCCAGGACCAGCGAGTCGCCCCGGTAGCGACGGCGGTCGGCGTCCGGGGCCTTGGTGCCCGGGGCGACGGCCGGGCCGATGCGCCAGAAGCCGTGGTCCTCCGTTCCGAGGAGTTTCGCGAAGGCGGCATGGGAGTCGAAACGGGGCAGGCAGAGCCAGTCCGCCGACCCGTCCCGGCAGACCAGTGCGGCGGTCTGCATGTCCCCGATCAGTGCGTAATCCTCGATGCGCCCGGACACGTTGCATCTCCAGTCGAACGGCCACGTCCGCCCCGAAGGGCGCTTGCGTTACTGCTGGGTTTCCGCCGGCCGGCTGGGGTGGTGCCGTCTGCCGGTCTGCTCGGCGGCGATGTAGAGCGTTTATCCGAGCAGGATAAGACGGCACCCTAGTGATCTCCTTGAGGGCCGCAGGAATGCGGCTGGTCCGAACGGGTGAGGCCAGGGCGGTACGCCCCGCGGCCGCGCGGACCGTCTCACCGGAGCGTGGCTCGGAGGCGGACCGTCCAGGTCGCTGATAGGCTGGTACTCCGTGGACCGGTGGTCTGCCTGTGCGAACCAGGGGCCCCGAAACCGCAGCTAGTCCGCAGATTCGGCACCCCCGGAAACGGGAGACGTGGCCGGACGCACCTCACTTCGCGACCACGGGAGCCCCCTCTTGGCGATGCCGCCCAAATCTCTGACGACCAAGCACATCTTCGTCACCGGGGGTGTCGCTTCGTCCCTCGGCAAGGGCCTCACGGCCTCCAGCCTGGGTGCGCTGCTCAAGGCGCGCGGTCTGCGGGTCACCATGCAGAAGCTCGACCCGTACCTGAACGTCGACCCGGGCACCATGAACCCGTTCCAGCACGGCGAGGTGTTCGTCACCAACGACGGCGCCGAGACGGACCTGGACATCGGCCACTACGAGCGCTTCCTCGACGTCGACCTCGACGGCTCGGCCAACGTCACCACCGGCCAGGTCTACTCGCAGGTCATCGCCAAGGAGCGGCGCGGCGAGTACCTCGGTGACACCGTGCAGGTCATCCCGCACATCACCAACGAGATCAAGCACCGCATCCGCCGCATGGCGACCGACGACGTCGACGTCGTCATCACCGAGGTCGGCGGCACGGTCGGCGACATCGAGTCGCTGCCGTTCCTGGAGACCGTCCGCCAGGTCCGCCACGAGGTCGGCCGGGACAACGTCTTCGTCGTGCACATCTCGCTGCTGCCGTACATCGGTCCGTCCGGCGAGCTGAAGACCAAGCCGACCCAGCACTCGGTCGCCGCCCTGCGCAACATCGGCATCCAGCCCGACGCGATCGTGCTGCGCGCCGACCGCGACGTCCCCACCTCCATCAAGCGCAAGATCTCGCTGATGTGCGACGTGGACGAGGCCGCCGTGGTCGCCGCCATCGACGCCAAGTCGATCTACGACATCCCCAAGGTGCTGCACACCGAGGGCCTGGACGCGTACGTCGTGCGCAAGCTCGACCTGCCCTTCCGTGACGTGGACTGGACCGTCTGGGAGGACCTCCTCGACCGCGTCCACAACCCCGACCACGAGGTCAACGTCGCGCTGGTCGGCAAGTACATCGACCTGCCGGACGCCTACCTGTCGGTGACCGAGGCGCTGCGCGCCGGCGGTTTCGCCAACCGCGCCCGCGTCAAGATCAAGTGGGTCACCTCGGACGACTGCAAGACCCCGGCGGGCGCGGCTGCGCAGCTGGGCGACGTGGACGCGATCTGCGTCCCCGGCGGCTTCGGCGACCGCGGCGTGGACGGCAAGGTCGGCGCGATCACCTACGCCCGCGAGAACAGGATCCCGCTGCTGGGCCTGTGCCTCGGCCTGCAGTGCGTGGTCATCGAAGCGGCGCGGAACCTGGCGGGCATCGAGGAGGCGAACTCCACCGAGTTCGACCCCTCCACCCCGCACCCGGTCATCTCGACCATGGAGGAGCAGCTGGCCTTCGTCGAGGGCGCCGGCGACCTGGGCGGCACCATGCGGCTGGGTATGTACACGGCCAAGCTCGCCGAGGGCTCCATCGTCCGCGAGGTCTACGGCGACGCGTACGTCGACGAGCGCCACCGGCACCGCTACGAGGTGAACAACGCCTACCGCGGCGAGCTGGAGAAGAAGGCGGGCATCGTCTTCTCCGGCACCTCCCCGGACAACAAGCTGGTCGAGTACGTCGAGTACCCGCGCGAGGTGCACCCCTACCTGGTGGCCACCCAGGCCCACCCGGAGCTGCGCTCCCGCCCGACCCGCCCGCACCCGCTCTTCGCCGGCCTGGTGGCGGCCGCCGTGCAGCGCAAGCAGGGCTGACGCTCGATAACGTAGGCGGCCGGGGTACGGATCATCCGTACCCCGGCTGTCGCGTTTCTCGGGAGGGGTACGGCCATGGCGTCGAAGGAGATCAAGGACACCGCGGAGATCTGGGAGGTCCTCGCGTCGGAGCGGCCGTTCCAGGGTGCGAAGACGGCCGTCGATTCCGAGCGGGTGCGGATGCCGGACGGTTCGGTGGCCCGCCGCGACTACCAGGTGCACCCGGGCTCGGTGTGCGTGCTGGCGCTGGACGGGGAGGGCCGGATCCTGGTGCTGAACCAGTACCGCCACCCGGTGCGGCACCGGATGTGGGAGCTGCCGGCCGGCCTGCTGGACGTGCCGGGGGAGAACCCGCTGCACGCTGCGCAGCGCGAGCTGTACGAGGAGGCGCACGTCAAGGCGGAGGACTGGCGGGTGCTGGTCGACTTCTTCCCCTCGCCCGGCGGGTCGGACGAGGCGGTCCGGCTCTTCCTGGCCCGCGACATCGCCGAGGCGGAGGGCGAGCGCTACGAGGCCCACGGCGAGGAACTGGACATGGAGGTGGCCCGCGTCCCGCTGCCGGACCTGGTCCGCGGCGCGCTGGCCGGCGAGCTGGGCAACGCGGCCCTGGTGACGGGCGTCATGGCCCTCTCCGCCGTCCTCTCCTCCGGCGCCCTGGACACCCTCCGCCCCGCCGAGGCCCCCTGGCCGGCCCGCCCGTTCGCGTCGTAGGGGATCGCCGCCCCGCGCCGTGCGGGCAGGCCTGCCGCAGGGCGATGGGGTACCCCCGGCTTGGTGGGCATACGGCACCCCGGTCCCGCGAGGGCTCGCGCAGCCACCCCAGCCCGGCCCCCGCCAGGGCTTCGTACCGCTCCCGCCCACGCTTCGTGTCGACCCCGCTCCCACCCGGAGCAAGGTTCGTATGAAGATCTGCTGATCCGATCGAGGGATTGTCAGCCCTGCGCGCCGCAGGCGGTCGCTCTCCGTGAACTACGCTCGGGATTCCCCGAAGCGACGGCCACGGAAAGGAGCGGGCTGTGACGGATTTCGTCGGGCGGCGGCGCGAGCTCAAGGAGCTGCGCGAGGACATCGCCCGGACCGGTCTCGACACCCTCTCCGGCCGCAAGGACATGGCCCCCCGAGCCCGGGTCCTGCTCATCGCGGGCCGCCCGGGCTCCGGCCGGACCGCGCTCGCCGAGGAGTTCGTGCGCGAGGTGGCCGACGAGTACCCCGACGGGGTGCTGCGGGCCCGCCTCTCCGCCCCCGGCGGGGAGACCGCGTCCACCCAGCGCACCCTGCGGGACCTGCTCGAAGGCCTCGGCCGGCGCACACCCCCCGGGGCCGGCGCCGACGAGCTCGGGGAGGTGCTCAACGAAGCCCTGGCCGGGCGCCGGGCGATCGTCCTGCTGGACGACGCCCTCGACGCCCTCCAGGTCGACCCGCTCCTCCCCGACGTCCGCGAATGTCTGGTCGTGGTCACCTCCGAGGGACCGCTCACCGGGATTCCGGATGTCCGCCCCTGCACCCTCGGGGGCCTGGACACGCCGGCCGCCGTACAGCTGCTCACCCAGCGGATCGGCGACATCCGCGTCACGGTCGACCCGCGCGCCGCCGAGGCCCTCGCCGAGGCCTGCGGAGGCCAGCCCGCGGCTCTCGCCCTGGTGGGCGGCTGGCTCGCCGCGCACCCCAAGGCCACCGTCGCGGACCTCGCCAAGCAGCTCCACGACACGCCCGCCGCGGCCGGCGGCGGGCCCCTGGCCCGGGCGTTCCGCTTCGTCTACGCTTCGCTGCCGCAGCCGGCCCAGCGGACCCTGCGGCTGCTGCCGCTCGCCCCCGCCGGGATCATCGATCCGCACACCGCCTCCGCGCTGGCGGGCTGCTCGGTGGCCGCGGCCCAGTCGACGCTGGAGGACTTCGCCGGACTGGGCCTCGTACGGCCTGCCGCGGACGGCCTCTACCTGCTGCCCGGCTGCCTCGCGCCGTTCCTGCGGAACCTGCTGGAGAGCAAGGAGAAGCCCGCCGAGGTGCAGCTCGCCCGGGCCCGCGCGCTGGAGCGGACCGTACGGCTGCTGCACTCCTGCCGGGCCGTGGCGGAAGGGGACGAGGACGAGCTCGTATGGGAGAAGCGCGAGGCCTCGTCGGGGCTGCCCCGGGCCCTCCGCTTCCCCGACGCGCGGGCGGCCGCCCGCTGGCTGGACTCCCGGCTGCCCGCCCTCGACGCCTCCGCCCGGCTCGCCGTCGCCGACGGCGAGCTGGACACCCTGGCCCGCCGGCTGATCTCCGCCCTGGCCCGGGCGCTCGCCGTGCACCGGGGCACCGACGAGGCGGCCCCCGAGCTCTACGGGCTGCACCGGCTGGTCCTGGACGTGGCCGAGCGGCGCGGACTGCACCGCGAGAAGGCCGCGGCGCTGCTGAACCTGGCCGACCTGGACGCGGAGACCGGCCGGACCGGGGAGGCGCTGGAGCGCTACCGGGCCGCGCTGGACGCCGGACGCGAGGCGAAGGACCCGTACGCCACCGGCCGGGCGATGGAATCCGTAGGGGGCGCGCACCAGGAGCTGGGGGACTGGCACCGGGCGGCCGACTGGTTCGGCCGGGCCCTGGCCCAGTCGCTCGCCCGGGGGGAGCGGGCCGACGAGGCGCGGCTGTACGGGCGGCTCGGCAACGTGCACACCCTGTCCGGCCGCTACGGGGAGGCGCTGCGGAGCTGGCGGGCGGCCGCGGCCGGGTACCGGAAGCTGGCCGATGTTCCGGGCCAGGCAAAGGCGTTGAGCGAGATGGCCCGGGTGCAGGAGTACGCCGGGCGGCCCGAGGAGTCCCTGCACACCTGCCGTGAGGCGGTCGAGCTGGCCCGCCGGGCCGGGGACCTGCGGCTCCAGGCCGCCCTGCAGGTGCGGCTGGCCGACACGCTGGACCGGCTGGGCGACCCGGCGGCGGCCCGGTTGCACCGCTCGGCAGCTGATCGTCTGCTCGAAGACGACCCCGCAGCCTACGAAATCCGCAGCGGTTCTGGCCAAGATATTTAGTTTGCAAGGCTAGACACGCGTTAATCCTTCATTAAACTGGCTCTGCCACGTCATCTCGTGGTGCATCCCGTTGCGCACTGCTGTCAGCGGGTATGTATGGATTGCCCCGTTATTTCCCCTGAGCCAAGGACCGTGATCGACGATGAAGGTCGGCATCCCCCGCGAGGTCAAGAACAACGAGTTCCGGGTGGCCATCACCCCCGCCGGCGTGCACGAGCTCGTCCGCAACGGCCACCAGGTCTTCATCGAGCAGAACGCCGGCGTCGGCTCCTCGATCACGGACGCCGAGTACGTCGCCGCCGGTGCCGAGATCCTCGGCACCGCCGACGAGGTGTGGGCCACCGCCGACCTGCTGCTGAAGGTCAAGGAGCCCATCGCCGAGGAGTACCACCGCCTCCGCAAGGACCAGACCCTCTTCACCTACCTGCACCTCGCGGCCTCCCGTGAGTGCACGGACGCCCTGCTGGAGTCCGGCACCACCGCCATCGCCTACGAGACGGTCGAGCTCGCCAACCGCGCGCTCCCGCTGCTCGCCCCGATGTCCGAGGTCGCGGGCCGCCTGGCCCCGCAGGTCGGCGCCTACCACCTGATGCGCTCGGCCGGCGGCCGCGGCGTCCTCCCCGGTGGTGTCCCCGGCACCCACGCCGGCGAGTGCGTGGTCATCGGCGGCGGCGTCTCCGGCTGGAACGCGGCCCAGATCGCCATCGGCATGGGCTTCCACGTGACCCTGCTCGACAAGGACATCAACAAGCTCCGCGAGGCCGACAAGATCTTCGGCACGAAGATCAAGACCATCGTGTCCAACGCCTTCGAGCTGGAGAAGGCCGTCGTCGAGGCCGACCTCGTCATCGGCGCCGTGCTGATCCCGGGTGCGAAGGCCCCGAAGCTGGTCACCAACGAGCTCGTCGCCAAGATGAAGCCCGGAAGTGTCCTTGTCGACATTGCGATCGACCAGGGCGGCTGCTTCGAGGACTCCCGTCCGACCACCCACGCCGAGCCGACCTTCCAGGTCCACAACTCGGTCTTCTACTGCGTCGCCAACATGCCGGGCGCGGTGCCGAACACCTCCACCTACGCGCTGACCAACGCGACCCTGCCGTACATCGTGCAGCTCGCGAACCTCGGCTGGGTCGAGGCGCTGCGTCGCGACCCCGCGCTGGCGCTGGGCCTCAACACCCATGACGGCCAGGTCGTTTACGGGCCGGTCGCCGAGGCCCACGGCCTCGAGACGCTGGAGCTGCAGACCCTCCTCGGCTAGTCGAGCCGCTGGTGGGAGGCCCTTTGGGACTCCCGTCAACGACTGACGTCAATCTCACGTATCCGGCCGGACCTTGCCCGCAAGGTCCGGCCGGACGCGTCTGCGGGCGGGTCGGTGACCCCGTTCAACTCGCCTCGAACGTAACCCTTTAACCGTTTCGCGCACCCGCGAAACTTCGCGGCGACACCTCGGACGCTCTTGACAGAGCGGTGTTCGGTTGCCGACACATCGTGCCGGGTCCGGCGGATTGTGTTGCTGCGGAGCGCTGACACGCCATAGAGTCCACAACCGTCGGCATGGTGCCACGCTGACCTATCGATAAGTGTCCTGGTCACGTCCAAGGAGGTAAGACGACTTGTGAATGAGTCGACATTTGCTCCCGGGGGTGGTCAAGCAGGCGTACCTGCACGGGGCCAGGGTCCCGCAGGGCTCGAGGCTGTCGGCTCCGTCGCGGTCCGCACCTTCGCAAACCACCAGCACATGACGACGCCCCCGAAGAGCATGGACGGCCTAGACGTGAACTCCACGGCCGGCGACCGGAGCGGCGACACGCCCATCGGTTTCGCCGACTACGACGAGGTGCCCGAGGGGCACTTCTACGACCCCGACGCCGAGTACGAGCCCGACCCCGAGTACGCGGCCACGCTCGCCCCCGACGCTGCCCGGCAGCGCCGCGAGCGGATCGGCCCGACCGGACGGCCGCTGCCGTACTTCCCGATCCCGGGTCCGCTGACCGACCACGGTCCGGCGAAGATCATCGCGATGTGCAACCAGAAGGGCGGCGTGGGCAAGACCACGTCGACCATCAACCTGGGCGCGGCGCTCGCCGAGTACGGACGGCGGGTGCTGCTGGTCGACTTCGACCCGCAGGGCGCGCTGTCGGTGGGCCTCGGCGTGAACCCGATGGAACTCGACCTGACGGTCTACAACCTGCTCATGGAGCGGGGCATGTCGGCCGACGAGGTGCTGCTCAAGACGGCGGTCCCCAACATGGACCTGCTGCCGAGCAACATCGACCTGTCGGCGGCCGAGGTGCAGCTCGTCAGTGAAGTGGCCCGGGAATCAACGCTGCAGCGCGCGCTGAAGCCGCTGATGGCCGACTACGACTACATCGTGATCGACTGTCAGCCCTCGCTCGGCCTGCTGACGGTCAACGCCCTGACGGCCGCTCACAAGGTCATCGTCCCGCTGGAATGCGAGTTCTTCGCACTGCGCGGCGTCGCCCTGCTGACCGAGACCATCGAGAAGGTGCAGGAGCGGCTCAACCCGGAGCTGGAGCTCGACGGCATCCTCGCCACCATGTACGACTCCCGTACGGTGCACAGCCGCGAGGTGCTGGCGCGGGTGGTCGAGGCCTTCGACGACCACGTCTACCACACGGTCATCGGCCGGACGGTCCGCTTCCCGGAGACCACGGTGGCCGGCGAGCCGATCACCACGTACGCGTCCAACTCCGTGGGTGCCGCCGCCTACCGCCAGCTGGCCAGGGAGGTGCTCGCCCGGTGTCACGCCGAGTGAGTCTGCCCGGAGCGGACGAACTCTTCCGTACGACCGGGGGGATGGCGCTGCAGGCGTCGTCGCCTCGGCGGGGCGCGGAGGAGACTCCGTCACCTCTGGACGGCGGTGAGCACACGGCGGCGCAGGACGCGGCGCCGGCGTCGGCCCCGTCCGCGAACCCCGGCCGGGAGGCCGAGGAGCCCAGGCAGGCCGCGGTCGCCGCACAGCGCCGGCCGCAGGAAGGTTCCGGCCCGGCGCCGGTCGCCGCTCCCGCCGCCTCCTCCGCTCCCCGCCGCAAGGGCCGGGGGGCGAACCGGCGCCCGAGCGGGCGCGAGCGCCACGACGAGAAGATCACGGTCTACGTCTCCGCCGAGGAGCTCATGGACCTGGAGCACGCGCGGCTGGTGCTGCGCGGCGAGCACGGCCTCGCGGTGGACCGCGGCCGCATCGTCCGCGAGGCGGTCGCCGTGGTCCTGGCGGACCTGGAGTCCCGCGGCGACGCCAGCATCCTGGTCCGCCGCCTCCGCGGCCGCTGACCCCTCCGGGGCCTCCGCGGCCCCCGCGCTGCCGCCGCGGCCCTCCGCAGCCGCCGACCCACGCCGGGCCGCCTGCCCCACCCGTGCGGGCTCCCGCCCGCGCCCCCGCCTTCCGCAGCCCCGCCGGCCCACGCCGGGCGGGGCTGCGGCGGTTTCCGGGCCGCGGCCCCGCGATGTCTGCGCAGGCACCTCCGCCGAGGGCGGGCGTTCCGCAGGGCGATGGGGGTCCCCCTGCTCGAGCGAAGTCGAGAGCTTGGGCGAGGGTGGGCACGCCGGAACGCCGCCCAGCGGGCTGCGCTCCCGCCCCACCGAAGCGTTGCCCCGGCTCCGGCCGCAGCCGTGCCCGGCCAGGGCGGTGGCTGCGCCGGCCCCGGCACCGCCCCGAGCGGAGCTCCGCCCGGACGGGGGTCCGGACCGCAGCGGGGCCGGGGCGCGGGGTGGCTGCGCGAGCCCTCGCGGGGCCGGGGTGCCGTGTGCCCACCCGTGCCGCCCCAGCGGCACGACTGCCCACACGGCCGGCCGGATGCGGCTGCCTGGCCCCTCACCGCCGAGGCAACGGCCCCCCACACGGCCGGCCGGATACGGTTGCCTGGCCCCCCACGCCGAGGCAACGGCTCCCCGCACGGCGGCCGGATCCGGCTGCCGGGCCCGCCACGGTCGAGGCGGCGGCCCGCACGGTGGCGGGGCGGCGCGCCGGACCACACGGCGGCGGGGTGCGGGCGCTCCGGTCCGCACGGTCGTGGCCGGGCACGGGCCGGGGCCCGCAGGGCCGGGGCCTGTGGGGTCCGGGGCGGGGCGGGGGCAGGCCGGTAGGCTGCCGGGGTGCCATGTGCGGCCGTGACCGGCCGTCGGCGCAGCTGCCGGCCCTCTCCGCCCCCTGGATCGCGATGCCTCCGAACGACCCCGCCCGTCCCGCCGCCGGTCGGCGGCGCCTGGGCCGCGGCCCGGGGGTGCCGACCGGGCCGGCGCGGGTCGAGGAGGAGCAGCAGCCCGGTCCCGAGGTCCCGGAGTCGCCCGAGGTTCCGGAGATCGCCGAGGTCCCGGTGGTCGCCGAGGCTCCGGTGGTCGCCGAGGCTCCGGTGGTCGGCGAGGCTCCGGAGGTCGGCGAGGCTCCGGAGGTCGCAGAGGCTCCGGAGATCCCCGCACCCCCCGCAGCCCCCGCACCCGCGCTCGGCGCGGCCGCCGCCGTTCCGGACGGCGAGGTCGTGCCCGTCGCGCGGGACGGGAAGTTCACACTGCGGCTCGCGAACTTCGAGGGGCCGTTCGACCTGCTGCTGCAGCTGATCTCCCGGCACAAGCTCGATGTCACCGAGGTCGCCCTCTCCAAGGTCACCGACGAGTTCATGGCGCACATCCGTGCCATGGGCCCCGACTGGGACCTCGACCAGACCACCGAGTTCCTCGTGGTGGCCGCCACCCTGCTCGACCTCAAGGCCGCCCGGCTGCTGCCCGTCGCCGAGGTCGAGGACGAGGCCGACCTGGCCCTGCTCGAAGCCCGTGACCTGCTCTTCGCGCGGCTGCTGCAGTACCGCGCGTACAAACAGATCGCGGAGATCTTCGACCGGCGGGCGGACGCCGAGGGGCGGCGCCACCCGCGCACGGTGGGCCTGGAGCCGCACCACGCCGAGCTGCTGCCCGAGGTCGTCATCGGCATCGGCGCGGAAGGGTTCGCCCGGCTCGCCGCCAAGGCCATGCAGCCCCGGCCCGAGCCCCAGGTCTACGTGGACCACATCCACGCACCCCTGGTCAGCGTGCGGGAGCAGGCCGAGGTCGTCGTACGGATGCTGCGGGCCCGCGGCGAGGCGACGTTCGCCGAGCTCACCGAGGACGCGCCCGACACCCTCACCGTGGTGGCGCGGTTCCTCGCGTTGCTGGAGCTGTACCGGGAGAAGGCCGTGGAGCTTGAGCAGGAAGAGGCGCTGCGGGCCCTCACCGTGCGCTGGAGCGGCGGGGACACCGGCCCGTCGCCGGCCGTCACGGACGAGTTCGACCAGGTCGTGGAGGACACCGAATGAGCCGGAGCGAGAACCGGAGCGACAGCCGGGGCGGGATCGCCGACGCGGACGCGGAAGCGCTCGCGCTGAAGCCCGCCCTGGAGGCCGTCCTCATGGTCGTGGACGAGCCGGCCACCGAGGCCCACCTCGCCAAGGTGCTCGGCCGGACCCCCCGGGAGGTCGCCGAGGCCCTGTGCGAGCTCGCCGACGAGTACGACGTACAGCGGCGCGGCTTCGAGCTCCGGTTGGTGGCCGGGGGCTGGCGCTACTACACCCGGGCGGAGTACGCGCCGGCCGTGGAGGGCTTCGTCCTGGACGGCCAGCAGGCCCGCCTCACCCAGGCCGCGCTGGAGACCCTCGCCGTGGTGGCGTACCGGCAGCCGGTGAGCCGGAGCCGGGTCTCCGCCGTGCGCGGCGTGAACTGTGACGGGGTCATGCGGACCCTGCTCCAGCGGGGTCTGGTCGAAGAGGCGGGCACGGAACCCGAAACAGGTGCGATCCTGTACAGGACGACGAACTACTTTCTGGAGCGGATGGGCCTGCGCGGCCTGGACGAGCTCCCGGAGCTCGCGCCCTTCCTCCCGGAGGCGGACGCGATCGAGGCCGAGACGCAGGAAGGCGTCCCGTCGTTCGATCCGGACGCTCCGGACACAGATGAAGACGACAAGACGACGGACATTTGATGCGAAGCAGCGGCAGCGGCGGCAACAGGAACAGCGGCAAGAGCGGCGGGCGCGGTAACTACCGCGGCGCCGGGAACTCGCGCGACGACCGGAACACCCAGGGCCAGGGCCAGGGTCAGGGCCGGCCGCGCCGTCCCCGCCCGGAGGAGCGCCGCTACGACGTCGGCCCCGAGGGCGAGCGTTCCGGCGCCGGCCGCTCCGGCGGCGGTGCCCGCGGAGCCGCGGCCCGCGGCGGGGCCAAGGGCGCTCCGAAGAGCTCGAAGGCCCCCCAGGGCGGCCGTGGCGGCCAGGCCGCCGGCGGCGGGCGCGGCGGCCAGGCCCGCCCGTCCCGTCCCCGCGAGTACGACGCCCGGGTCGAGGAGCGCAACCGCGAGCGGTACGCGAACAAGCCCGAGATCAAGCTGCCCAAGACCTTCCCCGGCGCCGAGCAGGAGGGCGAGCGGCTGCAGAAGGTGCTGGCCCGGGCCGGCATGGGCTCGCGCCGTGCCTGCGAGGAGCTGATCGAGCAGGCCCGCGTCGAGGTCAACGGCAAGATCGTGACCGAGCAGGGCCTGCGGGTCGACCCGCAGAAGGACGAGATCAAGGTGGACGGCCTGACCGTCGCCACCCAGTCCTACCTCTTCTTCGCGCTCAACAAGCCCGCCGGCGTCGTCTCCACCATGGAGGACCCGGACGGCCGCCAGTGCCTCGGCGACTACGTCACCAACCGGGAGACCCGTCTCTTCCACATCGGCCGGCTCGACACCGAGACCGAGGGCATCATCCTGCTCACCAACCACGGCGAGCTGGCCCACCGGCTGACGCACCCCAAGTACGGCGTGAAGAAGAAGTACCTCGCGGCCATCACCGGCCCGCTGCCCCGTGAGATCGGCAAGCTGCTGCAGTCCGGCATCCAGCTGGAGGACGGGTACGCCAAGGCCGACCACTTCCGCGTGGTCGACCAGGTCGGCAAGAACTACCTGGTCGAGGTGACCCTGCACGAAGGCCGCAAGCACATCGTCCGCCGGATGCTGGCCGAGGCGGGCTTCCCCGTCGAGAAGCTGGTCCGTACGGCCTTCGGCCCGATCGAGCTCGGCGACCAGAAGTCCGGCTGGCTGCGCCGGCTGACCAACACCGAGGTCGGCATGCTGATGCGCGAGGTCGGCCTGTAGTCCGTCCCGCCCCCTCGGTTCGATCCGCGGAAGCCCGCAGTGCCCTCCGGCGCCGCGGGCTTCCGTCGTTCCCGGCGGCTCCGGGCCCGCGGATCCCGTTGTCTCCGCATCCCCTTGTCCGCGAATCCCTTGTCCGTGCTCCCCCGGAGTGTTTATAGTCGATCTGACTATTAAAGGGGTTCGTCATGGGCAGTTGGACACTCTCGTGGACCGAGGTCCTCGGGTTCGCCACCGGCGCCGTCTGCGTCTGGCTGGTCGCACGGCAGCACATCGCCAACTGGCCGGTGGGCATCGCCAACAACCTCTTCTTCATCGTGCTGTTCGTCCAGGCCGGGCTCTACGCCGACGCCGGCCTCCAGATCGTCTTCATCGCCCTGGCCGCGTACGGCTGGTGGACCTGGTCCCACGGGGGTGGACCGGGTACCGCCGAGGCCCTGCCGGTGCGCCGCACCTCGCGCACCGAATGGCTGTGGCTCGCCGCGGCCGGGGCGGTGACGACGGCCGCGCTCACCCTGCTGCTGGCCCGCGCAACCGACTCCACCGTCCCGTTCTGGGACGCCCTGACCACCGCGCTCTCCCTGACGGCCACCTACGGCCAGTGCCGCAAGCGCCTGGAGTCCTGGTGGCTGTGGATCGCCGCCGACCTGGTCTACGTCCCGCTGTACGCCTACAAGGGCCTGCACCTGACCGCGCTGCTCTACGTCGGCTTCCTCGCCCTGTGCGTGGCCGGCCTGCGCGGCTGGCGCCGGGACCTGCTCGGTACCGGCCCCGCGCCGCGTACGGGCACGGAGGTGACCGCGTGAGCACGACGTACGGCCACGGCCTGGTGCTCGGCAAGTTCTACCCGCCGCACGCCGGCCACCACCATCTGGTCCGCACCGCCCAGCGGCAGTGCGCCCGGCTGACCGTCCTGGTCTGCGCCTCCTCCGTCGAATCGGTGCCGCTGGCCGACCGAGTGGCCTGGATGCGTGAGGAGCACCCGGAGGCCGAGGTGGTGGGCGCCGTCGACGACGTCCCCGTGGACCTCGTGGACCCCGCCGTGTGGGACGCCCACATGGAGATCTTCAGGTCGGCCGTGCCCGGCCCGGTCGACGCCGTGTTCACCTCGGAGGACTACGGCACCGAACTGGCCCGCAGGTTCGGCGCCGAGGAGGTCCTCGTCGACCCCGGACGGACCCGCTTCCCGGTCTCCGGCACGGCCGTCCGCGCCGACCCGGCCGGCTGCTGGGAGTTCCTCTCCGCGCCGGTCCGGGCGGCCCTCACCCGGCGCGTGGTCGTGCTCGGCGCCGAGTCCACCGGCACCACCACCCTCTCCAGGGCCCTGGCCGGGCACTACCGCGAGCGCGGCGGGGTCTGGGCCCGTACCGGCTGGGTCCCCGAGTACGGCCGCCGGTACAGCGAGGAGAAGCTCGCCGCGCTGCGTGCCGTGGACCCGGAGGCCGACTGGGCCGACGCGGAGTTCGGCACCGACGAGTTCCCGGTCATCGCCCTCCGGCAGGACGCCGACGAGGAGCGGGAGGCCCGGCTCGGCTCTCCGGTCCTCGTCTGCGACACCGACTCCTTCGCCACCGCCATCTGGCACGAGCGCTACCTCGGCTGCCGCAGCCCGGAGGTCGAGGCGATCGCCGCCCGCCGACCCCGCGACCTGTACCTGCTCACCCACCACGAGGGCGTGCCCTTCGAGGACGACGGCCTGCGCGACGGACCCGGCCTGCGGCCCTGGATGACCGGCCGCTTCCACGAGGAACTCGCCCGGACCGGACGCCGTTTCCTGGTGGTCCGCGGCAGCGAGCAGGAGCGCCTGCGGACGGCCGTGGAGGCCGTCGACGCGCTGCTCGCCGAGGGGCCGCGGTTCACCGACCCCCTCCCGGAGCGACGATGACCACCTCCTCCTACGACCCGCACGCCTTCGAACCCTTCGCGGTCACCGTCGACCTCGCCGTGTTCACCGTGCGGGCCGGCCGGCTGCACGTGCTGCTGATCCGGCGCGGCCAGGAACCGTACACCGGTGCCTGGGCGCTGCCCGGCGGCTTCGTACTGCCCCGCGAATCCGCCGAGACCGCCGCCCGCCGGGAGCTCGCCGAGGAGACCGGCCTGCCCGGGCCGGTCGTGGCCGGGCTCCACCTCGAACAGCTGTGCACGTACAGCGAACCGGACCGGGACCCGCGGATGCGGGTCGTCTCGGTGGCGTTCACCGCGCTCGTACCGGACATGCCCGAACCCGTGGCCGAGGGCGGCGGGGACGCCGCCCAGGCCCGATGGACGCCCGCGGACGACACGACCCCGCTCGCGTTCGACCACGACGCGATCCTGCGCGACGCCCGGGAACGGATCCGCGCCAAGCTGGAGTACACCGGCCTGGCCACCGCGTTCTGCCCGCCCGAATTCACCCTCGGCGAGCTCCAGGCCGTCTACGAGACCGTCTGGGACACCACGCTCGACCGGCCGAACTTCCGCCGGAAGGTGCTCGCCACCCCCGGGTTCGTCGAACCCGTGCCCGGCGCCGCCCGGCTCACCGGCGGCCGGGGCAAGCCCGCCGCCCTCTACCGGGCGGGATCCGCCGCCGTGCTCCACCCGCCCCTGCTCCGACCGGAAGGAAAGCCGCGATGACGACCACCGGCCCCACCCCCACCAAGCGAGCGGCGACCGGCGCGCTCATCGGCCTGGCGCTGGGCGACGCCCTGGGCTTCCCGACCGAGTTCAACGACGTGCCCGGCATCCTCGCCAAGTTCGGCCCGTGGCGGGAGATGGGCCTGCCCCGCCCGGCCATCGTCACGGACGACACGCAGATGACCCTGGCCCTGGCGCGCGGCATCCGCACGGCCACGGACCGGGGCCGGATCGGACCGCTGCGCCTGACCCGTCCGGTGCGCGAGGAGTTCGTCGACTGGTACCACTCGCCCGAGAACAACCGGGCCCCGGGCAACACCTGCCTGCGGGCGTGCAGCCTGCTCAATGCCCCGGAGCGGGACTGGCGCGAGGCCAGCCAGATCGGCTCCAAGGGCTGCGGCGCGAACATGCGGGTGGTGCCGGTGGGCCTGGTGCCCGGGTGGACGGAGGAGGAACGGGCGGGAGCGGCCCAGCTCCAGTCGGCGCTGACCCACGGTCACCCGACCGCGCTCGCGGCGTCCGACCTGACCGCGCACGCGGTGTTCCTGCTGGCCCAGGGGGTCGAGGTGACGGGCCTGGTCGGCCGGCTGCGCTCGTACGCCCTCCGGCAGCGCACCCGCTACCACGAGCGCTGGCTCGGCGACCTGTGGATGCGTACGGCCTCGGACGCCACGCCCGAGTCCTTCATGGCGCGCGGCTGGGACGAGTGCCTGGCCGTCCTGGACCGGCTCGCGGCCGCGCTGCGCGACCCGGCCCCGGAGCTCGACCCGTGCCTGGCCACCGGCGAGGGCTGGATCGCCGAGGAGGCCCTGGCCACGGCCCTGCACTGCTTCCTGCTGTTCCCGGACCAGCCCCTCCTCGCTCTCCGCCGGGCCGCCTGCACCAAGGGCGACTCCGACTCGATCGCCTGCCTGGCGGGTGCCTTCGCCGGCGCCCACCTGGGCGCGGACGTGTGGCCGCGGGACTGGGAGGGCCGTATCGAGTACCGCGGGGAACTGCTGGAGTTCGGCGCGCTCTGGGACGCACCGGAGCAGTAGCCGGGGGCCTTCGAGCGCTCAGCGGGCCGACGCGCGGCGGGTGCGGTGCAGGAAGTCCCCGACCGCCGCGCGGTCCGGCTCGGCGGGCAGCGGGCTGCCGGCCAGGGCGGCTTCGGTCTCCTCGGACAGGCGGACCATCCAGGCGTCCACCTCGTCCCAGCCCAGCTCGCCCCGCTTCACCGCCAGCAGCCGGTCCCGGTAGGGGGTGGCGTCGACGGTCAGGCCGCCGGTTCGGAGCAGGTCCCGGCAGGAGAGCAGCAGTCGCAGCAGGTGCATGGCGTGCTTCCAGCGGGGCGCGCCGTGCAGCCGCACGTCTGCCTCCAGCTTGCGGCGCTGCCCCAACGCGTACCGGGTGAACGAGGCGTACGCGTGACGGGAGAGGAACGCCCCGCGCAGCGCGAGGAGTTCCTCCCCGACCGGGGTGATCCGCTCCACCAGCGGCGAGTGGAGGCACTCCAGGATGTTCGGGTTCGCCTTCAGGGCCAGTTCGCAGAAGCGCCCCAGCTCCCAGGAGAACTGCTCCGGCAAGGGGCCCTCGATGTGTGTGGGGGGCTTCTCGAACCGCCAGAACAGCGGGGTCGGAGCCAGGTAGACGCCGCGCCGGTCGGTGTCGCTGGTCCCGGTGGCCAGCCCGAAGGCCCGCGAGCCCATCACGCAGGAGTACACGGTGTGGTCCGCGACGAGGGACCGATCGGCGGGGCTCTGTTCGTTCACCCCGGGAGGGTATGCGGCGGGCCCGCCGCTACGCGAGGGAGATTTCGCCGCCCGAGACCGTGATGCCCTGCGGGGGCAGGGGGCGCGTGGCCGGGCCGTGGGTCACCGCACCGTCCGACATGTTGAACTTGCTGCCGTGGCAGGGGCAGTCGATGGTGCCGTTCTCGACCTTCGCCACGATGCAGCCCTGATGGGTGCAGACGGCGGAGAACGCCTTGAAGGAGCCCGCGGTGGGCTGGGTGACCACCACCTTCTTCTCCTTCAGGATCGTCCCGCCGCCCACCGGCACGTCCGCCGTGCGGAGCAGCGGGGCGGCGGAGGCGCCGGGCGACGGCGCATGGGGGGCCGACGCCTCGGGCGAGGCGGGGGGCGTGGCCGGCGGGGTGGGCGGCTGTGCGGGCTCCTCCGCGCCGCCGTTGCCGCAGGCGGTGAGGCCGCAGCAGGCCAGTGCCGCCGCGCCCGCGCCGAGGACGGTGCGGCGGGCGGTTCCGGGGTGCAGGGGGTCGCTCATCCGAGTCTCCTCGTGGTGTTCCGGTGGGCGAGCAGCATCCTGGTGCCTGCCCGTGCCGGACGGCGGTCCGCCGCGCCGAGCCGGCCGCGCGACACCCCGTACGGGGCCCGGTTCGCAGCGAATCCGGGTTCCTGCGGGGTCCGGCTCCTCCGGGGTGACCGGTCCTACGGGGTCCGGTCCTGCGGGGTGTCCGGCTGCCAGGGCGCCAGTACGGCCGGGCTGCCCGGCGTACGGACGACCTCCCAGAGGCGGGCCACGGCGGCCCGGTCGATCGGGCCGTGGATGTGCGGGTAGCGGCCGCCGGATTCACCCTCACGGCTCACCTCCGAGGTCAGCGCCCGCTCATTGATCTCCACGGCCAGCAGGGTGCCGGGGGCGTCGCGGTAGTAGGACTCGGCGATGGCCAGCGCGGTCGGGCGGTCCGCCGAACAGTGCACGTAACCCACGGAGTCGAGGGAGGACGGGGCGTAGGGGAGTTCCGGCTGGGCGGACCAGTCGGTGAGCGGCACGACGTGGAAGATCATGCTGCCTGTTGTAGCGCAGTCCGCGGCCATGCTCTCGGCGAGGTGGCGGTGCGTACGGGTCTGAGAGAAATTGTCCGTGTCTCGAAGTCACGCGGGCGCTTCCCGGCGTCGCGTCGCCGGTCCCCTTCGAAAGGCGCATGATCATGGCGGGAAACGACCTCGGCTCTCTCCTCGGCGGCCTGCTCGGCGGGGGGCAGAACGGCAGCGGCGGTGCCGGCAACGTCCTCGGTGCCCTGCTCGGAGCGCTCATGGGCGGTGGTGCGGGCGGGCCACAGGGCGGCGGCTCCGCGGCCGGGGGCAACCCGCTCAACGGGCTGCTGGAGATGCTGACCAAGTCGGGGCTGGTCGACCAGGCCCAGTCCTGGGTCTCCTCCGGCACCAACCAGCCGGTCTCGGGCGCGCAGCTCAAGGAGGCGCTGCCCGACGAGATCCTGCAACAGGTGGCCCAGCGGTCCGGTGTCAGCACCGACCAGGCGGCGGACGAGCTCGCCCTGACGCTGCCCCAGGCCGTCGACAAGCTGACCCCCGACGGCCACGTACCCAGCGGATCGCTGGAGGACATCATCCGGCAGCAGGGGCTCTGAGGTCCGCCCGGCGGACCGGGTCGGGCGATCCGGGCCGTCGATCCGTCGGGCGATCCAGGCCCGGCGGCCGGGCGGGGGACAAGGCGTGCCGGGCGTGCCGGGCGCATGCCGCGCGACCGGCTCGGACGGCGGTCGGGCGCGGTGGGCCGGCTCCGCCGAGCGGGCGCCCGGGGCCGTCTCGACAGGCGGTCCCAGGGGTCCGCCCGTCGTACGGGATGACTACCCTGAGTGTCAGACCCGCCACGACCACCCAGGAGCGCCCACAGTGAGAACCGCCGTCGTCATCGGAACCGGACTGATCGGCACCTCCGCGGCGCTCGCCCTGTCCCGCCGGGGGATCACCGTCCACCTCGCCGACCACGACCCGGCCCAGGCCCGGACCGCCGCCGCGCTCGGCGCCGGGACCGACGAGCCCGCGCCGGGCCAGGTCGACCTCGCGGTCGTCGCGGTGCCGCCGGCGCACGTGGCGGCGACCCTCGCCGACGCCATCGGACGCGGCGTGGCCCGCGCCTACGTGGACGTGGCCAGCGTCAAGGGCGGACCGCGGCGCGAGCTGGCAGAGCGGGGCGTGGACGTGTCGGCGTACATCGGCACGCACCCGATGGCCGGCAAGGAGAAGTCCGGGCCGCTGGCCGCCACCGCCGACCTGTTCGAGGGGCGGCCCTGGGTGCTCACCCCGGCCCGGGAGACCGACCACGAGGTGCTCAACCTGGCGCTGGAGCTGGTGGCGCTCTGCCGGGCCGTACCGGTGGTGATGGACCCCGACGCGCACGACAGGGCCGTGGCCCTGGTCTCGCACACCCCGCAGCTGGTGTCCTCCATGGTCGCCGCACGGCTGGAGGAGGCCGACGAGACCGCCGTACGGCTGTGCGGGCAGGGCATCCGGGACGTGACCCGGATCGCCGCCTCGGACCCGCGGATGTGGGTGGAGATCCTCTCGGCGAACCCGGGGCCGGTCGCGGACGTGCTCTCGGGCATCGCGGCCGACCTGGAGGAGACGGTCCAGGCCCTGCGCGGCCTGCAGTCGGCGGACGAGACGAAGCGGCAGGAGGGCGCGGCGGGCATCGAGGACGTACTGCGCCGCGGCAACGCCGGCCGCGACCGGGTGCCCGGCAAGCACGGCGCGGCGCCGGCGGCGTACGAGACGGTGGCCGTGTTCATCAGCGACCAGCCGGGCGAGCTGGCAAGGATCTTCGCCGACGCCGGCCGGGCCGGGGTCAACGTCGAGGACGTGCGCATCGAGCACGCGACGGGCCAGCAGGCGGGCCTGGTCCAGCTCATGGTGGAACCGTCCGCGGCACCCGCCCTCACGGCGGAGCTCCGCGAACGCGGCTGGGCGATCCGCCGGCAGTAGCCCCGCCGGCCGTGCGGGCGGCCGTGCCGCGGGGCGGAACGCCCGCCCGCACGGTCGCGGGACGGCCGTCCCCCGGGGAGCGGGGGAGGACGGGGGACGGGACGGTTCGGCGGGCCGGTAACCTTGAGCGGGGGTGCGTTTGGCGCGCCCGCACAACGTCGCGCAATCAGGAAGGTGCCCGTCCCGTGGAAACCGCCGCTCCGTCTGCCGTGATCGTCGCCATCGACGGTCCCTCCGGTACGGGCAAGTCCAGCACCTCCAAGGCCGTCGCCGCCAAGCTCGGGCTGCGCTACCTGGACACCGGCGCCCAGTACCGGGCGATCACCTGGTGGATGATCACCAACGGGGTGGACGTCCACGACCAGCACGCCGTCGCCCTCGCCGCCGGCAAGCCGGCCATCGTCTCCGGCACCGACCCGGCCGCGCCCACCATCACCGTGGACGGCCTGGACGCCTCCGGCCCGATCCGCACCCAGGAGGTCACCTCCAAGGTCAGCGCGGTCAGCGCGGTGCCCGAGGTGCGGACGGTCATCACCGACCTGCAGCGCTCCATCGCGCTCGCCGCGGCCGCCGAGGGCGGCATCGTGGTCGAGGGCCGGGACATCGGCACCACCGTGCTCCCCGACGCCGACCTGAAGATCTTCCTCACCGCCTCCGCCGAGGCCCGCGCCGCCCGCCGCAACGGCGAGCTCACGGGCAAGGAGGCCACCGACCTGGCGGCCACCAAGGAAGCCCTGATCAAGCGGGACGCCGCCGACTCCGGCCGGAAGACCTCCCCGCTGGCCAAGGCCGGCGACGCCGTCGAGGTGGACACCACCGAGCTCACCCTCGACCAGGTCATCGAGTGCGTGGTCGGCCTCGTCGAGGAGAAGCGGACGGGCGGCGAGTGAGCGCAACGCCCTCCCTGCGGGGTGCGGCGGTCGGGCGGCGGATCGGCATCGGGCTCATGTACGGGCTGTGGAAGCCCCGCGTGCTCGGCGCCTGGAAGGTACCGGCCTCCGGGCCGGTCATCCTCGCGGTGAACCACTCCCACAACATCGACGGACCCATGCTCATGGGGACCGCGCCCAGGCCCGTGCACTTCCTGATCAAGAAGGAAGCGTTCGTCGGCCCGCTCGGACCCTTCCTGGAGGGCATCGGCCAGATCCAGGTCGACCGCTCCGGCACCGACCGGAACGCCGTCACCGGCGCACTCGGCGCCCTGGCGGACGGCGGAGTGCTCGGCATCTTCCCCGAGGGCACCCGCGGTGAGGGCGACTTCGCCTCGCTGCGGGCGGGGCTCGCCTACTTCGCGGTGCGCTCCGGCGCCCCGATAGTGCCGGTCGCGGTGCTCGGCAGCAGCGAGCGCCGCAGCCGTCTGGTCAAGGGGCTGCCCCCGCTGCGGGGCCGCGTCGACGTCGTCTTCGGCGACGCCTTCGAGGCCGGCGACGGCACCGGCCGCCGCACCCGGCAGGCCCTGGACGCCGCCACCGTAAGGATCCAGGACCACCTCACCGCCCACCTGGCGGACGCGAAGCGCCTCACCGGGCGCTGAGCGAGACTTGAACCAGTAGTGGGCCCGCGCGACCGCGCGGGTGCCACCGACCACCACGAACGACGAGGAACGGACTTCATGAACGACCAGCACGAGCACGGAGCGCTTGGCGACGCCGAGTACGCGGAGTTCATGGAGCTCGCCGCGGAAGAGGGCTTCGACCTTGAGGACGTCGAGGGCGCCATCGAGGAGGCCGGCCACGGCCCGCTGCCCGTCCTCGCTGTCGTCGGACGCCCGAACGTCGGCAAGTCGACCCTGGTGAACCGCATCATCGGCCGCCGCGAGGCGGTCGTCGAGGACAAGCCGGGCGTCACCCGCGACCGGGTGACCTACGAAGCCGAATGGGCGGGCCGCCGCTTCAAGGTCGTCGACACCGGCGGCTGGGAGCAGGACGTCCTGGGCCTCGACGCCTCCGTCGCCGCCCAGGCCGAGTACGCCATCGAGGCCGCCGACGCGTGCGTCTTCGTCGTCGACGCCAAGGTCGGCGCCACTGACACCGACGAGGCCGTGGTCAGGCTGCTGCGCCGGGCCGGCAAGCCCGTCGTCCTGTGCGCCAACAAGGTCGACGGCCAGAGCGGCGAGGCCGACGCGGCCTCCCTGTGGTCCCTCGGTCTGGGCATGCCCTGGCCGGTCTCCTCGCTGCACGGCCGCGGCACCGGCGACATGCTGGACGCCGTACTGGACGTGCTGCCCGACGCGCCCGCGCAGACCTTCGGCGGCACCGCGATCGGCGGCCCCCGCCGCATCGCGCTCATCGGCCGCCCGAACGTCGGCAAGTCCTCCCTCCTCAACAAGGTCGCGCGGGAGGAGCGGGTCGTCGTCAACGAGCTGGCCGGCACCACCCGCGACCCGGTCGACGAGCTGATCGAGCTCGGCGGCGTCACCTGGAAGTTCGTGGACACCGCCGGTATCCGCAAGAAGGTCCACCTCCAGACGGGCTCGGACTACTACGCCTCGCTGCGCACGGCCGCCGCCGTCGAGAAGGCGGAGGTCGCGGTCATCCTGATCGACACGACCGAGAAGATCAGCGTCCAGGACCAGCGCATCATCACCATGGCCGTCGAGGCCGGCCGCGCCATCGTCATCGCCTACAACAAGTGGGACGAGCTCGACGAGGAGCGCCGCTACTACCTCGAGCGCGAGATCGAGACCGAGATGCAGCAGGTCGCGTGGGCGCCCCGGGTGAACGTCTCGGCGAAGACCGGCCGCCACATGGAGAAGCTGGTCCCGGCCATCGAGACGGCCCTGGAGGGGTGGGAGACGCGCGTCCCGACCGGACGGCTGAACGCCTTCCTCGGTGAGATCGTCGCCGCCCACCCGCACCCGATCCGCGGCGGCAAGCAGCCGCGCATCCTGTTCGGCACCCAGGCGGGCACCAAGCCGCCGCGGTTCGTGCTGTTCGCGTCCGGCTTCCTGGAGCACGGCTACCGCCGCTTCGTCGAGCGCCGCCTGCGCGAGGAGTTCGGCTTCGAGGGCACCCCGATCCACATCTCGGTGCGGGTCCGGGAGAAGCGCGGCAGCAAGGCCGCCAAGAAGAAGTGACCGGGGGGACGCCCTCGGTGGCCGGGACTCAGTAGGTCCGGCGCGGAGCGGGCGGCAGGGCCGCCGGGATGTGGTGCATCCCGGTCTGGTGCTGCCGCCCGCCGCCGTTTCCGGACGGTCCGGTGCCCGCGTAGGCCGGGCGGTCGGCGTACGTGGCCGGCCAGGGCTCGGTCTGCCATGCGGAACCGTTCCAGCCGCCGACGCCGCTGTGGCCGTTGCTGCTGTGGCCGCCGAAGCCGTACGCGGACTGCTGGACGGGGGTGATGGCGGCGGGCGCGGCGATCGCCCCGAACGCGGTGAACCCGAGGTCCTCCTCGCCCGTCCGGTCGTACGGCAGGGCCCGGAAGGACCGCAGGTACTCCGAGTAGAGGGCGTCGTAGATCGGCGTCTGCGAGGCGCTGTGCGTCCGCATCGGGGGGATGTGGGGGTCGTATGAATGCACGTAGACGCCAACGAAACTACAGGCGCCACGGATGCGGGCGCGGGCCGTGTCGGTCGGAAAAACCCTCGGAAAAACGCAGATGGCCGGGGGTGCGCGGGCATCCCGCGCACCCCCGGCGCACCACCGGGGTCCTCAACCGGTCCGGGTCACCCGCCGGGCCGGGTCCTGTCCCCGGCTCCCGGGGTCAGGTGCCGGCGAGCGGCATGGAGGCGGCGACCAGCTGGCCGGCGGCGGCCGCCTTGTCCAGCGCGTCGCGCAGCAGGTCCTCGCGGGGCTGCTGCCCGATGGAGCCGACCGGGGCGGCGTAGATCAGGACCCGCTGGGTCTTGTTGACGGCGGACCGCCAGCCCTCGGTGACGGACAGCGCCTGGTGCGCCTGCCACCAGGCCACCTGGGGGGACCCGGGGGCGGTGCCCGGCTGGAGGACGGCGTGCAGCTGGCCGGCGGCCAGCAGGACGGACCAGCCCTCCAGCGGGGAGGGCAGCGCGGTGGTGTCCGTCAGGGGGTGGAAGCCCTGCTCGATCAGGAGCGGCAGGAAGTCGTCGCCGGGGCCGGTGCTGCCGGGGCGGGCGATGGGGGCGGTCGGCTCCACCACGAGGGCGGGGTGCAGCTCGCCGCCGATGAGCACCAGCCCGCTCGTGATGCCCAGGACGGCCTGGCCCCCGGGGACCGACTGGGGGGTCCCGGCGCCGGGGGCGGGGGCGGGTGAGTCGCCGGTGATGGAGGCGACGGCTCCCTGGAGCTGTTCCTCGGAGACCGCCACCACCTGGGAGGGGATGCAGGTGGCGTGGGCGAAGGCGAGGACGGCGGTCTCCTCGCCGACGAACAGCACGGTGCTGGTGCGTTCGCTTTCGGAGTTGCCCGGGGTGCGGCAGGAGGTGCAGTCGTAACTGCCCGGCGCGTTCTCGCCGGCGAGCAGCAGGTCGGCTTCTTCGTCGCCGATCTCGGCGCGTACGTCATCACTGACGTCGAGCATGCGCGGCACGGGGTCACTCCTCGGACTAGGCGTGCGCGGCCGGGCGGTTCCCGGCTCGCCGGGCTCAACGGGGGAGCGGTGCGCGGGGTAACGCCGGACGGGGGAACGGAATCGAACCGGGGGCCCGAAAGGGTGAATGCGCCGGGAAGCTCTTTCCGAAGCGGTCAACTCCTGCCGGGATGCTGTCATTTGACGTCGTGGAACTGCCATCGGGGCGGCCCGGACGGGTCCGCCGTGCGAGTGGGGCGGGAACGGCTGCCGCGTGGCGGCGGGGCGGGCCGCGACGGGCCGCGTAGCGTGACCCGATGCCCAACCCCCGGATCCGGCGGGCTGTTTCCCCGGCCCCCGCCGCACTGGTGTCCGTGCCGGTGTCCGCGCTGGTGGCCGTGCTGCTGTCGCTGCCGGCGCTGCCCCTCCCGACGGCCGCGGCCGCGGCGCCGCCGCCCCCTCCCGCGCCCGGCCCGGCCGGTTCGGCGGCGATCGGTTCGCCGGGCGTGATCGGCACCGGCCCGGGGGACTGCGGGCCGGGGGCGGTGTGGCCGTGGGACTGCGTGGCGGACTGCGAGAGCAGCGGGCGCTGGCACATCAACAGCGGCAACGGGTTCTACGGCGGGCTGCAGTTCTGGCAGCGGACCTGGGAGGACCACGGCGGGCTGGCCTTCGCGCCGCGGGCGGACCTGGCGACGAAACCGCAGCAGATCCGGGTCGCGGAGGGCGTGCTGGCCACGCAGGGATGGGAGGCGTGGCCCGAGTGCGCGAAGCGGTACGGGCTGGCGGGGCGGATGCACGTGGTCCGGGGCGGCGACACGCTGTACGCGCTCGCGCGCACGTACCGGGTCGAGGGCGGCTGGCAGGCCCTCCACGCGGCCAACCGTGACCGCCTGGGCGACCGCCCGGCCCTCCTCAAGCCGGGCACGATGCTCCGGCTGCCGGCCCGTTCGGCGAAGCCTGCCCCGGCGGCCGCCCCGAGCCCGAGCCCGAGTCCGAGTCCGAGTCCGAGTCCGAGTCCGAGCCGGGCGCCGGGCGGCGGGGCTGCTTGAAGTGGGCCGCGGGGAAACGCAGGCTGGGGTGAACGGGGCGAAACGGTCGCCCGGACGGTGGTGGTGAGCCGGATGGCCTGGCGTGTGCGTGCTCGTGAGGTGGCGGTGGGGGTCTGGGCGCTGGGGGCCCTGGTGGGATGTTCCGCCGGTGGTGGGGGCGGAGGGGTCCCCGGTGCCGGGGCTTCGGCCGGGGTGTCGCCGAAGGCGCCGCCCGCTCCTTCGGGGCCTGCTTCGGCCTCCGTACCGGCCTCCGTGCCGCCCTCGGTGTCCGCCGACGCTTCCGCCTCTGCGGGTACGGGCCGGGGGCCCGCCGACGTCCTTGCCGCGCGGGAGGCGGTGGAGGAGAACTGGGCACTGTTCTTCGACGGGCGGACGCCGGCCGCGGAGCGGGTGCGGGTGCTGGAGAACGGGAGCGGCATGGCCCCGCTGCTCGCCCGGCTCGAAACCGATCCGAGTGCCGTCAGAACCTCCGCCGAGGTGGCCGACGTGGTCTTCACCTCGCCCGTCGACGCACGGGTCGTGTACGACCTGAGGGTGGGCGGCAAGCCGCTGCTCTCCGGCAGCAAGGGCACCGCCGTGCTCCGCGACGGCACCTGGAAGGTGTCCGCCCGGACGCTGTGCGACCTCGCGAGGAGCGGCGGCAAGGAGGCGCCGGGCTGCTGAGCCGGACGCCGCCTCCGGACGCCGCCTCCGGACGCCGCCTCCGGACGCCGCCTGCGGACGCCTCCCCGGCCCGAAGGCCCTCTTCCGGCTCACTCGTCCGTGTGTCGCGCGCTCCCCGCACCCAGGGCGGCCCCGGAGGGCGATCGCGGGAGCGGGTCCGGCCGCTGGCAGACTCGGGGCATGCTGGAGACCTCCGCACGACTGCTGCGCCTGCTGTCGCTGTTGCAGACCCACCGCGAATGGACCGGGGCCGACCTCGCCGAGCGCCTCGGCGTCACCCCCCGCACCGTCCGGCGTGACGTCGACCGCCTGCGCGAGCTCGGCTATCCCGTCAACGCCAGCCCGGGCACCGGTGGCGGCTACTCGCTGGGCGCGGGCGCCGAGCTCCCGCCGCTGCTGCTCGACGACGAGGAGGCCGTGGCCGTCGCCGTGGGCCTGCGCACCGCCGCCGGCAACGGCGTCGAGGGGATCGGCGAGGCCTCGGTACGGGCGCTGGCCAAGCTGGAGCAGGTGCTGCCCGGCCGGCTCCGGCGGCGGGTGAACGCGCTGAACGAGTTCACCGTGTCCATGCTGCGCGGGCAGCAGCGGTCCACCGTGGACGCCTCCGTGCTCACCGAACTGGCCGCCGTCTGCCGGGACAACGAACGGTTCCGGTTCGGCTACCGCGACCACGAGGGCGCGAGCAGCCGCCGGACGGTGGAGCCGCACCGCCTGGTGTGCAGCGAGCGCCGCTGGTACCTGGTCGCCTGGGACGTGGACCGGGCCGGCTGGCGGACCTTCCGGGCCGACCGGATCGAGCCCAGACCGCCGCACGGTCCGCGCTTCACCCCGCGTACGCCGCCCGCGGAGGACCTCGCCGCGTACGTCGCGCAAGGCATCTCGCAGGGGGCGTACCCCGTGCAGGCCGTGGTCCGGCTGCTGGTCTCCGCCGAGGAGGCCGGGCAGGCGGTCGGTCCGGCGGACGGGGAGCTGGAGCCGGTCGACGCGCACTCCTGCCTGCTGCGCACCGGCGGGGTGAGCCTGGACGTGCTGCTCGTCCACGTGCTGATGATGGGCTTCGAGTTCGAGGTGGTGGAGCCGCCCGAGATGGCGGGGCGGATCAGGGACGCCCGGGATCTGCTGGCCCGGGCAGCTCAGCGGTCTGCGGATCCGGGAGCCGGTGCTCCAGCGCGGCGATCTCCGGATGGTGCAGGTCGAAGGCGGGCGACTCGGAGCGGATCCGGGGCAGTTCGCTGAAGTTGTGCCGGGGCGGCGGGCAGGACGTCGCCCACTCCAGCGAGCGGCCCCAGCCCCAGGGGTCGTCCACCTGGACCCGTGTGCCGTAGCGGTGCGTCTTCCAGACGTTGTAGAGGAACGGCAGCGTGGACAGGCCGAGCAGGAAGGCCCCGATCGTGGACACGGTGTTGAGCAGGGTGAAGCCGTCGGCCGCAAGGTAGTCGGCGTACCGGCGGGGCATGCCTGCGGCGCCCAGCCAGTGCTGCACCAGGAAGGTGAGGTGGAAGCCGATGAAGAGGGTCCAGAAGTGGATCCGGCCCAGGCGCTCGTCGAGCATCTTCCCGGTCATCTTGGGCCACCAGAAGTAGAAGCCGGCGAAGGTCGCGAACGCCACCGTGCCGAACACGGTGTAGTGGAAGTGCGCGACGACGAAGTACGAGTCGGTGACCTGGAAGTCCATCGGAGGCGAGGCCAGGATCACCCCGGTGAGCCCGCCGAACAGGAAGCTGACCAGGAAGCCGATGGACCACAGCATGGGCGTCTCGAAGGACAGCGAGCCGCCCAGCATGGTGCCGGTCCAGTTGAAGAACTTCACCCCGGTGGGCACCGCGATCAGGAAGGACAGCAGGGAGAAGAACGGCAGCAGCACGGCGCCGGTGGCGAACATGTGGTGCGCCCACACCACCACCGACAGCCCGGTGATGGCCATGGTCGCGCCGATCAGGGTGACGTATCCGAACACGGGCTTCCGGGAGAACACCGGCAGGATCTCGGTCACGATCCCGAAGAACGGCAGCGCGATGATGTAGACCTCGGGATGCCCGAAGAACCAGAACAGGTGCTGCCAGAGCAGCGCACCGCCCCATTGGGGCTGGAAGACCACCGAGCCGAACCGCCGGTCGGACTCCAGGACCAGCAGGGCGACGGCGAGCACCGGGAACGCGAACAGCACCAGGATCGAGGTGAAGAGCACGTTCCAGGTGAAGATCGGCATCCGGAACATGGTCATACCGGGAGCGCGCAGTCCGAGGATGGTGACGATGAAGTTGACCGAGCCGAGGATGGTGCCGAAGCCGGCCAGCGCCAGGCCCATGATCCACATGTCGGCGCCGATGCCGGGGGACCGGTCCAGGCTGTTGAGCGGGGCGTAGGCGGTCCAGCCGAAGTAGGCCGGCCCGGTCGGGGTGACCAGTGAGAGCAGCACGATCAGTCCGCCGAACAGGAACAGCCAGTACGACAGCATGTTCAGCCGGGGGAAGGCCACGTCCGGAGAGCCGATCTGCAGCGGCACGATCTCGTTGGCGAACCCGGCGAAGGTCGGGGTCGCGAAGAGCAGCAGCATGATCGTGCCGTGCAGGGTGAACGCCTGGTTGAACTGGTTGTTGGTGATCAGCTGGAGGCCCGGCCGGGCCAGCTCGGCCCGCATGAGCATGGCCAGCAGTCCGGCCAGCAGGAAGAACAGGAACGACGTGGCCAGGTAGAGGTGGCCGATCTTCTTGTGGTCGGTGGTGGTCAGCCAGTCGACCAGGATCCGGCCGCGGGTGCGGACCGGCGGCGGCTCTGTCGCGGGCGTCGTTCCCATCGACGGTCCCCTCACTGAGGCGGCATCAGATCAGGGCATGATGCTCCCAGTCCGTTCCCGGCTACGCGGCGCGGACGCGCCAGTGGGGGAGAAGTGAGGGTTCTGTGAGCGCCTCGGCCGGGGCCGGCCGACACCCCTTCGGATTCGCTGCGGGAGCGGCCCGGCGGGAATGGCCGTGCGGTAATTCCCGCGTCCCGCGCAGGGAATGCAGAAGGGTCTTCACGTCGGGCGTGTCGCATGACCGAACCCAATTGCGGGGCCGTGGAATCCGCCGGTTCGGGTGAGCCGGGCCGGTGAAACACTTGTCGACATTTCGTGACCTAAGCGTGACCCGATTCGGCTGAAGGTATGTCCCTGCCGCTGACGCGCGGGGGCGGTGTGTGCGTGGCAGCCCCCGCGCGCGGCGGGAAATCAGCTCCCCGCGACCGGGCGGGCCGAGGGGTTCCGCGCGGTCCGGTCCGCGTGCACCGGGTGCGCGGCGTGGGCGGCGGCGTGGGTCGGCCGCCGGCTCCCGGCCGGGGCCGCAGGGGTCCGCTCGGACCGGATGATGTGCGGCCGGAGGGTGAGGTGCGCAGCGGGCCGGGGCGCCGCGGCGTGCGCGGCGCGCACGGCCACCGGCGCGGGAACGGGGACCGGTACCGGCGCCCGGCGTCCGGCGCGGCGCTCGCGGAGGTGCTCGCGCAGCTCGAAGACCCAGCTCTCGGTGCGCGCGATGAGCGGCTCGAACCAGGGCAGCGCCAGCAGGATGAGCAGGCCGGCGGCCCAGCCGAGCAGCACGTCGCTGACCCAGTGGGTGCCCAGGTAGACGGTGGTGGCGCCGACGCTGAGCGCGACCACGGCGGAGAGCACCGACAGATTGCGCCGGGTACGCACGGTGGAGGCCAGGTAGGCGAGGATGCCCCAGGTCACCACGGCGTTGGCGGTGTGGCCCGACGGAAATATATCCCCGCCGGCGAACAGCTCGGCGGAACCGATCCGGGTGGCGTAGTGCGGACCGAGCCGCCCCAGACCGAGCTTCACCGCGCCGACGGTGATGTTGAGCAGCAGCAGGGCCACCCCGAGGGTGATCAGCGGGCGCAGCGTGTGCTGCCGCCAGGAGCGCCAGCCGAGCCACGCGGCGACCATCACGGCCGTCGGGCCGCGCTGACCGAGCACCACCAGGTAGTCGAGGAAGGCGTGGAGCTCCGGCAGTTGCTCGTACGGCCGCCAGAACATCACCTGCCAGTCGAGCCGGACCAGCCAGGACGTGGTCAGCACGGCCACCACGATGGCCAGATAGAACACCAGGGTCGAAGCGAAGAGCACCACACGGTGCCGGCTCATCTGCGGCGTTTGCAGATGAGCCGGTCGTTCGGGTTCACGGTCCAGGCGGGCGAACAGCCGCTCCAGACGGGTGAATGACGGGTCGGTACGCACTCAATCGACGTTACCGGGCGCGAGTGGGGCGCCCGCGCGAATCGCCGTGTTTGTGATGACCATGTGATGTGGAGTAGGTCTCAGTCGGGCCTTTATCGAGGGGAATCCCGCCCGGCCTTCGTCAATTCCTCCGCACCCCGTCCACAGCTTTTTGCGAGACCAACAATTCGGGTCGGAATTATGAATTCCGTCAGGGCGGTCCGGAACCGTTCAGCCAGAAGGCCCCGTACACCGCGGCGACCGCGGCCGCTCCGCCCAGCCAGGCCGCCGCCCGGGCCGTACGGATCCGCGCCAGCGCCGCCGCAACCGGCAGCAGCAGCGGGAACGCCGGCAGCAGCAGCCGTGGCTTCGACCCGAAGTACGCCGACGCGCACAGCGCCAGCGCCACCACCACCCCGCAGTACACCAGCAGTGCCACCGGCTGCCCCTGGCGCAGGCACAGCCGGTACAGCCACAGCACCAGCAGCACCCCGGCGATCAGCCCCACCCCGGCCGGCCACGCCGCAGAGCCCAGCTTCGCCGCGATGAACCGGGCGAAGGCGAACCCGCCGTCGAAGCCGTTGCCCCAGCCGCCCTGCACCCGCAGATAGCCGAGCACCCCCTCGCCGGTGCGCGCCCCCACCCACAGCACGTACGCCGCCGCGCCCGCCGGAGCCAGCACCGCTCCCGCCGCCGTTCGCCACGAGGCCTCGCCCCGCCGCACGGCCAGGGCCGCGGCCACCCACAGCGCGGCCACCACCGCCACGCCCACCGGACGCGTCAGCCCGGCCGCCGCCGCGAGCAGGCCCGCGGTGATCCAGCGGCCGCGCAGCACCCCGTACAGCGACCACGCCGCCAGCGCCGTGAACAGCGCCTCGCTGTAGGCCATGGACTGCACGATCCCGACCGGCAGCGCCGCCCAGGCCGCCGCCGCGCACACGCCCGCCCGGCGGCCGTAGAGGAGATCGCCGATGGCGAAGATCCCCCACGCCGCCGCCAGACCCGCGAGCGCCGAGACCACCAGGCCCGCCGAGCCGTACGACAGCCCGGTCACCGCCGAGACGGCCCGCTCCAGCCAGGGCAGCAGGGGGAAGAACGCCAGGTTCGAGTGCACGTCCCCGTTCGGCAGCACCACCTCGTAGCCGTAGCCCTCGGCGGCGATCCGCGCGTACCAGAGGGAGTCCCAACGGGCCGAGAGCAAGGTGTGCGGGCTGCTGCCCGCCGCCGCACACCACACCCCGAGCACCGCCAGCACCAGCAGCCGGACGGCCGCGAAGGCGAGCAGCGCGGGCGCGGCCCGGCGAACGGCGAGATCTTCCACGGGCATGATTATCGGTGGTGCCGTCACGGCGACCGGAGGAGGGCCGGAGAGAACCACGGGCCGTGACCGGGCGTGTACGGGGAGGGGAGGTGAGTGGCGCACGCCACACGCCGGGGGCCGACGGGGTGAGAGCTTGGCCACGTGACCCCTGACCGAACTCGCGTACGCTGGCCGTTCACTCGCGTGTCGATGCCGGGCCCCGTCAACCAAGCCGCCCACCTGCGGCACGTCACGACACTGGTCCACCGAACGCGAGGGATCACCTGGGAGGTACATGCATGTCCGGACCGAACTCCCGGCAGCGGCTCACCGCGCTCGCGGGCGGAGCCAACCGCTGGGTGGTCCTGGCGGTCCTGTGCATCAGCCTGGTCCTCGTCGCGCTCGACGCGACGATCCTGCACGTCGCCGTCCCCTCCGTCACCGAGGACCTGCGTCCCGGTTCGATCGAGCTGCTGTGGATCGTCGACGCGTACCCGCTGGTGTGCGCCTCGCTGCTGATCCTCTTCGGCACCCTCGGCGACCGGGTCGGGCGGCGCCGCATCCTGCTCCTCGGCTACGGCCTCTTCGGCGTGGCCTCGGCCATCGCCGCCCTGGCCGACAACGCCCAGGTACTGATCGCGGCGCGGGCCCTGCTCGGCATCGGCGGCGCGATGATCATGCCCGCCACCCTCTCCATACTCCGCCAGGTCTTCCCGGACCGTAAGGAACGCGCCCTGGCGATCGGCATCTGGACCGCCGTCGCCGCGATCGGCGCGGCCAGCGGACCGGTGCTCGGCGGCTTCCTGATCCAGCACTTCTGGTGGGGTTCGGTCTTCCTCATCAACATTCCGCTGATGGCCCTGATCCTCCCGCTCGGCCGGTGGCTCCTGCCGGAGTCGCGCGGCGAGACCGACGGTCCGTGGGACGTGGTCGGCGCGCTGATGGCCGCGGCCGGAGTACTGGGCGTGGTGCTCGGTGTGAAGCGGGCCGGCGCCGACCGGAGCTTCCTGGACGTCCAGGCCCTCGTGCCGCTCTGCGTGGGAGCGGTGCTGCTGGTGCTGTTCGTCCGCCGCCAGAAGCGCCGGAAGCACCCGCTCATCGACATGCGGATGTTCTCCCGCGTCACCTTCACGACCTCGGTGGGCTGCATCGTGCTCGCCATGCTGGCGCTGGTCGGCCTGGAGCTCATCGCCGTCCAGTACCTGCAACTGGTGCTGCACCTGTCCCCGCTGGAGACCGGCCTGCGGCTGCTGCCGCTGACCTTCGCCGCCATGGCGGCCGGCGGCACCGGTTCGTACACGCTGAACCGGATCGGCCCGCGGGCGATGGTCTCGCTGGGCTTCCTGCTCACCGCCCTGGCCGTGCTGCTGCTGACCCTGATGGGGCAGCACGACCGGCCGCTGCTGCTCACGGTGGGCTTCGTGCTGCTCGGCTTCGGCCTGCAGACCACGCTGTTCGCGGCGTACGAATCGATGCTGAGCGAGGCTCCGGCGGAGACGGCCGGCGGTGCCGCGGCCATCGGCGAGACCTCGTACCAGCTGGGCGCCGGGATGGGCATCGCGCTACTGGGCAGCGTGATGAACGCGGCCTACGCACCGGGGCTGGCGCATGTGGCGGGCGTGCCGGCGGCGGACTCGGCGGGGGCGACGAACTCGCTGGGCGAGGCGTACCAGATCGCGGCCGCGCTGGGCGGGCCGGCGGGGGACGCGCTGTACGCGGCCGCACGGGCGTCGTTCGTGCACGGCCTGCACGTGACGCTGATGGTGAGTGCGGGACTGCTGCTCGCCGGCGCGGTGATGGCGCTGAAGCTGCCGCGCGTCATGGACTGTGCGGTGGACGCGGCTCCGTCCGGCTCTGCCGAAGCGGTCGCTCCGGAGCTTGCCGGGGCTGCCGCCCCTGCCGCGGCTGCGGATTCGGGTCCGGCTTCGGGTCCGGCCGAACACGCCGCCCGGGTGCGCATCCCGGCCCCGGCCAAGTCGGACGCCGACGCGGCCCTCAGCCGCCCCGCCTGACCGCTGCGCGGAGCCAGTTCCCCTCCCCACCCCTTCCCGCACCGGGGCTGCGCCCCGGGCCCCTTTTGGGGCTGTGCCCCGGCAGTCTTCGGGGCTCCGCCCCGGCCCCCGTTGGGGGTTGCGCCCGGGCCCAAGGCGCCGGCCGTGTGGGCAGGCGTGCCGCAGGGCGATGGGGGTCCCCCCTGCTCGAGCGAAGCCGAGAGCTTGGGGGTGGGGGTCCCCCCGGACGGAGTCTGGGGGAGGTGGGCACACGGCACCCCGGTTCCGCGAGGGCTTCGCGCAGCCTCCCCCGCCCCGACCCCGTACAGGGGTCGAACCCCGGCCGGGCGCAGCCCCGGCGCGGGCCGGTGCCGGGGCCGGCAAGGCAACGCCCGGCCCGGCGCGGGCACGGCTGCGGCGGAGCCCTGCGGGACGCCTGCCCGCACCGACCTCGGGCGTCTGCACGCACCCGGAACGTGGGAGGCCTACCAGGCCCGGGAGGGCCGGCCGGGCCGGGCGGCGATTGCCCGCGCGGGGAGCGCGGGTTAGCGTCGGCGCGGAAAACTCACAGTGCAAGGTTCCGCACAACCCGCACCCCGCCGGAGGCGACACCGTGTTCGTGCCCACCGATCCCCTCGGAATCGACGAGCTGCTCAGTCCCGAGGACCTCGCCATTCGCGACAGCGTCCGCGGCTGGGCCGCCGACCGCGTGCTGCCGCACGTCGCCGAGTGGTACGAGACGGGCGAGCTCCCCGTGATCCGGGAGCTGGCCCGGGAGCTCGGCTCCCTCGGCGCGCTCGGCATGTCCCTGGAGGGCTACGGCTGCGCCGGCGCCAGTGCCGTGCAGTACGGGCTGGCCTGTCTGGAGCTGGAGGCCGCCGACTCCGGCATCCGCTCCCTCGTCTCCGTGCAGGGCTCGCTCGCCATGTACGCCATCCACCGCTACGGCTCCGAGGAGCAGAAGCAGCGCTGGCTGCCCGGCATGGCCGCCGGCGAGCTCATCGGCTGCTTCGGGCTGACCGAGCCCGACGTCGGCTCCGACCCGGCCGCCATGCGCACCTACGCCAAGCGCGACGGCGGCGACTGGGTGCTGAACGGGCGCAAGATGTGGATCACCAACGGGTCGGTGGCCGCGGTCGCCGTGGTCTGGGCGCAGACCGACGAGGGGATCCGCGGGTTCGCCGTTCCCACCGATGCGCCGGGGTTCTCCGCCCCGGAGATCAAGCACAAGTGGTCGTTGCGGGCCAGCGTCACCAGCGAGCTGGTGATGGATGACGTACGCCTGCCCGCCGACGCGGTGCTGCCCGGCGTCACCGGGCTCAAGGGGCCGCTCGGCTGTCTGAGCCACGCCCGTTACGGGATCGTCTGGGGCTCCATGGGCGCCGCCCGCGCCAGCTTCGAGGCGGCGCTCGACTACGCGCGGACCCGGGAGCAGTTCGGCCGGCCGATCGGCGGCTTCCAGCTCACCCAGGCCAAGCTCGCGGACATGGCGCTGGAACTGCACAAGGGGATCCTGCTCGCCCACCACCTGGGACGCAGGATGGACGCCGGCACGCTCCGCCCGGAGCAGATCAGCTTCGGGAAGCTCAACAACGTCCGCGAGGCGATCGAGATCTGCCGCACCGCGCGCACGATCCTCGGCGCCAACGGGATCAGCCTCGAATACCCCGTCATGCGGCACGCGACCAACCTCGAGTCGGTGCTCACCTACGAGGGCACCGTCGAGATGCACCAGCTGGTGCTGGGCAAGGCACTCACCGGGCTCGACGCCTTCCGGTGAGTCGGGTGAGCGCCCCGCTCAGCTCTGGTTGAAGAAGCCTCCGGTGGCCCGGCCGCCGGGCTCGCCGCTCACGATCTGGGTGTCGGCCGGGGTCAGCAGGAAGACCCTGGTCGCCACCCGCTCGATCGAGCCGCGCAGGCCGAAGGTCAGACCGGCCGCGAAGTCGACCACGCGCTTGGCGTCGGCCGGGTCCATCGAGGACAGGTTCACGATCACCGGGACGCCCTCGCGGAAGAGCTCGCCGATGCCGCGGGCGTCACGGAAGCCGTCCGGGGTGACCGTGGCGATGCGCCGGCCGCGCTCGACGGCCGAGTCGGAGGCCACCTTCACCCGGGGGTCGGTGACCCACTGGTCGCCGGTGTGCGAACCCTGCGGAGCCTCCGTGTACTCGTCGTCGTAGTAGCGCTCGTCGTCGCTGTCCTCGACGAGACCGAGCCAGGCACTCGCCTTGCGCACCGAACCCATGGGACGCCTCCTTTCATCGCGGCTGTCGTTTGTGTCATCTCCGCAATCCCTATGGTCGTCCATGATGCTGACAACGCGCCAAGTGGATAGCCGCCGCGCAGGAGTTTCGTGACGGTACTGGTGCAGAACATCCGGTGCACGCTCAGGGTTCAAGGGAGCTACCGCTGCTGTCTGAGTGAAAATACGACCACTGCCTCCGTCCGGGTGGCCACGGGGGACGTACGGGTGAAGGCACCGGCTGGATACGATGCCCCGGATGTAGGCGCGCAACACCCGGGGGATCCACTTTGTTCGGCATCGTCAGACCTTGCACGCACCGGCTCGGCGAGCGGTACAAGACGGAGTGGATGGCCCATCTCTGCGGCCTCTGCCTGGCACTTCGGGGCGAACACGGACAGGCCTCGCGGATCGTGACCAACTATGACGGGCTGCTGGTCTCCGTTCTGACGGAGGCTCAGTCCGGGCCGGTCGCCGGTACCCGCCGCACCGCCGGACCCTGTCCACTGCGCGGCATGCGCACCGCTCCCGTGGCCAACGGCGAGGGCGCCCGGCTCGCCGCGGCCGTCTCGCTGGTGCTGGCCTCCGCCAAGGTGCGCGACCACGTGGCCGACCGGGACGGGCTGTTGGCCCGGGCGCCGATCGCGGCCGCCGCGCGCGCGGTGGCCCGCGGCTGGGACCGGGCCGGGGCCCGGACCGGCGCCTCGCTCGGCTTCGACACCGCCGTGCTCGTCGACGCGGTGGACCGGCAGACCGGCATCGAGGCCCTGGCCGGCCCCGGCACCCCGCTGCTCGTGGTGACCGAGCCGACGGAGACCGCCACCGCCGCCGCCTTCGCCCACACCGCGGCCCTGGCGGGACGGCCGGGCAACGCCACCGCGCTGGCCGAGGCCGGCCGCTACTTCGGGCGGCTCGCGCATCTCCTCGACGCGGTCGAGGACCTGGAGAAGGACCGTTCCTCCGGCGCCTGGAACCCCCTCGACGCCACCGGCACCCCGCTCACCGAGGCCCGGCGGCTGAGCGAGGACGCCCTGCGGGGCATACGGCTGGCGCTGCGCGACGCCGAGTTCGCGGACGGCGGCCTCGCCCACCGGCTGCTCGTGCACGAGCTGCGCAGCTCGGTGGACCGCGCCTTCGGCACCAGCTCGTGCGGACACGCCGCGATGAACTCGGCCCAGGGCCCGTACGGCGGACCCGGTCCGCACGGCGCCGCCGCCCCGTACGGCGGCCAGGGCGGGGGCCCGAACCCGTACGGCGGGAATCCCCACGGCGGCACCCCGTACGGCGGCAATCCGTACGGTGGCGGCGGGCCCGGCGGGCCCGGCGGACCGGGCGGGGGCATGCCGCCCGGCGGCCCCGGCTTCTTCGGCGCCCCGCAGCCGCAGCGGCCGCAGCCGCGAGGCTTCTGGGCCGGCTGCGCCGTCGCCATCGGCCTGTTCTGCACCTGCAAGCTGTGCTGCGCCGAGGAGTACGAGGGGCCCTGGTCCCGGAAGAAGCGGGAGGGCTGCTGCCACAAGTGCGACGACTGCGGCTGCGGCGGCTGTGACTGCTGCTGCCCCTGCGACGGCTGCTGAGGGACCCTCAGGTCCGTACGGCCTACCGCACCCGCATGCCCGGGGCAGGTGTGGAAATCTTCAACGGCATGAGCGACGACGCAGCCGAGGCCTGGCGGCAGTGGCGCCGGCATCGGGTGGAGGCGGTATCCGCCCCGTACGGTCCCCTCGCCCTCATCGGCACCTTCTGGCTCACCGAGTACCCGGAAGGTCGAATTCCGGCCGTTCCCGGGCGGTGGCGCGAGGACGCCGGCGGGGTGGTCCTCACCGCCACCGCCGCAGACGCTGTCCGGCTCGACGGCGAGCCCCTCGCCGGAGCGGCCGGACTCGGCGCCGACGAGGGCCCGCCGGCCCGGTCCCGCCTGGCGGTGGGCGGACTCCGGTTGATGCTGATCCGCCGCGAAGGGCTGTGGGCGGTCCGGGTCTTCGACCCGGGGTCCGCGGCCCGCCGCGGCTTCGCCGGCATCGAGGTCACCCGTACGACCAGGGCCACGCCCTGCCGGGCAGGTTCCGGCCGTACGAGGAGCACCGGACGGTGCAGGTGGAGAACGCGGAGGGGCGGCGCCGCGGCCTCGGCCTCGGCGGCGAGCCGAGCTTCGACCGTCAAGGGGTCCGGCACAGCCTCCAGGTCGCGGTCGACGGACGGGACGGCGGTCTGTGGGCCGTGTTCGGCGACGCCACCGGCGGACGCTCCAGCCGCGGCTTCCGCTTCCTCAAGCCGGGCGCCCCGGCCGCCGACGGCTCCGTCACCGTCGATTTCAACCGGGGCCCAGCTCCCGCCCCGCGCCTTCACCGGCCACTGCATCTGCCCGTCCCCGCCGCCCGGCAACCCGCTGCCCTTCGGGGCGGCCGCAGGTGAGCGGAGGCTGAATCCAGCCCTTGCCGACGGCTGACGAAGGACACGAGACTCCCGAGCAGCGCTTGTCAGGACACGGTCAAAATCCCCATCCGGGTTTTCGCCAAGCGCGCCTGACTGCGCCTCACGGAACCCCCACACACCCCCCACGGGAGGACGAGAAGTGAGGATCAAGCGCATCACCCCCACCCGGGCGGCCGCGATCGCGGCAGGCCTGGCCGCCGTCGCCGCGCTCGCCGTACCCGCCACGGCGGCCACCGCCGACGACACGCCCTCGGGCGGCTACAGCGCCGACCGGCTCGCCGCGGCCGACGCCTCCGTGCTGCGCGCCGACGTCGCGGGCACCGCCTGGCACACCGACCCGGCCACCGGCACCCTGGTGGTCACCGCCGACTCCACCGTCAGCGCCGCCGACCTCGCGAAGATCAAGCGGGAGGCGGGCCGCGACGCCGGGGCCCTGCGCATCGAGCGCACCTCCGGCAAGTTCACCAAGCTGCTGTCCGGCGGCGACGCCATCTACGCCGCGAGCTGGCGCTGTTCGGCCGGCTTCAACGTGCGCAGCGGCACCACCTACTACGTGCTGACGGCGGGTCACTGCACCGACGGGGCCGGGACCTGGTACACGAACTCGGCCCGCACCACCAGCATCGGCCCGACCGTCGGGTCCAGCTTCCCGGGCAACGACTACGGCCTGATCCGCTACTCCAACAGTGCCCTCTCGCACCCGGGCACGGTCGGCGGCCAGGACATCACCTCGGCGGTCAACGCCACCGTGGGCATGTCGGTGACCAGGCGGGGCTCCACCACCGGCACCCACAGCGGCTCGGTCACCGGACTGAACGCCACCGTGAACTACGGCGGCGGCGACATCGTGTACGGCATGATCCGCACCAACGTGTGCGCCGAGCCCGGCGACAGCGGCGGCCCGCTGTACTCCGGCACCCGGGCGGTCGGCCTGACCTCCGGCGGCAGCGGCAACTGCACCAGTGGCGGGACGACCTTCTTCCAGCCCGTCACCGAGGCGCTGAGCGCCTATGGAGTGAGCGTCTACTGATCCCCCCTGACACCGGCTGATCCCTGCGCGCCCGTGCGGCCCCCTGGACGTCCCCCCGCCTTCTGGGAGGATGTCCAGGGGTTCACGGGGGGTACACGCGGCTTCGGGGGGAGTGCGGATGAAGCGCATCGGAGTGACCGGGCACCGGGCGATCCCCGCCGAGTTGCTCGGGTACGTCGAGGGCCGGCTCCGGGAGGTTCTCGGCGGCCACCGGGGCCCGCTGGAGGCGCTCTCCAGCCTGGCCGAGGGTGCGGACCAGCTCTTCGCGGACATCGCCCTGGAATGCGGGGCGGACCTCACGGTGGTGATCCCCAGCGAGGACTACGAGGACGCCTTCGAGGACGCCGATTCGCTGGACGGCTACCACCGGCTGAGGCGGCGGGCGGCCCAGGAGATCCGGATGGACTTCGCCCATTCGACGGACGAGGCGTACTACGCGGCGGGCACCTGGATCGCGGACTCCTGCGACCGGCTGGTGGCCGTCTGGGACGGCCTGCCGGCCCGGGGCCTGGGCGGTACGGGCGACATCGTGGCCTACGCGCGCGGGCTCGGGAAGCCGGTCACGGTCATCTGGCGGGCCGGCGCGACCCGCGACTGACGGCACCCCGCCCCGGCGGCGCCTCGCGCTGATGACACGTCAACTGCTGTGCCGGGCAAGCCAGTCGGTGTGCTGGGGGGAGACGTAGCGCTCGGTCTCGTAGACCGCCGAGGGCCACTGCTGCTCGGTGATGGTCGTCTGCATCACCACCATCATCGCCGCGAGGTCCTGCTCGATGAGGGTGTGCGCCTCGATCAGGGGGTGGTGCCGGCGGACCTCGTTCCAGGCGATCCCGGCCGTCGCGGCCGCACTGACCAGCCCGGTGAGCCGGGCCGCGGATCCGTTGCCGAAGGCCCCGAACAGGGCGAACGCCAGGCCCAGACAGGTCAGCAGGACGATGCTCCAGGACCACAGGGAGGTGGCCCGGCGGGACACCTCGGTCCGGCGCCGGTACCAGTTCCGCTGCTCGATCAGCCGGTCCCTGACGTACGTCTCCCGGCGTGCCTGGTAGCCGCGATCCCGTAACCTCCGCATGGCGCCGGTGATTTCGCCGCCCCGCGGCACCTGGCCGGACGCCCGCGGGTCCTCCCAGCCCATCTTGGCCAGTTCCGCGAGTCCGGCCTCCAGCCGTGTGCGGTAGGTCTGTTCGGCGTCCTCCGGGCCGGAGCCGAACGGTGCGCCGTGCACCGCGTACCGCCAGGCGAGCGACTTGATGAACTCCGCCGCACTGCGGTTGAGTTGCCACTGTGGCCGGGCCCGCCGCCGGGTCGCCCGGACGCCCACCGCGAGCACCCCGGCGTACGCCGACACGCTGAGCGCGCCGAAGAGTTCGACGGAGCCCAGACGCGGCTCGGAGGGGAGGGCGGCCGCCGCCGCGGCGAGCACGAGCAGCAGCAGCTGCACGCGGGTGGCCTGCGTGGACTCCCGCTGGCGGGAGACCGCCGCCCGGTCGGTGTGGTGGAAGAGAGCGGGAAGATCCTCGTTCCGGAACGTCACGCTGCCCGGTGATCCGGATGCGGAGAAATCCTTCACAGCGACCCCCCTAGTCGGCTGCTCTGGCGCTAACCCTCTTGCTCACTCTTTCGATAGAACGCTTGACCAGGCCTCATGTCTCGGTTGCCAATAGGGCGTGGAAGAGTAAAGTCCACGCTTGACACTAGCGCGTCGCTGTTGTCATTTCCATGCCCATTCCACATGGCCTCACCCCAGGACGGAACCGTGAAGACTTCCGCAACCCCTTCGACCAGCGCAAAGAGCCGTCGCCTCCCGCTCGGGGAGATCGACGTCCGCAGTGCTTCCGCGGCCACCGCGCTCGCTCGGGTGCTTCCGTCGGAATCCGGTCGTCCTGTTTCCGCGCCGATCTTCAACTCCGCGCTCTGACCCCGGATCAACCGCTCTAGACTGGTGGAATGACCGGCCTGATCGCCTTTCGCGAGATCGTCCTGAAGGTTCACAGCAGATGCGATCTTGCTTGTGATCATTGCTATGTCTATGAACACGCAGATCAGAGCTGGCGAGCCCGGCCGAAGGTGATCTCCCCGGAGGTCGTTTCCCGCACCGCGTCGCGGCTCGCCGACCATGCACGTGACCATGAACTCCCCTCCGTCACCGTCATCCTCCACGGAGGGGAACCCCTGTTGGCCGGACCGGCCCGACTCCGCCTGGTCTGCGAGGAATTCACCCGGGCCCTCGCCGGGACCGCCGCCCTGGACCTGCGGATCCACACCAACGGGCTGCAGCTCAGCAGCCGTTACCTCGACCTCTTCGCCGAGTACGGCGTCCGCGTCGGGGTCTCCCTCGACGGCGACCGCGCCGCCAACGACCGGCACCGCCGCTTCGCCGACGGCCGCACCAGCCACCCGCTGGTCCTCGAATCCCTCGCCCTGCTCCGTTCGGAGCCCTACCGCCACCTGTACCAGGGCCTGCTCTGCACGGTGGACGTGGAGAACGACCCCGTCGCGGTCCTCGACGCACTGGTCGAACTCGCACCCCCACGGGTCGACTTCCTGCTCCCGCACGCCACCTGGGACACCCCGCCGCCCCGCCCCGACGGCACCCGCGACAGCTACGCCCGGTGGCTGCTGGCGGTCTTCGACCACTGGGAGCGACTCGGCCGCCCGGTGCCGGTGCGCCTCTTCGCCTCCCTGCTCAGCACCCTCGGCGGCGGCCCCAGCCTGACCGAATCCCTGGGGCTGGCCCCCACCGACCTGGTGGTGGTCGAGACCGACGGGACGCTGGAGCAGGTCGACTCCCTCAAGACCGCCTACGACGGGGCGGCCGCCACCGGGTTCAACGTCTTCGACCACGCCTTCGACCAGGTCGCGGCCCATCCGGGGGTGCGGGCCCGGCAGCTCGGACTGGCCGGGGTCAGCGCCGAATGCCGCCGCTGCCCCGTCGTACGTTCGTGCGGCGGCGGCCTCTACGCCCACCGCCACCGGGCCGCCAACGGATTCGACAACCCCTCCGTCTACTGCGCCGACCTGCGGGAACTCATCGACGGGGTGGAGAACAGGACCGCCGTCCCCACCCCGTCCCCGGCCGAACTCGGCGCCGCCCAGCAGGAGCTGACCCGGACCCTGCTGGCCCGGTTGCACGCCGACCTCGCGGGCCGGGAGGACTGGGACCGGTCCTGGGCCCGGGTGGTCGGGGTGGAGGCGGCGGGGGAGGCCGGCGCGGCCGCGCTGGACACCGTACTGGCCCATCCGTACACGCGGAGCTGGGTGCTGGCCGCGCTGGACGCCGTACGGGAGGGCCGCCCGGACCGCCGGGGCGGGGCGGACGGAGCGCAGCGGCCGGGGAGGCCGGAGAGGCCGGAGCCGGCCGGACCCGACGAGGCCGCCCGGCGGCTGGCCATGCTGGCCGCCGCCGCGGTGCTCCGCGGCGGGCTGGACGGGCCCGCCGAGGTCCCGTACCGGGACGGCGAGGTGTACCTGCCGACGCTGGGCCTGCTGCGGCTCGGTGACCCCGGCACGGAAGGCAGGGCCGCGCTCGCCGTCACCGACGAGGGCTTCCTGGTGCGGGACGGCCGCTCGGAGCACCGCTTCGGGCCGGCGGCGGGCGACTCGCGCTGGGAGCCCGTACGGAGCTGGGTGCCCGAACCGGGCGGTCCGGCGGTGGCCCTGGACGACCTGGATCCCCACCGCAACTGCTACGCCAGGCCGCCGCGGCTGCGGCTGGGCGCCGGCGAGGCCGAGGAGTGGATCCGCCGCCTCGACGCCGCCGTGGCCCTGCTCCACCGCAGCGTCCCGGACTCCGCCCGGGCCGCGCTCGCCGGCCTGACCACCCTCACCCCGCTGGCCGGCGGGCCGCTGGCGGGCGGCTGGGGCGAGGCCGGACGGCACGGGCCCGGGGCCCTCGGCCTCCCGCACACCGCCGGGGTCCGGGACACCGCCCTGGCCCTGCTGACCGGGCGGCGCCGGGCCCGGCTCCGCGAGCTGACCGAGGTGACCGACCTGTACGCGCTGGACGGGTCCTGGAGCCACCGCTCGCCCTGGCGCCGCGAGCCGGTGCCGGTCTCCCGGCTGCTGGCCGACGTACACGAGCGGGTGGCCGTGGAGGCGTACCGGCGGGCCACCACCGGAGGGGAGCCGGGGGAGGCGGACGAGATCCGGCGGGCCCTGGACCGGCTCGCCGGGGCGGCGGAGCTGACCAGCGGCGGGCGGCGGCTGGTCGAGGAGATGCGCTGGGAGCTCAAGGCGGTGGAGGCGTGACGGCTGCCCCCGGGGCCCTGGCCCTGGCGGTGCGGTTACGGCTGGCCGGGGTGCGTCCCGGGGCCCGGCTCCTGGTGCACGCCGCGCTCGGCGGCACCGGCCTGGACGCGGAGACCCTCCGGGACGCGCTGCTCGGCGTACTGGGACCGCGCGGCACCCTGGTGGTGCCGACGTTCACCCCGGAGAACTCCACCACCTCCGCCGCCCATCTGGCCCGCATCGACGGGATGACCGAGGAGGAGGTCCGGCTCTTCCGGGAGCGGATGCCGGGCTACCACCCGGAGCGCACCCCGAGCCAGCGGATGGGGGCGCTGGCCGAGGCGGTCCGGACGGCCCCCGGGGCGCACCGCAGCGCCCATCCGCAGTCCTCCTTCGCCGCGCTCGGGCGGGACGCCGAACGGCTCTGCGCGGACCACCGGATCTCCTGCCATCTGGGAGAGGAGTCACCGTTGGGGGCGCTGTGCTGGGAGGGGGGAGAGGTACTCATGATCAATGTGGGATTCTCCGTCTGTACCGCCTTCCACCTCGCGGAGTACCGAATTCCCAAGCCCCCCTTGCGGAAGTACGCGTGCGTGGTGAACCTACCGGGGGGTGATCAATGGACCGAGTTCGAGGACGTGGTGCTCGACGACGGTGATTTCGAGCTGATCGGCAAGGAGTTCCCGGAATCCCTGGTACGCCGGGGGCGGCTCGGCTGGGGTCCCCCCGGAGAATCCAGGGGGGGTGCGGAGACCGTGCTTTTCTCGCTCCAGGACGCGGTCGAGCACGCCCTGGCCTGGATGACCGAAAACAGACGCTGATTGACTGAACCATGAGGGGATGTGGTGAAGCAGCTCCGGAATGATGTTTCTTCGCTCGCATCTTCGGGACGGGGGTCAGGTGCCCGCATCAGTGCAGCCGTACTTTTTTCTCAGCTATGCGCACACGCCGAGATTCGGGGCCGGGGGGCCCGATCCCGACATGTGGGTGGAACGGCTCTTCCGTGATCTCTCCAGCCATGTGATGGCACTGACCGACCTCCCGGCCGGATCGGACGCCGGATTCATGGACCGGGAGATACGCAGCGGCGAGGGCTGGTCCGAACGCCTCGGTGCGGCCCTCGCCACCTGCCGGGTGTTCGTGCCCCTCTTCTCGCCGCGTTACTTCGCCAGCCAGATGTGCGGCAAGGAGTGGTTCGCCTTCGCCCAGCGGGCCATCCGGCACGGAGCGGTCAACAACGAACCCGCCGAAGCCATCGTGCCCGCCCTCTGGGTACCCGTACCGCCCTCCCAACTGCCCGGCCCCGCGGAGCGGTTGCAGTTCAACCACAACACCTTCGGCGACCGTTACGTCACCGACGGGCTCTACGGCCTGATCAAACTCCGCGGCTACGCCGAGCAGTACGAGCGGGCCGTGTACGAACTCGCCAAGCGCATCGTGCGCGTCGCCGAATCCGTCCGCCTCGACGTCAGCCGGCCACTGGACTACCGGGTGGTGCCCAGCGCCTTCGGCACCCCCGGCGGATCCGCCAAGTCCCTGCAGGTCACGGTGGCCGCGGGCTCCCGCCACGAGCTGCCGCAGGGCCGCAGCCCCGAGTACTACGGGGAGAGCGCCCTGGACTGGAACCCGTACCACCCGGTCGCGCAACGGCCCGTCGCCTACGTCGCCGAGGACCTGGTCCGCAACCTCAACTACCGCACCACCATGGCCTCCTTCGACGACGAGGCCGGACACTTCGACAGCAAACAGCCGCCGGTCCGCCCCGAGATCCTCATCGTCGACCGCTGGGCGCTCGCCGACGAGCACCGGCGGCAGCGGCTGGCCGCCTTCGACCAGGACCCCCGGCCCTGGGTCAGCGTGGTCGTCCCGTGGAACCGCTACGACCACCAGAGCCGCGCCCAGGAGGCCGAACTGGTCCGGCAGCTGGAGGAGACCATGCCGGTCACCATGAGCCGTGCCCGGATCGCCTGCCGGGCCGCCGCCAACGGCGTCGCCAACCTCGAAACCCTCGGCCAGATCCTGCCGCAGGTGGTCGAGGCCGCCGCCCAGCAGTACCTCAGACACGCCCAGGTGTATCCGCCGGCCGGCGGGGCCCATACCGAACGGCCCCGGCTGCACGGTCCGATGGGAACGAACGGGCCGCCCGCGCGGCCGGCGCCGCGCGCCCCGTTCCCGCCCGACACCGACGCACCCACTGACACCGACCGGGGGGACACGGATGACAGCCAGTCGTGACGGACGGATCGTCACCTTCTACTCGTACAAGGGCGGTACCGGCCGCACCATGGCGCTCGCCAACACCGCCTGGATCCTCGCCGCCAACGGCAAACGGGTCCTCGCCGTCGACTGGGACCTGGAGGCGCCCGGCCTGCACCGCTTCTTCCACCCCTTCCTGGACCCCTCCACCCTGGGCGCCACCACCGGCGTCATCGACCTGATCAGCGAGTACGCCTGGGCCGCCACCCGGCCCGACCCCCGCCCGGACGACTGGCACAAGGACTACGCGCGGATCCAGCCGCACGCCGTCTCCCTCACCCCCGAGACCCTCGGCTGGGAGTTCCCCGACGGGGGCACCCTCGACTTCGTCTCGGCCGGCCGGCAGAACCGCGAGTACTCCGCCACCGTGTCCACCTTCGACTGGGACAACTTCTACGACCGGCTCGGCGGCGGCCTGTTCTTCGACGCCCTCCGGGAGGACATGAAGCGGAACTACGACTACGTCCTCATCGACAGCCGGACCGGGCTCTCCGACATCGCCGACATCTGCACCGTCCACCTCCCCGACGTCCTGGTCGACTGCTTCACCCTCTCCGACCAGTCCATCGACGGCGCCGCCTCCGTCGCCCGGCAGATCGACGAGCGGTTCGGCGACCGCGGCATCAGGATCTACCCGGTCCCCATGCGCATCGACGAGGGCGAGAAGGAGAAGGCCGACGCCGGCCGCGCCCTGGCCCGGCTCAAGTTCGACCGCTTCCCCACCGGCCTGGCCGGCGACGAGGCCACCGCCTACTGGGGCGCCGTGGAGATCCCCTACCGGCCCTACTACGCCTACGAGGAGACCCTCGCCACCTTCGGCGACGAGGCCGGGCTCACCAACTCCCTGCTCTCCGCCTTCGAACGGCTCACCGCCGTGGTCACCGAGGGCGCGATCACCGCCATGCCGGTCATCGGCGAGGAGGTCCGGCTCCGCATCCGCGACGCCTTCACCCGCCGCCGCCCCGCCCTGCCCGCCGACCTGTTCCTCTCCTACGTCGCCGAGAACCGCATGTGGGCCGACTGGATCGAGTCCGTGCTCACCCGCGCCGGGTTCCGGGTGGTGCCCCGCGACGTCTCGGCCGAACGCCCCGCGAACACGGCACCCGGCGACACTCTGGGCGGAGCCGGGTTCAGCGCCGACACCGCCGCACGCACCGTCTTCCTGCTGTCCAGCGCCTACCTGAAGTCCGCGCGCGCCGTCGGCGTGTGGGAACGGGCCGCCGCCGAGGACCCCACCGGCGGCCGCCGCCAGCTGGTCGCGCTCCGGGTGGGCGACGTACGCCTCTCCGCGCCCTACATCGACCGCAACCCGGTGGACCTCTTCCGGCTGGACGAGGTGCACGCCACCGCCGCCCTGTTACGGGCCGTCGAACGGCCCCTCGCGCTGATCGACGGCAGCGCCGGCGGCTCCGGGCCCGGGCCGCGGTTCCCCGGCACCGTCCCGAAGATCTGGAACGCCCCGCCCCGGAACCCCGGCTTCACCGGCCGGTCCATGGTCCTGGAACGGATGCGCGACCAGCTCGGCGGCGGCGTGGCCGTGGTGCTGCCGCAGCCGCAGACCCTGTTCGGGCTCGGCGGCGTCGGCAAGACCCAGGTCGCGCTGGAGTACGTGCACCGTTTCATGGCCGACTACGACCTGGTCTGGTGGATCTCCTCCGAGCAGACCGACGACGTGGTCGCAGGCCTCGCCGAACTCGCCGTCCGGCTCGGCGCGCAGACCGGCGAGGACATGGCAGCCGCCTCCCAGGAGGCCATCGACCTGCTGCGGCGCGGAGTGCCCACCTCACGGTGGCTGCTGGTCTTCGACAACGCCGACGACCCCGAGGCCCTCAAGCGGTACTTCCCGCCCGGCGGGCCCGGCCACGTCCTGGTCACCTCCCGCAACCAGAGCTGGTCGCAGTACGGCGACGCGCTCCCGGTCGACGTGTTCCTCCGCGAGGAGTCCATCGAGCACCTCCAGCGCCGGGCCCCGGGACTGAGCAAGGAGGACGCCGAGCAGGTCGCCGTCGCGGTCGGTGACCTGCCGCTCGCCGTGGAGCAGGCGGGCGCCTGGATCGCCGAGACCGCCACACCCGTCTCCGCCTACCTGGAGCAGCTGGCCCAGCAGGCGGCCCGGGTGCTGGCGCTCAACCAGCCGGCCGGCTATCCGGAGCCCGTCGCCGCCACCTGGAACGTGTCCATAGAACGGCTCCAGTCCCGCTCGCCGGCCGCCGTCCGGCTGCTCCAGCTCTGCGCCTTCTTCGCGCCCGAGCCGATCTCCGCGAACCTGCTCTACAGCAAGGAGATGATCGAGGCGCTCAAGCCCTACGACGCCTCCCTGCAGGAGAAGCTGGTGCTGGGCCGGGTGATCCGGGAGATCGGCCGGTTCGCCCTGGCCAAGGTCGATCAGGTCAGCAACAGCATCCAGGTGCACCGGCTGGTGCAGGCCGTGATCCGGGCGCAGCTGACCGAGGAGGAGCAGCTGGAGGCCCGGCACGTGGTGCACCGCGTCCTCGCGGGCGCCCGGCCGGACGATGACGAGCCCATCGACAACCCCTCGACCTGGCCCCGGTTCAACACCATCTGGCCGCACCTGCTGCCCTCGGAGGCCCGGCTCTGCCAGGAGCCGGAGACCCGCCGGCTGCTGATCGACCGGGTGCGCTACCTGTGGAAGCGCGGCGACCTGAAGGCCGCGTACCAGCTCGGCGAGGAGCTGCGCGAGGCGTGGCGGGAGCAGCTGGGCAACGACGACCTGCAGTACCTGTACCTGCGCTTCCACCTGTCCAACATCCTGCGCTCGCGCGGCCGGTTCGTGGAGTCCAAGGAGCTCGACGAGGTCACCCTGGAGCGGCAGAAGGCGGTGCTCGGCCCCTCGCACCCGCACACCTACATGACCATGAGCGGGCTCGCGAACACGCTGGCCGCGCTGGGCCAGTACGGCAAGGCGATGGAACTGGCCACGGTCGCGCACGACGGCTTCAGCCAGATCTTCCACGAGGCGCACCCGCGGACCCTGGCCGCCGCGAACAACCTGGCGCTGAACCTGCGGCTGGTCGGCCAGTACTCACGGGCCCGGGAGATCGACCAGGAGGTGTACGACCTGCGCACCGAGGTGCTCGGGCCGGAGCACCCGTACACCCTCTCCTCGGCCCAGAACCTGGCGCGGGACCTGCGCGAGGTCGGCCGGTACGAGGACTCGGTGCAGCTGCTCAGCCGGGCGTACGAGATCTACAAGTCGACGCTGGGCCGGGCCTTCCCCGGCACCCTGTCGGCGGCGAAGAACCTGGCGGTGTCGCTGCGCCGGGCCGGGCAGCTGGAGGACGCGCTGCGGCTGACCACGGCCACCCGGGCCCGCTACCGGGAGAAGTACACCTCGGTCAACCCGGACCTGCTGGCCTGCGACCTGAACCTGGCCGCGGACCTGTTCGCGACCGGGGACCCGGGCAGGGCGCGGGACGTGGCGCAGGAGGTCGTCGACGAGTACATGAAGGTGCCCGGGGAGCGGCACCCGTACACCCTGGCCGCGGTCAACAACCTGGCGGTGTTCCACTGGGGCACGGGCGCGGCGGAGACGGCGGAGCCGCTGCTGCGGCAGACGATCCGGGCGATGCGGGACGTGCTGGGGGACAACCACCCGCACACCGTGTTCGCGCACCTGAACCTGGCGAACGCGCGGGCCGACCTGGGCGACTCGGAGGGCGCGCTGGAACTGGAGCGGATCGCCGTGCTCCGGCTCCGCGAGGCCCTGGGCGCGCACCACCCGGAGACCCTGGCGAGCGCCTCCAACATGGCGGTCAGCCTGGACTCGCTGGGCCGCAAGGAGGAGGCCGCCAGGCTCCGCGCGGAGTCGGTGCAGGAGCTGACCCGGCTGCTGGGAGAGGAGCACAACCTCTCCCGGTACGCCCGGGACGGACGGCGGGTGCACCGCGACCTGGAGCCGCTGGCGGTGTAGTGGCCGGGCGCGGTCGGCGCGCCCGGTCAGGCCGGGAGCCGGCGCTGCGGGGGTACGGGAAGCCCCCGCAGCAGCCAGGTCAGGATCTCGGGGAGCGCGCGGAACGCGGCGAAGTGCGCGCCCTCGGGGTCGAAGGCGGCGGTGGCGCCCGGGATCCGCTGCGCCAGCCAGCGGGAGTGCCCCACGGGGGAGAAGGCGTCCTGCTCGCCGTGCCAGATGAGCACCGGGCAGCGGATGTCGGCCGGGTCGAAGCCCCAGGGCCGGGAGAAGGCGAGGACGTCGTCGATCCAGCCGTACGCGGAGTCCCGCAGGCCCTCACGGTAGTTGCGCAGCAGCATGTCGCGCAGTCCGATGTCCGAGACGATCATCCGGTCGTTGTCGGTGAGCTCCAGGCGGAGTTCCTCCAGCAGCCGTCCGGGGTCGCGGCGGATGCCGTCGGCGCGCGGGATCAGCCGGGCGGCCAGCTCTTCGGGGTCCGCGGTCGCGGTGGTGTACTCGCGCACGTTGGAGGGGCCCATGCCCTCGAACCAGTCCAGGTCGTCCGCGTCCCGGGGGGCCAGGGCCACGAGCACGGCGGCCCGGGTGACCCGGTCGGGCAGCAGGGCGGCGCAGGCGAGGGCGCCCGGGGCGCCGCCGGAGCGGCCGGCGACCGCGAAGTGTTCCAGGGCCAGGGCGTCGGCGATGGCCGCCACCTCGGCGGCGACGTCGGTGACGGTCCGGCCCGGGTGGCGGTCGGAGCCGCCGTAGCCGGGCCGGTCGTAGGCGATGAGCTGCATCCCGCGCTGGTAGAGGACCATGCCGCGGGGTGCGGGGCCGAGCCGGCTGCCCGGCATGCCGTGGAGCAGGAACACCGGCTTTCCGCGCGGGTCCCCGAACCGTTCCACCATGAGTTGCCGCCCGTCGGCCGTGCGTACCCGGTGGCGCACGCGCTCCCTCCTCCACGGTGGACGTCACGACGTGACGACGTCACGAAGATTGTGCTCGCCGGGTGGGGAGCGCGGTAGGGCGCATTTCGCGGAAACCCGTCAAGGCCCTTTTCGGCAGGGCTGGTTCCAGTTCCGGCGGGGGCGCCGGGGTGCCGGGAAGGCCCGCCGCCCCAGGGCGGTTTCCAGGTGTCGGACACCCCGGAGGGTGTGTGCTGTCTCAGAGGTGTTCGATCAGCCGGGCCGCTGCCGAGGCGGCCTGGGCCAGCGCGTTCTGCCGGTCGGCGCCGCGCTGTGCCAGCACCACCCGGGTGCTCAGCCCGTCCAGCAGGGCGAGCAGCTCCGAGGCCCGTTCCCGCACGTCCATGGGCGCGAACCGGCCCTGGTCCACTCCCTTGGCCAGCAGCCCCTCCAGGTCCCGCTGCCAGCCGAGGTCGATCTCCTCCTGGGCGGCGCGCAGCGCGGCGTTGGAGGCCGTGCGGGCCCACAGCTCGATCCACAGCATCCAGCGCGGGTCGCGGGGGCCGGACGGCAGGTACATCTCGGTGAACAGCGCCAGTTTGCGCGGGGCGGTCACCCGGCGGGACAGCAGGCCGGCCCGCTCCTGGGTGAGCCGGGCCTCGCTCCAGCGCAGTGCCTCCAGCAGCAGCCGGTCCTTGCTGCCGAAGTAGTAGAGGATGTGGCCGCCGCTGGTGCCGAGGCGCTCGGCGAGCGCGGACATGGTCAGCGCCGCGAGCCCGTCCTCGGCGATCGCCGTCATGGCCTCTTCCAGCATCCGCTCCTGGGCGATCCGCCCGTCGCTCCGCCGTGCCGCTCCTGCCACCGCTCCCGCCCTCCGTCTCTGCTCGCCCGACCTTATCCCGGACAGGGTCTTGACGGCCGGGTGACCCACCCCTCATCTTGAATGCCATTCAAGAACTTAGAACGGCATTCAAGATCAGTCTGGGGTGAGCGCATGAGCGACGAGGTGTTCAGGGTCGAAACGCACGGCATCGACCCGATCCCGGACGGGGAGCGGCACGGCAGCGCCAGGGACCTGTTCTGGCTCTGGTTCGGCTCCAACCTCACCTTCACCTACGTGATCAACGGCGCCCTCGCCGTGGCCTTCGGGCTCACCTTCTGGCAGGCCACCGCCGTGGTCGTGGCCAGTGGGCTCACCTTCTTCGCGATCAGTGCCGCCGGGCTCTCAGGCATCCGCACCGGCACCGCCACGCTGGTGATCTCCCGGGCCGCCTTCGGGGTCCGCGGCAACCTGCCCGCCGGAGTCCTCAACTGGGTGGTCGGCATCGGCTACACCATCCTCAACACCGTGGTGGGAACCCTCGCGCTGGAGGTGGCCCTCGGCGAGCTCGGCCTGCTGCACGGCACCCCGGCCCGCGCCGTCGCCCTCCTCGTCACCCTCGCGCTGACCTTCGTCATCGCGCTGTGGGGCCACGCCACCGTCCAGTTCGCCGAGCGGTGGATGGCGTACGTGCTGGCCGTCGGCTTCGGCGCCCTGCTCGCCTTCCTGCTGCCCGGCGCCGACACCTCCGCGCCCGCCGCCGTGGTGCCCGGGGCCTCGGGCTGGAGCCTGGCCTTCGTGATCATGCTCGCGGCCCCCTTCTCGTACCTGCCGATGCCCGCCGACTACACCCGGTACCTGCCGCGCACCACCTCGCTGCGGTCGATCACCTGGTACGGCGCGCTGGGCGGCTTCGTCTCCTCCGTGGCCCTGGGCATCGCGGGGGTGGCCGCCGCCACGCAGACCGACATGACCGACGCCGTCGCGGGCACCGAGAACCTGCTGCCGGGCTGGTTCCAGCCGGTCTTCCTGGCCCTCGTGCTGGGCGGCTCCGTCACCAACTCGATCATCACGCTCTACTCCTCCAGCCTGAACCTCCAGGTCCTCGGCATCCCGTGGAGCCGGGCGAAGGCCATCGTGGTCAGCGCCGCCATCACCGGCCTCGGCTCGCTCGCCGCCCTCTTCCTCACCGATTTCACCACCGCCCTCACCTCCTTCCTCTCCCTGCTGATCATCGTGTTCGCGCCCTGGGGCGGGGTGTTCCTCGCCGACATGCTGCTGCGGCGCTGCCGCTACGACGGCGAGGCCCTGCACGCCGCCGGGCCGGACGGCGGCTACTGGTACCGCGCGGGCTACCACCCGGCCGGTATGGCCGCCCTCCTCGCCGGCATCGTCTTCGCCGCGCTGACCTGCGACTCCGAGCTGTGGACCGGCCCGCTGGTGGCCCCGCTCGGCGGAGCGGACCTCACCCTGCTCGGCTCGGTCGTCTCGGGCCTCACGTACTGGGCGCTGTTCCGCAGGGCGCCCGACCGCACGGCCGTCCCCGCCTGAGCCCTTCCGCGGCCCCCACCACCCCTCACAGGAGCACCACCATGCACATCCCCGCCGACCTGCTGCTCACCGGCGCCCGGATCCACACCGTCGACCCCGAACTGCCCGAGGCCGAGGCCCTCGCGGTGCGCGACGGCCGCATCGTCTGGCTCGGCCCGGACAGCGAGGCCGGGCACTGGGCCGGCCCGGACACCGAGCGGATCGACGCGGGCGGCCGGCTGGTCCTGCCCGGCTTCGTCGACGCGCACAACCACGTCCGGCTCGGCTCCGACGACGCCTGCGTGCAGCTGGCCGGGGCCCGCAGCCTCACCGAGATCCACGCCCGGATCCGCGCCTGGCACGCCCGCAACCCCGGCGCCGAGTGGATCGAGGCCGAGGCCTTCGACTACTCCGCGCTGCCCGGCGGCCGGATGCCGCGCGCCGCGGACCTGGACCCGGTCACCGGGGACACCCCCGCGATCGTGCTCTCGTACGACGTGCACACGGCCTGGCTGAACACGGCCGCGCTGCGCCGGCTGGGCGTCGGCCGTGACCGTACGGACCTGCCGTTCGGCACGGCCGAGACCGACCCGGAGACGGGCGAACCCACGGGATTCGTCAAGGACTTCGCGGTCAAGGGCCTGTCCCGGGAGGGCCACCGGGCGCTGCGCGAGCTCGGGGTGCCGTGGGCCTCGCCGGACCGGCAGTACGGCCGGCTCGCCAAGTCCCTCGACGACGCCATCGGTTACGGCATCACCACCGTGGTCGAACCGCAGAACTCCCTGGACGACCTGGAGCTGTTCGAGCGGGCCCGGGAGGAAGGGCGGCTGCGCTCCCGGATCGTGGCGGCGCTGTTCCACCCGCGCGGCACGAGCGATGCCGACCTGGACGAGTTCGCGGACGCGGCGCGGCGGTTCGACGACGACCGGCTGCGCGTGGGGCCGCTCAAGCTGTACATCGACGACGTGGTGGAGCCGCGTACGGCGGCGCTGCTGGAGCCGTACGCGCGGGGCTGCGGGCAGCACCGCGGCGAGACCTTCTACCCGCCGGAGGAGTTCGCCGGGCTGCTCGCCAAGCTGGACGCCCGGGGCTTCCAGTGCTTCGTCCACGCGACCGGCGACCGGGGCATCCGGACGGTGCTCGACGCGGTGGAGCACGCGCGGGAGGTGAACGGGCCGCGGGACGCGCGCCACCAGGTGGTGCACGTGGAGTGCCTGGACCCGGCGGACGTGCCGCGGTTCGCCGAGCTCGGGGTGGTGGCGTGCATGCAGCCGAGGCACTGCGCGCCGGAGATCGCCGGGCCGGGGCAGGACTGGGCGGAGAACGTGGGGGAGGGGCGCTGGCACAAGGCGTGGCCGATGCGGAGCCTTTCCCGGGCCGGGGCCGTGCTGGCGTTCTCCAGTGACTGGAACGTGGCCGAGATGGACCCGATGGTCGGCATCTACACGGCGGTCACCCGGCGGCCGCTGTCCGGCGAGGGGCCGGCCTGGCGGCCGGAGGAGACCGTGGACGTGGCCGCGGCGGTGTACGGCTACACGATGGGGTCCGCGTACGCGAACTTCCTGGAGGGGGAGCGGGGATCGCTGACGGTGGGCAAGCTCGCCGACTTCGTCGTGCTGTCCCGCGACATCTTCGCCGTCCCCGCGGACCGGATCCCGGGGACGGTGGCGGAGACGGTCGTGGTCGGCGGCGAAGTGGTCCACCGCGCGGCGTAGTGCCCCGCGGGGCGGGGCGGTCCCGTTCGTACCGGGCCTGCGGGCCGGTGGGGGCCGGCTCGCGCAGTTCCCCGCGCCCCCGGCGGGGCGCAGCCGCAGCCCCGCACGGGAGCCGGGGCGGAGCTCCGGGACGGGGCCGGGACGGAGTCGGTCAGGGGAGCCGGGCCACCGGGCCTCGCTCGGGCGGGGCGGGGAGGCCGCTGCCCACCGGGGCGCCGCCGCGGCCGTGGCGGGAGATCGCGCACGCCATCGTGACGGCCGAGCCGAGGAGCGCCCAGCCCGCCAGCACGAGCATCGGTCCGCCGGCCCCGTTCCCCCGGAAGTAGGCGATGGAGCGCGCGGCGTACGTGCCCGCGCCCGGTGGCAGCGCCGGCCCGATGGCCCGCCAGAAGGGCGGGAGGAGGGGGTAGGGGTAGGCGCCGCCCGCACTCGGGTTGCCGAGGACCACCACGAGCAGGATGGCCAGACCGATCCCGACCACTCCGGCCAGCCCCTGCAGCGCCAGCGTGAGCGCGCCGACGGCGAAGACGACCAGGGCGCCCAGGCCCCACAGGGCCCAGAGGTTGCCGGGCAGCGCGTCCAGCACCGGCCCCGCGATCAACGCGCCGAGCAGCCCGGCCACGACCGCGTACGCGAGCAGCGCGCCGAGCCGGATGACCGCGCGGGCGGAGTTCGCGGGCCGGGCCCCCGCGCTGATCGCGAGGATCGCGGCACACAGGTAGCCGCCCACGCACCAGCCCACCACCAGGTAGAACGCGGACAGCCCGCGGGCGTCGCCGCGGGCGACGGGGGCCACGTCGACGACCCGGACCGTGCGCCCCTGGGCCTTCTCGGCCGCGCCGATGACCTGTTCCAGGGCCTGGGACAGCGAGGCGCCGGCACCGCTCGCGACCAGCAGCCGGTCGGTGCGGGCGGCCGGGTCGATGATCAGCGCGCCGTCCGCGTCCCGGTTCCTGACCTGGGCCAGGGCGGCCGCCTCGTCGGCGACCGCGTGGGGGTCGAGGGGGTCGCCGGGCAGGGCGGCGAGCTGCTCCACCGACCGGTCGGTGACCCGTGCCGCGGGCGAGGCCACGGCGATCGGGATCTCGTTCGGCTTCGGCTGGTGGAAGGCGCCGATGTACGAGGTGATGAAGGCGAGCTGGAGCGCCAGCACCCCGATCACCAGCAGTGCGGCGCGTACGGTCACCGCGTCCTTGATCTCGGCGAGGAAGCTCATGTCCTCACGCTGGGCGGGGCGGGGGAGGGGCGCAGCAGGGGAGGGGCGAACGGGTGACACCCGGCACCCCGTCCCTGGGCCACCCGGATGGTCGAACAAACGTTTCGTACGGGCATTCGAATTGGTTTATGGTGGAGACGGGGGAGGTCGGCCATGGGTGTACCGAGGGAAGCAGGAGGCGCGGATGCCTGGTTTTACGCATCTGCACACCGTTTCCGGGTTCTCCATGCGCTACGGAGCCTCCCACCCGGAACGGCTGGCGGAGCGTGCCGCCGAGCGGGGCATGGACGCCCTCGCGCTCACCGACCGCGACACCCTCGCGGGCGCGGTGAGGTTCGCCAAGGCGTGCGCGAAGGCCGGCGTCCGGCCCCTGTTCGGTGTGGACCTCGCCGTACGGGAGCACGGCAGCGCGGCCGGGACCGACTCCGCCACCCAGCGCCGGCGCACCCCCGTCAAGGGCGGCGCCTTCCTCGACGAATCCGCCCCCCGGGCCGTCTTCCTCGCCCGTGACGGCGCCGCCGGCTGGGCCGAGCTGTGCCGGCTGGTCACCGCGGCCCACGCCCGCGCGGCGGACGCGCCCCGGCTGGAGTGGCCGGAGCTGCGCGGCGGCACGGGAGTGTTCGTACTGCTCGGCCCCGGCTCGGAGGTGGGGCGGGCGCTGGCCGCCGGACGTCCCGACCGGGCCGCCCGGCTGCTCGCGCCCTGGCGGGAGGTCTACGGGGACGCGCTGCGGCTGGAGGCCGTGCACCACGGCCGGGCCGGTACCGGCCCCGGCTCGCTGCGGCTGGCCGCCCGTACCGTCGGCTTCGCCGCCGAGCAGGGCGTCACCGCCGTCCTGACCAACGCCGTCCGGTACGCCGACCCGGGCCAGGGCCCGGTCGCCGACGTGCTCGACGCCGCCCGCCGGCTGGTGCCCATCGACCCCCGCAAACCGCTCGACAGCGGCGAGCGCTGGCTCAAGGAGCCCGCGGCGATGGCCGCCTCCGCCGACCTGATCGCCCGCGCCGCGGGTCTGCGGCCCGCCGACGCGCGCCGCCTGCTGGAGGACACCCGGCGCACCGCCGGGGCGTGCGCGGTCGACCCCGAGGACGACCTCGGCATGGGCTCGGTGCACTTCCCCGAACCCTGGCTGGTCGGCGCCGCCCACCGCACCGCCCAGCGGGTCCTGGAGTCCCGCGCCGGCGCCGGCATGGTGCTGCGCGGCTACGCCGGCCGCCGGGAGTACTGGGACCGGATGCGCGACGAGCTCGACATCATCGCCCACCACGGATACGCGACCTACTTCCTGACGGTCGCTCAAGTCGTGGACGACGTACGGAAGATGGGGATCCGAGTGGCGGCCCGCGGATCCGGTGCCGGCTCCCTGGTCAACCACCTGCTCGGGATCGCCTCGGCCGACCCGGTCGAGCACGGCCTGCTGATGGAGCGGTTCCTGTCCAAGCGGCGCCCGGTGCTGCCCGACATCGACATCGACGTGGAGTCCGCCCGCCGGCTGGAGGTCTACCGGGAGATCATCGGCCGGTTCGGCGCGGAACGCGTCGCCACCGTCGCCATGCCCGAGACCTACCGCGTGCGGCACGCCATCCGGGACGTCGGCGCCGCCCTGTCCATGGACCCGGCCGTCATCGACCGGCTCGCCAAGGCCTTCCCGCACATCCGGGCCCGCGACGCCCGTGCCGCGCTGGAGGAGCTCCCGGAGCTTCGCGACGTACGGGCCGAACAGGAGAGGCACGGGTTCGGCCGGCTGTGGGAGCTGGTGGAGGCGCTGGACGCGCTGCCGCGCGGGGTCGCCATGCACCCGTGCGGGGTGCTGCTCTCCGACGCCTCGCTGCTCGCCCGCACCCCGGTGGTGCCCACCAGCGGCGAGGGCTTCCCGATGTCCCAGTTCGACAAGGACGACGTGGAGGACCTCGGGCTGCTGAAGCTGGACGTGCTGGGCGTGCGGATGCAGTCGGCGATGGCGCACGCCGTGGACGAGATCCGGCGGGCCACGGGGCAGCGGCTGGACCTGGACGACCCGGCGCAGGTGCCGCCGGGCGACCCGGCCACGTACCGGCTGATCCGCTCGGCCGAGACGCTGGGCTGCTTCCAGATCGAGTCGCCGGGCCAGCGCGACCTGGTCGGCCGGCTCCAGCCGGCCACCTTCCACGACCTGGTCGTGGACATCTCCCTGTTCCGGCCGGGACCGGTGGCCGCCGACATGGTCCGGCCGTTCATCGAGGCCCGGCACGGGCGGGCGCCCGCCCGCTACCCGCACGAGGACCTGGCGGCGGCGCTGCGCGAGACCTATGGGGTGGTGGTCTTCCACGAGCAGGTCATCGAGATCGTGAACGTGATGACCGGCTGCGGACGGGACGAGGCCGACCGGGTCCGGCGCGGGCTCTCCGACCCCGAGTCGCAGGGCCGGATCAAGGCCTGGTTCGCGGGCCGGGCGGCGGAGCGGGGCTACGCGCCCGAGGTGGTCACCCGTACCTGGGAGATCGTCGAGGCGTTCGGCAGCTACGGCTTCTGCAAGGCGCACGCGGTGGCCTTCGCCGTGCCCACCTACCAGTCGGCCTGGCTCAAGGCGCACCACCCGGCGGCCTTCTACGCCGGGCTGCTGACCCACGACCCGGGCATGTACCCGAAGCGGCTGCTGCTGGCGGACGCGCGGCGGCGCGGGATCCCGGTGCTCCCGCTGGACGTGAACCGGTCCGCGGTCGCCCACCGTATCGAACTGGTGTCCGACGGATCTGCCGGCGCACCCCCCGTGTGGGGGCTCCGGCTCGCCCTGGCCGACGTGCACGGGATCAGCGGCGCGGAGGCGGAGCGGATCGAGGCCGGGCAGCCGTACGCCTCCCTGCGCGACTTCTGGGACCGCGCCCACCCGGGTCGTCCGGTGGCCGAACGACTTGCCCAGGTCGGCGCGTTGGATGCGTTCGGGGCCAACCGCCGGGACCTGCTGCTGCACCTGTCCGAACTGCACGGCGCCGGGCGGGCTTCGGGGGGCGGAACCGGCATGAAAGTCCGTCAACTTCCGCTGGATGGAGGCCGTTCCACCGCACGGATCGGCCTGCCTGATCTCAACGAGGCCGAACGGCTCAGCGCCGAGCTCGGCGTGCTCGGCATGGACGCGTCCCGCCACCTGATGGCGGACCACCACGCCTTCCTCGCCGAACTGGGCGTGGTCCCGGCGCGGTCGCTGCGGGACACCGAGCACGGCCGGACCGTGCTGGTCGCGGGCGCCAAGGCGGCCACCCAGACCCCGCCGATCCGGTCCGGCCGCCGGGTCATCTTCACCACCCTGGACGACGGGACCGGCCTGGTCGACCTGGCCTTCTTCGACGACAGCCACGAGGCGTGCGCGCACACCGTGTTCCACTCCTTCCTGCTGCTGGTCCGCGGGGTCGTGCAGCGCCGGGGCCCGCAGAGCCTGAGCGTGGTCGGCGCGGCCGCGTGGAACCTCGCGGAGCTGGCGGAACTGCGCGCGTCGGGCGGGCTGGACGCGGTGGCGGCCCGGCTGGCCGCCGAGCCGGCCGCCTCCGGGCCGGCTGATTCCGGCCGCCGCATCGAGCTGCCCACCGGCTACCGCATGAATCCCTGGGCGGACCTCCAGCCGGCCGGCGAGGGCGCGCAGACCCCGCGCAAGCTGTGGCATTCCAGCCCGGGGAGCGCGGGATGACCGGGCATGCCCTGCGGGCGACTCGGGCCGAAAGCGAGCCCCGTCAGGGGCGCGGGAAACTGCGCGACCGGCCCCAACGGCGCCGCGGGCCCGTGACGACCGATCCGCCCCGGACGGAGGCGGGGGCCGGGGGCTCGCCCCCGGTTTCGGGATGGGGGTCCCCCCAGCGGAGCGAGGGGGAGGGCGGCGTGGGGGACACTCTTCCCGCAGCCGGCGGAGCCACCGTGCTGTGCCTGCGGTTCCGGCCGCTGGACGGCGGCCCGCTCGACGCGGCGGCGTACAGCGGGCTGCTCGGCATGGTCGGGGAGGTGACCCCGGTCGTCCAGGCGCTCCCGCCCGACGGCGCGCTCGCCGACGTCCGCGGAGCCCTCCGCTACTTCGGTCGGGACGCGGCCGGGCTGGCCGCCCTGATCCGGGTCCGGGCACTCGCCCTGTACGGAGTGGACTGCGTGATCGGTGCCGCCGGGAACCCCCTGCTGGCCCGGATGGCCGCCCGCGAGGCCGCCCCCGGCCGGACCCTGGTGGTGCCGGACGAGCCCACCGCCGTACGGGAGTTCCTCGCGCCCAGACCCGCCGTCGCGCTGGACGGGATCGGCCCGAAGGCCGCCCGCACCCTGACCTCGTACGGGCTGGACTCGGTCGGCCGGATCGCCGCCGTCCCGCTCGCCACCCTCCAGCGCATCCTCGGCATCCGGGCCGGCCGCGAGGCGTACGAGCGGGCCCACGGGATCGACCGCACCCCGGTCGTGCCCGGCGCCGCCGAGCGCTCGCTGGGCGCCGAGCGCGCCTTCGGCCGGGACGAGCTGGACCCTGCCGAGCAGCGCCGGGCCCTGCTCTCGCTCACCGAGGAGATCGGCGTACGGCTGCGCGCCCAGGGGCAGGTCTGCCGGTCCCTGTCACTGACCGTGCGCTGCGCCGACCGTACGAGCCTCACCCGGGACCGGGTGCTGCGCGAGCCCACCGCGCACTCCGCCGCGCTGACCGCCACCGCGTACGGCATCCATGCCGCGCTGGGCCTGCAGCGGGCCCGGGTGCGCGCCCTGGCCGTGCGCGCCGAGGGGCTCGTACCGGCGGAACGGGCCGCGCACCAACTGAGCCTGGACCCGGAGGACGACAAGGCCCGCCGGATCGAGGCGGTGGCGGACCGGCTCCGGGCACGGTTCGGGCCGGCCGCCGTGACCCGCGGCACCCTGGCCGCATAGCCCGGAAACGCGCGAGCGCTCCCGGCCGGCAGCGGCCAGGAGCACTCGGGGTCAGCGCGGGTCGGCGCCGGGTCGGCGCCGGGACCGGGGTCAGTCGGTGCGGACCCACATGCCGCCGGAGCGCACGCCGGTGAAGTCCGGCGAGTTGAAGAACAGCGGCGGGATGTCGGGGTCGACACGGAGCTTGGGGAAGCGGTCGAAGAGGACCTCGAAGACGATGCGGGTCTCCACCCGGACCATCTGGCCGCCCACGCAGTAGTGGGCGCCGCGGCCGAACCCGAGGTGCGGGTTGGGGGCGCGGGTGACGTCGAAGGCGTCCGGGTCGGTGAACTGGCGCGGGTCGCGGTTGGCCGCACCCAGGTACACGCGGATCAGGCTGTCCTTGGGGATCTGCTTGCCGCCGAGCTCCACGTCCTGGATGGTCGCGCGGTAGGAGGCGGCGCCCGGCGTCAGGAAGCGCATCGACTCCTCGAGCATGCCCGGGATGAGCGAGCGGTCGGACTTGACCAGCGCGTACTGGTCCTGGAAGGACTCCAGGCACAGCATCGTGTTGGCGCACAGCAGCGGGGTGGCCAGGTGGCCGGCGCCCAGGATGCCGATGATGAAGTTGATGATCTGGTCCCGGGTCATGAGGGACCCGTCGAGCTTCTTGACCTGCGAGAGCAGGCTGATCAGGTCGTCCTTCGGCTCCTTGGTCTTCGCGTCCACGTGCCGGCCGAGCATCTCGCGCAGCGGCTGCAGCGGCTTGGTGAGCTTCTCGAAGTAGCCGTCCTCGCTGCCCTGGTCGTTCAGGGTCATCTGGGCCTGCTGGTCCATGTTCTGGTCGACGACCTTGAACATGGTGCGGTCGTCGGACGGGATGCCGAGGAGCTCGCTGAAGACGATGCCGGCCACCTCGTCGACGAAGTCGCTCAGCAGGTTGAAGCGGCCCAGGTCGGCCACCTTGTCCGCGTGGTGCTGGGACAGCTCCAGGACCCGGGACTCCAGGTGCTCGATGAACCGGGGGCTGAAGGCGTGGCTGACCTGCTTGCGGATGTTCGCGTGCTCCGCGCCGGTCATCTGGGCCAGGTCGCCGTCGAAGTACTTGAGCGTCTCCTCGTCGAGGCCGAAGAGCTTGCCCGAGTCGGCCGAGTAGCCGTCGCTGTTGCTCAGCGCCTCGTTGACCTCGGCGTAGCCGAACACCTCCCAGCGCTGGAGTTCCTCACTCCAGATGACGGTCTCCGCCGGACGCTCGCCTCGCAGCCAAAACTTGTCCTGCGCAAAGCCCCAACGGTCAGCGAAATCTGCCACGGTTTTCCTTCCATTGACGGAAACTACGACGCCGGTCTCATGTGTACGGGCACGTCGCGACGCTATCGGTTGAATGGGTATGTGGCCACTGCCGCGTGGGCAAGAAACGCTCGGCGCGGGGATCCACCTGTGTTGCCGGGCCAAGTTAGCACCACTGGGGGGCATCTTGGCCAGATCCGCACTTGTCCTGTCAGCGGGACGGGAAGCGTGCGCCCGTTTCTTGACGGTGGCGCGGGAGGGTGGCAACGATAAGGGCGAATCGCGAATGGTTCCGGCCTGCCGCATGCGAAGTTCTGTAATGCGCATGTGCAAAGCGATATCTGATGAGCGCGTGAGAAATTCGATTGTCGCGACAGACCCCGACAGAGGAGCTCCGAACAGTGACGGCTGAAGTGACCGAGCAGGCCGCGGACCAGTCCGGTGGCGCCCAGGAGACGCCCGCGTGGCTGACCGCGCTGCGCAGCGAGCTGGACCCGAACAGCAAGCAGCGCCTCGCGGCGCTCGACCCGAAGCCGGACTGGCACAGCCTGGAGATCGGCGCCGGCTCCGGCAGCACGGCCCGCTGGCTCGCCGAGCGCTGCCCCGAGGGCAAGGTGATCGCCACCGACATCGAGCTCGGCGCGCTGAGCGACCAGGGCATCCCCAACCTGGAGGTCCGTCAGCACGACGTCACCACCGAGGACTTCCCCGAGGCGTCCTTCGACCTCATCTACGCCCGCTACGTCTTCAGCCACCTGCGCAGCCGCGAGGAGGACCTCAAGCGCGTCGTCTCCTGGCTGAAGCCGGGCGGCTGGCTGCTGCTGGAGGAGCCCGCGCAGTTCCCCGTCGAGTCCGCGCAGGACGACGACTACCGCGAGGTCAGCCTGGCCACCCTGGAGCAGTACAAGGAGCAGGTCGGCACCGACCTGACCTGGCCGCGCACCTTCCCGGCGCCGCTGGTCGAGCTCGGGCTCGAGGAGATCCACGTCGAGGGCTCCCTCTCCGTGGTCGGTGCGAGCCGCCCGATGTCCCTCTTCTGGGGCGAGGCCATCAAGGGCTGGGGCCCGATCGTGGTCGGCGCCGGCACGGCCACCGAGGAGCAGGTCGAGCGCGCCGCCGCGAAGATGTACCAGGAGGACTTCTACGACCTGGGTCTGGCGACCATGGTCGTCCGGGGCCGCCGTCCCGCCTGATCCGCGGGCCCAGGACCGCGCAGAGGTCCACGCACCGGAACCCCGGCCGTACGACGGCCGGGGTTCCGGTGCGTTTCCGGTCGGCTCGCGGGTGGCTGGGGACCGTCTCGACACGGCGATTTTTTACTGACGCGTAACTTCCAACTCTTGCTACCCGCTCGTAATTTGACGAGTGGCAACACCCTGGTGATCCGGATCACAGGCATCCCCGCCCCCACATGCCTTGAGCCGCAAGGAGATCACCCCATGCTGCCCTGGAGACGCCTGCTCCGGCCGCTCGCCGCCCTCGCGCTCGCGATCGGCGCACTCGCCCCCACCGCCACCGCCTCGGCCGCCCCGTCGTCCGCCGCCCAAGCCACCGCCGTCAGCAGCGGCTGGAACAACTGGTCCTGCAAGCCCTCGGCCGCGCACCCGCGGCCCGTGGTCCTCGTCCACGGCACCTTCGGCAACTCGGTCGACAACTGGCTCGGCCTCGCCCCGTACCTCGTGCACCGCGGCTACTGCGTCTACTCGCTCGACTACGGGCAGCTGCCGGGCGTGCCCTTCTTCAACGGCCTCGGTGCCGTCGACAAGTCCGCCGAGCAGCTCCGGGTGTTCGTCGACCGGGTGCTCGCCGCCACCGGGGCGGCCGAGACCGACCTCATCGGCCACTCCCAGGGCGGCATGATGCCGCGCTACTACCTGAAGTTCCTGGGCGGCGCCGACAAGGTCAACGCGCTGGTCGGACTCGCCCCGTCCAACCACGGGACGACCCTCCTCGGCCTCACGAAGCTGCTGCCCTACTTCCCCGGGGCGGAGGAACTGATCAGCGAGAACACCCCCGGGCTCGCCGACCAGATCGCCGGCTCGCCCTTCCAGAACAAGCTCAACGCCGGCGGGGACACCGTCCCCGGGGTCAGCTACACGGTCATCTCCACCAAGTACGACCAGGTGGTCACCCCGTACCGCAGCCAGTTCCTGAGCGGCCCGAACGTACGCAACGTGGTCCTGCAGGACCTCTGCCCGGTGGACTTCTCCGAGCACGTCGCGATCGGCCTGACCGACCGGATCGCCTGGCACGAGGCGCTCAACGCACTCGACCCGGCGAACGCCGAACGGACCACCTGCGCCTCGGTCTTCGACTGAGGCGCCAGGCGGCCCCGTACGCCGGTCGGCCCGTACGCCGGTCGGCCGGTACGCCGGTCAGGTCCGGGCCCGTACGCCGGGCCCGGACGCCGGGGTCAGCGGCCGTGCCGCCCCGCGGCGGCACGGCGGCGGGCCAGGCCGAACACCACGGCCGCACCGACCGCGAGGGCCCCGGCCCCGGCGATGGCGATCGCCGGGGTGGAGCTGTTGCCGCCGGTCTGGGCCAGGTTCCCGGTGCCGCCGGAGGAGGACTCCGCGGCCGCCACCGTCGAGGTCGAGGTCAGCGGGGACGGGGAGGAGCCGCCGTGGGCGCTGTGGATGTTGTGGCCGTGCGCGTCCCCGGTCGGCGTGGCCGGCCCGCCCGGCGTGGCGCCGGACCGCGGGGCGCCGGTCCCGGTCGGCCGCCCGGTCGGCTGCCCGGTCGGCTTGCCGGGCTTCGTGGTCGGCTTGCCGGTGGGCTGCGGGCCCGGCCCGCTCCCGTTGTCCTTCCCGAAGACCACGTCCGAGCAGGTGTAGAACGCCTCGGGGCTGTCCGACCGCTGCCAGATGCTGTAGATCAGGTGGCGGCCGGACTTCTTCGGCACGGTGCCGTTGAACACGTACTCACCGCCCCGCATCCCCGGGTCGGTGACCGTGGCGAACGGCTTCGCCTCCAGGTCGGACCACTTCAGCGGCTTCGACGGGTCGTAGCCGTCCCTGGTGATGTACAGGGCGAAGGAGCCCCGGTGCGGAGCGGTGCCCTTGTAGCGGAAGGTGTGCGCGCCCGAGGTCATCGGGCCGGCCGGCCAGTCGCCGCGGGCCAGGTCCAGGCCCCGGTACTTGTCCCGGCCCGCCGAGCACAGCTTGCCGTCCGGGATCAGCTGCTTGTGCCGGCCGGCCGCGCTGCCGATGTTCACCTCGTTCCAGTCGTAGAACGCCTGCGCCCCACTGGCCTGGACCGCCGCCTTGCAGGCCGCGGACTTCGGCGACTCCGGCCCCTCCGCGTAGCAGGTGGCCACTCGGCTGACCGGGTCCGTCATCGAGCCGTGCGCGACGGCCGGCGAGGCGGCGGTGGCCGCCAGCGCGAGCGGGGCGAGGCCGAGGGCGGCGAGGCGCGCGACCGTACGGCGGACGGAGGCGGTCGGGATGGACGACATGGGCGGTTCTCCTTGTGGGCTGCACATGGTTCGGTGGCCGGCCCCCAAGGGCTGAGCGAGGGCTGAGCGGCGCCGCCCCCCTGTTGCATCGCGGCGCCGCTACCGGCCTTCCCTGGCTCGCCCAAACTAGCCACTCCACAAGGGGATTCCGGCTGCTCGGAGGCCCTGGAGCCGATCTTTAGGGTTCGCTTAAGGAGGCGCTAAGCGCGGCCTACGGATAGCGTGGCCGTGTGATCACCGAGACCGTGCCGGAGCCTCGCCGGGCCGTCGCCGCGGACGTGCCGGCGGTACGCGCCGTGACCGACGCCGCCTACCACCACTACGTGGAACGCATCGGTATCCGGCCCGCGCCGATGGACGCCGACCACGCTGCCGAGGTCGCCGCCGGGCACGTCTTCGTCGTGGGCGAGCCGGTGGCGGGCCTGGTGGTGCTGGTGCCCCGGGACGACCACCTGTTCCTGGACAGCGTCGCGGTCCACCCGGACGCCCACGGCACGGGCCTGGGGCGGATCCTGCTGGGATTCGCCGAGGCCCGCGCCCGCGCGCTGGGCCTGGGCGAGATCCGGCTCTACACCAACGCCCTGATGTGGGAGAACCGGAAGCTCTACCCGCGCTACGGGTACGAGCTGACCGAACGGCGCGTCGACGGTCCGTACGACCGCTTCCACTACCGCAAGCGGCTCAGCGCGTAGCCGCCCTCCGCCACGGCGAGCCGCTCCAGCTCGTCCAGGGCGGCCAGCGCCCGCCGGGCCGCCTCCGGGTCCCGCCCGGCGAGGCCGCTCGCGGCGAACTCGTCCTCGTCCAGCCGCAGTACCTCGGAGCCGTCGGCGGAGACCCACAGGTCCAGGTCGAGGTCCTCGACCACGATCTCGCCGGCGGCGGTGTCCACGACGGCCGGTCGGGTGATGTCGCAGTACCAGCCCTTGAGCGTGCCGTCGCCGGCCCGGACCTCCTTGACGGCGTACCAGCGGTCGCGCCAGTAGTGCTCGGTGAACACGTCGCCCGGCTCGAACCGCACGAAGCCGAAGTCGCGGACGCCGGGGGCCGCCCAGGCGGCGCGCACGGAGATCCGCGATCCGTCGTCCCCGACCAGCTCCGCCCCGTAACGGATCTTCGTGCGTCCGCCCTTGACCAGGGCCACCTCGATCGCCGTACTCACGCCCATGGCGGCGTTCACCCTCCCAGTCTCTTCGCGTAGCGCGCCTCGGTGGCGCTGATTTCGTATCCGAACCACCGGTTGATCGCGAGCATCGGACCGTTCTCGCTGTCGTTGCCGGTGAACGCCTCCGTGCAGCCGGCCGCCCCGGCCCGGTGCAGGGAGGCCGCCTTGGCGAGCTTGGCCAGGCCGCGGCCGCGGTGGGCGCGCCGGGTGCCGGTCATCGCCGAGACGTAACGGCCGGCGCCGTCGGTGCGGGCGGCGCTGAACGCGGCCGGCTCGCCGTCCACCAGGGCGACCATGGTCAGTTCCCGGTCCAGTTCAGGGTGGTTCCAGGTGTGCCGGAGCCAGTCCTCGTAGTCGGTCAACTCGGCCTCCACGTCGCTCGGTTCGTCCGCGGTGCTCTCCGCGTCCACGGCGAACAGCGGGCGCGGGTCGGCGGCGAAGGCCGAGGCGGGGCGCAGTTCGACGCCCTCCGGCAGCTCCGGAACCGGGGGCAGGGTGCCCGCCGCCAGGTCCAGCCGGAGGAAGTGCGCGGACCGGCTGCGGCGGTAGCCGTGGTGCTCGGCGAAGGCCCGGTTGGCGGGCTCGTCCAGCACCCAGGCGAACGCGTCGGTGGCGCCCTCGGCGGCGAGGTACGCCTCGGCGGTGCGGAGCAGGGCGGTACCGGCGCCGAGGCCCCGGTGGCCGGGGTGGACGTAGGGGTTGACGAAGGACCGGCCGGGTTCGGGGCTCTCGTAGGCGATGCCGACCTGGGCGGTGCCGATGACCCCGCCGTCCCGGTCCTCGGCGACGAGCACGCGGTACCGCCGGTCGGGATGGGCGCTGTCCAGGTCGAACCGGATGCCCGCCGCGGTGGAGATCATGAACGGGAGGGCGGCCCGGCGGACCCGTACGACGGCCTCGACGTCCGCGGGGTCGGCGGGGCGGAGATCACGCACCAGAACGGTCATACCGTGGACGCTACGCAGGGGAGGGGCCGCGCTGCCCCCGAATTTCCCCTCGCCGGGGCCCGGATGGAGCAGAATCCGGGGTGTGACCTCGACGAACCTGAAGATCGACATTTCCGGAACGGCCGGCTCCGCAGCTCCGTACGAGCAGCTGCGCGCGCAGGTCGCGGAGCAGGCCCGGTCGGGCGCGCTCCCGGCGGGCTTCAAGCTGCCGACGGTACGCGGGCTGGCGGAGCAGTTGGGCCTGGCGGCGAACACGGTGGCCAAGGCGTACCGGGCGCTGGAGGCGGACGGGGTGATCGAGACGCGGGGCCGGCACGGCACGTTCGTCGCGGCGGCGGGGGACGCGGCGGCGCGCGAGGCCGCGGGAGCGGCGCAGGCGTACGCGGAGCGGGCGCACCGGCTGGGACTCGGCTTCGACGAAGCGGTGGCCGCGGCGGTGGACGCCCTCCGCGCCCGCTACGACCAATAGCCCCGCCCCGGCCCCGCCCCGGCCGCGCGGGCTGGTGGCCGCGATGCCGCCGCCGTGTGGGCAGTCGTGCCGCTGGGGCGGCACGGGTGGGCACACGGCACCCCGGGCTCGCGAGGGTTCGCGCAGCCACCCCCGGCCCCCGACCCCGCTCAACGCCTGCCCACACCTCGGCGGAGGGGCGCCTGCCCACACCTCGGCGAAGGGCGCCGCGCTGCGGGTGGGCGCGGCCGCCCGACGACCGACCACGCCCCGGTGGGGGGACGCGCGCGCCAGCCGGAGCTACAGGTACAGCCCCGCCGCAGGCCCCTGCTGGGGCGGGAGGACCGCCGCCGGGCCGGAGCCGCGCCGCAGGGCGAAGAGTTCGGCCAGGGTTGCGCCCTCCCGCGAGACCCCCTCCTCCGTGCCCAGCCAGTCCACCGCCTCGCGGTGGGTGAGCCTGCCGACCTCGATCCGGGCCAGGCACCGCCCCGGCCGCACCACCGCCGGGTGGAGGCGCTCCAGGTCCTCGTTGGTGGTGACGCCCACCAGGACGTTGCGGCCCTGTCCCAGCAGGCCGTCCGTCAGGTTCAGCAGCCGGGACAGCGCCTGCCCCGCCGTGTGCCGGGCCTCGCCGCGGATCAGCTCGTCGCAGTCCTCCAGGAGCAGCAGCCGCCACCGCCCTTTCGCCGTGCCCTCGTCCTCCCCGATGGCGATGTCCATCAGGTACCCGACGTCGTTGAACAGCCGCTCGGGGTCGAGTACGCAGTCCACCTGGCACCAGTCCCGCCACGACCGCGCCAGCGTGCGCAGCGCCGAGGTCTTGCCCGTCCCCGGCGGCCCGTGGAGCAGCAGCAGCCGGCCCGCGATGTCGTCCGGGGTGACCTTCATCAGCCGGTCCATCGCCCCGGCCACCGGGGCGGTGTAGTTCGCCCGCACCTCCGCCCAGGTGCCGGCCGCGATCTGACGCGTCGTACGGTACGGGCCGCGCCTGGGGGAGACGTACCAGAAGCCCATCGTGACGTTCTCCGGCTGGGGTTCGGGCTCGTCCTGAGCGCCGTCCGTCGCCTGTCCGAGCACCCGTTCCGCGAGCTCGTCGCTGACCGCGGTCACCGTCACGTCCGCGCCCCGGCTCCACCGCGAGACCAGCATCGTCCAGCCCTCGCCCTCGGCGAGGGTGGCGCTGCGGTCGGTGTCGCGCGCCGCGCGCAGCACGGTGGCCGCGGGCGGCAGCAGGGTGGCGCCGGCCTTGACCCGTTCGATGGTGACGCTGTGCGAGTACGGCTGCTCGCCGGAGGCGAACCGGCCGAGGAACAGCGCGTCGACCACGTCCGAGGGTGAATCGCTGTCGTCCACGGTGAGCCGGATCGGCAGCGCGTGGCGGGGGTCGCGCTCGCTCGGCGGGGTGCCCGGCATGTCGCCCGGAGTGTCTGGCATGGCGCCCATGATCCGGCACGGACTGCCCTCGTGCACCCGTGTTTCCCCGGTTGGTTCGCTGGATCGGGTGCGTGACCTGCCTCCTCAAACGCTTCCCGCGTGAAGGTTCCGCCCCCGTTCCCGCACCGTGCCCTTTCCGAAGATTCTTGGCATGGACACTTCCAGGAACCCCCGGCTCCCGGTACGACAAACGAGACGAGCCACCCACTCGTCGTCAACCCCCACAAGGAGCCGCACACATGAGACTGTCGCGCTTCGCCTCCTTAACCTCGGCCCTGCTGCTGGCAGCCGGAGCCGCCCTGTTCGGCGCCGGAACGGCCACCGCCGCGTCGCAGGCCGACTTCGGCTACGTCGCCCTCGGCGACTCGTACTCCTCCGGCGTCGGCGCCGGCAACTACGACAGCGGCAGCGGCAGCTGCAAGCGGACCCCGCGCGCGTACCCGGCGCTGTGGGCCGCCGCCCACTCCCCGCAGACCTTCTCCTTCACCGCCTGTTCGGGCGCCCGGACCGGTGACGTCCTGGCCAACCAGCTCGGCCCCCTCAACAGCGGCACCGACCTGGTCAGCATCACCATCGGCGGCAACGACGCCGGGTTCTCCGACGTCATGACGACCTGTGTGCTGCAGTCCGAGTCCTCCTGCGTCAACCGGGTCAACCAGGCCAAGGCGTACGTCGACACCACCCTGCCCGGCAAGCTGAACCAGGTCTACGACTCCATCCGGGCCAAGGCCCCGTCCGCCCGCGTGGTCGTCATCGGCTATCCGCGCTTCTACAAGCTGGGCGGCAGCTGCATCGCCGGGCTCAGCGAGGGCGAGCGGACCGCCATCAACGGCGCGGCCGACCACCTGAACGCCGCGATCGCCAAGCGCGCCGCCGACCACGGTTTCGCCTTCGCCTCGGTCGTCGGCGCCTTCACCGGCCACGAGATCTGCTCCGGCAGCGCGTGGCTGCACAGTGTCAACTGGACCAACATCGGCGAGTCGTACCACCCGACCGCGGCCGGCCAGTCCGGCGGCTACCTGCCCGTCTTCACCAACGCGGCCTGAGCCTCCCGGGCGCGGACGTCCGCGCCCGGGAGGCACCGGCAGGCTCGGGCCACCGGGAGGCTCGGGCCACCGGCAGGTCTCAGGTCACCAGCAGCCAGATCAGCGCCACCAGCGCGGCCAGCAGCACCAGCACCCCGGCCGTGAGCACCAGCCCGGCCCGGCGCGGCACCGCCCCCTCGGGCGGCGCCGTCGCCGGGGCGTCCCCGGCGTCCCCGGCGCCCCCGGCATCGTCCCGCTCGCCGCCGCCGACGCCCCCGCGGGCCTCGCCGGCCGGCCCGGACTCCGGTCCGCCGGCGGCCCGTACGGTCCCGCCGGCGCCCACCACCCGCAGCATCCGGGCCGCCTCCGCCACCGGTGGCCGGTCGGCGGGATCCGGCCGCAGCAGCCCCTCCAGTACGGGCGCCAGCGGGCCCGCCCGGCGCGGCGCGGCAGCCGGCGAGCCGTCTTCCCCGCGCGGCGGGCTTCCCTCGACAGCCGTCCAGAGCAGCGCGCCCAGCGACCACAGGTCCGACTCCGGGCCGGGCGCCCGCCCCGAAAGCCGTTCCGGCGCCAGGAATTCGGTCCCCGAGGCCGTCGACCGGGCCAGCCCGAAGTCGCTCAGCATCACCCGGCCGTCGTTGCCGACCAAGACGTTGCCCGGTTTCACGTCACGGTGCAGCACCCCCGCCTCGTGCGCGGAGCGCAGTGCCATCAGCAGCTGCTCCCCGAGGTGCGCCACCCGCTGCGGCGGCAGCGGCCCGTCCGCCGCCAGCACCTCCGCCAGCGACAGGCCGCGGACCAGCTCCATCACGATCCAGGGCCGGCCGCCCTCGGTGAACACGTCGTGGACCTTGACCACCCCGCGGTGCGATACCCGCGCCGCGGCCCCCGCCTCCCGCTCCAGCCGCGCGTAGAGCCGCCGGGCGTCCACCGGGTCCGTCCCCGACGGCACCCTGATCTCCTTGACCGCGACCTCGCGGCCCAGGCTCTCGTCGCGGGCCCGCCACACCAGGTCGCTGCTGCCCTCGCCCAGGAGGTCCAGCAGCCGGTAGCGGCCCGCCAGCAGGCGCCCGTCGCCCGGCGCGTCGACACCCCGTTCCCCGCCGTGCGCGCCGCCCGGATCCCGGCTCAGATCTCCGCCCATACGAGGCCCCCCGTGGGTAGCGGTCCGATCACTCCAGGTTATACCGGTTCGTCGGTCCTGGCGCCGGTCGCGCCGGAAGTCGCCAAACAGTCCGGTTTGTGCGGAGAGTAACGGATGACTCCACTGAGTAACCGTCAACTCCCCCACGAAACAGGGGTAATTCACACGACCGGGATACCCGACTGCGACGTGGGGACGATAGGGTTACCCTGCCCGGGCCGGGTGCCTTCTTACGGGTGGGGAGAGACATGGAACAGATAACGATGCGCAGCAGGCCACCCCGTGTGCCTGCCATCACCTGCGGCAGCAGTGCGACCAGCTCGCGCCTCGACCGTCACCTCGCTGTGCTCGGCGGCCCCGCCGTCCCGCAGCGCGAGGCCGCCGAGGCGACCCTGCTGATGCGCGAGCTGACGTCGCGCGACCACACGCACGTCCAGCGGAGCCGGAGCGCGCGCGTCGCGCTGTTCGCCCCGCTGCGCCGACTGCGTCGTACGCTCCTCGGCAGCCGCCGCCCGTAGCGCCGCGGCGCCACTCCCGGCACACCCTCGTCCCCGGCTTTCAGGCGACCACACCGTCCCGGCGCAGCGCCGTGATCTGCGTCTCCGTCATCCCCAGGGAGCGCAGCAGGGCGTCGGTGTGCTCGCCGAGCGACGGCACCGCGCCCATCCGCGGTGCCGTGCCGCCCGGCAGTCCGATCGGCGGCAGCAGGGCCCGCAGCGGCCCGGCCGGGGAGTCCACCTCCCGCCAGCGGTCCCGTGCCGCCAGCTGGGGGTGCGCGGCCAGGTCCGCCACCGAGTTGAGGCGGGCGCAGGCGATCCCCGCCGCCTCCAGGCGGCCGATCGCCTCCGCCGAGCCCAGCCCGGCCAGCGCCTCCGCCACCACCGCGTCGGTCTTCTCCCGGTTCGCGGTCCGCGCGGCGTTCGTCGTGTACGCCGGATCCACAACCAACTCGGGGCGCTCCAGCACCTGTTCGGCCAGCCGCCGCCACTCACGGTCGTTCTGCACGGAGAGCAGCACCTCGCCGCCGTCCGCCGTCGGGTAGGCGTCGTACGGGGCGATCACGGCGTGCCCCAGCCCGGTCCGGGCGGGCTGCTCCCCGCCGTGCATGGTGTGGTGCAGCGGATGCCCCATCCACTCGGCGAGCGCGTCCAGCATCGACACCTCGACCGGCCCGCCGCGGCCGGTGGTCCCGCGCCGCAGCAGCGCCGCCAGCACCCCCGAGAACGCGTACATCGCCGCGGCGATGTCGGCCGCCGGGATGCCCGCCTTGACCGGCCGGTCCGGAGTGCCGGTCACCGAGACCAGCCCGGCCTCGCACTGCACCAGCATGTCGTAGGCCCGCTTGTGCGCGTACGGACCCTCCGGGCCGTAGCCGGAGATGTCCACGGCGACCAGCCGCTCGTACCGGGCGGTGAGTGCCGCCGCGTCCAGCCCGAGCCGGGCCGCCGCCCCCTGCGCGAGGTTCTGCACGAAGACGTCCGCCTGCGCGATCAGCCGCTCCAGTACCTCCCGGCCGCGCGGCTCCTTCAGGTCGAGGGCGATCGACTCCTTGCCCCGGTTGGCCCACACGAAGTGCGAGGCCAGTCCGCGGGCCGCGGTGTCGTAGCCGCGCGCGAAGTCGCCGCCGTCGGGGCGCTCGACCTTGACCACGCGGGCGCCGAGGTCGGCGAGCTGCCGCGTGGCGAAGGGGGCCGAGACCGCCTGTTCGACGGCGACGACGGTGATGCCCTCCAACGGGAGGGGCTGCGGAAGCGCTTCGGTGGCCATGGGGCCTGCCTACCGGGTGGAGCGGGCACTTGTCACCATTCCTGAGGACTGAGCGCGAGTGAGTCCTGTTGCCGGGCTCTGTGCTCAGCCGTGTGCCCCGAACGGTGTTGGGCAGGCTGGTCTCCCGCTTTCGCTCCGTGTCCGGGCCCGGCGCATCCTGTGCGGGGTCCGGGGATGCGGGGGCGGGTTTCCTCACGTCCGAGGGTGCCCGGTGCGGCCTGGGCGGTCCGATGCCCCTGTTCATCGTTCCGGTGAGCAGGGGGCGGTGCTGTCCGTCGCCGGACCGGGTGCCCTTGGGTGCGCCTGCCGATCGCGATGCTCGCGGCATCGTGCCGGCTGGTCTTGCGGTGCTTCGAGGCCAGGGGTCTCTGCCAGTGCTGGCCGCCCCACCTGCTGGTGGGGTCGACGGCGATGACTAAGTACCTGCTTCTGAACCCAGAAGCCGCAGGTGGGCCCGCCAGTGTCCGAAACGCGAAGTTCGTGGACGTGTTCGTCGAACGGTCACTGTGGCCGTTCGGCGAACGGAACTGCTGGGGTGAGTGGGGCGTGCGGGGCGTTGTCCGTGGAGAACAGGCCCGGAGGCCGGCGAGTCGGTCGGCAGGCCGACTCTGCCTTGATCGTTCTCAGGGTGGTGGCCACCAAATCGGCCCAGAACCCACCTTGGAATCAGGCTGGCGAAGCCGCCGACTCCGAGGTCCAGAAAAAGGTACTGAGGCCCGCACCGTCTAGCGGTGCGGGCCTCAGCTGAAATCCCCTACAGGTGCAGGTTCAGGCAATAGCCCCGTTGGACCAGAGCGGACTGACGTCGGACTCCGTCTTCCAGATGGGAGCCCCCGCACCCAGGTAGTGCCCCTGCGCGCCGGTTCCGACCACGCTGGCCGGGCTCGTCCGGCTACCACTGGCGTCGGCACCGTTACTGGCGGCCACCGCACCGAACCCAACGACGGCCGCGGCGGTCAGGCCGGCGGCAACGGCGCGGGTGAAGCTTCCACCCCAAGAAGGCATGCTGATCATCCCCCGTACGTTCGCAGCCTGTCCTGTGACAGGCTCGACTGACGCAGATTCAAGCACCGGCACAGGGCTCGGCCAAGGCGCAAGTCGGACAAGGTGCAAGGGTGCACTCGTCGGCATGCGGGCACCGGCGGAGTGGCGGCGAGTGCCCAGGCCAGTGGCCAGCGGGTATGTGGGGCGGGACCAGGCGATAGCCGAACGGGACGGGTTCCGCAGCCAGAGCCTTGCTCGGCCGGGGGCTTTGAAAGCAGATTCTAACGGTCGCCGACCGTAAAGGTCGCTCATTCGATGCGAGAACGTCCGTTCCCGACTGGCGCCGCGCGACTCAGCCCCACAGAAGACGCTCATTCACACACGCCGGAACGCACTTGTTCCGGCACACGATTCAGCAATTCCAGCCCCGTCCGGCGGTGACATACGCCCGGTCCGGTCCGGACCGGGATGGGATGCCCGGCCCGGCTCGTGGTCGACCGGGCCCTCAGCCCTGGCCGCGTGCGAAGCGGCGCGCTGTCAGCGGTACGAACACCGCCAACAACAGCAGCGACCAGCACACCGCCCCGGCCACCGGGTGCGCGGCCGGCCAGGCGGCCCCGGGCGCGGCCTCGCCGCCCGCGTTCCCGCAGAGCTCGCGGACCGCCGTGGCGACCGCGCTGATCGGGTTCCACTCCGCGACCGTACGCAGCCACCCGGGCAGTCCGGCCGTCGGCAGGTAGGCGCTGGACAGCATCGGCAGCACGAAGGTGGCACTGCCCAACTGGCCTGCCGCCTCCTCGTTCTTGCTGAGCAGGCCGAGGTACGTGCCCACCCACGCGGCGGCGAACCGGAACAGCAGCAGCACACCCAGGGCCCCCAGCGCTCCCGGCAGCCCGTTCTCGATGCGCCAGCCCATCGCCAGCCCCACCAGCATCAGCGGCACCATCGACACCGTCGTGGTCAGCAGGTCCGCGCCGGTCTGGCCGAGCGGAACGGCCGCCCGGCTCATCGGCAGGGTGCGGAACCGGTCCATGACCCCGCGGTGGGCGTCCTGGGCGGCCGTGAACATGCCGGTCATCAGGCCGTTCGCGGCGGTCGCGGCGAGCAGCCCGGGCACCAGGAACTCCCGGTACTCCCCGGCCGGCATGGCGAGCGCGCTGCCGAACACGTAGCCGAAGAAGAGCAGCAGCATGACCGGCATGGTCTGGGTGAGGATCAGCAGTGCGGGCGCGTGCCGGGCCTTCTGCAGCTGCCGGGCCACCACCGCCGTACCGTCGACGAGGACGTTGCTCATGCCGCCACCTCCTGGGTCCCGGCCGGGGCGGTCAGGCGCAGGAACACCTCGTCCAGGCTGGGCGGGCGCAGGCTCGCGTCCGTTACCGGAACCCCCGCGGCGTCCAGCGCCCTCACCACCTGCGGCAGGGTGAGGTCCGGGTCCCGTACGGTCACTCCGACCGTCAGCCGCTCCTCGTCCAGCACCGGCCGCCCCCCGGTGAGCCGGTCCAGCACCACGGCGGCCCCGCCCAACGACTCGGGCCCGGCCACGGTCACCTCGGCCGAGGAGCCGATCCGGGCCTTGAGCTCCCCGGGGGTTCCGGTGACGGTGGCGCGGCCGTGGTCGACGAGGGTGACGTCGTCGGCGAGGCGGTCGGCCTCCTCCAGGTACTGCGTGGTCAGCAGCACGGTGGTGCCCTCGTCGGCGAGGGCCCTCACCGCCGCCCAGATCTGCTCGCGGGAGCCCGGGTCCAGCCCGGTGGTCGGTTCGTCGAGGAACAGCACCCGCGGCCGGGTGAGCAGGCCGGCGGCCAGGTCCAGACGCCGCCGCATCCCACCGGACCAGGTGCCGGCGACCCGGTCGGCGGCGTCGGCGAGCCCGAAGCGGTCGAGCAGTTCGTCGGCGCGGGCCCGGCCGGCGGCCCCGCGCAGGCCGGCCAGCCGGGCGAACAGGCGGAGGTTCTCCCGGCCGGTGAGCTCGCCGTCGACCGAGGCGTACTGGCCGGTGACGCCGATCGCCCGGCGCACCGCGGCCGGATCGCGCACCACGTCGTGGCCGGCCACGGCGGCGGAGCCGGCGTCCGGGACGGTGAGGGTGGCGAAGATCCGGACGGCGGTGGTCTTGCCGGCGCCGTTGCGGCCGAGGAGTCCGCGTACGGAGCCCTCGGGGACCGCGAGATCGAGCCCGCGCAGAGCGCGGACCTCGCCGAACCTCTTCTCCAGACCCTCACTAAGTACAGCGTACGTAGTAATCATGGCGGCGACCCTACCGCACTACGTACGGTGTACGTAACTACGATGGCTGCGTGGACGCGGACGTGGACGTGGATGTGGACGTGGAGATGTGTGTGGCCGTGATCGCGGCCGCGGGGCCGGGTGAGGGCCGATGACGGCGGGCGGGCGTTCCGCCGAGCCCGGGGTGATCTGGGCCCGCCCGCAGCGGGCCGGCCGCGGGCCCCGTCCCGCGCACAGCCGTGACTCGATCGCGGCCGAGGCGGTGCGGATCGCCGATGCCGAGGGCATCGAGGCGGTGTCCATGAGACGGGTCGCGGCCGCGGTCGGCGCGGGGACCATGTCGCTGTACAACTACGTCCCGCGCAAGGAGGACTTGTACGAGCTCATGGTCGACCGCGTCAGCAGTGAGTACGAACTCCCCGCGCCGACCGGGGACTGGCGCCGCGACATGCTCGAACTGGCCAGGCAGGGGCGCGACCTGATGTTCCGTCACCCCTGGCTGCCGGGGCTGCTGTCACCGGTGTACGGGTTCAGCCCCCAGGTGCTGCGCTACCTGGAGCACTGCCTGGCCTGCCTGGAGCCGCTGGACGTCCCGGACGCGGAGAAGCTGGAGCTGATCGCCTCGCTCAACGGCATGCTCGCCACCTACGTGGGCGGCGAACTGGCGCTGGCGGAGCGGGCGCGCTCGCTGCCGTGGAGCGAGGAGGCCGAGCGGGGCGCGCGCACGGCGTACCTGGCCGGGCAGCTCGCGACGGGGGAGTACCCGCGGCTGGCCGGGGCACTGGCCGTGTCCCCGGAGGTGCCGCCGCCCGGCCTGGAGGCGGTCTTCGAGCGCTGGGTGACCCGGCTGCTGGACTCGTTCGCCCCGCAGGGCGCCGCGGGCTGAGCCGGGCTGAGCCGGGCTGAGCCGGTCTGCGCCGGGCTGATCCCGGCTGGGCCGGTCTGATCCGGCCCGATGATCCGGAAGAGGGCCTATTCGCCCTCGCGCTCCAGGACGCGGCGGGCCGCCTCGGCCTCGGCCGCGGGCGGGGACAGTTCGTCGAGGGTGTCGAGTTCGTCGTCCGTGGCCAGCTCCTGCTCCCAGGCCGCCGCGAGGCGTTCCTGGTCCTCGCGCGATCGGCCCGCGACGGCCTCCCGCGCCTGCGGTTCCAGAGCCGCCAGGAACCGTGCGACCGCATCCGTCGGCATGCCGTACTCCTTGTCGCCGTGGGGGAGGGGAGGCGAGCGGCGCCGGCGGGCGGCCGCGCCCGGCCCAGCATGGCGAACCGCGGGCCGCGGAGCCCGTCCGACACGGCCCGCCCCACCCGAATGCGCCTCCGTCAGACCGCCGCGGCGGCCCGGAGCCCGGCGCCCGCCCCGGCCGTGGCCAGTGCCTCCAGGCGTTCCAGCCGTTCCCGCGACTCCGCGTCCAGCGGCACGTACGTCACCAGCCGCGGCCCGGATCCGGGGCCGAGCCACAGGTTGGTGTGCTCCAGGTGCAGCAGGCCCACCTGCGCGTTGCGGATGTACTTCGCCTTCGTGCCCTGCCCCACCACTTCGTGGCGGGCCCACACCTCCCGGAATTCCGCGGAGGCCCCTTCCAGCCGCGCCAGGAGCGTCTTCCAGGCCGGCTCGGCCAGGTGCTCGGCCATCGAGGCCCGGAACTTCGCCGCCATGGTGCGCTGCGTACCCGGGAGGTCCACCACGGCCGCCCGCCACTCCGGATCGGTGAAGGCCAGCCAGATGCAGTTGCGGTCCTCCGGCGGGTGCGCGTCCAGGTCGCCCAGGAGCTGCCCGTACGTGGTGTTGTACGCGAGGATGTCGTACCGGCTGTTCTGCACCGACGCCGGAATCGGCCCCAGCTGGTCCAGCACGGCCCGTACCGACGGGGTCACGCTCGGGCAGGGCGTGTGCGGCGCCGGGTCCGGGCTCCCGGCCAGCGCGAACAGGTGCGCCCGCTCGCTGGCGTCGAGCAGCAGCGCCCGCGCCACGGCGTCCAGCACCTGCGCCGAGACCGTGATGTCGCGTCCCTGCTCCAGCCACGTGTACCAGGTCACGCCGACCGACGACAGGTGCGCGACCTCCTCGCGGCGCAGCCCCGGGGTCCGCCGGCGCGGCCCGCGCACCAGCCCCACCCGCTCGGGGGTGATCCGCTCGCGGCGGCTGCGCAGGAACTCGGCCAGCTCGTGGCGGCGTACGTCGGCTTCCGGGGACACCGTGCTCATGCCCCCACCCTGCCGCACTCCCCATCCTGTTGCCAGGTGGTGCCGATACCCGGATAAGCACACTCTGGTACCCGGCTGCGGGCCGGAGGAGGGTCGGAGCGTGACCCAGACGACCGTGCGCGCCGAGCGCACCCCTCGTACCTCCACCGCTTCCGCGGCCTCTCCCGACGCCGGTGCCGCCGGTGCCCGGCTGACCGGCCCCGGTCTGTTCACCGTGCTCCTGGGAGCGGCGCTGCCCCTGATCGACTTCTTCATCGTCAACGTCGCACTGCCGTCCATCGAGCGCGACCTCGCCGCCGGCCCCGCCCTGCTGGAACTCGTCGTCGGCGGCTACGGCGTCGCCTACGCCGTCCTCCTGGTCCTCGGCGGCCGCATCGGCGACACCTTCGGCCGCCGCAGGCTCTTCCTCGCCGGCATGGCCGCCTTCGGCGCCACCTCCCTGGCCTGCGGCCTCGCCCCGGACGCCTGGACCCTGGTCGCCGCCCGGGTGGCGCAGGGCGCGGCCGCCGCGCTGATGCTGCCGCAGGTCCTCGGCACCATCCAGGCCACCACCGAGGGTCCCCGCCGCGCCCGTGCCATGAGCCTCTACGGGGCCACTGCGGGCCTGTCCATGGTCGCGGGGCAGATCCTCGGCGGCCTCCTGGTCGCCGCCGACCCCGCCGGGACCGGCTGGCGCGCGGTGTTCCTGGTCAACGTGCCCGTGGCGGTCCTCGGGCTGATCCTCGCCGCGCGCACCGTCCCCGAGACCCGGGCCGGCCGCCCCGCCGCCGTGGACGTGCCGGGCACCCTGCTGCTCGCGCTGTCGCTGGTCTCCCTGCTGATGCCGCTGACCGAGGGCCGGGCCGCCGGCTGGCCGGCCTGGACGTGGGTCTCGCTCGCGGTGTTCCCGCTCGCCGCCACCGCCTTCTACCTCACCGAGCGACGGGCCGACCGCCGCGGCCGCACCCCGCTGGTGCCGCCGAGCCTGCTGCGGCTGGAGTCGCTGCGGCGCGGCCTGGTCCTGCTGCTGCCGCTGTCGGGCGGGTTCAGCGGCTTCATGTTCGTCGTCGCCGTCGTGCTCCAGCAGGGACTGCGACTGGGGCCGGTGCCGGCGGGCCTGGCCCTGGTGCCGATGGCCCTCGCCTTCTTCGCGGCCTCGCTGGCCGGGCCGCGCCTCGTCGCCCGCCACGGCAGCCGCGTCGTCACCGCCGGCGGTGTCCTCCAGGCGGCCGGCATCGCCCTGGTGCTGGCCGTCCTGTGGTACCGCTGGCCGGACCTCGGCCCCGTCGCGCTCGCGCCCGGCATGGCCCTGGCGGGCCTGGGCCAGGGACTGCAACTGCCCGTCCTGATGCGGCTGATGCTCTCGGAGGTACCGGCCGACCGGGCGGGCGTGGGCGGCGGCATCATGATCACCGGACAGCAGTCGGCCCTGGCCCTGGGCGTCGCCACCCTGGGCAGCCTGTTCCTGGCCCTGGCCCCGACGGCGGGCCTGCGCGACGCCGTGTGCGCCACCCTGCTGGTGCAGCTCGGGCTGATCGCGCTGACCACCCTCCTCAGCCTGCGCCTGCCCCGGATGCGCTGACCGGGCCGGGCCGTCCTGTCCCGTACCCGGCCGGCACGCGCCCGAAGAAACAGGAGCCCGCCGAGACCGTCGGACGACCGTGTTGGGAATCCCCTCCCCCTGGGGAGGGGAGCGGAAGTCAAAGCAGGGCGAACTGACCGCCCGGACCCTCCTCCCGATGGTCCAGCACTGACGCGGGCCGACGCGACGGGCGCGGCGGCGGCAGGACTCCCGCCGCCTTCAGCTCCGCCGCGGTGATCTCCGGGCCAGGGCTGAACGCGGCCCGTTCCGGCGCCAGTTCGGCCAGCAGCGACAGCATGGTGATCAGTCCCAGCAGCTCCGAGGTCCACTGCTGGGGCCACCCGTCGGGACCGAGGGCCTCCAGGCCGTCCGCCGTCCGGTACGCGGTCCGGGCCGCGAACCACCCCTCCAGCACCCGGGTGCCGCGCTCCTCGTACGCCCACGCCCCCGCCGGCACCGGGGCGATCCGCCCGGAGCCCAGGTGCAGCGTCTCGGTCTCCGCTTCGTACGACGGCCCCTCCGGGCGGGCCGGCAGGGCGGCGCGGACGTACGGGCGCCGCCCGCCCGGCAGTCGCGGCGGCTCCCCGCCCCCGGCTCCCCGCACCCGTACGGCCAGGATGCGCTGCCCCAGCTCCACCCCGGCCCGCCAGCGCCCGGGGTCTGCCGCGAGCGGGACCTCGTACCCGCGCGGTCCGGGCCGGCCGGCGGCCAGCACCCAGGCCGCCACCTCCTCCGCGGTCACCCCGGTGCCGTGGCGCCCGCCCAGGAAGGCGAGCAGGCCGGGGGCGAGGTTCGGCTCGGACCCGCCCGGCCGCCGGTGCAGCGGCCGGACCCGGCCCAGCCGCCCGGCCGGCAGGTGAACGGTGACCAGCGGCTCGCCCTCCAGGAGGAACAGCTGCCGCTCGTCCCGGACCCGCCAGAGCTCCGGCCGGGCCGCGTCGATGATCCGCTGGTCCGGCAGTAGCCACTCCTCGTGGAACGGCTCCGTCAGCACCCGCACCGGCTCCGGGCACGCCCCGGGAGCCTGCGCGAAGGGACCCGTCCCGGCCCGCCGGCCCGGCAGTGCGGCCGCCCCGCCCTCCGGCGTACGGGCCCGGCTGGGGCGGAACAGCCGTGCCAGCTCCGCGCCCTCGGCGGCGGTCAGGGCCGCCCAGCGGGCCCGCAGCGTCGCGGGATCGGCGGCGGCCGGCCAGGACCGGCCGAGTCGCAGCGGGGCCACCGACCAGGGCATCAGATCGTCCAGCAGGGGCGCGTCCGTCGTCACCCGCCAGATGGTAGGGGGAGCACGAGGGGAGCCCGGGGCCGCCGGCGGACCTGTCCGGGCCACTGCGAAGCGTTACGCTCCTTTTGTAGGCACATGTTCCGCGCATGTCCCGATCGAGGAGGGCGGCCATGAGCCAGTACGACGAATACTCGACCCCGTCCCAGGCCGAAGGCGAGCGCCTGGACGAGGACATGGACGAGAAGGAGCGGCGGGAACACCGGCACCCCGACGTCATGCGGACGACGCCCTCCCAGGCCGAGGGCGAGCGCGCCGGCGATGCGGACGAGGAGCGCTGACCCGGCCCTCGGCGCGTACCGACCGTCCCCGGCCCTCGGCGCGCGCCGACTGCCCGGCCCTCAGTGCGCGTCGACCGTCACCGTGAAGGAGAACCGGTCCCCGCGGTAGCGGATCCGCGCCACGTCCACCACCCGCCCGTCCTCGTCGTACGTGACGCCCGTGTAGTGCAGGATCGGGCTGAGCAACGGCACCTCCAGCAGCTCGGCCGTGGCCGGGTCGGCCAGCCGCGCCTCCACCGTGTCGGTGATCCGGCTGATCCGCACGCCCACCACGTCCCGGAGCACCTTGGTCATCGGCCAGCGCTCCAGGTCGGCCAGGTCCACCGCCTCCGCGAGCTCCGGGAGGACGGCGTTCTCCGCCCAGTTGGTCGGCTCGTCGGTGCTCCCGTCGCGGCGCAGCCGCCGGTAGGTGACCAACTCGCCGGCGTCCGGGAAGTACTCGGCGAGATCCCCCGGCACCGGCCCCCGGTCGCGCCCGAGGACCGTGGTGCGCTCGCCGGACTGCTGGGCCACGATCGCGTCGACCGAGCCCAGCAGCCGCACCGGCGCACCGCGCTGCGCCCCCGGCTCGATGAAGGTGCCGCGCCGTCGGTGCCGGGTGATCAGCCCCTCCTGCTCCAGCTCCTTCAGCGCCTGCCGCATGGTCAGCACGCTGACCCCGTAGTGCTCGGCCAGCTGCTCCTCGGTGGGCAGGCGCAGCGAGGCGTCCGGGGTGCGGCCCAGTATCGAGGCGCGCAGGGACTGCGACACCTGGTACCAGAGCGGCAGCTTCCGGTTGAGCACCAGTGAATCGGGGGCGAAGGCGGTCACGGGGAACTCTCCGTACGGGTGGGGCGTCGTGCTGGAATCCTAGGCGCGGAAGTGCCGTTCCATCCCCTGCCAGACGTCGTCGTATCCGCGCTGCAGGTGGTCCGCGCCGGCCGCCTGGGCGGTGGCGGTGATCGGCCAGCGGGTTTCGAACATGAAGGCCAGGCCGTCGTCGATCTTCTGCGGCTTGAGCTCGGCGGCGCTCGCCTTGTCGAAGGTCTCCCGGTCCGGGCCGTGCGCGGACATCATGTTGTGCAGCGAGCCGCCGCCCGGCACGAAGCCCGCGGCCTTCGCGTCGTAGGCGCCCTCGATGAGCCCCATGTACTCGCTCATGACGTTCCGGTGGAAGTACGGCGGGCGGAAGGTGTCCTCGCCGACCAGCCAGCGCGGCGCGAACACCACGAAGTCCACTCCCGCCAGGCCCGGGGTGTCGGACGGGGAGGTCAGCACCGTGAAGATCGACGGGTCCGGGTGGTCGTAGCTGATGGTGCCGATCACGTTGAAGCGGCGCAGGTCGTAGACGTACGGGACGTGCGTGCCGTGCCAGGCGACCACGTCCAGCGGGGAGTGGTCGTACGTCGCGGACCAGAGGTTGCCGCAGAACTTGTTGATCACCTCGGTGGGCCGCTCGACGTCCTCGTACGCCGCCACCGGGGCCTGGAAGTCCCGGGCGTTGGCCAGGCCGTTGGCGCCGATCGGTCCCAGCTCCGGCAGCTCGAAGGGCTGGCCGTAGTTCTCGCAGACGTAGCCGCGGGCGGGCTCTCCTTCGGTGTCGAGGAGCTCGACGCGGAAGCGCACCCCGCGCGGGATCAGCGCCATGTGGCCGGGCTCGGCGTGCAGCAGGCCGAGCTCGGTGCGGATCAGCAGGCCGCCGCGCTCGGGGACGATCAGCAGCTCGCCGTCGGAGTCGCTGAACACCCGGTCGGTCATGGAGGAGTCCGCCGCGTAGAGGTGGATGGCCATACCGGTGCGCTGGGTGGCGTCGCCGTTGCCCCCGAGGGTCCACAGGCCGGCCAGGAAGTCGGTGCCGGGCGCCGGGTCCGGCAGCGGGTTCCAGCGGAACCGGTTCGGGTCCGGGACGGTCTCGGTGAACGGCGCCGTGCGCAGGCCGCCGTTGTCGATGCGGGTGAACGGCGGGTGGGCCGCCGACGGGCGGATCCGGTAGAGCCAGGAGCGGCGGTTGTGGGCGCGCGGCTCGGTGAAGGCGCTGCCGCTGAGCTGCTCGGCGTAGAGGCCGAGGGGGGCGGTCTGGGGGGAGTTGCGGCCCAGGGGGAGCGCCCCCGGGACGGCCTCCGAGCTGTGCTCGTTGCCGAAGCCGGAGAGGTAGGTGAGCCCCTCCGCCGTCTTCCTGGCCTGCTCGCTGCCGTTGCCGCTGGCGCTCGTCATGCGTTCGCTCCCGCTCCGTCGAGGAATCCTATGGTCGACAGTAGGATTCCGCGCCCGCCGCGTCAACGGCGGAAATCCCCGCGCCCCCGGCGTGCGGGAATTTCGGCGTGCGCGGGGGGCTCCCAAAAGATGAACATTGCTCTACTCTCTCGCGCATGTCGTGGACCCGCAGGTTCCCTGCCGCGCCGGCGGGGTTCCCCGCCGCCCTGCCCGCCGCCCTCCTCGCGCTCCTCCTCGCCGTGCTGACGGTGTTCGCGGCCGCGCCCGCAGCCCGCGCGCACGAGGAGCGCCCGGTCACCTTCCCCGACAGCTCGGGCTCGGTGCCCCGGTACCGCACGGGCGAACCCGACCTCCTCGTCTGCAAGACCGACCGGACGGACTTCGAGAAGCGGATATCCGCCTTCCCCGCGGAGCTCCGGCAGCGCAACCTCGACCTCTTCGCCCGCTGTGAACGCGAGGGGTACCGGCACCTCCAGCAGGCCGTCGACAAGGTCGACCGGCCGGGCATGAACATCGCCGTCCTGCCCGGGCTCTACGAGGAGGAGCCCTCGCTGCCCGCCCCGGCGGGGGAGTGCGCCGCGCTGGAAGCGCCCAAGTCCTCGTTCGGCTACCAGATCCTCAGCTACGAGCAGCAGGCCCGCTGCCCCCACAACCAGAACCTGGTCGCCATCCTCGGCAAGACGGACCTGCAGATCGAGGGCACCGGCGCATCCCGGCTGGACGTGGTCGTCGACGCCAAGTACCGCAAGCTGAACGGGATCCGGGCGGACAAGTCCAACGGTGTCTACTTCCGCAACTTCACCGCCCAGCGCACCACCTTCAACTCGCTCTACGTCCTCGCCGGGGACGGCTTCGTCATCGACGACGTGCTGACCCGCTGGAACGACGAGTACGGCTTCCTGACCTTCGCCAGCGACCACGGGCTCTACAAGAACTGCGAGTCCTACGGCAACGGGGACTCGGGCATCTACCCCGGCAGCGCCTCGAACATCAACGACGGCCGCGGCTACGACGTGCCCCGCTACTCCATCGAGATCACCGGCTGCCGCAGCCACCACAACATGGTCGGCTACTCCGGCACCGCCGGTGACTCGGTCTGGGTCCACGACAACGAGTTCGACCAGAACATGGGCGGCGCCTCGATGGACAGCGCCTTCCCCGGCCACCCCGGACTCCCGCAGAACCACGCCAAGTTCGAGCGGAACCTGATCCACGACAACAATCAGGACTACTACCGGTACGTCGCGGACGGCACCTGCGCCAAGGCCCCCGTGGACCGCGGCTACGAGCAGGGCGTGGTCTGCCCGCAGATCTCCATGCCCCCCGGCACCGGCATCATCACCGCCGGCGGGAACTGGAACGTCTACGAGAACAACTGGGTCTACGGTCACCGGCGCGCCGCGTTCTTCCTCTCCGCCGTGCCCGCCTTCATCCGGGGCGAGGAGAAGTGGTCCAAGCAGGCCGACACCTCCCACCACAACCGGTACGCGGGCAACGTCCTCGGCCGGGACAAGGCCGGGGCCTCCCGCCCCAACGGCATGGACGTGTGGTGGGACGGCCAGGGCAAGCGCAACTGCTGGCAGAACGGCCCGGACGGCTCCACCCCCGGCACCCTCCCGGAGTGCGGCGGGGCGCGCGGAGAGGTGTCCGGAGCGTCCGCCCGCCTGGTCGGCGAGCCGGTGAAACTGGTCCAGCTCCTCGTCTGCGCCGACTACAACGTGCAGGCGCGCCGCCTGCCGGCCGGCTGCGACTGGTACGGCGCGCGCGGCCTGGAGCGGGTGGAGACCCAGCTCGCCCTGGCGGTGGCCGCTGTGCTGCTGCTGGTCGGCGGCACCCTGTGGTGGCGCCGCCTGCGCCGCGACCGGCTCGGCACCGCCGCCCTCGCCGCGGGCGCGGCCGGCCTGGCCCTGGACGTGGCGGGCTCCACCATGTCCCTGACCGGCACCCCCGTGCCCGCTCTGGCCCTGCTCCTGCAGGGCGTGTGGTGGACCGGCACCGGCCTGGCCCTGCGCGGCACCCGGCCCTGGCTCGCCCGGCTGACGCTCCTCCTGGGTGGCCTCACGCTGCTCGACGCCTTCGACAAGGCCGTGCTGATGATCCCCTGGATCCCGCTCGGCCCGGCCTGGATCCGAGGCCTGGTCGCCGTGGTGTGGGTGCTCTGGGCAGTGATCGCCGCAGCGCGCCCCGACACGGCCCCCCAACCCCCCGCCGCCCCGCCCGAGGGCGCCCCGCCCGGCGACCGGATCCCGGCCCCGGCAGGCGCCGCCCCGACCCGGCACACCGCGGCGAAGCCCACCCGGTCCGAGCGCGGCCCAGCCCCGGTCGCACCGGCGGGCACCGCCTCGACCCCGGACACCCCGCAGGCCGACAAGCCCACGGCGGCTCCCTTGCCCGCGGACGGCCCGAGCCCGAGCCCGAGCCCGAGGCCTCAACCTGCGGACGCCCCCGCACCCCGACCCCCGGGCGGGCGCTCCGGGGCCTCCGGCGCGGACGCCCCACCCGCCGGCCGGCCGGGCCCGGGCGCCCGAGCGGAGGACGGCTCCGGACCCCGCCCGGAGGCCGGCCGGGCCGGCTCGGCCACCCCGCACGCCCCGGGCGCCGCGCCACGGGGACCGGCAGACGGCGGCTCCGGAGCGGACACCGGCTCCGCAGACGCCTTCGGCGCGGACGGCCCGGCCGATCACCGGCCCGGACCGCCGGTCCCGGGCGGCGGGACGCCGGGAGGCGCGGCATGAACGCGCACCCCGACGCCTGCGGCGCCTGTCGTACACCGTTCCGCCGTAACCGCGCGGCGGACCGGCCGGACCAGCCGAACCGGCCGGGCGAGTCGGCCGGGTCGGGCAGCGCCGGGCAGCCCGCCGGGCCCGGCGGGCCGGGGTTGCTCGGCCGACTCGTCGGCCTGGGCGTGCCCGGCCTGCCCGCCGGCCCCGGGTACGGCCGCCGGTCCGGCGGGCGTGGGCAGCCCGGCGAGCCGGGCGCGCCCGGTCTGCTCGGCCGACTCGCCCTCCCGGGCGTGCCCGGCCTGCCCTCCCGGGCCGTGGGCCGGTCCGGGGGAGGGGAAGGGGGCGGCCGCCGGTCCGGCGGCCGGGGCCGGGCCGACGGGCCGAGCCGGGGCGGGGCGGGCGCCCGGGCGGCTCGCGGAGGCCCCCGCCCCCGCCGCCCCGGCCAACGCCGACCGGGGCGGCGGGCCGCGGCGGTGCTCGCCGTGGTGCTGCTGCTCGCGGCCGGCGGAGCCACCGGCTGCGGCGGGCGGCCGACCACCCATCACAAGCCCGGCACCAGCCACGAGCAGGCGTCCGGCAGCACCGGCACCCTGCTGGACGGCAAGGACGGGTCCGGCCACCGCTTCCGCGAGGTGCCGGCCGACGGGGCCCCCGAGGTCCGGCTCACCCTCCGTCCCGACCCCGAGGACGGCTGGAACCTCCAACTCGCCGTACAGAACTTCCGGTTCACCCCCGACAGCACCGGCGGCGCGGCCCTCCCGGGCGCGGGTCACGCCCATCTGGAGCTCGACGGCCGCAAACTGGCGCGGCTGTACGGGCCCTGGCACCACCTGCCGGCCGCGCAGGTGCCCCCGGGCACGCACACCCTGACCGTCCGCCTGTACGCGGACGACCACACCGCCTGGGCGGTCGCGGGCAAGCCGGTGGAGGCCACGGCGCGGCTCACCACCACCGCGGCCGGGAGCCCGCCCGCCCACGACCACGGCACCCCCGCCCCGTCCTCGGGCACGGCGACCCCGCCCCCGGTCGGTGCGCCCTCGAACGGCGCGCCTCAGGGCAGCGAGTCCCCCGGGGGCGGCGCACCGGCCGACCGGACCGTCAGCGTCTCCGTCCGCGACGGCAAGGTCAGCCCCGCCCCGGGCCGCACCGAGCTCAAGCGCGGCCAGACCGTGGCCCTGCGCGTCACCAGCGACCGCGCCGACACCCTGCACGTCCACGGCTACGACCGGGAACTCGCCCTGCCTCCCGGCCAGGAGGCCACCCTCCTCCTCACCGCCGACCGCACGGGTCTGTTCGAGGTCGAGACCCACGAATCCGGCCTGGTCCTCACCCAGCTCGTGGTCCGGTGACCCGGGTGGCGCCCCTGCCCGTCCCGCACGTCCCGCCCGGGTTGCCCACCCCGCAGGCACAGCCCGCCCGACCGGACCCGCCCGCTCTGCCCGCCCTGCCAGACCTGCCCGCCCTGCCAGACCTGCCCGCCCTGCCGGACCTGCCGGTTCGGCCGGCCGGGCCGGGTCCCGTCCGGTTCCTGGCGCACGGTGTGGGTGCCACCCACGACCTGCCGATCTCTCCCTTCTACGCGTTCGCCGGTGCCTTCACCGCCCTGTTCGTCTCCTTCCTCGCCCTCGGCCTGCTCTGGTCCACCTCCCGCTTCCGCGGCGACCGTTCCGGTCTCGCGCTCCCCGCCGCGCTCCAGCGCCTCGCCGACGCCCCGCCGACCCGGACCGCGCTGCGGGCCCTCGGCCTGGCCGCCGCGCTCTTCGTCCTGCTCCACCTCCTGTTCGGTCCCGACGCCCCGGAGCGCAATCCCGCGCCCGGCGCCGTCTACGTCCTGTTCTGGGTCGGCCTGGTCCCCGCCTCCCTCCTCCTCGGTCCCCTCTGGCGCCTGCTCAACCCCCTCCGCACCCTGCACCGCCTGCTCACCGGCGCGCTCACCGGCCTGCGCGCCCGCCTGCCCGCCGTCCCGGCGCGCCCCGGCCCCCACCGGCCCGGCCCCGCCGTCCCGCCGCTCGATCTCCCCGTGCCCGATCTCCCCGTGCCGTCCCGCCCGGTGCCGTCCCGCCCGGTGCCGTCCCGCCTCGGCACCTGGCCCGCAGCCGCCGGCCTGCTCGGCTTCACCTGGCTGGAGCTCGTCGCCCCTGACCCCGCATCGACCACCACCCTCCTGTCCGCCCTCGCCCTCTACACCACCGCCCAGCTGTTGCTCGCCGCCCGCTACGGCGAGCGCTGGTTCGAGCACGGCGACGCCTTCGAGGTGTACTCCGGCCTGCTGGCCCGGCTGTCCCCCCTCGGCCGCCGGAGCGACGGCCGCCTGGTCCTCCGTAACCCCTTCCACGGACTCGACGCGACGCCCGAGCGGCCCGGACTCGTGGCCACCGTCTGCGTCCTCCTCGGATCGACCGCATACGACGGTTTCTCCGACACCCCCTCCTGGATCAACACGGTCCAGACCTCCCCCCTCGGCCGCGTTCCCACGGCCACGCTCGGACTCCTCGGCGCCGTCACGCTCGTCGCCGCCCTCTACTGCCTGTGCGCGGCGGCCACCCGCCTGGTCTCCGGCCCGCTCCCCGGCCCCCTGACCGCCTTCGCGCACTCACTCCTGCCGATCGCCCTCGGCTATCTCGTCGCCCACTACTTCTCCCTCCTCGTGACCGAAGGACCACGCACCGTAAGCATTGCACTGGGCACTGACAACGCCCCTCCGCCCGCCCCGCCTCTGGGTCCCGGCGGCCTGGCCGCCCTCCAGGTCACCGCCGTCGTCACCGGCCACGTCCTGGGCGTGGTCGCCGCCCACGACCGCTCGGTCCGGCTGTTCCCGCCCGCCAGGGCCGTCGCGGGCCAGCTCCCGCTGCTCACGTTGATGATCGTCTACACCATCGGCGGGATCGGCCTCCTGCTGAACTGATCCACAACGAGGAGCGGCATGATGGACCCCGTGCCCGCAGTGCCTCCCGCCTCTTCCCTCCGCCGCGCCCCGGTCCAGCAGCGCAGCGCCGACCGCCTCGCCCGGATCCTCGACGCCTGCGCGGAGCTGCTCGACGAGACCGGCTACGAACACCTCAGCACCCGCGCCGTCGCCGTGCGCGCCGGCGTGCCCATCGGTTCCGTCTACCGTTTCTTCGGCAACAAGCGGGCCATGGCCGACGCCCTCGCCCACCGCAATCTCGACCGCTACGCCCAGGGCGTCTCCGACCGCCTCGCGGAGCTCCCGGCCACCGACTGGCGGCCCGTGGTGGACGCCGTGCTCGACGAGTACCTGGCGATGAAGCGGAGCGTTCCCGGGTTCGTCCTCGTGGACTTCGGGGTGCCCGCGCCGCCGGCCGAGGCCGCCGGGACCGCCGAGGGGCCCGTCACCGACCCCAACCACCTGGTCGCCGCCCGCCTCACCGAGCTCCTCCGCGCCCATCTCGGCCTGGCCGCGGACGAGGGGCTGAGCCGCGCCGTGCTGGTCGCGGTCGAGGCCACCGACGCCCTGATCCAGCTGGCCTTCCGGTCCGACCCGGCGGGTGACCAGGCCATCGTCGACGAGACCCGCGCGATGATGCAGGCCTACCTGGCCCGCGTCCTCGACTGACGCGTCCTTCCGGACGAAGGGGCCGCGGGAGCGGTGAAGGAGACCGTTCCCGCCCGCGCCCTCCCCACCCTCCCTACCGGTCGGTATGCTCGGGGCGCCCGCGCCGTCGCAGCACGCCGTCCCAGGAGGGCCCATGGCCAGCGCTCCCCGCACGCCTGAACACACCCCCACGCGGACCCCGGCCCGCACCCCCGCCCCGGTGGCCACCCGCACCGCCCTGCGCGTCTGCCCCTTCTGCGAAGCCACCTGCGGACTCGTCCTCACCCTCGACGGAACCGCCGGAACCGCCGGAACCACCGTCACCGGCGCCCGCGGCGACCGCGAGGACGTCTTCAGCCGCGGTTTCATCTGCCCCAAGGGCGCCGCCTTCGGCGCGGTGGACGCCGACCCGGACCGGCTCCGCACCCCGCTCGTCCGCCGCGCCGGACGACTCCGGGAGGCCACCTGGGAGGAGGCGTACGAGGCGATCGCCGCCGCCGTCCCGGCACTGGTCCGTACGTACGGGCCGCAGTCCGTCGGCGTGGTCCTGGGCAACCCCAACGTGCACACCATGGCCGGCGCCCTCTACCCGCCCCTGCTGCTCAAGGCCCTCGGTACCCGCAGCCTGTTCACCGCCTCCACCCTCGACCAGATGCCCAAGCACGTCTCCAGCGGGCTGCTGTTCGGCGATCCCTTCGCCATCCCCGTCCCGGACCTCGACCGCACCGACTTCCTGCTGCTGCTCGGCGCCAATCCGGTGGAGTCCAACGGCAGCCTGTGCACCGCCCCGGACTTCCGCGGCCGGCTCCGGGCGCTGCGCGCCCGCGGCGGCACCCTGGTCGTGGTCGACCCGCGCCGCACCCGCACCGCCCGGCTCGCCGACCGTCACCTCGCGCCCCGCCCCGGCAGCGACGTCCTGCTGCTCGCCGCGCTCGCGCACACGCTCCTCGCCGAGAAGCTCGCCGACCCCGGCCCGCTCACCGACCACCTCGACGGAGGCCTCGGCGCCCTCGGGGAACTCGCCGACGCACTCGCCCGTTTCACCCCCGAGGAGGTCGCCCCCGCCTGCGACCTCCCCGCCGGGGAGATCCGTACGCTCGCCCGCGAACTGGCCGCCGCCCGCACCGCGGCCGTCTACGGGCGCATGGGCAGCTGTACGGTCGAGTACGGGACGCTCGCCAGCTGGCTGGTCGACGTGCTCAACATCCTCACCGGCAACCTCGACCGGCCCGGCGGGGCCCTCTTCCCACTGTCCGCGACCGGCCCCGCGCCCCGCCCGGCCGGGCCCGGCAAGGGCTTCGCACTCGGCCGCTGGACGAGCCGTGTCTCCGGCCACCCCGAGGCCAAGGGTGAACTCCCCATGGCCGCCCTCGCCGAGGAGATCGACACCCCGGGGGAGGGACGGATCCGCGCGGTCATCGCCATCGCCACGAACCCGGTCCTCTCCGCCCCCGACGGGAGACGGCTCGACGAGGCCCTGGTCGGCCTGGACTTCATGGTCTCGGTCGATCCGTACCTCAACGAGACCTCCCGGCACGCCCATGTGGTGCTGCCTCCGCCGCCGCCCTCCCAGACCCCCCACTTCGACTTCGCCTTCAACGGCTTCGCCGTCCGCAACCAGGTCCGCTACAGCCCCGCGGCCGTCCCCCTGGACGCCGACCGGATGGCCGAATGCGAGATCCAGGCGCGCCTGGTCCTCGCGGTCTCCGGCCTGCACGGCAGCGCCGGCCCCGAGGCGGTCGACGACCTGGCCGTACGCGGCACGCTGGCGAAGGCCGTCGCCGATCCGGACTCGCCCCTGCACGGGGCCGATCCGGACCGGCTCGCCGGCCTGCTCACCGGCGGGTCCGCCCCGGAGCGCCGACTCGACCTGATGCTTCGCCTCGGGCCCTACGGAGACCGCTTCGGCACGGCCCCGGCCGACCCCGGAGGAGGCACCGGACTGAGCCTGGAGCGGCTCCTCGCCCACCCGCACGGTATCGACCTCGGGCCGCTGCGGCCCCGGCTCCCCGAACCGCTCCGCACCCGCAGCGGCGGGATCGAACTGCTGCCGGCCCCCATCGCAGCCGAACTGACCAGGGCGGAGCGGCTGCTGACGGAGCGCCCGGCCGCGCTGGTGCTCGTCGGCCGCAGGCACCTGCGGTCCAACAACAGCTGGATGCACAACGTCCCGGCCCTGACCGGCGGTTCCAACCGCTGCACCCTCCAGGTGCACCCGGCGGACGCCGCCCGGCTGGGCCTCGTGGACGGCGGCCGGGCGCGGATCAGCGCCGACGGCGGTGCGCTGGAGGTCCCGGTGGAGGTCACCGACGGCGTACGGCCCGGCGTGGTCAGCCTGCCGCACGGCTGGGGCCACGACCGGCCCGGCACCCGGCTCGCGGCCGCCTCCGCCGAACCCGGCGTCAACGTCAACCAGCTCCTCGACGGACGGCGGCTCGACCCGCTGTCCGGCACGGCCGTCCTCAACGGCTTTCCCGTAGCGCTCACACCCCTGCCCTGAGCTGGGGTTTTGCTCGTATTGCTCACGCGCTCACCCCTTGTTGGCGCATCAACGCGGTCCTTACCTTCCCTGCATGCTGACCATCCTCGGTTTCGCCATGATCGCGACCTTCCTGGTCCTGATCATGCTGAAAAAGATGTCGCCGATCGCGGCCCTCGTCCTCGTCCCCGCCCTCGCTTGCGTCGCCGTCGGAAAGGGCGCGCACCTGGGCGACTACGTCATAGAAGGCGTCGGGAAGCTCGCCCCGACCGCCGCCATGCTGATGTTCGCCATCGTCTACTTCGGCGTGATGATCGACGTCGGCCTGTTCGACCCGATCGTCCGGGGCATCCTGCGCTTCTGCAAGGCCGACCCGATGCGCGTCGTCGTCGGCACCGCGGTGCTCGCCGCGATCGTCTCCCTCGACGGCGACGGTTCCACCACCTTCATGATCACGGTTTCGGCCATGTACCCGCTGTACAAGCGGCTCGGCCTCAGCCTGGTGGTCATGACGGGCGTGGCCGCCACCGCCAACGGCGTGATGAACACCCTGCCCTGGGGCGGCCCCACCGCCCGCGCCGCCACCGCGCTCAAGCTGGACGCCGCCGACATCTTCGTCCCGATGATCCCGGCCCTGGCCGTCGGCCTGCTCTTCGTCTTCGTCCTCGCCTACGTGCTCGGTGTGCGCGAGCGGCGCCGGGTCGGCTCCCTGGTCGTGCCGGGCGGGACGGCCGAGGCCGAGGAGGTGCCGGTCGCGGTCGGCGGTACCGGGGCCGGGCAGGGCCGGGTGCGCGCGGCGGCCGGGGGTGCCGGAGCCGGGCGGGCGAAGGGCTCGGGTGGCGCGGGGGACCACCCGGCGCCCGCCCCGGAGGGCGAGGACGAAGGCTTCCGCGGCCTGGACCCGCACCGCGCCACCCTGCGTCCCCGTCTCTACTGGTTCAACGCCGGCCTCACCGCGGCCCTGCTCACCGCGATGATCATGGAGCTGCTGCCCATCCCGGTGCTGTTCCTGCTCGGCGCCGCCCTCGCGCTCACCGTCAACTTCCCGCGGATGGAGGAGCAGAAGGAGCGCATCGCCGCCCACGCCGAGAACGTCCTCAACGTGGCCGGAATGGTCTTCGCCGCCGCCGTCTTCACCGGGGTCCTCACCGGCACCGGCATGGTCAAGCACATGGCCGACTGGCTGGTCGACGCCGTCCCCGAGGGCATGGGCCCGCACATGGCCCTGGTCACCGGCCTGCTGAGCCTGCCGCTCACCTACTTCATGTCCAACGACGGCTTCTACTTCGGTGTCCTGCCGGTCCTCGCCGAGGCCGGGGCGGCGCACGGGGTCAGCCCGCTGGAGATCGCCCGCGCCTCCCTGGTCGGCCAGGCCCTGCACATGTCCAGCCCGCTGGTGCCGGCGGTCTACGTGCTCGTCGGCATGGCCAAGGTGGAATTCGGCGACCACACCCGGTTCACGGTGAAATGGGCGGCCCTCACCTCCCTGGTGGTCCTCGCCGCAGGGATGCTTTTCGGCATTATCTGAGCCCGCCGTGCAGGAAACTAGCGGCGCTAATTTGTAGGGTGTCCGGCGAGGTAGGTTCATCGCGCATCGGTCCGGGAGGAAGCCCATGAAGGCCCACGACGGCATGTACATCGGCGGGGAATGGCGGCCCGCCGCCGGCCGCGACCGGATCGAGGTCGTGAACCCGGCGGACGAGCAGGTCCTCGCCGGTGTCCCGGCCGGCAGCGCCGAGGACGTGGACGCGGCGGTAAGGGCGGCCCGCGAGGCCTTCCCCGGCTGGGCGGCCACCCCGCCCGCCGAACGCGCGGCCCGGATCGCCGCCGTACGCGACGTCCTGGTCGCGCGGAAGAAGGAGTTCGCCGAGCTGATCACCGCCGAGCTCGGCGCGCCGCTCGGCTTCTCCGAGATCGTGCACGTCGGCGCGCCGGTCGCGGTGGCCTCCTCGTTTGCCGAGATCGCCGCCGGGTACTCCTTCGAGGAGCGCCTCGGTAACTCCACCGTGCTCATGGCCCCCGTCGGTGTCGTCGGGGCCATCACCCCCTGGAACTACCCGCTGCACCAGATCGTCGCCAAGGTGGCCCCCGCTCTCGCGGCGGGCTGCACGGTCGTCCTCAAGCCCGCCGAGGACACCCCGCTGACCGCGCAGCTCTTCGCCGAGGCCGTCCACGAGGCCGGTGTCCCGGCCGGCGTGTTCAACCTGGTGACCGGCACCGGCCCGGTCGCCGGGCAGGCGCTGGCCGCCCACCCCGAGGTCGACCTGGTGTCCTTCACCGGCTCCACCGCCGTCGGCCGGCTCGTCGGCGCCACCGCCGGCGCGGCGATCAAGCGGGTCGCCCTGGAGCTGGGCGGCAAATCGGCCAATGTCATCCTTCCCGGCGCCGATCTCGCCAAGGCCGTCGCCACCGGCGTCGGCCACGTCATGAACAACTCCGGCCAGAGCTGCAACGCCCTCACCCGCATGCTGGTCCACCGCGACCAGTACGAGGAGGCCGTGGCCCTGGCCGCCGAGGCGGTCGCCCGCTACCCCGTCGGCGACCCGCGCGAGGACGGGACCCGGCTCGGCCCGGTGATCAACGCCAAACAGCGGGACCGGGTCCGCGGCTACATCGGCAAGGGCGTCGAGGAGGGTGCCCGCCTCGTCGCCGGCGGTCCCGACGCGCCGTACGACCGGGGCTACTTCGTCACGCCCACCGTCTTCGCCGATGTCACCCCCGAGATGGCCATCGCGCAGGAAGAGATCTTCGGCCCCGTCCTCTCCATCCTGCGCTACGAGGACGAGGAGGACGCCCTCCGGATCGCCAACGGCACCGTCTACGGCCTCGGCGGAGCGGTCTGGGCGGCCGACGAGGAGACCGCCGTCGCCTTCGCCCGCCGGATGGACACCGGGCAGGTGGACATCAACGGCGGCCGGTTCAACCCCCTCGCCCCCTTCGGCGGCTTCAAGCAGTCGGGCGTGGGCCGCGAACTCGGACCGCACGGCCTGGCCGAGTACCTCCAGACCAAGTCCCTGCAGTTCTGACCGCCTGCACCCCCGCGCCACCCACCCCGCCCCGCCCCTGCCCCCGCCGCACCCACCCACGCAGACGGAGAAGATCGCCACCATGGTCCGCGCCGCCATCCTGCCCGCCGTCGGAGCCCCGCTGGAGATACGTGAGATCGTCCTGCCCGAGCCCGGCCCCGGCCAGGTCCGGGTCCGGCTCGCCGCCGCCGGGGTCTGCCACTCCGACCTCTCCCTCACCAACGGCACCATGAGGGTCCCGGTGCCCGCGGTCCTCGGACACGAGGGCGCGGGCACCGTCGTGTCCGTCGGCGAGGGCGTCACCCATGTCGCCCCCGGCGACGGGGTCGTCCTCAACTGGGCGCCGTCCTGCGGCCGCTGCCACCACTGCGGCATCGGCGAGGTCTGGCTCTGCGCCAACGCGCTCACCGGGGTCGGCGCGGTCTACGCCCACGACGACCGCGGCACCGAGCTCCACCCCGGGCTCAACGTCGCGGCCTTCGCCGAGGAGACCGTCGTCGCCGCCAACTGCGTGCTGCCCGCCCCGGCCGGCATCCCGCTCGCCGAGGCCGCCCTGCTCGGCTGCGCCGTGCTCACCGGCTACGGCGCCGTCCACCACAGCGCACAGGTGCGCCCGGGGGAGTCGGTGGCCGTGTTCGGCGTGGGCGGTGTCGGCCTCGCCGCGCTCCAGGGCGCCCGGATGGCCGGGGCGGGCCCGCTGATCGCGGTGGACGTCTCCCAGGCCAAGGAGGAGCTGGCCCGAGCGGCCGGCGCCACCGAGTTCGTCCTCGCCTCCGGGACCACCGCCAAGGAGATCCGCGCCCTGACCGGCGGGCAGGGCGCGGACGTGGCCGTCGAATGCGTCGGCCGGGCCGAGACGATACGGACCGCATGGGAGTCCACCCGGCGCGGCGGCCGCACCACCGTCGTCGGCATCGGCGGCAAGGAGCAGCAGGTCGCCTTCCACGCGCTGGAGATCTTCCACTTCGCCCGCACCCTCACCGGCTGCGTCTACGGCAACAGCGACCCCGCCCGCGATCTCCCGGTCCTCGCCAGACACGTCCTCGCCGGACGCCTCGACCTGGCCGGCCTGGTCACCGACCGGATCGGCCTGGAGGGCATCCCGGCGGCCTTCGAGGCGATGCTGGCGGGCAAGGGGGGCCGGTCCCTGGTGGTCTTCTAGCCCGGCTTCCCGTCTCGTCCCCCCTCCCGCCCGGGCCGGCGGCCCGGCTCAGACCGAGCGCGCCGCCGCCCGGATGACGTCCAGCACCGCAGCCGGCTGGGACAGCATGGGGACGTGGGCGGAGGCCACCTCCACCACGGTCGCTCCCATGCGCTCGGCCGCGAACCGCTGGAGTTCCGGGTTGACGGCGTGGTCCTGGGTGGTGACGAGGAACCAGCTGGGCTTCGACTTCCAGGCAGGCTCCTCGAACGTGGACCCCAGTACCTCGGCGCGCGCGGAGACCTGGGTCGCCCACACGAGCCGCTGCTCCTCCTCGGGCAGGTCCCCGCAGAAGTCGGAGATGCCGTCCCGGGAGATCCAGATGCGCCCGTCCTCCGTGTCCAGGTGGGAGAAGAGCGGCGGAGTGTCGAACCGGCCAATCAGCTCCTGGGGCGTCTCGCCGCCGTCGGGGCCCAGCGCCCCGATGTACACGAGTCCGGCGACGCGCTCGTCGGTGCCGGCGGCGGTGATGACGACACCGCCCCAGGAGTGTCCGACGAGGATGGCCGGGCGGCTGACCCGGGCAAGCGCGCGGTGCACCGCCTCGACGTCACCCTCCAGGGAGTCCAGGCTGTTCTGCGCGGACACCACCTCGTACCCCTCGCGCTGGAGTACGAGGATCAGCTTGCTGTAACAGGAACCGTCGGCCCACAGTCCGTGGGCGAAGACGATGCTGGGCTTGCTCGGCGCCATCGCGCGTTCCTCCGGGGGTTGGTCGGACCGGGGCCTGCACAGGGCGGACCGAGGTCCTGGTGGAGCGGACCGGGGTCCGCGGGGCGTCACCCGCCCTCGAGAAGTCGACATCCGAAGACCCCGGCAGGCATCCCGGGTGGTCCGAACGGACGGCGTCCGGCCGGGGTGCGTGCCCGGGCGGGGTGCTCTAGCGTCGGAAGGGCGAGGGTGACCGATGCGCCGAGCCGGTCGCCCCTCGGACGGCCTGCTCCGCGCCGCTCCCGCCGCCCCCGCCGAGGTCCGGCGTACTCGCCGATCCGTGACCCAGCGAGAGAGACAGGTGCATCCGCATGCGTTCGTCGGCTCGTATCCCCAGCATCCTCGCCGGCCTGGCCCTCGCCGTCGGCGGCGTCGTCTTCACCGGTCCGGCCGCCCAGGCGAACAGCCAGCAATGCGAACAGGCCGTCGCGCAGAGCGGCACGCAGGTCTCGGACGCCGTCCGGCAGGCGTGTTACCAGGGCCAGATCGGCAACCAGACCAGCTGCAGCGCCAGCCTCACCGCGGCCGGCATCTCCAACGACGTCGCGGCCAAGGCCTGCCGGGTGGCCCCGAAGTAACGGCGGCAACGCACCCCGGTCCCCCGACGGGGACGCGCCGCCGGCTCACCGGCCGGCCGCCCCGGCGAGCCGCCCGGCGATCCCGGCGGCCTCCCCGGTGGTGTCGGCGGAGGTGGACAGGCAGACCGCCACCGCCAGTGGGCGGCCGCCACGTCCCGAGCCGGACGCCAGGGCCCAGGTGACCGAGGCGGAGGGCACCCAGGCGCTCACCGAGTCGCCGACGGCGGACCGCAGCTCGTCTGCGGTGTGCTGGGATACGGCGCGATGGGCGGGCGAGGGCGCGTCGGGTCCGGCCGCCATCCTGGGGTGGATCCGGGTGCCGCCGTTGCCGATCGCGGCCATCACCATCGCCATGTGCACGGGGGTGGCCTTGGTGTCGAACAGGCCGTTGGCCGTGAGCGCGAGCTGCGCCGGATTCCCGGGCTTCGCGGGCCAGGTGCTCTCGAAGGTCCGCAACGGCGTGTCCATCGTGTCCCAGTTGAAGCCGAACTCCCGGGCCGTGGCCGCCAGGGCCTCCCCACCCAGGTCGGCCGCCAGACGGGCGAAGACGTTCGAGCAGGCGTGGCGGAGGGCCACCCGCAGGCTGGCGTTGGTGCAGTGGGCGGGATCCCCGGCGAGCTGCGCCGTGCTGTCGGGGACGGCGTACAGGGCCGGGCTGTTCGTCGGAGTGTCCACGGACGCGAGCAGCCCCTTCTCCAGGGCGGTGGCCGCGACGACGACATGGGCGGCGGAGCCGATGTTCTCCACGTTGCGCAGGGCCCGGTTGAGGAGTGGCTTGTCGGGGTCTTCGAGGAGCTGCTTGCGCGCCTTCTCGTCGGCCGTCATGTATCCGCTGAAGGTGCCGGGGTCGTACGCGGGGGTGCTCACCAGGGCGACGATCTCGCCGGTGCGCGCGTCGAGGGCGATCGCGGCGCCCTTGCGCCCGCGCAGCGCGTCGAAGGCGGCGCGCTGGAGCGCCGGGTCGATGGTGGTCGCCACGTCCTTGCCCGCGTCGATGTCCTCCTGGCGGAGGCCTTCGAGCCCTGAGGTCGCGAAGGCCATCGAGCGGTAGCCCGTGACGGACGAGTACAGCTCCCCGTCCGTGTAAGTGCGCCGCCACGGGACCTTGGCGTGCCCCGAAACCTCCGAACCGGTGACGGGGCGACCGGCCACCAGGATGTCGCCCAGCGCCCCCTTGGGCTTCGGCGCAGCCGGCCTCGCCGCCGCGGTGCCGGCCGCGGCGGGCGAGGACGGCTTCGCCCCGTCCGAGCCGGGTTGCTCCGCGGAGCAACCCGTCAGACCGGCGGACAACAGGCCCACCAGCGTGGCGACTACGGCGGTGCAGTGGCGCGATGACAGTGGCATGCGCTCATCCTAGGAACAAGATCACACCTGTCGTTCGTCGTGGCGTGCCACGGCCTCGTACTGCACCGCCAGTCCGTCCAGAAGTGCCGTCAGGCCGGTCTCGAACGCGCCCTCGTCCACCTCGCGCCGCCGCTCCGCCAGCAGGTGCGCCTGCCCGAGGTGCGGGTAGTCCGCCGGGTCGTAGGCCTTCTCGTCGTCGACGAAGCCGCCGGCGAACGAGCCCACCGCCGAGCCCAGGATGAAGTAGCGCATCAGCGCGCCGATCCGGGTCGCCTGGGCGGGCGGCCAGCCCGCCGCCGTCATCGCCCCGAAGACCGCGTCGGCGACCCGCAGTCCGGCCGGCCGCCGCCCCGGCCCGCGGGCCAGCACCGGCACGATGTTCGGGTGATCGGCGAGCGCCGCCCGGTAGGAGAGGGCCCAGTCGTGCAGTGCGGTGCGCCAGTCCCGGCCGTCCGGCTGCTCGAACACCGACAGGTCCACCCGTGCGCTGACCGCGTCCGCGACCGCGTCCAGGATCTCGTCCTTGGTGCGGAAGTGGTTGTAGAGGGAAGGGCCGCTGACCCCGAGTGCGGCCGCCAGCCGGCGCGTCGACACGGCCTCCAGGCCCTCCGCGTCCACCAGCGCCCCGGCCGTCTCGACGATGCGGTCTCTGCTCAGGAGGGGCTTGCGCGGTCTGGCCATGCGCCACATAGTAGGCCCCGCGTGCCAAAAACTACCGCTGCTAATTAAATGCCCGGCGGGGCGAGGGGTGTGGTGTCCGTGAACCTGGAGCTCTCCGCGGAACAGGCTGCCGTCCGGCGGCTCGCCCGCGACTTCACCGACCGCGAGATCGTCCCGTACGCCGCCGACTGGGACCGCGCCGAGAGCGTCGACCGGGCCATCGTGAAGAAGCTCGGCGACCTGGGTTTCCTGGGCCTCACCGTCCCCGAGGAGTACGGCGGCTCGGGCGGCGACCACCTCGCGTACGCCCTGGTGACCGAGGAGCTGGGCCGCGGTGACTCGTCCGTGCGCGGCATCGTCTCGGTCTCGCTGGGCCTGGTCGCGAAGACCATCGCCGCGTGGGGGACCGAGGAGCAGAAGCGGGAGTGGCTGCCCCGCCTTTGCTCCGGCGGGTCCCTGGGCTGCTTCGGCCTCACCGAACCCGGCACCGGCTCCGACGCGGGCAGCCTCACCACCCGGGCGGTGCGCTCGGGCTCGGGCTCGGGCTCGGGTTCGGACGGCGGTACGTACGTGCTGAACGGCAGCAAGATGTTCATCACCAACGGCACCTGGGCCGACGTGGTCCTGCTGTTCGCCCGGACCGGCGAGGAGCCGGGCCACCGCGGGATATCCGCCTTCCTCGTGCCCGCCGACAGCCCCGGCCTGATCCGGCGCGAGGTCCGCGGCAAGCTCGGCCTGCGCGGCCAGGCCACCGCCGAACTGGTGCTGGAGGACGTCCGGGTGCCCGCCTCGGCCATGCTCGGCCCCCGGGGCAAGGGCTTCTCGGTGGCGATGTCCGCCCTCGCCAAGGGCCGGATGTCGGTGGCGGCCGGCTGCGTCGGGATCGCCCAGGCGGCCTTGGACGCGGCCGTGTCGTACGCCGCCGGGCGCGAGCAGTTCGGCAAGCCGATCGCCGGCCACCAACTGGTGCAGGAGCTGATCGCGGACATCTCGGTGGACGTGGACGCGGCCCGGCTGCTCACCTGGCGGGTCGCCGACCTGATCGACCGCGGGCAGCCCTTCGCCACCGAGTCGGCCACCGCCAAGCTCTTCGCCTCCGAGGCGGCGGTCCGGGCGGCGAGCAACGCGCTTCAGGTGCACGGCGGTTACGGGTACGTGGACGAATACCCGGCGGGCAAACTGCTGCGCGACGCCCGCGTGATGACCCTCTACGAGGGCACCAGCCAGATCCAGAAACTCCTCATCGGCCGTGCCCGCACGGGGGTTTCGGCCTTCTGAGGGCCGATGGCCGCACCCGACGGCCGCACCCGCCGGCGGCCTCCGGGTCTGAGTACGCGGCTGAGTACGCGTACGGATTCCCGACGGGCGGTGCCGGCGGGAAGCTGGGCCCATGAACGAGACACCGGTCAAGCAGCAGAACACGGGGGCGTACTACGGCCAGGCCATCGCCTCCTTCGGCGTGGCCATCAGCGCGGTGGCCCTCGGGATCTACAACCTGGAGGCCGATGCCTGGGTCCGGGCCTTCCTCGGCATCTCCGTCCTCTACCTCACCACCTCGGCGTTCACCCTGGCCAAGGTGGTCCGGGACCGGCAGGAGGCGGACCAGATCGTCAGCCGGGTGGACCAGGCCCGGATGGAGAAGATCATGACGGACTACGACCCGTACCGGCCGAAGGCGCCGAACGCGGGGGGCGAGCCGCGCCGAGCGGGCTAAGCGCTTGCTCAGCCTCCGGTAAGGTGTGCACTCCCCGAGGCGGAGAGGTGAGCGAGCGATGGTCAGCGCGGAGGAGGCCGGCGGCAGCGGCGGCGGGTACGTGCCGTGGTCGGAGGTCGTCCCCGACGCGGCGCGCCGGCTGCTGATCGCGGCCGTGGACGCCTTCGCGGAACGCGGGTACCACGCCACCACCACGCGCGACATCGCGCAGCGCGCCGGGATGAGCCCGGCCGCGCTCTACATCCACTACAAGACCAAGGAGGAGCTCCTCCACCGGATCAGCCGGATCGGCCACGACAAGGCCCTGGAGATCCTCTCGACCGCCGCCGAGGGCCCGGGGAACGCGGCCGCCCGGCTCGATGCGGCCGTGCGGTCCTTCGTGCGCTGGCACGCCGCGCACCACACCACCGCGCGGGTGGTCCAGTACGAGCTCGACGCCCTCGGTCCGGAGCACCGCTCCGAGATCGTGGCGCTGCGCCGTGAGAGCGACGCGGCGGTCCGCCGGATCCTCGCCGAAGGGGTGGAGGCCGGCGAGTTCGACGTACCCGACGTGCCCGGCACCACGCTGGCCGTGCTCTCGCTCTGCATCGATGTGGCCCGCTGGTTCAACACCGCGGGGAACCGGACGCCCGACGAGGTCGGCGCGCTCTACGCCGACCTCGTGCTGCGGATGGTGGGCGCTCGGCAGGCGTAGCGCGCCGGGCCGCGGAATCGGGGTGGGGCGGGCCTCAGAAGTAGTAGCGGGAGACCGTCTCCGCCACGCACACCGGCTTCTCGCCGCCCTCGCGCTCGACCGTGACGGTCGCTGCGACCTGGACCCCGCCGCCGGCCTCGGTCACCGAGGTGATCACCGCGGTCGCGCGCAGCCGCGAACCGACCGGAACCGTGGCGGGGAAACGGACCTTGTCCACGCCGTAGTTGATACCCATCCGCATGCCTTCGACCCGCATGATCTGCGGCACCAGGCTGGGCAGCAGCGAGAGGGTCAGATAGCCGTGCGCGATGGTCGAGCCGAAGGGGCCGGTGGCGGCGCGCTCGGGGTCCACGTGGATCCACTGGTGGTCGCCCGTAGCGTCGGCGAAGAGGTCGATCCGCTTCTGGTCGACCTCCAGCCAGTCGCTGGGGCCGAGCGGTTCGCCGGTCCCGGCCCGCAGCTCGTCCGCGGACGTGAAGATCTTCGGCTGGGCCATGGGTCTCCCTCTGGGCCGTCAGGGGCATCGGAACAAGCGCTTGCTCAGCATGGTAGGGCGCCATGTATCTGTCAACGGAACGAGGAGCAGACGAGGAGCAGACGGGGAGCCGACCGACAGCCGACCGGGTTCCCGACCGGGACCCGACCGGGACCCGACCGGGACCCGACCGGACCCGACCGGGACCCGACCAGGGTCCGACCGGGGTCCGACTACCCTCGGCAGGGTGCCGCAGATTCCCGAGAAGGTCCACGAACTCACCGTCGGTCAGCTGTCCGCGCGCAGCGGCGCGACGGTCTCCGCGCTCCACTTCTACGAGTCGAAGGGGCTGATCAGCAGCCGCCGCACCTCGGGCAACCAGCGGCGCTTCACCCGTGACGCGCTGCGCCGGGTGGCGTTCGTACGCGCCGCCCAGCGGGTGGGCATGCCGCTGGACGCGATCCGTGAGGCCCTCGCGGAGCTCCCGGAGGAGCGGACCCCGACCCGTGAGGACTGGGCGCGGCTGTCGGAACTGTGGCGCGCCGAACTCGACGCCAGGCTGGAACGTCTGACCCGGCTGCGGGACCAGCTGTCCGACTGCATCGGCTGCGGCTGCCTGTCCCTGAAGTCCTGCGCCCTGTCGAACCCCGACGACGCCATCGGCGCCAGGATCACGGGCTCCCGCCTCTAGCGTCCCGCCCGCGCGGGTTCGTCGGTATCGATCGCGGTCAGGGCCGCCGTGACCAGGGCGGCGTTGGACGGAGCCGGGCGGCCGTCCGGGAGGTGGAGGACGTCCCCGATACCCGTGCGCCGCCCCGCACCCAGTCGTGCGGCCAGCCGCAGGGCAGGCCAGGCGGCCTCGTCGCGCCCGTACAGCACCACCTCCAAAGTGCCGTCCCCGCGCCGTGGCTCCGGGGCCGTGGTCCCGAGGGCGCCGAGCAGCCGGGCGAGCGGCACCACCGTCTCCGACCAGGGCAGTGGCACGGCCAGCCGGTTCGGCGTGTCGGTGCCCGGGAGCGCCACCAGCAGACGGGCCAGGGGAAGGGCCGCCGGCGGTTCACCCTCCAGGGAGCCCGCCGGCGTGGGGGAGTGGTCCGCCGGGGCAGCCCGCAGGAGGCCGTCCACCGACACGCCCCGGCCCGCGAGCTCCCTCGCCAGGTCCACCGCGCCCGGCTCCGAGAGGTCGACCACCGCACGGTCCGGGAGGACCTCCCAGGCGGCGATCCGGGCCTGTCGCCAGGCCGGGTCCGGTTCCGCCGCCACCGTCGCACATACCGCCAACGGCACCGGGACCGCCGCCCGCAGTGCGGTGAGCACCGGCCCGACCACCCGCGGCGAGAGGGACTCCCGCCCGCACGGCGTCCGCGGGTGCGCCAGCACCTCGGTGGCACCCGCCGCGACCGCCCCGACCGCCGCCGCGACCAGCGCATCCGGCGATATCGGCACCGCCGCGCCCTCCGCCGCCGTACGCGAACCGTTCAGCGTGACCTGGAGCAGCGGCACCGCATGACCCCCCCACCGCACGACCCCCCACGCACGCCCCCCACTACTCGCACGTCCGTCGGCTGCCCCCGTCGCGCAGCCGTCACGCCGTGTCCGCCAGTGCGGGCCGTGGGACGACGATGCCGCAGCCGGCGCACACCGGGCCGTCCCACGGCTGGCCGCTCTGGGCGTGGCCGCCTTGTGCGGAGCCGCCCTGCGAGTGGCCGGGCCGCAGGCTCTGGCCCCAGCGCAGTTCCCGCGTGCCGCACACCGGGCAGGTCGTGCCCGGCTCCGACTCCAGTGCCTTCACCAGCCGTCGCAGTACCTCGCCCAGTGGCTCCTTCGGCCGGACCCCCGGGTCGGCGCAGCGGACCACCGCCTCACCGCCCCACGCCCACTCCGGCCGGCGCAGTCCGTCGTGCTTCTCGCGGCGGCGCCGCTCCGCGAAGTGCCGTTCGTACTCCAGCCAGACCGCCCTTGCCTCCTCCAGTTCCTCCAGCGCCGCCACCAGCCGCTGTGGGTCGGCGGCCCGGTCCTCGGGCGCTATCCCGTGCCGGTCGCACAGGTGCCACCAGGTGGCCCTGTGCCCGTACGGCGCGAATCTCTCCAGACAGCGGCGCAGCGAATGCCGCCGCAACGCCCGGTCGTTGCGCGCGTCGCGCACCTGGACCGCCAGGCTCCGGAAACCCGCCATCGCATCGTCACCTCCGTGCGCACCTCCACCTCCGTGGCCAACATGCCCGGAGCAGTGTGGGCGCATGCGGGGGCGGTCGAGGCGTACGGGTGGCACATGGCCGGAACTCAGCGCCCCATCCGCCCCGCGGCGACCACCACCCGGGCCAGCTCCTCGTGGCAGATGTCGCTGTGCGCCCCCGACGGGGCCCCACCCCGCCGGACGACCGAAGCGGCGTCCACGCTCGCGCAACCCGCCGCGGGCAGCCCGTCCCGCAGGGCTTCGTCCAGGGTCAGGCGCGCGGTCCCCGGCACCCCTTGGACGCCGTCGTGGCCGATGGCCCCCCAGCGGGCGTCGAAACCCGCGAATCCGGCTGAATCGCCCGCCATCCGTGAGGCCAGCGGGTAGAAGACCCGCAGTGCCGTGTCGTGCCGCGAGTAGCAGGACACCACCGGCCCGGCCACCCGCCTCTGCAGCCCGGCCAGCGCCCCGCCGCGGCCGCCGTCGTGCGGCAGCCGGTCGGCGAACGCATAGTGCGAGAAGGCGCCCTGGAGCAGGGTCAGGGAGTGCACGAACCCCCACCCGTCCGGTACGGCGCGCAGCGCGAACGACACCACCCGGGCGCCGAAGCTGTGTCCGATCAGGTGCATCCGCAGTTCGGGCCGGGCGCGCGACAGCTCGGTCAGTACGGGGCCCAGCCCGCGCTCGCCGACCACCCCGGCCCGCTTCTTCATCCGGTGGTACGTGGCCTGCCGGAGCAGCTCCTTGCCGCCGTTCCACAACCCTTCCGGCTCGGGTGATCCCGCCTCCGTCAGCCCCGCGGCCAGGGCCCGGCAGGCCTCCACCGGGTCCACGGTGAAGATCAGCGGCAGTGGTCCGGCCGGGGCCGCCGCCGACGCGGCCGTACCCGACGCGGCCGTACCCGACGCGGCCGTGACCGATGCGTCCGCCCCCGGTGCGCCCACCGCCAAGGACCGTGCCAGTGCGGCGAATTCGGCCAGGGCTTCCGGCGACTCGGGTCGTTGTTCCAGGAGTTCGGCCATCCGGTCCAGTTCGGCCTCCCGGCCAGGCCAGAACTCCCCCAGCGCCCGCCGTGTTCCGGTGTCGAGCCCCGCACCGGTCCCGGCCCCCTCGCAGGCCCCCGGCCCCGCCCCGCGCGCTTCGAAGTCCGGGATCGGCTCGTCCGAGAACCGGATCGAGGGCCACACCACGCCCACGTAGCCCAGCCGGACCGAGGGCCCGACCAGCCGGGGGAACGGCGCGAAGAACCGGTCGTACAGCCGGGTCGAGGTCGACGGCTCGCTGTTCCAGCCGTGCGAGAACACCAGCAGGTCCGTGGCCTCCAGGCGGGCCACCGCCGCACGGGACCGGGGATCCACGTCCCCCTCGGCGTCGAAGGTCAGCTCCGCGTACGGCCCGACACCCAAGGCCGCGTTCCGACCCGCACCCGACATGAGGTCCCCCCTCGCCGCCGCGCTCCGTCACCGCGGCTCCAGCATCCCGCCGGGCCGGGCATCCGGCCAGCCCCCGCGCAGGGCGGAATCCACCGGGTCGCGCATGCGGCACCGGCGTGCGGGGGAGCGGCCGTGCCCTCCCGCACGCCTGCCCTCCCTCCCGTACGCCTGCTCGCCCGCCGGTACGCCTTCCTGTCCGCCGGTACGCCCCCCGCGCGCGGCCTCACCGGTAGAGCAGGTACTCCTCCCGCACCGCCGCGAACCGTGCCAGTCCGGCCGCCCAGTCCGCCGCCACCTCCTCCACCCCGGCGCCCGCGTCCACCAGCCGCCGCACCCGGTCCGAGCCCGTCAGCTTGTCGATCCAGTGGTCGGACCGCCAGGCGAACCCGCTCCAGGACCGTCGCGCCGTCACCAGCAGGCCGATCCCGGCCCGCACCGGGTCGAAGGCCGCCCGGTCGTGCACGAGCACCCGCACCCCGCCACAGGCGCGCCCGGCGAACTTCGAGAACGACGGGGTGAAGTAGGTCTCCCGGAACCACACCCCGGGCAGCTCCAGGGCGTTCGCGGCCTCCGCCCACCGCCGGTCCACGCCCTCCGCCCCGACCACCTCGAACGGCGTGGTCGTGCCCCGCCCCTCGGACAGGTTGGTCCCCTCGAACAGACAGGTCCCCGCGTAGGCCAGGGCGGTGTCGGGCGTCGGCATGTTCGGGCTCGGCGGCACCCACGGCAGTCCGGTGTCCCCGAAGAAGGCGTCCCGCCGCCACCCCGCCATCCGTACGGTGCTCAGCCGGACCGGCCGGTCCTTCAGGAACTCCCCGTTGAACAGCAGGGCCAGCTCCGCCGCCGTCATGCCGTGCGCCAGCGCCACCGGCTCCCGCCCGACGAAGCTCGCGTACGCCCGGTCCAGGACCGGCCCGGCGGCCCGCCGTCCGCCCACCGGATTGGGCCGGTCCAGCACCACCACCGCACGCCCGGCCAGCGCGGCCGCGCGCATGCAGTCGTACAGCGTCCAGACGTAGGTGTAGAAACGGGCCCCGACGTCCTGGATGTCGAAGACCACGGTGTCCACGCCGGCCTTGGCGAAGACGTCCGCGAGGGCCTGCCCGCTCCGGCCGTACGTGTCGTACACCGGCAGCCCGGTGGCCGGGTCGCGCGCGTGGCCCTCCGACCCGCCGGCCTGCGCCGTTCCCCGGAAGCCGTGCTCCGGCCCGAACACCGCGACCAGGTCGACGCGGTCGTCCGCGTGCAGGACGTCGACCAGGTGCCGGGCGTCGGCGGTGATCCCGGTGGGATTGGTGACTACGCCCACCCGCTGTCCGGCGAGCAGCGCGTACCCGTCGGCGGCGAGCTCCTCGAAGCCGGTCCGTACCCCTCCGGTCCGTACGTGTCCGGCCCGTACGTGTCCGGTCCGTACCCGTTCGGCCCGGGGGTCGCCGGACGCCGGACCCGCCCCGGAACGGAATACGGCGCCGGGCGCGGCCCGGGCAACACCGGGCACACCACCGGCCCCCACTCCCACGGCCCCCGCCAGTCCCAGCAGCCCCCGTCTCGACAGGCTCATCCGCCCACGCTAGGCGCCCGGACCCTTCCGGCCGGCCATACCGACCGGTTAGTCTGCCGTTCGTTCCCCTCGGCTGAGAAAGGCGGACCCCATGAGCCCCCTCCACCCCGTGAGCACGTACCAGGACGCCCGCGTCATCGTCACCGGTGCGGGCGGCGGCATCGGCGAGGCACTCGCGCACCGCTTCGCCGCCGAGGGAGCCACGGTCGTGGTCAACGACCTCGACCCGGCTCGGGCGGCGTCCGTCGCGGGCTCCATCGGCTCCCGCGCCATCGCCCTGCCCGGCGACGCCTCGGAGATCGCCGAGGAGGCCCGTGAAGCGCTCGGCGGCACGGTGGACGTCTACTGCGCCAACGCCGGCATCGCCTCCGGCGGCGACCCCTTCGCCGAGGAGGCCGTCTGGGAGGCGGCCTGGCAGACCAACGTGATGGCGCACGTCCGCGCGGCCCGCGCCCTGCTGCCCCACTGGCTGGAGCGGGGGAGCGGGCGTTTCGTCTCCACCGTCTCGGCCGCCGGGCTGCTCACCATGATCGGAGCGGCCCCGTACAGTGTCACCAAGCACGGCGCGCTCGCCTTCGCGGAGTGGCTCTCGCTGACCTACCGTCACCGCGGGGTCCAGGTCCATGCCATCTGTCCGCAGGGGGTGCGCACCGACATGCTGACCGCCTCCGGCTCGGCCGGCGAGCTGGTCCTCGCGCCGACCGCGATCGAACCGGAAGCGGTCGCGGACGCGCTGTTCGACGGCATGGCGAAGGGCACCTTCTTGATCCTCCCGCACCCCGAGGTCGCCGGGTACTACGCGACCCGGGCCACCGACCCCGACCGCTGGCTGTCGGGCATGAACCATCTGCAGCGCACCTGGGAGGATGCGTGACCGCCGGGCCGGACGCCGTACCCGCCGGGCCGGACGCCATGCCCGCCGGGCCCGCCGCGTCCCCGTACGCCGCACGTCCCTGGCTGGGTCGGCTCAGCCCCGCCCAGCTGGCGCCCGCCGATCCGCCGCCCAGCGTGCTGCACGCCTTCCGGGCGGCGGCGGCCCGGGCGCCGGAGCGCGTCGCGCTCGCCTACTTCGACGGCCGGCTGAGCTACGCCGAGACCGACGCCCTCTCCGGTTCCCTGGCCGGCCGGCTCGCCGCCGGCGGGGTCCGGCCGGGCGACCGGGTCGCGGTCATGCTGCAGAACACCCCGCACTTCGTGCTGGCCGTGCTCGCCGCCTGGAAGGCGGGCGCGGTCGTGGTCCCGCTCAACCCCATGTACAAGTCCGGGGAGGTCCGGCACGTGCTGGCCGACTCCGGAGCCGCCGCCCTGGTCTGCGAGGCCGCGGCCTGGACTGCGTACCTGCGCGAGGCGGCCACCGGTACGGCCGTGCGCACCGTGCTGACCGCCCGCGACCGGGACCTCCAGACCCGCGACGACCCACGCGTCTTCGGCCCCGCCCGGGCCGAAGCGGAGGCCCAGGCCGACGCCGACGCCAAGGCCGACGCCGACGCCGGGTCCGCCGACCCGGCCGCCGGCTCCTGCGACCTCCTGACCGAGGCCCGCCGGGGCCACCCCGAACCCCTCGCCGTGCCCGAGCCGCGGGCCACCGGCACCGCCCTCATCAGCTACACCTCCGGCACCAGCGGCACCCCCAAGGGCGCCCTCAACCCGCACGGGGCGATCACCCACAACGCCGCGCGCCAGGTCATGGGCCACCCGATACCCGAGGGCGCCGCGTACTTCGCCCTCGCCCCGCTCTTCCACATCACCGGCATGGTGTGCGAGCTCGCCGCCTGCTTCGTCAACGCCGGCACCCTGGTCCTGGCCCACCGCTTCGAACCCGGCGCGGTCCTCGACGCCTTCCTGGAACACCGCCCCGCCTACACCATCGGCCCCGCCACCGCCTTCATGGCGCTGGCCGCCCACCCCGCCGTCACCCGCGACCACTTCTCCTCGTTCCGGACCGTCTCCTCCGGGGGCGCACCGCTCCCGCCCGCCCTCGTCGAGCGGCTCCGCACCACCCTCGGCTGCTCCCTCCGCAACGGCTACGGCCTCACCGAGACCACCGGTGCCACGGCCTCCGTCCCCGCCCACCTGGAGGCCCCGGTCGACCCGGCCTCCGGCACCCTCTCCGTCGGCGTGCCGGGCGCGGACACCCTCGTCCGGATCCTCGACGACCGCGGCCGCGAGCTGCCCTTCGGCGAGACCGGGGAGATCACGGTCCGCGGCCCGCAGGTGGTGCCCGGCTACTGGCGCCGGCCGGAAGCCACCGCCCGGGCCTTCCCGGACGGTGAACTCCGCACCGGAGACGTCGGGTTCATGGACCCGGACGGCTGGCTCTACGTGGTCGACCGGAAGAAGGACATGATCAACGCGTCCGGTTTCAAGGTCTGGCCGCGCGAGGTCGAGGACGTCCTCTACGCCCACCCCGCCGTCCGCGAGGCCGCCGTGGTAGGGGTCCCGGACGCGTACCGCGGCGAGACGGTCAAGGCGTACGTCAGCCTGCGCCCCGGGACCTCGGCCGAACCGGCGGAACTGTCGGCCTGGTGCGCCGAGCGGATCGCCGCGTACAAGTACCCGCGCGAGGTGGAGATCCTGGCTGTCCTTCCCAAGACGACCAGTGGCAAGATCCTGCGTCGAGAACTGCGTGAGCGCGGCCGAAATCGTTCGTAGGAACAGGCAGGCGCAGAACGGTACGAAAGAGGAGGAGCAGGTCGATGGGGTCCAGAACCACGGTTCCCGCGGAGGGTGAGGACACCCCCGTACCGCAGCGGCTGCTTGCCGTCGCCACCCGCCTGTTCGCCGAACGCGGTTACGACCGCACCTCGGTGCAGGAGATCGTCGAGGCGGCCGGCGTCACCAAGGGCGCCCTGTACCACTACTTCGGGTCCAAGGACGACCTGCTGCACGAGGTGTACGCGCGGATGCTGCGGCTGCAGCAGCAGCGCCTCGACGCGGTCGCCGACTCCGACGCGCCCGTCGAGGAGCGACTGCGCACCGCGGCCGCCGACGTGGTGGTCACCACCATCGAGAACCTCGACGACGCGATGATCTTCTTCCGCTCGATGCACCAGCTGAGCCCGGAGAAGTACAAGCAGGTGCGGGCCGAGCGCCGCCGCTACCACGAACGCTTCCGCGCCCTGATCGAGGAGGGCCAGCGCACCGGGGTGTTCTCCACGGCCACGCCCGCGGACCTGGTGGTGGACTACCACTTCGGCTCCGTCCACCACCTCTCCACCTGGTACCGAGCGGACGGCCCGCTCACCCCGCGGCAGGTCGCCGACCACCTCGCCGACCTGCTGCTGCGCGCGCTGCGCCCCTGACGGCCTCCGCCGGACCGGAGCCGGCCCGGTGCCGGCCCGGCCCGGTGTCGGACGGGCCGGCCCGGTGTGGGATCAGGCGTACCGGTTCAGCTCCCGCCGTGCCATCGACCGCTGGTGCACCTCGTCCGGCCCGTCCGCCAGCCGCAGGGTCCGCGCCGCCGCCCACAGTTCCGCCAGCGGGAAGTCCTGGCTCACCCCGCCCGCGCCGTGCAACTGCACCGCGTCGTCGAGGATCCCGACCACCGCCCGCGGGGTCGCGATCTTGATGGCCTGGATCTCGGTGTGCGCGCCCCGGTTGCCGACGGTGTCCATCAGCCAGGCCGTCTTCAGCACCAGCAGGCGCAGCTGCTCCACCGTCACCCGGGCGTCCGCGATCCAGTTCCGTACGACGCCCTGCGCGGCCAGGGGCCTGCCGAACGCCGTACGGTCCAGCGCCCGCCGGCACATCAGCTCGATGGCCCGCTCCGCCATGCCGATCAGCCGCATGCAGTGGTGGATCCGGCCGGGACCCAGCCGGGCCTGAGCGATCGCGAAGCCCGAGCCCTCCTCGCCGATCAGGTTCGAGGCGGGCACCCGCACCCCGTCGAAGACCACCTCCGCGTGACCGCCGTGGTCGTGGTCCTGGTACCCGTACACGCTCATCGCCCGCCGGACCTCCACCCCCGGGGTGTCGCGCGCCACCAGGACCATCGACTGCTGGCGGCGCGGGTCCGCGCCGCGCGGGTCGGTCTTGCCCATGACGATGAACACCTTGCAGTCCGGGCTCATCGCCCCGGAGATGAACCACTTCCGGCCGGTGACCACGTACTCGTCGCCGACCCGCTCGATCCGGGTCTCGATGTTCGTCGCGTCCGAGGAGGCCACCTCGGGCTCGGTCATCGCGAAGGCGGACCGGATCTCGGCCGCCAGCAGCGGCTCCAGCCACTGCTTCTTCTGCTCCTCGCTGCCGAACTGCGCGAGCAGCTCCATGTTCCCGGTGTCCGGGGCCGCGCAGTTGACCGCCATCGGCGCCAGGTGCGGACTGCGCCCGGTGATCTCCGCCAGCGGGGCGTACTGGAGGTTGGTCAGCCCGGCGCCGTGTACCGCGTCCGGAAGGAAGAGGTTCCACAGGCCCTGGCTCCGGGCCTGCGCCCGGAGCTCCCCGAAGACCGCCGGAGTGTCCCACGGGGAGGCCAGTGCCGCCCGCTGCGCGGCGGCCACCGGCTCCGCCGGGTAGACGTACTCCTCCATGAACGCGAGCAGCCGCTCGCGGAGCTCCTCGGTCCGGGCATCGAATGCGAAGTGCATGGTGATCGTTCCTCAGCCTTCCTGAAGGGTGGTCAGGCCGTGCTCGACGAAGACCGGGACGAGTTCCCCGATCCGGTCGAAGCCCGCGCCCACGGTCTGCCCGAGGGTCCAGCGGTAGTGGATGCCTTCGAGGATCACCGCGAGCTTGAACCAGGCGAAGGCCGTGTACCAGGAGATCTCCCCGACGTCCCGGCCCGACCGCGCGGCGTACCGCTCGACCAGCTCGGCCGGCGCGGGATGCCCCGGCGCGCTGCTCGTCGTGCTCACCGGGGACTCCGGCAGCCCCAGGTCCGAGCTGTACATCACCAGCAGACCCAGGTCCGTCAGCGGATCGCCGAGCGTGGACATCTCCCAGTCCAGCACGGCCCGGATGGTGTCGGCGCCGGACGGGCCCTTGCCGACCAGCACGTTGTCCAGCCGGAAGTCGCCGTGCACCACGGCCGGGGCGCCGGAGGGGGGCAGGGCCCGGCCCAGGCCGCCGTGCAGCTCGTCGATCCCGGCCAGCTCGCGGTTCCGGGAGGCGTCCAGCTGCTTGCCCCAGCGCCGCAGCTGCCGGTCGAGGAAGCCCTCCGGCCGGCCGAAGTCCGCCAGTCCCACCGCCGCGGGGTCCACCGCGTGCAGCTCCACCAGTGTGTCGACCAGGTCCAGTACGACCTGCCGGGTGCGTTCCGGCCCGAGCCCGGCGAGCTGCCCCGCCGTCCGGTAGGGGGTGCCGTCCACGAACTCCATGAGGTAGAACGGGGCTCCCAGCACCTCCTCGTCCTCGCACAGCAGCAACGGCTCCGGCACCGGCACCGCTGTGCCGTGCAGGGCCCGGATCACCCGGTGCTCCCGGGCCATGTCGTGCGCGGTGGCCAGGACATGGCCGAGCGGCGGCCGGCGCAGCACCCAGCGGGTGCTGCCGTCGGTGACCTCGTAGGTGAGGTTCGACCGGCCGCCCTCGATCAGGCGGCCGCTCAGCTCCCCGCCCACGAGTCCGGGCAGCGCGGCGTCGAGGCGGCCGCGCAGCCGCGCCAGGTCGAGGCCCCGGGGGTCGGACGGACTCATGGTGCGCACCTCCGTGCGGAGTTGACGAGGACGGTTCCCCGCCCATCATGCCGACCAGTCGGTATGGCGTCCAGGGTCTGGGCCGGATTCCGCCCTCCGGCTCCCTTTCCCGGCCCGCGCCCGCCGCCCGCCACCGGCCAGATCGCACACCGCCGATCGCCCGCCGCCGCCCCCGGGGCCTTCCCGACCTCCCCGCGACCTACGCCGTCACGCGTGGCAGGCGACCGGGACACCGTTCCTAAGGACTGAGTGGGAGTGAGTCCTGTTGCCAGGCTCTGTGCTCAGCCGTGTGCCCCGAACGGTGTTGGGCACGCTGGTCGCCCGCTTTCGCTCCGCGTCCGGGCCCTGCGCATCGTGTGCGCGGTCCGGGGATGCGGGGGCGGGTTTCCTCGCGCCCAGGGGCGTCCGGTCGGGCCTGGACGGTCCGATGCCCATCACGATCGCTCTGGTCGCGATGGGGCGGTGCCGTCCGTCGCCGGACCGGGTGTCCCTGGGCGCGCCTGCCGATCGCGATGCTCGCCGCATCATGCCGGCTGGTCTTGCAGTGGGTGGTGGTGAGGGGTTTCTGCCAGGCACCGCCACACCAGCAGGGCCGGGGGCGACGAACGGCGCCGACAACTCCCGCAGCACACCCACACCCCCTCACCCCACTGCCGAAGAACCCTTCTCCCCGCCCAACGGCCGCCGACCGCAAAGGTCACCCATTCGACGCAAGAACGCCCGTTCCCGCCGGGCACCGGCACACTGCCACGGAAGAGGCGCTCACTCATACACGACAGAACATGCTCATTCGGACACGCAAGTCAACAGTTCCAACCCCGGGCGCGGGCTGGACGAGGTAGGGCTCGTCGGCGGTCATGTGCGCTCTACCCGGATCGCCTTGACTGGTGATCGCACGATGCCAGTCATCGTGCTGCCCCGGAGAGCGGCCGCCCGCGCCAGTGGAAAACCGCCGACGGCTCCCGCCGACGGGTCCCGCCGGCGATCCGCTCGGCGGTCACCTCGGTGGTCCCGCCGGCGCTTCCGTCAGTGGTCGTCGTAGTGACCGTCGTGCCGCGCGTGCCGGTGGCCGTCGTGCAGGTAGTCCAAGTGGTCGCCGTGCTGCACGGCCTCGTGGCCGCAGTCCTCGCCGTGCGCGTGCTCGTGGCCCTCGTGCGCCACGTGCCCGGCCGGCTCGCACTCGTCCCAGTGCTCGCCGTGCTGCCGGTGCAGGTGCCCGTCGTGCGCGTAGTCCGTGTGATCGCCGTGGGCGACCTCGGCGTGCCCGCAGCCGGGGCCGTGCGCGTGTTCGTGGGTGACGTGTTCCTGATGTGCTGTGCTCATACGCCCGAGGTTAGGGAGACTGCCCGGATATCGCCTGTTGTGTCGCGACCCCGTGGATCATTCAGATGATCATGACGGCGGCGAAGGCGGCCAGCACCAGCGTGGCAACGGTCGCCGCCAGCGCCCGGCGCGGCGCGAGCCCGGGCGGCCGGGCCGCCGCCAGCTCCCGGATCCGCCCGTGCGCCACGGCCAGGAAGGCCAGCCACACCAGCGCGATGAAGGCGGCCCCCGCGATCTCGGCCGCCGAGGCGGGTCCGCGCAGCGCCTGGCGCAGGGCGAGTACGGCGGCGATCGAGCAGGTCAGCGTGGTCCGCCGCCACGCCAGCCGGGTCCGCTCCGGCTGCAACCCGGGATCCCGGTCCTGGTCCCGGTCCCGGCTCTGGTCCCGGTCCCGGTCCCGGTCCCGGTCCGCGGCGTCCCCGCTCACCGCGCCGCCGTCCAGCCCATCAGTACGACCACCACCATCGCCACCGCGACCAGCCCCACCCCCAGGCTCAGCAGCACCGGGAAGCGCGACACCGGCAGGTCCTCGCCGCGCCGCATCGCCCGCTCGCAGCGCACCCAGTGGTTCACCGCCCGCAGCGCGCACGCCCCGCCCACCACCAGCAGGGCCACCGCCATCCCCACCCGCACGCCCCACCGCAGGTCCGGCAGGAACTGGTCCACCGCGAACCCGCCGCCCACCAGGGCCAGCGCGGTCCGGATCCAGGCCAGGAAGGTCCGCTCGTTGGCCAGCGAGAACCGGTAGTCGGGGGTCGCGCCCTCCTCCCTGATCCGCTGCGGGGCGAACCAGAGGCGGACGTCTCTGACGAAGTCGATCACCCTGGCAATGTACGGCGGAACGCCCGCAGCCGCCGATACGCCTCCAGCCCGTCCGGCACCCAGGCCCACGCCCCGCCCGTTCCGGCCACCCCGTCCGAGCCCGCGGCCCCGCCGGCTCCGGCCGCGTCGCCCGCGCCGACCCGCCGCTCCAGTTCCTCCTCCGGCAGGAAGGCGTACCAGTCCACCTCCGACTCCTGCGGCCGCACCGGCAGCTCGCAGCGCACCTCGTGCACGTACGACCACCAGGCCCCGCCCTCGCCCTCGTACAGGAACTTGAACAGAGGCACCGGTTGCGGCAGCCCGCTCACCCCGAGCTCCTCCTCGGCCTCCCGCAGCGCGGCCGTGGCGTAGTCCTCGCCGGCGCCCAGCACCCCGCCCACGAACATGTCGTAGCGGGAGGGGAACACCAGCTTCGACGGGGTCCGCCGGTGCACGAACACCCGCCCCTCCGCGTCCCTGGCCTGCACGAACACACAGCGGTGGAGCAGCCCGCGGGCGTACACCTCACCCCGCGGGGCCTGCCCCGTCACCCGGTCCTCACGGTCCACCACGTCCAGGATCTCTTCAGCGCTCACGGATTCATCCAAGCAGGCCTGTTGACGGGTTACCGCCGCGTAGCAAGGATCTGCGCATGACGTACGACGCTGACGTGATCGTGATCGGGGCCGGGCTCGCGGGGCTGGTGGCCACCGCCGAACTCGTCGACGCGGGCCGCCGGGTCATCCTCCTCGACCAGGAGCCCGAACAGTCCCTCGGCGGTCAGGCCCACTGGTCCTTCGGCGGGCTCTTCTTCGTGGACTCCCCGGAACAGCGCCGGCTGCGGATCAAGGACAGCCGCGAGCTGGCCCTGCAGGACTGGCTCGGCACGGCCGGCTTCGACCGCACCGAGGACGCCTGGCCGCGCCGCTGGGCGGAGGCGTACGTCGACTTCGCCGCGGGCGAGAAACGGCCCTGGCTGTACGCGCGCGGCGTCCGCTTCTTCCCCGTGGTGGGCTGGGCCGAACGGGGCGGCTACGGGGCCACCGGCCACGGCAACTCCGTCCCCCGCTTCCACATCACCTGGGGCACCGGTCCCGGCCTGGTGGAGCCCTTCGCGCGGCGGGTCCGGGAGGGCGCGGCCCGAGGCCTGGTCAGCCTGAGGTTCCGGCACCGGGTCACCGGCCTGGCCCGCACCGGCGGCGCCCTCGACACCGTCACCGGCGAGGTGCTGGCACCCTCGGACGCCGTACGCGGCACCCCCAGCGGCCGCGAGGCCACCGGCGGTTTCTCGCTGCGCGCCCAGGCGGTGATCGTCACCTCCGGCGGCATCGGCGGCAACCACGACCTCGTCCGGTCCCAGTGGCCGGCCCGGCTCGGCACCCCGCCGGCCCGGATGCTGTCCGGGGTCCCGGCCCACGTGGACGGCCTGATGCTGGGCATAACCGAGCGGGCGGGAGCCAGCCACATCAACAAGGACCGGATGTGGCACTACACCGAGGGCATCGAGAACTGGGACCCGATCTGGTCCCGGCACGGCATCCGCATCCTCCCCGGCCCCTCCTCGCTCTGGCTCGACGCCACCGGCAAGCGGCTGCCCGTGCCCCTCTTCCCCGGCTTCGACACCCTCGGCACGCTCGACCACATCATGGCGACCGGCCACGACCACACCTGGTTCGTGCTCAACCGCCGGATCATCGGCAAGGAGTTCGGGCTGTCGGGTTCCGAGCAGAACCCCGACCTGACCGGCAAGTCCGTGCGGGACGTCATCGACCGTGCCCGGCAGGCGGTCCCCGGCCCGGTCCAGGCCTTCATGGACAAGGGTGCCGACTTCATCGTGGAGCGCGAACTGCCCGCCCTGGTCCGCCGGATGAACGAGCTGACCAAGGAGGACCTGATCGACGAGGCGGACCTGCGCCGCGAGATCACCGCCCGGGACCGCGAGATCGCCAACCCCTTCACCAAGGACCTCCAGGTGACGGCCATCCGCGGCGCCCGCAAGTACCTCGGCGACCGGCTGATCCGCACCGCCCCGCCGCACCGGATCCTCGACCCCGCCGCCGGCCCGCTGATCGCCGTCCGGCTCTCCATCCTGACCCGCAAGTCCCTCGGCGGCCTGGAGACCGACCTGTCCTCCCGCGTGCTCACCCCGGAAGGGGAGCCGCTGCCCGGCGTCTACGCGGCCGGGGAGGCGGCCGGATTCGGCGGCGGAGGGGTGCACGGCTACCGGGCCCTGGAAGGCACCTTCCTGGGCGGCTGCATCTTCTCCGGCCGGGCGGCGGGCCGCGCGGCGGCCGCGGCGGTCGACTGACGAGTGGCTACGCTCCTCCCCATGGTGCGCAAGCGCGTGATCGTGACCGGGATCGTCCAGGGCGTCTTCTTCCGGGACAGCTGCCGCACGGCGGCCATGGCGGAGGGCGTCGCCGGCTGGGTGCGCAACCTCCCGGACGGGGCCGTCGAGGCGGTGTTCGAGGGGGAGCGGGAGGCGGTGGACCGCCTCGTCGGCTGGGCGCACACGGGCCCGCCCGCCGCCCGCGTCGACGGGGTCCAGGCGCAGGAGGAAGCACCGGAGGGACTCACCGGCTTCGACGTCCTGGCCACTCCGCGGGGACTGCCTTAGGTCCGGTCGTCAAAGTGGCGCCGCGGGCCGGGCGCCGCTTCGAGGACAGGGCCCGGCGGGGCCCGGCCGGGCCGCGTCCGCCGGATCTTGCCGGCGTCCTCACACCCGCTCGACGACGCGGAACCGCTCCACGACGACCAGCGTGTCGTCGTCGACGGTGTACCCCGGGTCGCCGAGCAGCTCCCGTACGCCGTCGCCGTGCCAGAACTCCTCGTGCGAGGAACGCCATTCGGCCACTGACCGGTACCCCTCGCCCTCGTCCCGGGCGTGCCCGTCGTCCACGTCCGCCAGGCGGACCACCCGCACCTCGATGATCTCCAGTACGGCCACGGGGCGCTCCGCGGAGTCCACCAGCGCGTGCCGCTGTCCCACCGCCGGCAGTGGCTCGTCCTCGGCCTCGTAGGCGGCCAACAGCCCGGTGGTCGCGGTCTTGAGGCCGTCCAGTACGGCGCCGACGAGCCGGTCGCGCAACGGCCCCGGAAAGCCCAGCAGGTACGGCGGAAGATCCTCGGCAGTGGTCACGGGCCCACGCTACCTGCGGGCCGCACCGGGATGCGAACCGGTATAACCGTCCCAACTTACCCACAGAGAGCAGCAGTTGAAACACGCCACGCCGATTCCCGGACCTTGACGCGGAGCAGTACCGACCGGTTTGCTGTGTGTGATCATCCAGTCGAAACCAGCGTCCTGGAAGGAAAACAGCGGATGTCCCCGCCTCCGCCACCTCTCGGGCGTTCCCGCAAGCGCAACGACCGGCTCTTCGACTCCGCCCTCTGCGACACCGAACTCATCGACGTCCGAGCCCGGTTCACCCAGGGCCGCTGGTCCGGCGCCCGCGCACTGCTGTCCGCCACCGCAGACGACTGGGACCGCCGCGGCCACCGCCTCGCCGTCCTTGCGGAGACCCCCGCGGCCACCGCCTGGACCGGCGAATGGCTGCTCGCCGAACCCGAGAGCGCCGACGCCGCCACCCTGCTCGCGCTCGCCACCGTCTTCCGCGCCCTGCGCGGGAAGAGCGCCCCCGAGGACGCCGGGGAGGCCTGCCGCCGCGCCGCCGCCCTGCTCCCCGCCGACCCCACCCCCTGGCTCGGCCTGCTCATGCTCAGCCGCGCCTTCGGCACCGAGGAGGAGTTCAGCCGGCACTTCGACCAGGTCCGCGCCCGGCACCGGGAACACCACCACGCCCACCACCTCATGGTCGCCCGGCTCGCCGAACGCACCCCCGGCAGCGGCCACGACCCGCTCCACGAGGTCTACGACTTCGCCGCGTGGGCCGCCGAGGAAGCCCCCGCGGACTCCCCGCTGGCCGTCCTCCCCGTGATCGCCCACGCCGAGCGCTACCGCGTCCTCGCCGCACGGCACGGCGAGCCCGGCGGGAACACGGCGAACGCCGCCCAGCACTGGTCCGGCCGCCGCGCCCGCCAGGTCCTGCGCACCGCCTTCGACTGGTGGCTCGAATGGGAACGCGAGGACCACCCGCGCAACCGCGTGGACCTGAACTTCCTGGCCCACGCCAAACTCTGCGAGGGCCGCCCCGCCGAGGCCGCCGCCCTCTTCCACCGCATCGGCCGGCACGCCACCCGGGCCCCCTGGTCCTACCCCGACCGGGACCCGCACAAGGCCTTCCTCGCCGCGCGCAGCGCCGCACTCGGCTCGGCCTGAACGGTTCCGCCCAGGACAGCCGCCCAAGACGCCCGCGCAGGACACGCGTACAGCACCGCCGCTCCGCACCCCGAGCAAGACCCCGCTCAGCACCCCCGAGCAACACCCGCACCACCCCCTGCACCACTCCCGGCAACAACCCTCGCGACACCACCGCGCGCCCCCGCGCACGACCCCGCACCGCACCCCCGATCTCCCCCGAAAGGACCCCCGCCATGGCGACGGGCAGATCCACCACGCTCAACCCAGAGGCCGAGATCCGCACCTTCAAGGGCCAGGAACGCGCCCTGCGGGCCGACCGGCTCGGCACCGCCGGCCTGCTCCTCTCCGTCCTCGCCGCCAGCGCCCCGCTGATGGTCGTCGCCGGTGTGATGCCCACCACCTTCGGCGTGATGGGCATCGTCGGACAGCCCCTGCTGTTCGTCGTCCTCGGCGTCCTCCTGGCCCTCTTCAGCGTCGGCTACGCCGAGATGAGCCGGCACGTCCACAACGCCGGCGCCCTCTACGCCTACATAGCCCGCGGCCTCGGGCCCACCGCCGGCGTCGGCGCCTCCCTGGTCGCGCTGGTCGCGTACAGCGCCATGCAGGTCGGCGTCTACGGCATCCTCGGCTTCGAGATCTCCGGCCTGTTCGCCACCTACCTGGAGATCGAACTCGCCTGGTGGATCCCCGCCCTGATCGCGGTCGCCCTCACCGGCGCCCTCGGCTGGCTCAAGATCGACCTCAACGCCCGGGTGCTCGGCGTCCTGCTGCTCATCGAGTGCGCCCTCGTCGTGATCTTCGACATCGCCGCCATCGGCGACCCCGGCCCGGAGGGCGTCTCCTTCCACGCCTTCAACCCCGAGACCCTGACCGGCGCGGGCCTCGGCACCGCCCTCTGCTTCTGCATCGCCGCCTTCGTCGGCTTCGAGCAGTCCCCGGTCTACGCCGAGGAGACCAGCAAGCCGCACATCGTCGTCTCCCGCGTGATGTTCCTCGCCGTCGGTTTCGTCGCCCTCTTCTTCGCCCTCAGCGCATGGGCGCTGACCGTGGCCACCGGACCCGCCGGGGTCGTCAAGACCTCCGCCGAGGCCGGCCCCGGCCTCCTCTTCGCGCTCACCGAGACCCGGCTCGGCACCGGCTTCACCGACGTCCTGCACGTGCTCTTCGTCACGGGCATGTTCGCGGCCATGCTCAGCTTCCACAACGTGGTCGCCCGCTACGCCTTCGCCATGGGCCGCGAGGGTCTGCTGCCGGCCGCCTTCGGCCGCACCAACCCCGGCACCGGCGCCCCCGCCACCGGCTCCCTCCTGCAGACCGCCGTCGCCACCGTCGTCGTCCTCGCCTTCGCCGTCACCGACGACAAGCCCGTCGGCGACCCCACCACCCCCGTGCTGCACCTCTTCACCTGGATGGGCAACGTCGGCGCCCTCGGCGTGACCCTCCTCATGGCCGCCGCCTCCTTCGCCGTCATCGCCTTCTTCGTCCGCCGCGGCACCGCCGGCGCCCAGATCTGGCGGCTGCTCGCCTCCGGCACCGCCGGAGTCGCCCTCCTCGGCATCGCCGTCTACACCGTCAAGGACTTCGGCGTCCTGGTCGGCGCGGGCGAGGGCTCCGCCCTCGACTGGATCCTCCCCGGGGTCATCGGCGCCACCGCCGTCCTGGGCCTGGCGTACGGCCTGGTCCTGCGGTCCCGCCGGCCCGACACCCACGCCCGGATCGGCCTGGGCAACGAGGCGTTCCGGCTGGAGCAGGCCGCCACAGAGGCCGCACCCGGCAACTGACCTTCGTACCGGGTCCCGCAAAGGCCCCCGACGCCCGTTTCCAAGGGCATCGGGGGCCTTCGCATGCGACGCCCGTTTTGGTACCCGAAGGCGGCCGTGATCTCCTGGGGCGACCAACCGACCGGAACGCACGCGTCAGCGGACACCACCCAGGCCGCCGCGCGGCGCTCCGGACTGCCTGTCCCACCCACGAAGGCGAAGTCCCACATGAGTGACCGCACGCTGACCCAGGACGCCGCGGCGCAACCCGTCCGCCACGTCGACGCCGGCGACGAGGGCTACAGCAAGGACCTGAAGTCCCGCCACATCAACATGATCGCGATCGGCGGTGCGATAGGCACCGGCCTGTTCCTGGGTGCCGGCGGCCGCCTCGCCGGAGCCGGGCCCTCGCTCGCCATCGCGTACGCCGTGTGCGGCGTCTTCGCCTTCTTCGTGGTGCGGGCCCTCGGCGAACTGGTCCTCTACCGGCCCTCCTCCGGCGCCTTCGTCTCCTACGCCCGCGAGTTCATGGGCGAGAAGGGCGCGTACACGGCCGGCTGGCTGTACTTCCTGAACTGGTCGACGACCACCGTGGCCGACATCACGGCCGCCGCCGTCTACGCCCACTACTGGTCGATGTTCACCGACGTCCCGCAGTGGACGCTCGCCCTGATCGCCCTCTCTGTGGTCCTCGCCGCGAACCTGATCTCGGTGAAGTACTTCGGCGAGATGGAGTTCTGGTTCTCGATCATCAAGGTCGCGGCCCTGACGGTCTTCATGCTGGTCGGCATCTGGCTGGTCGCCACCAGCCACAAGATCGGTGACCACACCCCCGGCCTGGGCTCCGTCACCGACCACGGCGGCCTCTTCCCGGCGGGACTGCTGCCCATGCTCCTGGTGATCCAGGGTGTGGTCTTCGCCTACGCCTCCGTCGAGCTCTGCGGCGTCGCGGCCGGCGAGACCGAGAACCCCCAGAAGATCATGCCGAAGGCGATCAACTCGATCATGTGGCGGGTCGGCGTCTTCTACGTCGGCTCGGTCGTGCTCCTCGCCCTCCTCCTGCCGTACACGTCCTACTCCTCCGGCCAGAGCCCCTTCGTCACGGTCTTCGACAAGCTCGGCATCCCCGGCGCCGCCGGCGTCATGAACCTGGTGGTCCTCACCGCCGCCCTCTCCTCCCTCAACTCCGGCCTGTACTCCACCGGCCGGATCCTCCGCTCGATGGCCATGTCCGGCTCCGCCCCGAAGTTCACCGCCCGCATGAACAAGGGCAAGGTCCCCTACGGCGGCGTCCTGTTCACCGCCGCCTTCGGCATCGCCGGCGTGGCCCTCAACAAGTTCATGCCCGGCGAGGCCTTCGAGATCGTCCTCAACCTCGCCTCCCTCGGCATCCTGGGCACCTGGGCGATGGTCATGCTCTGCTCGCTGTTCTTCTGGCGCCGCGCCAAGGCCGGCCTGGTCGAGCGCCCCGCCTACCGCCTGCCCTGGGCCCCGTACACGCAGATCGCCACCCTGCTCTTCCTGGTGACCGTGCTGGTCCTGATGTGGAGCGACGGCGGAGTCGGCCGCTGGACCGTCTCCCTGCTTCCGGCGATCGCCGCCGCCCTGGTCGTCGGCTGGCTCTGCGTCCGCAAGCGCGTGGCCGCCATCGCCGCCGGCGCACCGCGCGACTGACCGCGCGACTGACCGGGCGGCGCCACCGCGTACGAGGGCCCCGCCCCGGGAACACTTCCCGGGGCCGGGGCCCTTCGCGCACCCGGAAGCGGCCCGCCGTTACCTCCCGGCCCGTTCCACGCGGTCCGCGGTCACCGCCCGGCCGGAACAACACCCGCTCGGGGTCGGTCTCGCGGTGCGACCCGACCGGCATGGCCACTCTTTTAAGAGGGGAGGATGTCAAGTCATGGACCACGACCAGGTGCGGACGGCTGATCTGGGCCACCACCCGTGCCTCGCGCAGCGCGGCGATCAGCACGCCGTTGCCGCCGTTGGCCCGGCCCCCGCCGTTGTCGTGAACCGTCGCGGAACACGCCAAAACGCCGAGAACCCCAGATCGATCAGATCGACTGGGGTTCTCACTGGTGTCCGAGGGGGGACTTGAACCCCCACGCCCGATAAAGGGCACTAGCACCTCAAGCTAGCGCGTCTGCCATTCCGCCACCCGGACAAGGTGTCTGTCTCGCGTCCCTGGCGGGCCGCTCCGACGAAGAGAACATTACCAGGGATTCGGAGTGCCTCGATCACATGCTCGTCGGAGGAGATCCCCCTTGGGAGCGGGGACGCGTCCGGCGAGGATAGGGACAGCAGACGATCAGTGGGAGGAACCTTCAGTGAGCGAGCCGAGCGTGAGCAGGACCGTCACCGGCGAGGACGAGGTCGTCGACCTCTGCCGGGACCTCATCCGGATCGACACCAGCAACTACGGCGACCACTCCGGCCCCGGCGAGCGGAAGGCCGCCGAGTGGGTGGCCGAGAAGCTGGCCGAGGTGGGTCTGGAGCCGCAGATCTTCGAGTCCCACAAGGGGCGCGCCTCGACGGTGGCCCGGATCGAGGGCGAGGACCCCTCCCGGCCCGCGCTGCTGATCCACGGGCACACCGACGTGGTCCCGGCGAACGCGACCGACTGGACGTACGACCCCTTCTCGGGCGAGATCGCCGACGGCTGCGTCTGGGGCCGGGGCGCGGTCGACATGAAGGACATGGACGCCATGACCCTCGCGGTCGTACGGGACCGGCTGCGCAGCGGGCGCAAGCCGCCCCGGGACATCGTGCTCGCCTTCCTGGCGGACGAGGAGGCGGGCGGCATCTACGGCGCCCGGCACCTGGTCGACAAGCACCCCGAGCTCTTCGACGGGGTCACCGAGGCGATCGGCGAGGTCGGCGGGTTCTCCTTCACGGTCAACGAGAACCTGCGGCTCTACCTGATCGAGACCGCCCAGAAGGGCATGCACTGGATGCGGCTCACCGTGGACGGCACGGCCGGCCACGGCTCCATGACCAACACCGACAACGCGATCACCGAGCTGTGCGAGGCCGTGGGCCGGCTGGGCCGCCACCAGTTCCCGGTGCGGGTCACCAAGACCGTGCGGTCCTTCCTGGACGAGCTCTCGGACGCGCTCGGCGTCCCGCTCGATCCGGAGGACATGGACGCCACGCTGGCCAAGCTGGGCGGCATCGCGAAGATCATCGGGGCCACGCTGCGGAACACCGCCCAGCCGACCATGCTGGGCGCGGGCTACAAGGTGAACGTGATCCCCGGCCAGGCGGTGGCGCACGTGGACGGGCGCTTCCTGCCCGGCCACGAGGAGGAGTTCCTGGCCGACCTGGACCGGATCCTCGGGCCCCGGGTCCGGCGCGAGGACGTGCACGGCGACCGGGCACTGGAGACGGACTTCGACGGCCGCCTCGTCGACGCCATGCAGGGCGCGCTCAAGGCCGAGGACCCGATCGCGCGTGCGGTCCCGTACATGCTCTCGGGCGGTACGGACGCCAAGTCCTTCGACGACCTCGGCATCCGCTGCTTCGGATTCGCGCCGCTGCAGCTGCCGCCGGAGCTGGACTTCGCGGGGATGTTCCACGGGGTGGACGAGCGGGTGCCGGTGGACGGCCTGAAGTTCGGCGTGCGCGTCCTCGACCGCTTCATCGACAACTGCTGAGCCGCCGGGCTGCTGAACCGCTGAGCTGCTGAGCTGCCGACCGGTGGCCGGTGGCCGGTGGCCGGGGCCGTCGTTCGAGCGGTTGTGCGGCTCTCACCGGGAAGAGTGAATGCGCTCATACGCTCGTAGCCCCGGTGGAGCCTCCTCGTTACAGGTGTTGCGGTCCGCGGCTGGGATCGCATTGCCTACTAGGAGGAATGATGATCAAGAAGGTTGTCGCCGCTGCGGCTGCCACCGGTGGCCTGGTTCTCGCGGGTGCGGGCATGGCTGTCGCCGACGCCGGCGCCCAGGGCGCGGCCATCGGCTCTCCCGGTGTTCTGTCCGGCAACGTGGTCCAGGTCCCGGTCCACGTCCCCATCAACGTTTGCGGCAACACCGTCAACGTGATCGGCCTGCTGAACCCGGCCTTCGGCAACACCTGCGTCAACGCCTGACGCTGAGGCTCGCGCCGGAGTCACGGCCCCGGAGTGCATCCAGCGCTCCGGGGCCGGGCTTTTTTCACGACAAGACAGCAGACAGCAGGGGGACGAGGGACGAGTGCAGAAGCGACAGAATGCCGCCGGCCGGAAGACGCTGATCACGGTGGCGGCCGCGGGCGGGGTGCTCGCGCTGGGCGGGGGTTACGCACACGCGGACGCCGGCGCGACGGGCCGGGCCGCGAACTCCCCGGGCGTCCTGTCCGGGAACTCCGTACAGGCACCGGTGCACGCGCCGGTGAACATCTGCGGGAACACGGTGACGGTGGTGGGCGCCTTGAACCCGGCGTTCGGCAACCACTGCGCGAACACGCCGAAACCGAAGCCGAAGCCGAAGCCCGGCACGCCGGGCAAGCCGACCCCGGGCCACCCCGGCCCCGGCCACCCGGATCACCCCGGCCACCCGGGTCCGGGCAACCCCGGCCACCCGGGCGGGCCGGACGAGCCGTGTGAACCGGGGCACCCCGGGAACCCGGGCAATCCCGGTAACCCCGGTAACCCGGGCAACCCCGGGAATCCCGGGAACCCTGGAAACCCTGGGAACCCGAGCAATCCCGGGAACCCGAGCAATCCCGGGAACCCCGGCACTCCTGGGAACCCCGGCACTCCTGGGAACCCCGGCACTCCGGGCACTCCGGGCACTCCCGGGAACCCCGGCACTCCCGGGAATCCCGGGAATCCGGGCGGGCCCGGCACCCCGGGGATCCCTGGGAACCCGGGTGGTCCGGGCAACCCGGGGGCGCCCGGTACGCCGGGGCAGCCCGGCGGGGGCGGCAACACCCCCGGCGTGCAGGGCGGTGGTCTCGCGGAGACGGGGGCCGACGGCGCTCTCGCCGGGGTACCGATCGCCGGCGGTCTGCTCCTCGCCGGGGCCGTGCTCTACCGCCGCGCCCGTAGCGCGGCCTGAGGCCGCAGCCCCGCAGCCTCCAGCGCGTCCTGACTCGCGCTCGCGCTCGCGCGCCCCACGGTCGGCCGGTCGTCCGGCCGGCCGTCGGATCGTGGGGCCGTCCGCCCGCGGACGCCCGGACACCCGACGCGCGTCGGCGCACGGGGCGTCGGTGTAGCGCGTCGATGCGGCCGTCGGCCGGTCACCGGTCCGGCGGCCGGCTTGCGGGTTCGTTCGTTGCGGGTTCGCGAGCGTTCCGGCGTGCGGGGGCTGCGGCTGCGCGCCGGCGCGGCCGGGGGCCGGTCGTCGGGCCGGTGGCCAGGCCGCTGGCGAACTGCTGCTGCCGCCGGAAGGGCACGGCGCGCGGGCCGGTGCGGCGTGGGTGCGTGCGGAGCCGTCGACCGACGGCCCGGCGGTGGTGGCCGTCGGGCCGGAGGGGGCACGGGTGTGCGCCCGGGCCGGGGCTCGCGAGGCACGGGGTCCGGGTGGCCGGCCGCGGCAGGGTCGGTACGCGGAGGTGGCCGACGGGTGGCGCCGGGACGCGGGTCAGGTCACCACGTGGCGCGGATTTGACGGATGATGCGGCGGCGGAGCCGCACACGGCGGCTGCCGTCCCGGAGGAGCATCAGCCGGTCCAACTCCCAGTGCCCGTACTCGGCATGGTCGGTCAGCAGCCGGGTCGCCTCCTTGCGTGAGACACCCCGCGGCACGTACACGTCGATGAATTCGTATTCCGGCATCGCATCTATTGTGCGGGCAGAGGCCCGCTACGGATAGCGTCTGCACTATGTCTGATGCCGCTCTGCCCACCGTAGCCGAGGTACGCGCCGCCGCCGAGGCGGTCAAAGCCGCGCTGGACCGTCACCTGGCGGCGGTCGAGCGCAGGTCAGGGGCCGAAGACCCCGACGTCCACGCCGCCTTCAACGAACTGGCCGCGGCCGCCGAGGAGTACGACGAGCTGCTGTACGAGCGGTATGACGAGGTCACTCCGTTCGAGATCCCGGCCTCCGAGGACGGAGTGCCGTACGGCGGACCGGCCGAACCGACCGCGTTCAGCGTGCTCATCCGCCGCGACTACGCCGTCGTGGAACCGCAGCGGCTGCTCGCCCAGGCCGAACGGGTCGCGGCACACGACCGGGACGCCGGTGCCGAACTCGGCGAGTCCGCCGGGACGGCGGCCGCGCTCGGCGTGCTGTTCGGCGAGTACGAGCCCGACGAGATCGCCTCCCGCTACAAGGAGTTCGGCCTGGAGGAAGGGGACTCCACGCTCTGGATCACGGCCGGCGGAACGGCGCCCGAGCCCGGCGAATGGCTCAACACGCCCTTCGACCACGCCGACCCGGAGCTCGTCCTGCACCGGTTCGACGTCAGTTCCGTCTTCGACGAGGACGAGTTCGACGACGAGGACGGCGACGACGACGGCGTCCCCGCCCTGGAACGGGTCCGTTAGCGGACATCGGGTCCGGTAGCGGGCGAGGAGACGGGCGACCGCCGCCCGGGTGTGCGGCCGGGACTCCGGCCGGCTCCCGGGCGGTACCGCGTCCGGGGCCCCGCCGCTACGCCTCCGGGGCCGTGGACGCCAGGAGCGTCCGCAGCAGGCCCGTCAGACGGGTGGTGCGCGGTTTCGCGGTGATCTCCGCGACCGCCTTCGGCAGGGCCTGATCCACACCGTGCACCACGGACAGGTGCCGCTCGGCCCGGCCGAAAGCCGTGTACACCCAGTCCCGGGACAGCACGTCCGCCGCGTCGCCCGGCAGCACGACGACCACGGCCGACCGGCGCGTGCCGACCGCCTGGTGCGCGGTCACCGCCCAGCCGTGCCGCACCTGCGAGGCCACCCGCTCCTTCGGGACGACCGTCCGCCCGCCCGCGGCACCGCCGTCCAGGTGGAGCCCCTCGGCGTCCGCCGACACCACCGTGGCCGGGACGGCCCGCCCGGGGGAGGGGACGTGGACGACCCGGTCGCCCGGGTCGAAGCCGCCGAACCGGCCGGGGCCGGGGTTGAGCCGTTCCTTCAGGGCCGCGTTGAGCGCCCGCGTCCCCGCGGAGCCGCCGTGCCCCGGGGTGATCACCAGGACGTCGTCCGGCCGGGTCCCGAACGCCCGCGGTACGGACTCGGCGACCAGCTGCACCGTACGGTGCACGGCCTCGGCGGCGTCCCGCACCGGAACGATCACGACCTCCTTGCCGGGCGCCTCCACCTGGTGCAGCTCGCCGATGCCGATCCCCGAGACCAGCTCGCCCAGCGGACCCGGGTCGGGCGTACGGGACACCACCTGTGGGCAGGCCCGCGCCGCGAGCAGGTCCGCGAACACCCGGCCGGCGCCGGCCGACCCGAGTACGGCCGGGTCCCCGGACAGCACCAGCCGGGCCCCGTCCGGCACGGACTCGACCAGCGCGGCCGCGCTCTCCACGTCGAGCTGCGGCGCGTCCAGCACGATCAGCAGGTCCAGTTCCCACTGGCCGTCGGCGTCCCGCCGCGGCCCCTCGGCACCCGCGAGCAGCCCCGCGACGGTCACCGCGCCGGGGGCCGGGGCGTGCGCGGCCAGGCAGGCGCGCAGCCCCAGGTCGCCGGCGGCGGCGAACAGGGCGCGGGGTTCCGCACGGGCGGCCTCTCCGCCGGTGTGCGTGACCAGGCCGTGCCCGGCCGCCGCGCGGATCAGCTCGGCGGCGGACGGGCCGGGCGCGGAGCCGGCCGCGTCCGACCAGTCGGCCGGGGCGGTGAAGGTGTTGATCAGGCGGGCGAGACCGTCCGCGAGGCTCTCCTCGGCCAGCGCGGCGGACTCCAGGCCCACCAGGACCCGGACCGGCTGCTCCTCGCCCTCCGGCACCGGTTCGCCGACCGGCTCCTGGAAGACCAGGACGGTGCCGTCGCCGATGGCCTGCTCCAGGGCCTCCTCCGGGTCCGGTACGCCGTACTGGGCGAGCGCGGACCGCAGGACGGCGGCGTCCAGCGCGGTGTGCCCCTTGACGGCGGCCTGCGCGAGCAGCCAGCCGACGAGGGCCGCGGTACGGCGCTCGTCGCCCGGGCCGCAGTCCGGGCCGAGGAGGGAGCGGGCGAAGCCGTCGGCCTGGGAGGGGCGGACGCCGGGAACGGACAGCAACTGCCAGGGGTCGGCGGAGAGGTGTTCCGCGGCGCCTTCGCCGAGTACCTCGGCGGCCTGGGCGGCCAGCCCCTCGGGCGCGCCGGCCCGGCCGAGCAGGGCGCGTACCGCCGCGACGGCCTCGGCGGAGGCGGGGGTGCGGGTGGGGCGGGCGGCCGGCGGCTCCGGGACCGGGGGCTGCGGGGGAGTGGCGGGCCGGCGCGGCTCCGTCGGCGCCGCGTCGTCGAAGTACCGCGCGGACGGCTTCTCCCCGCTCTCCACGGCGCGTACGGCGGCCATCAGGTCGGCGGCCCTTCCGCTGAGCTTGGCCCCGGCATCGATCGGAGCCTCCCGCTCCGCCCTCCGTCGGGCGATCCGCTCCCGCTCGAACTTCTGCGCCGCGAGCTCGGCCTCGGCCTCGCTCAGCTCCGACGCCTTGGCCTCAGCCGTCCCGGCTTCGGCCCCGTCGGCCCGGCCTTCGGCTTCGTCTTCGGCCTCCGCCTTGGCCTCAGCCGTCCCGGCTTCGGCCCCTTCGGCCTCCGCCTCTGCCTCGGCCGTGGCCTTCGCCTCCGCCGCGGCCTGCGCCCGAGCGTCGGCCTCCCCGGCCTCGGCCCGGGCTTCGTCTGCCTCGGTCTCGGCGCCGTCGGCTTTGCCTTCGTCTTCCGCTGCAGGGTCGTCTGCGCCTTCCGCCGCCTGCGTCTCGGCCCCTTCGGCCTCCGCCTGAGCGTCGGCCTCCCGGGCCTCGCCGGCTTCCGCCTGAGCGTTGACCTCCCCGAGATCGGCCCCGGTGTCGGCCCCGGGTTCGTCGGCCTCGGCCCCGGGTTCGGCTTCGTCGGTGGCGGCCTCGACCGTGGGCTCCGCCGCCTCGTCCGTCTGCGGGGCGTGGCCGTCCTGCGCCGCGGTCCCGGCCTCCGGCGCCGCGGACGGGCCTGCGGTGTCGGGTTCGGCCGGGACGGCCTCGGGCTCCGGCGCAGCCGGGGATTCGGGCCGTTCCGTACTCACAGCGTGCTCCAGTCCTGGTCGGGGTAGCGGTGGACCGGCGCCGACACATCGTCCAGCGCCTGGCGGATCTCCTCCGGAAGACTAAGGGTCTCCACCGACAGCGCCTCGCTGAGCTGCGAGGACGTCCGGGCGCCGACGATCGGCGCGGCCACCGCGGGGCGGTCCCGGACCCAGGCCAGCGCCACTTGGAGCGGGGTCACGGCCAGCCCGTTCGCCGCGGTGGCCACCGCGTCCACGATCCGGCTCGCGGTGTCGTCCAGGTACGGGTCGACGAACGCGGCCATCGTCTCCGACGCGCCCCGCGAATCGGCCGGAACCCCGGAGCGGTACTTGCCGGTGAGGACCCCGCGGCCGAGCGGGGAAGAGGGGAGGAGGCCGACCCCCAGGTCCAGCGCGGCCGGGAGCACCTCCCGCTCCACGCCCCGCTGCAGCAGCGAGTACTCCATCTGCGTCGACGCCAGCCGGGTCCGCGCGCCCGGCACGGCCAGCTGCCAGGTCGCCGCCTTGGCCAGCTGCCAGCCGGAGAACCCCGCCACCCCCGCGTACCGGGCGCGGCCGCTGCTCACCGCCAGGTCCAGCGCCTGCAGGGTCTCCTCCAGCGGGGTCGCCGGGTCGAAGGCGTGGACCTGCCACAGGTCCACGTAGTCGGTGCCCATCCGGGCCAGCGAGGCGTCCAGCGCCGCCAGCAGGTGCCCGCGCGAGCCGTCGACCCGCCGGTCCGGGGCGCGCACCGAGCCGGACTTGGTGGCCAGCACCAGGTCCTCGCGCGGGACCAGCCCCCCGACCAGCTGTCCCAGCAGGTACTCGGCCTCCCCGCCGCCGTACACGTCGGCCGTGTCGACCAGCGTGCCCCCCGCCTCCCAGAAGGCCTTCAACTGTTCCGCGGCGGCTTGGTCGTCCCCCGCCCCACCCCCGGCGGCCCGCCCCCACGTCAGCGTTCCGAGGCCGATCCGGGACACGCGCAGGCCGGTCCGGCCGAGATGCCTCTGCTCCATGGGCGTGAGACTACTGGGGCGCTGTCGGAGGGGACCCCGGCGCGCTAGAGTCCCCGCAGACCTGTGTTACTGATCGGTAAACCGGCAGGGAAGCCAGTAAGGGGAGCAGTTATGCGGCTCGGCATCAATCTCGGCTACTGGGGTGCGGGCATGGACGCCGACAACCTCGAGGTGGCCAAGGAGGCGGACCGCCTCGGCTACGAGGTCTGCTGGGCCGCCGAGGCGTACGGCTCCGACGCCCCGACCGTGCTCGCGTGGGTGGCCGCGCAGACCGAGCGCATCGACGTCGGCTCGGCGATCATGCAGATCCCGGCCCGGCAGCCCGCCATGACGGCCATGACCGCGGCCACCCTCGACTCGCTCTCCGGCGGCCGATTCCGGCTCGGCCTCGGCGTCTCCGGGCCCCAGGTCTCCGAGGGCTGGTACGGGGTGAAGTTCGACAAGCCGCTCGCCCGGACCCGCGAGTACGTCGAGATCGTCCGCAAGGCGATGAGCCGCGAGCGGCTGACCCACGACGGCGAGCACTGGACCCTCCCGCTGCCCGGCGGTCCGGGCAAGCCGATCAAGCTGACCGTGCACCCGACCCGGCCGCACATCCCGCTGTACATCGCGGCCATCGGCCCCAAGAACCTGGAGCAGACCGGCGAGATCGCGGACGGCGCCCTGCTGATCTTCCCCGCCGCCGCGCACCTGGAGGAGACCGCCCTGCGGCACATCCGGGCCGGCCGGGAGAAGGCCGGGCTCACCATGGAGGGCTTCGACGTCTGCCCCACCGTGCCGCTCGCCGTCGGCGAGGACGTGACGGGCCTCGCCGACATGTTCCGCCCCTACACCGCCCTCTACGTCGGCGGTATGGGCAGCCGGAAGCAGAACTTCTACAACCAGCTGGCCCGGCGCATGGGCTACGAGAAGGAGGCCGCCGAGGTCCAGGACAAGTACCTGGCCGGCGACAAGCAGGGCGCGGCCGCCGCCGTCCCGCACTCGCTGATCGACTCCACCACCCTGCTGGGCTCCGTCGAGCGGATCGCCGACGGGATGCGCGCCTACGCGGACGCCGGGGTCACCACGCTCACCCTCGCCCCGGCCGGCTTCACCCTGGACGAGCGCCTCACCGCCCTCCGGGCCGGCGTCGAGGCCCTGGAACTCGCCGGCCTCGCCTGATCCCGCACCTCGTCCCGGCCTGAGCCCGGAACCGGGCCCGCCCCACCGCGGCGGGCCCGGCCGGATCCGGAAGGAGCCCAGCGGCCGTGGTGGGGGCTCGGGGGTCTTCCCCGCCACGGCCGTCACCCCCAACAACGCACGGCCCGCCCGCCGGGTTACGCCTCCTCCGCCACCCCTTCGCATCCTTCGTTCGGCCCAGTCGTCCGGCGTATCGGGTTGCCCGTCGACCCCATCGCGACTTCAGTGAGGTACTACGAGGCCCTACGAGCCGGTACGACGTACTGCCGGGGGTGTCCCCGCACGGAGGTGGCCCATGCTCTCTGCCCGCAGCCTGTTCCAGGAGATCGTCGACAACGACGAGTCCTTCCAGCTGTTCTGCTCCATCGCCGCGAGCGGTGAGGCCCAGGGCGGCTGGGAGAACGGCCGGATCGCGGCCCTGGTCCCGGAGAGCATGCGCGACATGGCCCCCAAGATCACCCGGCACGGGGCGGACGAGGACAAGCACGGCCGGATCTTCACCGCCCTGCTCCGCAAGCGGGGACTGCCGGCGGTCCCGGTCCCGCCGGAGACCGACTACACCATGCTGCTGGAACGCCGCGGCATCGGCCTCGCGCACACCAAGCTGCGGGCCGACGAACCCCTCTCCGAACGGGACATCGTGGTCTACCTCGCCCACAGCCGGGTCACCGAACAGCGCGCCGCCGACCAGATGGACATGCTCGTCAAGGACTTCGGCGAACACCCCGAGCTCGGCAAGGCCATCAGCATGATCAGCAAGGACGAGACCAACCACCTCTCCTACTGCCACGAGGAGTTGCTCCGGCTCGCCCGGGCCGGGCACGGCCGCACCATCCAGCGGGTGCTGCGCGAGAGCGCCCTGGTCGAGATCGCGGTCTACCGGGAGGTCAGCCTGGCCGTCATGGACCACATGGGCCGCATCCTCAAGTGGCCCCGCCCGAAGGCCGCCCTGCTCGCCGCCGGCATCCGCGCCGTCTACGGGTACGAACGCTTCGCCGGCTGGCACCGCATGGTCAGCCTGGCCATGCCCGACCGCCGCGACGCCCTCGGCGGCCCGGTGGCCACCGCACCCGAGTTCGCCTGAGCCGCGGCGCAGCCCCGGACGCCTGCGACCGCTAAAGCCAGCCGCGCCGTTTGAACATCCGGTGCAGGCCGGCGCAGGCCGCCGCCATCAGGACCAGCACCAGCGGGTACGCCCACCACTGCGCGAGCTCGGGCATGTGCTCGAAGTTCATGCCGTAGATGCCCGCGACCATCGTCGGGACGGCGGCCATCGCCGCCCACGCCGAGATCTTCCGCACGTCGTCGTTCTGCCGCACGCCCATCTGCGCCAGGTGCGCCGCCAGGGCGTCCGACAGCAGCCGGTCCAGGCCCTCGATGTACTCGGTGGCCTTGGCCAGGTGGTCGGCGACGTCGCGGAAGAAGGGCTGCGCGTGCCCCTCCACGAACGGCACCCCGCCGAAGGCGAGCCGGTTCATCGGCTGGATCAGCGGGGTCGTGGCCCGCCGGAACTCCAGCACCTGCCGCTTGAAGCTGTAGATCCGCGCCGCGATCGACTTCGGGTCGGTGGGGTTCGGCGCGAACACGTCCGCCTCCACCTCCTCCATGTCGGCCTGGAGCTCGGCCGCGACCTCGATGTAGTGGTCCACCACCGCGTCGCTGACCGCGTACAGCACGGCCGTCGGCCCGTGCCTGAGCACCTCCGGCTCGTGCTCCAGCCGTCGGCGCACCGCCGAGAGCGCCCCGCCCTCGCCGTGCCGGACGGTCACCACGAAGGAATCGCCGACGAAGACCATCAGTTCGCCCGTCGTCACCGTGTCCGTGGTGTCGTCGTACAGCACCGGCTTGAGGACCACGAACAGCGAGTCGTCGTAGACCTCCAGCTTCGGCCGCTGGTGAGCGGTCAAGGCGTCCTCCACGGCGAGCGGGTGCAGGCCGAACTCGTGCCGGACGTGATCGAACTCCTTCTCGGTCGGCTCGTACATGCCGATCCACAGGAAGGCGTCCCCGCTCGCCCGTGCCTCCTCCAGGGCATCGGACAGGTCCTCCGGCCCCTCCGTCCGGCGGCCGTCCCGGTAGATGGCGCAGTCCACAATCACGCCGGGCATTCTTCCCTGCCCCGCCCCGACCCGCACCCCGGGCGCACCGCCTACCCTTGGCGCCATGGCCACGTTGATCCTCGTACGGCACGGGCGGTCCACCGCCAACACCGCAGGGCTGCTCGCCGGATGGACCCCCGGCGTGACCCTCGACGAGCGCGGCGCGGCCCAGGCCGCCGCGCTCCCGGAGCGGCTCGCCGGGCTGCCCCTGGCGGCCGCCGTCACCAGCCCCCTCGAACGCTGCGCGCAGACCCTGGAGCCACTGCTGGCGGCCCGCCCGGACCTTCCGTTGCACACCGACGAGCGAATCGGCGAATGCCACTACGGCGACTGGTCGGGCCGCAAACTCTCCGAACTGGCCGACGAGCCCCTGATGGACGTGGTCCAGCAGCACCCGTCCGCCGCCGCCTTCCCCGGCGGGGAGTCCATGCGGGCCATGCAGGCCCGCGCCGTGGACGCCGTACGGGACTGGAACGCCCGCATCGACGAACAGCACGGCACGGACGCCGTGTACCTGATGTGCTCGCACGGGGACATCATCAAGTCCCTTGTCGCCGACGCCCTCGGCATGCACCTGGACCTGTTCCAGCGCCTCCACGTCGACCCCTGCTCGGTCACCGCGATCCGCTACACCCGCACCCGCCCCTTCCTGCTCCGGCTGGGTGACACCGGGGACTTCGGCTCCCTCGCCCCCCGGGGCGGCAACACGGACAAACTCACGGAAGACGGCGGGAAAGCGGTGGTCGGGGGCGGCGCGGGCGCCGGGTGACCGAACGGTGCACGAGCGGGCGCAGTAGTGTGGACTGATCGACCCTGCCCAGAACGACCTTGCCGAGACTTGGAGACCGTCCGTGCCCCGTCAGGTGTTCCTCTACGACCCGCCGGACCGCTTCGTCGCGGGCACGGTCGGCCTGCCTGGACGCCGTACGTTCTTCCTGCAGGCATCGGCGGGTCCCCGGGTCACCAGCGTCGCGCTGGAGAAGACCCAGGTCGCCGCGCTCGCCGAGCGGATGGACGAGCTCCTCGACGAGGTCGTGCGCCGGACCGGCGGCAACGCGGCGGTGCCGGCCGTGGCACCGGCCGAGGCCAGCGACACCGCACCGCTGGACGTCCCCGTGGACGAGGAGTTCCGCGTCGGCACCATGGCCCTGGCCTGGGACGGCGAGGAACAGCGGATGATCGTCGAGGCCCAGGCCCTGGTCGAACTGGAGGCGGACTCCGAGGAGGACCTCGCCGAGGCCGAGGAGCGGCTCCTGCAGGACGAGGAGAACGGCCCGCCCATGCTCCGCGTCCGGCTCACCGGCGCGCAGGCCCGGGCCTTCGCCAAGCGCGCGCTGGACGTCGTCAACGCGGGCCGGCCGCCGTGCCCGCTGTGCAGCCTGCCCCTGGACCCGGAAGGACACGTGTGTCCGCGTCAGAACGGATACCGGCGGCAGGTGTGACCGCCGTGACCCCCGCCGGCTCCTCCCTGGTGGAGCTGCTCACCCACGGTGAGCTGACGGTCCGCGGCCGGATCCGGGAAGCCTCCAACGCGGTCCTGCTGTGCACGGCCAGCCTCGACGGCAGCACCGCCGCGTGCGTGTACAAGCCGGTCAAGGGCGAGCGCCCGCTGTGGGACTTCCCCGACGGCACCCTCGCCCAGCGCGAGGTCGCCGCCTACCTGGTCTCCGAGGCCACCGGATGGGGCCTGGTGCCGGTCACCGTGCTGCGCGACGGCCCCTACGGCGAGGGCATGGTCCAGCAGTGGATCGACCCGGGCGAGGCCCGCGAGCCCGGTGAGGGCGATACCGAGGACGGGCCGGACGGTGGCGGGCCGGACGGTGCCGGGGAAGGTGACGGGCTGCTCGCGCTGGTCGACGGCGAGGAGGCCGGGGACGGCTGGCGGCCGGTCGCCTTCGCCGAGGTCGGCGGCGGCCGCACCGCGCTGCTGGTGCACGCCGACGACGAGCGGCTGCGGCGGCTCGCCGTCCTCGACGCCGTGATCAACAACGGCGACCGGAAGGGCGGCCACCTGCTGCCGGACCGCGGCGGGCGGCTCTACGGCATCGACCACGGGGTCACCTTCCACGTGGAGGACAAGCTGCGGACCCTGCTGTGGGGGTGGGCGGGGGAACCCCTCACCGAGGAGGCGGTGGCCGTGCTCGGCTCGCTCTCCGGGCAGCTCGCCGAGGGAGGCCCGCTCGCCACCCGGCTGGGCGAACTGATCACCCCCGCCGAGGTGGCCGCAGTACGGGACCGGGTGGCGGTACTGCTGCGCACCGGGACGCATCCGGAGCCGTCCGGTCAGTGGCCGTCGATCCCCTGGCCGCCCGTCTGAGCGCGGTCTACGGCAGACGCGCGGCAACGCACAGATCGAGCCACTCCGCAAGAGTGCGGAACCAGCCATTCCCGGTAACGGTGCAGGTCCGGTTCGTTTACGGAATATCCGTCCGGTTAGGCTCGAGGCATGCATGCCTGGCCCGCTTCTGAGGTCCCCGCCCTGCCCGGCAAGGGCCGCGACCTCCAGATCCACGACACCGCGACCGGCGGACTGATCACCCTCAGTCCCGGTCCCGTCGCCCGTATCTACGTCTGCGGTATCACCCCGTACGACGCGACCCACATGGGTCACGCGGCGACCTACAACGCGTTCGACCTCGTTCAGCGCGTGTGGCTCGACACCAAGCGGCAGGTCCACTACGTCCAGAACGTCACCGACGTGGACGATCCGCTGCTGGAGCGGGCGATGCGCGACGGCCACGACTGGACCGAGCTCGCGGAGCGCGAGACCGCGCTGTTCCGCGAGGACATGACCGCCCTGCGGATGCTGCCGCCGCAGCACTACATCGGCGCGGTCGAGGCCATACCCGGGATCGTGCCGCTGGTGGAACGCCTGCGCGAGGTGGGCGCCGCCTACGAGCTGGACGGCGACATCTACTTCTCCGTCGAGGCCGACCCGCACTTCGGGTCGGTCTCGGGGCTCGACGCCGAGGCGATGCGCCTGCTGTCCGCAGAGCGCGGCGGCGACCCGGAGCGGCCCGGCAAGAAGAACCCCGTCGACCCGATGCTGTGGATGGCGGCGCGGGACGGGGAGCCCAGCTGGGACGGCGCCTCGCTGGGGCGCGGCCGCCCCGGCTGGCACATCGAGTGCGTCGCCATCGCGCTGGAGCACCTCGGGATGGGCTTCGACATCCAGGGCGGCGGCTCCGACCTGGCGTTCCCGCACCACGAGATGGGTGCCTCGCACGCGCAGGTGCTGACGGGCGAGTTCCCGATGGCCACGGCGTACGTGCACGCGGGCATGGTCGCGCTGCACGGCGAGAAGATGTCGAAGTCGAAGGGGAACCTGGTCTTCGTCTCGGCGCTGCGCCGGGCCGGGGTGGACCCGGTGGCGATCCGCCTCGCCCTGCTCTCGCACCACTACCGGGCGGACTGGGAGTGGACCGACGAGGTCCTGGCCGAGGCGGAGGCCCGCCTCGGGCGCTGGCGCGCGGCGGTGTCCCGGCCGGACGGCCCGTCCGCGGACGCGCTGGTCGAGGAGGTCCGCGCGGCCCTGGCGAACGACCTGGACGCGCCGACGGCCCTGGCGGCGGTCGACCGCTGGGCGGCCCTCCAGGACGCGGAGGGCGGCGAGGACGAGTCGGCCCCCGGGCTGGTCTCGCGGACGGTCGACGCGTTGCTGGGCGTGGCCCTGTAGGTCCGCTGCGCGGAGCGTTATCCCTCCCCTTCCCGAAACCGGGGGCGGTGCCCGTCGGACCCCCGGCGGGCCCCGGCCCCCGCATCACGAACGCCGGTGGGCCGGAACTGCTCAGCAGTTCCGGCCCACCGGCGTTCGTGCAGGGGGTCCGGGGCGGAGCCCCGGTTTCGGGACTGAGGTCCCCCCGGACGGCGTCCGGGGGAGGGCGGGGAGGGGACATCGCCCCGCGCAGCGGTCAGCCCGGCGAGTCCTCGTCGGAGTCCGCCGGCCCCTCCGGCCCCGGCTTCGGCTTCGGCTGGGGGCGGCCCCCGCTCGACGGGTCGCGGAAGTACGACCCGTCACCGGCGCCGCCCGGATCGGGCGCGGGGTCGCGCCGCCGCAGGTAGCGCTCGAACTCGCGGGCGATGGCCTCGCCGGACGCCTCCGGCAGGTCCGCCGTGTCCCGGGCCTCCTCCAGCGTCTGCACGTACTCGGCGACCTCGCTGTCCTCCGCCGCCAGCTGGTCCACGCCCAGCTGCCAGGCCCTCGCGTCCTCCGGCAGCTCGCCCAGCGGGATCCGGATGTCGATCAGGTCCTCGAGGCGGTTGAGGAGCGCCAGCGTCGCCTTCGGGTTCGGCGGCTGCGAGACGTAGTGGGGGACCGCCGCCCACAGGGAGACGGCCGGGACGCCGGCGTGCGTGCACGCCTCCTGCAGGATGCCGACGATGCCCGTCGGCCCCTCGTACCGGGTCTCCTCCAGGTCCATGGTCCGCGCCAGGTCCGGGTCCGAGGTGACCCCGCTGACCGGCACCGGGCGGGTGTGCGGGGTGTCGCCCAGCAGCGCGCCCAGGATGACCACCATCTCGACGCCCAGTTCGTGGGCGAAGCCGAGGAGCTCGTTGCAGAACGACCGCCAGCGCATGGACGGTTCGATGCCCCGCACCAGGACCAGGTCGCGCGGCTTCGCGCCGCCGATCCGGACCACCGAGAGCCGGGTCGTCGGCCAGGTGATCTTGCGCACGCCGTTGTCCAGCCACACCGTCGGCCGGTTGACCTGGAAGTCGTAGTAGTCCTCGGCGTCCAGCGCCGCGAAGACCTCGCCCTTCCATTCCCGGTCCAGATGCGCGACCGCACCGGAGGCCGCGTCGCCCGCGTCGTTCCAGCCTTCGAACGCGGCCACCATGACCGGGTCGATCAGCTCGGGCACGCCCTCAAGCTCGATCACCCAGGTCTCCTTCCGAAGTTCCTCGTGTACAAGGGGTCAGCCTATGCCTTGAGGGGACGGCCGCCACACCCCGCGTGACGCCATGACGAAGGGGCGGTTCCCTCAGGAACCGCCCCTGCCCAGTGGCCGGGTGGGCTACGCCTTCGCGGCCAGCATCTCCGCGACCCGGGCCCGCACGGCCTCGTCGTCCAGGCCGCGTACGGTCACCGTCGTACGGCGGCGCAGCACGTCGTCCACCGTCTGCGCCCACTCGTAGTCGCGGGCGTAGGCGACCTGTGCCCAGATCTCCGGGCCGTCCTCGTGGATGCGCTCGCCCAGCGCGGGGTCCTCGTTGACCAGGCGGGCGATGTCGAAGGCCAGCGAGCCGTAGTGGGAGGCCAGGTGCCGGGCGGTGAGCGGGTCCATCCGCATGCCCGGCTCGCGGTCCACCAGCAGGCGGTGCGCGACCGCGTTGGGGTTGGCGACACCGGGCAGCGGGACCCGGCGCACCAGGGACTTCACCGGCTCCATGTCCTCGGTCAGCGGGCTGCCCGGAAGCTTCGCCAGCTTGTCCATGACCACGCGGCCGATGTGCCGGTAGGTGGTCCACTTGCCGCCGGCCACCGACAGCATGCCGCCCGCGCCCTCGGTGACCACCGTCTCGCGCTTGGCCTGGGCCACGTTGCCCGGACCGCCGGGCAGCACGCGCAGGCCGGCGAAGGCGTAGGTCATCAGGGAGCGGTCGAGGTCGGTGTCCTTGATGGAGAACGCGGCCTCGTCCAGGATCTGCTGGATGTCGGCCTCGGTGGCCCGCACGTCCGCCGGGTCGCCCTCGTACTGGGTGTCGGTGGTGCCGAGCAGGAGCTGGTCCTCCCACGGCAGGGCGAAGGTGATGCGGTACTTGTCGATCGGGGTGGCCATGGCGGCCTTCCACGGCGACTTCCGCTTCATGACGATGTGAGCGCCCTTGGACAGGCGGATCGACGGCATCGAGTGCTTGTCTTCCATGCGCCGCAGGTGGTCCACCCACGGGCCGGTGGCGTTGAGCACGACGCGTGCGTCGACCCCGAACTCGGTGCCGTCCAGGCGGTCCTTGAGCTCGGCGCCGGTCACCCGGCCCTTCGTCATGCGCAGGCCGGTGACCTCGGCGTGGTTGAGGACCACCGCGCCGGACTCGACGGCCGCGCGGACCGTCATGACCGCGACGCGGGAGTCGTTCATCTGGTGGTCGTAGTAGACCGCGACGGCCTTGAGGTTGTCCGTCTTCAGACCGGGGTTGTCGGCGGCGGCACGGGCCGGGGATATGACCTTGCCCATGCCGTCGCCGAAGGCCGAGAGGGCGGAGTACGCGAACACGCCCGCGCCCAGCTTGGCCGCCCCCACCGGACCGCCCTTGTAGACCGGCAGGTAGAAGGTGAGCGGGTTGACCAGGTGCGGGGCCACGTCCTTGGCCAGCACCCGCCGCTCGTGGTGGTTCTCGGCGACCAGCTTGACCGCGCCGGTCTGCAGGTAGCGCAGACCGCCGTGGACCAGCTTGGAGGAGGCCGAGGAGGTGGCGCCGGCGAAGTCGCCGGCGTCCACCATGGCGACCCGCAGGCCCGACTGCGCGGCGTGCCAGGCCACCGAGGTGCCCAGGATTCCGCCACCGATGACCAGCAGGTCGTACGTGGCCTTCGCCAGCTGCTCGCGGGTCTCGGCACGGCTCGGGTTCGAACCGGCGGTCGGGTGCGTGCCCAGGGCGGGCACGCTCTGCAGGCTGCTCATTGTCTTAGCTCCTCGTCGTCGCTTGCGCCGGCACCGGACGGTCGGGCCGGCAGGCTTGCGTCAGCCGATCGCGATCAGCTGGCGTCTTCGTCGTCGACCCAGCCCATGGTCCGCTCCACGGCCTTGAGCCAGCTCTTGTACTCGCGCTCCCGCTGGTCCTCGGGCATCCGCGGGGTCCACTCCGCGGCCCGCCGCCAGTTGGCGCGCAGGGCGTCGGTGTCGGGCCAGAAGCCGACGGCCAGGCCGGCGGCGTAGGCGGCACCGAGGCAGGTGGTCTCGGCGACCATGGGACGGACCACGGGGGCGTCCAGGAAGTCCGAGAGGGTCTGCATCAGCAGGTTGTTGGAGGTCATGCCGCCGTCGACCTTCAGGGCGCTGAGCTCGACGCCCGAGTCCTTGGTCATGGCGTCGGTGATCTCGCGGGTCTGCCAGGCGGTGGCCTCCAGTACGGCACGGGCGATGTGCGCCTTGGTGACGTACCGGGTGAGGCCGGCGATCACGCCGCGGGCGTCGGAGCGCCAGTACGGGGCGAACAGGCCGGAGAAGGCGGGCACGAAGTAGGCGCCGCCGTTGTCCTCGACGGAGGAGGCCAGGGTCTCGATCTCGGCCGCGGAGTTGATCAGGCCCATCTGGTCGCGCATCCACTGGACGAGCGAGCCGGTGACGGCGATGGAGCCCTCCAGGGCGTAGACCGGCTTCTCGTCGCCGATCTGGTAGCCGACCGTGGTCAGCAGGCCGCTGTAGGAGTTGATGATCTTGTCGCCGGTGTTCATCAGCATGAACGTTCCGGTGCCGTACGTGGACTTGGCCTCGCCCTCGGCGAAACAGGTCTGGCCGAACAGGGCGGCCTGCTGGTCACCGAGCGCCGAGGCGACCGGGACGCCGGCCAGGACGCCGTCCTTGACGTGGCCGTAGACCTCGGCGGAGGACTTGATCTCGGGGAGGACGTTGAGCGGGACGCCCATGGACTCCGCGATGCGCTCGTCCCACGCCAGGGTGTGCAGGTTCATGAGCATGGTGCGGGAGGCGTTGGTGACGTCGGTGACGTGTGCGCCGCCCTGCGCGCCGCCCGTGAGGTTCCAGATGACCCACGAGTCCATGGTGCCGAAGAGGATGTCGCCGGCCTCGGCGCGCGCCCGCAGGCCCTCGACGTTGTCGAGCAGCCAGCGGACCTTCGGACCCGCGAAGTAGCTCGCCAGCGGCAGGCCGGTCTCGCGGCGGAAGCGGTCCTGGCCGACGTTGCGGCCGAGCTCCTTGCACAGGGCGTCGGTGCGGGTGTCCTGCCAGACCAGCGCGTTGTGCACCGGCTCGCCGGTGTTCTTGTCCCACAGGACGGTGGTCTCGCGCTGGTTGGTGATGCCGACGGCCTTGACGTCCGCGGAGGTGATGCCGGCCTTGGCGATGGCCCCGGCGACGACCTCCTGGACGTTGGTCCAGATCTCGGTGGCGTCGTGCTCCACCCAGCCCGGCTTCGGGAAGATCTGCTCGTGCTCCTTCTGGTCGACGGCGACGATGCGGCCGTCGCGGTCGAAGACGATGCAGCGGGAGGAGGTGGTGCCCTGGTCGATCGCGGCGATGAAGGGACCGGTGCTGGTGGTCATGTGGCTGCTCCTGGCAAGTCTCGGAGTGGGCGGATGGCCGGCGCGGTCGGCGGGGGCCGATCGGCGCGCCGGCGGATCAGCAGATCAGCGGATCAGGCGAACGCGAGGTTGTACAGACCGCCGGCGAGCGCGGCGCCGATCAGCGGGCCGACCACCGGGATCCAGGAGTATCCCCAGTCCGAACCGCCCTTGTTGGGCAGCGGGAGCAGGGCGTGCACGATGCGCGGGCCGAGGTCGCGGACCGGGTTGATGGCGTAGCCGGTCGGGCCGCCCAGCGAGAGGCCGATGCCGACGACCACGAAGGAGGTGATCAGGACTCCGATGACGCCGAGGCCCTTGCCGTCGCCCTGCAGGCCCTGCGTGAGGATCGCGATGATCAGTACGAAGGTACCGATGATCTCGGTCGCGAGGTTCTGGACGACGTGACGGATTTCCGGGCCGGTGGAGAAAATTCCCAGGACCGGGCCGGCCTGGTCGTGGGGGTGGGGGTCCTCCGGGCCGAGCGTGGCGTCCTTGATGTGCTCCGGGTCGGACAGGTGCGCCCGGAACTGGCCGTAGTAGGCGATCCACATCAGCACGGAGCCCAGCATCGCGCCGAGCATCTGGCCGGCCAGGTAGACGGGGACGTCGCCCCATTCGCCGCTGGTGACGGCGATGCCGACGGTGACCGCCGGGTTCAGGTGCGCGCCGGAGAGCGGGGCGGACACGTAGGCCGCGATCAGGACGGCGAAGCCCCAGCCGAAGGTGATCGCGAGCCAGCCCGCGTTGCGGGCCTTGGAGCTCTTGAGGGTCAGCGCGGCGCAGACGCCGCCGCCGAGGAGGGTGAGCAGGGCGGTACCGATGGTCTCGCCGATGAAGATGTCGGAGCTGGTCACTCGCGACTCCTTTGTCCTACGTCCAGGGGGTGAGGGGACCCCGGATCCCGCCCGGGGTCCACGCACTGGGTCAGTGCTGTTCCGGTCCCGGCCTTGTCACACCCTAGCGCGTATTGCCGGTAGGTGTTCGACAATGCCGACCGATGAACGGCAGTTTTCCGGCCAGGTGAAGAATGCGTCAAGGGCTGGCCAGGCCAGATTCCGGATCGTTACCACTCGGTACGATCGCCCAAATTCGGCCATCTGGATGGCAAGGCGTGGCCGAAAGGAGCCAGAAAATGCCAAAAGAGGCCACAGAGTGGCCTCCTGGCAGAGAAGGGGAAGGTCAGAACCGGCCCGCGCCGAGATCGCGGGAAACCGCCCTTGCGCAGTCGCGGACCGCCGCCACCAGGCCGGGACGCGGCTCCCCGGGCTCCCCGCAGACCCGCTCCACGGCGCCCGCCACGGCCACCGCGCCCACCGGCATCCGCCGCCGGTCGTGGATGGGCGCCGCCACCGAGGCGATGCCCTCCCAGGTCTCCTCCACGTCGGCCGCCCAGCCGCGGGCCCGGGTCAGCGCCAGCACCGACTCGAAGCCCTCCAGGTCGGTGACCGTCCGCGGGGTGAACGCCTCCCGTTCGGCCTCCACCGCCTCGCTGTGCGCCACCGGGTCGTACGCCGACAGCACCTTGCCCAGGGCCGTGCAGTGCAGCGGCTGCATGGCCCCCACCTCCAGCACCTGGCGGCTGTCGTCCGGCCGGAACACGTGGTGCATGATCAGCACCCCGCTCTGGTGCAGCACGCCCACGTACACGCTCTCGCCGCTGGCCCGCGCCAGGTCGTCGGTCCACACCAGCGCCCGGGCGCGCAGCTCGTGCACGTCCAGGTAGCTGTTGCCCAGCCGCAGCAGCTCGGCGCCCAGCTGGTAGCGGCCGGACGCCGGGTCCTGCTCGACGAAGCCCTCCGCCTGCAGGGTGCGCAGGATGCCGTGCGCCGTGCCCTTGGCCAGCCCCAGGGAGGAGGCCACGTCGGAGAGGCCGAGCCGGCGCTCGCCGCCCGCCAGAAGCCGCAGCATCGCAGCGGCTCGTTCGAGCGACTGGATGTTCCGTGCCATCGCGGGGCCTCCTGGAGCGGTGTAGAACGGGTGGAGATGGTGAGAGCCGATGAAGACGTAGTTCGACAATGTCGAACTCTATCGGCCGATGCCGACCTCGTGCAGGACCGGGGCGACCGGCGTCGCCGGACCCCCGCGGCGGCCCCCGCGCACAGGATGCCTGTCCGCCCCGTGGGACGGCCGCACCGGGGGCGCGCCCGCACCGCTACCCTGACCGCGTACACCCTTGTCAGAAGGGTGTAAAGCCGACAGCCGTCGCACTCCAGGGAGCACACCATGGCCTCGTTGCCGAACCCGCCCGCCGACACCCGTGCCCGGGCCGAAGCCCTCCGGGAGGCGCTGGCCACCCGCGTGGTGGTCGCCGACGGAGCCATGGGAACGATGCTCCAGGCGCAGGACCCCTCGCTGGAGGACTTCCAGCAGCTCGAAGGCTGCAACGAGGTCCTGAACGTTACGCGCCCCGACATCGTCCGCTCCGTGCACGAGGAGTACTTCTCCGCCGGGGTCGACTGCGTCGAGACCAACACCTTCGGCGCCAACTTCGCCGCGCTCGCCGAGTACGACATCGCCGAACGCAACTTCGAGCTGTCCGAGGCCGGCGCCCGCATCGCCCGCCAGGTCGCCGACGAGTACACCGCCTCCACCGGCCGCCAGCGCTGGGTGCTCGGCTCGATGGGCCCCGGCACCAAGCTGCCCACCCTCGGCCACATCTCCTACGCCACCATCCGCGACGCCTACCAGATCAACGCCGAGGGCCTGCTCGCGGGCGGCGCCGACGCCCTGCTCGTCGAGACCACCCAGGACCTCCTCCAGACCAAGGCCTCGCTGATCGGCGCCCGCCGCGCCATGGACGCCTTCGGCGTCTCCGTGCCGCTGATCTGCTCGGTCACCGTGGAGACCACCGGCACCATGCTGCTCGGCTCCGAGATCGGCGCCGCGCTGACCTCGCTGGAGCCGCTGGGCATCGACATGATCGGCCTGAACTGCGCCACCGGCCCCGCGGAGATGAGCGAGCACCTGCGCTACCTCGCCCGCAACGCCCGCATCCCGCTGTCCTGCATGCCCAACGCCGGCCTGCCCGTCCTCACCAAGGACGGCGCGCACTACCCGCTGTCGGCCTCCGAGCTCGCCGACGCCCAGGAGACCTTCGTCCGCGAGTACGGCCTCTCCCTGATCGGCGGCTGCTGCGGCACCACCCCCGAACACCTCCGCCAGGTCGCCGAACGCGTCCACGGCCTCACCCCGGCCGCCCGCGAGCCGCGCCCCGAGCCCGGCGCCTCCTCCCTCTACCAGACCGTGCCGTTCCGCCAGGACACCTCCTACATGGCGATCGGCGAGCGGACGAACGCGAACGGGTCGAAGAAGTTCCGCGAGGCGATGCTGGAGGCCCGCTGGGACGACTGCGTGGAGATGGCCCGCGACCAGATCCGCGAGGGCGCGCACATGCTCGACCTCTGCGTGGACTACGTGGGCCGGGACGGCGTCGCGGACATGGAGGAGCTCGCCGGCCGCTTCGCGACCGCCTCCACCCTGCCGATCGTCCTGGACTCCACCGAGGTCGAGGTGATCCGGGCCGGCCTGGAGAAGCTCGGCGGCCGCGCGGTCATCAACTCCGTCAACTACGAGGACGGCGACGGCCCCGACTCCCGCTTCGCCAAGGTCACGCGGCTGGCGCAGGAACACGGCTCGGCCCTGATCGCGCTGACCATCGACGAGGAGGGCCAGGCCCGCACCGTCGAGACCAAGGTCGCGATCGCCGAGCGGCTGATCACCGACCTCACGCAGAACTGGGGCATCCGCGAGTCGGACATCCTCATCGACACCCTGACCTTCACCATCTGCACCGGCCAGGAGGAGTCCCGCAAGGACGGCATCGCCACCATCGAGGCCATCCGCGAGCTCAAGCGCCTGCACCCCGAGGTGCAGACCACCCTCGGCCTGTCGAACATCTCCTTCGGCCTGAACCCGGCCGCCCGCATCCTGCTCAACTCCGTGTTCCTGGACGAGTGCGTCAAGGCCGGCCTCGACTCGGCGATCGTGCACGCCTCGAAGATCCTGCCGATCGCCCGGTTCGACGAGGAGCAGGTCACCACCGCCCTGGACCTGATCTACGACCGCCGCAGCGAGGGCTACGACCCGCTGCAGAAGCTGATGGCCCTGTTCGAGGGCGCCACCACCAAGTCGCTCAAGGCGGGCAAGGCGGAGGAACTCCTCGCCCTGCCGCTGGAGGAGCGCCTGCAGCGGCGGATCATCGACGGCGAGAAGAACGGCCTGGAGGCCGACCTCGACGAGGCCCTGGCGGACCGGCCGGCCCTCGACATCGTCAACGACACCCTGCTGGAAGGCATGAAGGTCGTCGGCGAGCTCTTCGGCTCCGGCCAGATGCAGCTGCCGTTCGTCCTCCAGTCCGCCGAGGTCATGAAGACCGCGGTGGCCTACCTCGAACCGCACATGGAGAAGTCCGACGCCGAGGGCAAGGGCACCATCGTCCTGGCCACCGTCCGCGGCGACGTCCACGACATCGGCAAGAACCTCGTCGACATCATCCTCTCCAACAACGGCTACAACGTGGTCAACCTGGGCATCAAGCAGCCCGTCTCGGCCATCCTGGAAGCCGCCGAGGAACACAGGGCCGACGTCATCGGCATGTCCGGCCTCCTGGTGAAGTCCACCGTGATCATGAAGGAGAACCTGGAGGAGCTCAACCAGCGCAAGCTGGCCGCCGACTACCCGGTCATCCTCGGCGGTGCCGCCCTCACCCGCGCCTACGTCGAGCAGGACCTCCACGAGATCTACGAGGGCGAAGTCCGCTACGCCCGCGACGCCTTCGAGGGCCTCCGCCTCATGGACGCCCTGATCGCCGTCAAGCGCGGCGTGCCCGGCGCCGCCCTGCCCGAGCTCAAGCAGCGGCGCGTCGCCAAGCGCGACGTGATCCTGCCCGAGGCGGAGGAGCCGGAGAGCGGCCACCGCTCCGACGTCGCCGTCGACAACCCGGTGCCCGCCCCGCCGTTCTGGGGCACCCGCGTCATCAAGGGCATCGGCCTGAAGGACTACGCCTCCTGGCTCGACGAGGGCGCCCTGTTCAAGGGCCAGTGGGGCCTCAAGCAGGCCCGCGCCGGCGGCCCCACGTACGAGGAGCTCGTCGAGACCGAGGGCCGGCCGCGACTGCGCGGCCTGCTGGAGAAGCTGCACACCGAGAACCTGCTGGAAGCCGCCGTGGTCTACGGCTACTTCCCGTGCGTCTCCAAGGGCGACGACCTGATCATCCTGGACGAGCAGGGCAACGAGCGGACCCGCTTCACCTTCCCCCGGCAGCGCCGCGGCCGCCGCCTCTGCCTCGCCGACTTCTTCCGCCCCGAGGAGTCCGGCGAGACCGACGTGGTCGGCCTCCAGGTCGTCACCGTCGGCTCGAAGATCGGCGAGGCCACGGCCAAGCTGTTCGAGTCCGACTCCTACCGCGAGTACCTCGAACTCCACGGCCTCTCCGTGCAGCTGGCCGAAGCCCTTGCCGAGTACTGGCACGCCCGCGTCCGCGCCGAGCTCGGCTTCGCCGGCGAAGACCCCGCCGACGTCGAGGACATGTTCGCCCTGAAGTACCGCGGCGCCCGCTTCTCCCTCGGCTACGGCGCCTGCCCCGACCTGGAGGACCGCGCGAAGATCGCCGACCTGCTCCAGCCGGAGCGGATCGGGGTCCACCTGTCCGAGGAGTTCCAGCTCCACCCCGAGCAGTCCACCGACGCGATCGTCATCCACCACCCCGAAGCGAAGTATTTCAACGCACGCTGAGGCAGACCGGCGTACACTGGTCGGTCCCATACAGGCCGGTCGCCTGTTCCCCCCGGCACGCACCCCGCGTGCCGTCCCGGGGGAAGAGGCGGCCGGCCTTCTCGTCCCTTCAGAGAGGTGTGCCACATGACCAGCGCCGTATCCGCCTCCGTCGCGCGCACGGCCGACGGTTCGGCCCTCCAGGCGGTGCTGCTCGACATGGACGGCACGCTCGTCGACACCGAGGGCTTCTGGTGGGACGCCGAGGTCGCCGCGTTCGCGGAACTCGGGCACCGGCTCGACGAATCCTGGCGCGACGTGGTCGTCGGCGGCCCGATGAGCCGCAGCCTGGGCTTCCTCATCGAGGCCACCGGCGCCGCCATCTCCCTCGCCGAGATGTCCGTACTGCTCAACGAGCGGTTCGAAGCCCGCATCGCCGAGCGCGTGCCGCTCATGCCCGGCGCCGAGCGCCTGCTCTCCGAACTCGCCCGGCACAACGTGCCCACCGCCCTGGTCTCCGCCTCCCACCGCCGGGTCATCGACCGCGTCCTGCGCTCCCTGGGCCCCGAGCGGTTCGCCCTCACCGTCGCCGGGGACGAGGTGGTACGCACCAAGCCGCACCCGGACCCCTACCTGTTCGCCGCCCAGTCCCTCGGCGCCCACCCCGCACGGTGCGCCGTCATCGAGGACACCGCCACCGGCGTCGCCGCCGCCGAGGCCGCCGGCTGCCGGGTCGTGGCCGTTCCCTCGGTGGGCCGGATCGAGCCCGCGCCGGGCCGGACCATCGTCGGCTCGCTCGAGGACGTGGACCTTCCCTTCCTCCGCTCGCTGATCACCCGGATGAACTGACCACGCACCCTCCGTATCCGCGCTCACCGAACGGAACACGGGCCAGGGCGCCATGCGGCGGAAGGATCTCTCGCGCACGGCCGCGGAGGCCGAAATTCCATCCCCCGTCGGGCGGGTCGTCCGGGTGACCTTGGTCACCTGCGGCAGGCCCGCCCGGCCCCGTTTCGGGCCCCGCACCCTTCCCTTGTGTCCGGATTGATCAGCTCCTGACCGAATATTGCCGAGACCCTTGGATACGCAGGCAGTTCGGACCCATCACCCAGCGATTACAAGTCCGGCTCTGCCGGTTCCAGCCATACCTTCCCCGCCCACTATGGTCGTCGCGGGCACTTCGCCGCACCTCAGCCGTTCCGGACACATACCCACGTGCCGGAACTGCGTGGACCGATCGTCACAACACCGGCCCGATCGTTCCGCCCCGAACGGGCGCCATGCGCGAAATGCCCTCAGTACCGCAGTGACCAAGTGCCGGTCGAGGGAGAACGCCCAGCATGAACCGCAAGACCCTGGTGCTGACGGCCGCGGCCGGCCTGCTCACCCCCGCGCTGACCGCCTGCGGCAGCACCAGCGGAGCGGGAGCGGGATCCGGAGCGATCGTGGTCGGCACCACCGACCGGTTCGCGATCTCGGACTCCGCGCCCGCACCCTTCGATCCGGCCTACGCCTACGACGCGGGCGCCTGGAACGTCCTCCGGCAGACCCTCCAGACACTCATGCACACGCCCCGCGGCGGCGGCCAGCCCGTCCCCGAAGCGGCCTCCAAGTGCCACTTCACCGACAAGGCCAACCAGACCTACCGCTGCGTCCTGCGGCCCGGCATGAAGTTCGCCAACGGCGACCCGCTCACCGCCGAGGACGTCAAATTCTCCATCGACCGGGTCCTCGCGATCAAGGACGAGAACGGCCCCTCCGCCCTCCTCTCCACCCTCGACCGGGTCGAGACCAAGGGCGAGGACACCATCGTCTTCCGCCTGAAGACCGCCGACGCGACCTTCCCGCACAAGCTGTCCACCCCGGCCGCCGGCATCGTCAACCGCAAGACCTACGACGCCAGGAAGCTCCGGGACGGCTTCGAGGTCGAAGGCTCCGGCCCGTACACCATGAAGGCCGAGGTCAAGGACAACCAGCTGGTCCGCGCCATCTTCACCCGCAACCCGAACTACCAGGGCGACCTCAAGCCGCAGAACGACAAGGTCGAACTGCGTACCTACCCGGACTCGGAGTCCATGGGCGCCGCCCTCGCCGACAACAAGGTGCAGATGGTCTCCCGCACCCTGTCCCCGGCGCAGATCAAGGAGCTCTCCGTCAACCCGCCCAAGGGCGTCCGGCTGGTCCCCCTGCCCGGCCTGGAGATCCGCTACCTCGGCTTCAACACCGAAGCCCCCGCCGTCAAGGACAAGGCCGTACGCCAGGCCCTCGCCGCCACCGTCGACCGCGGCCGGCTGATCAACAAGGTCTACGGCAAGAGCGCCCAGCCGCTCTACTCCCTCGTCCCCGGCAGCGTCCCCGGCCACGTCAACTCCTTCTACAACAAGTACGGCGAGGCCGACACCCAGACCGCCGCGAACCTCCTGCGCGCGGCCGGCGTGAAGACCCCCGTCAAGCTGACCCTGAACTACTCCACCGACCACTACGGCGACGGCACCGCCGCCGAGTTCGAGGAACTCAAGGCCCAGCTGAACGCCACCAAACTGTTCGACGTCACCGTCCAGGGCAAGCAGTGGGCGGAGTTCCGCCCCGCCCAGAAGCAGGGCGACTACGCCGCCTACGGGCTCGGCTGGTTCCCCGACTACGCCGACGCCGACAACTTCCTCGCTCCCTTCCTGGAGCAGGACAACTTCCTGGGCACGCCGTACGCGAACAGCACGGTGCGCACCAAGCTCATCCCCGAGTCCCGGCGCGCGGCCGACCGCACCCTGGCCGCGCCCGCCATCGAGGAGATGCAGAACATCGTCGCCGAGGACGTGCCCGTCCTGCCGCTCTGGCAGGGCAAGCAGTACGTCGCCGCACGCGACGGCATCACCGGAGTGGAGTGGTCCGTGAACTCCATCTCCGACCTTCAGCTGTGGGAACTCGGCCAGGGCATGCGGGGCTGACACTGCGGCAACCGGTCGGCGCACCCGCGGCCGGCGGAACAAGGCGTACAAGAACTGTGAAGGACACGCGCGTGAAGATTCGTAACCAGTGGCTGGCGGCCCCGCTCGGCGCGGCCACCGCAGCTGCCCTGCTCAGCGGTTGCGGCTCGCAGGACGGCCCGGCCGACAGCGACGGCAAGTCCGTCGTCATGGGAATGTCCGACCAGGTGAAGGCCACCGACCCGGCCTCCGGCTACGACCCCGGCTCCTGGCTGCTGTTCAACAACGTCTTCCAGTCGCTGCTGCACTTCCCCAAGGGAGCGACCGCCCCGGCCCCCGACGCCGCCCAGACCTGCGGCTTCCAGGGCAGCGACAGCAAGGTGTACACCTGCACCCTGCGCGCGGGCCTCAAGTTCAGCAACGGCAACGCGCTCACCTCCAAGGACGTCAAGTTCTCCTTCGAGCGCACGATGAAGATCAACGACGAGAACGGCCCGGCCGTCATGCTGACGTCCATAGCCGGCATCGACACCCCCGACGACAAGACCGTCACCTTCCGCCTCAAGACCCCCGACGCGACCTTCCCCAGCAAGATCGCCTCGGGCGCCGGCTCCATCGTCGACCACACCGAGTACCCGGCCGACAAGCTGCGCACCGACGGCAAGGCCATCGGCTCCGGCGTCTACAAGCTGGACTCCTTCGGGGACAAGTCGGCGAACCTCTCCGTCAACTCCTCCTACACCGGCCAGGCCAAGCCGAAGAACAACGGCGTCACCATCAAGTTCTTCGACGGCGACCAGAGCGCGCTCAAGCGGGCCCTGGAGGACGGACAGGTCGACTTCGCCTTCCGCGGCCTGGACCCGAAGGACATCCCCAACCCCGCCGCCTCCAGCGGCAGCGACGGCAAGCCCTCCGCCGTCCAGGGCACCGGAGCCGAGGTCTCGCACCTCGTCTTCAACATGAACGACCCGGTCGCCGGCAAGCTCCCGGTCCGCAAGGCCATGGCCTACCTGCTGGACCGCGAGGCCCTCGTCAAGACCGTCCACCAGGGCACTGCCACCCCGCTGTACTCGATCGTCCCGGCGGGCATCGGCGGCCACACCACCCCGTTCTTCGACAAGTACGGCTCCTCCCCGCAGGCCGACAAGGCCAAGGAGGTCCTGGAGAAGGGCGGCATCAAGGGCAAGGTCAAGCTGACCCTGTGGTCCACCCCCAGCCGTTACGGCCCGGCCACCCAGCAGGACCTCCAGACCATCGCCAAGCAGCTCAACGACAGCGGGCTGTTCCAGGCGGACGTCAAGTCCGCCGAGTTCGACCAGTACGAGAAGGACATCGAGGCCGGCAAGTACGGCGTCTACGTCCGCGGCTGGGTGCCGGACTACCCCGACGCCGACAACTTCACCGCGCCCTTCTTCGGCAAGGACAACGTGCTGAAGAACAACTACAACAACAAGGAAATCACCGAGAAGATCATCCCGCAGACCTCGGCGGTCTCCGACCGGACCTCCATCAGCACCGACTACGCCCGCCTCCAGGACATCGTGGCCGAGGAGATCCCCCTCCTCCCGCTCTGGCAGAGCAAGCAGTACGCCGTGGCCCGGCCGAACATCACCGGCCTGCAGTGGTCGCTGGACGCCTCCACCGTCTTCCGCTTCTGGGAGATCTCCAAGGGCTGAGCCGGTCCCCGCACGCACACCGGAGGGGCCGGACCGCACCAGCGGTCCGGCCCCTCCGGCCTGCCCCCGCTCGGCTACTGCGCGCCCGGGCGGACCAGCCCGCTCTCGTACGCGTACACCGCCGCCTGCACCCGGTCCCGCAGACCCAGCTTCGTCAGCACGTGCCCCACGTGCGTCTTCACCGTCGTCTCGCTCACGAACAGGTCCGCCGCGATCTCCGCGTTCGACAGGCCGCGCGCGACCAGCTTCAGCACCTCGACCTCCCGCTCGGTCAGCGTGCCCAGCGAGTCCGGGACCGAATCCTCACCCGAGGGCAGGTGCCCCGCGTACTTGTCCAGCAGCCGCCGCGTGATCGACGGCGCCAGCATCGCCTCGCCCCCCGCGACCACCCGGATCGCCTGCACCAGCTCGTTCGCCGGGGCGTCCTTCAGCAGGAACCCGCTGGCCCCCGCCCGCAGCGCCTCCACCACGTACTCGTCCAGGTCGAACGTGGTCAGCACCAGCACCTTCGCCGGACCGTCCCGGCCCGGCCCGGTGATCTGCCGGGTCGCCTCCACCCCGTCCATCCGCGGCATCCGGATGTCCATCAGCACCACGTCCGGCTGCAGCGCCCGCACCTGGTCCAGCGCCTGCAGGCCGTCCCCGGCCTCACCGACCACCGCGATGTCCCCCTCGGCCTCCAGGATCATCCGGAAGCCGGTGCGCAGCAGCGGCTGGTCGTCGACCAGAAGGACGCGGATCGCCACGGGAACTACCTCGTTTTCGTATCGGCGGACGACGCCCATTCTGCCCCGGCCCGATGATCAGGATTCCCCGGCCCGTGCCCCGCCCTCTCCACCCCTCGGTGTGATCATCAGAGGATAGGCCGGAGGAGTGCCCCCGAACTCAGGACACACCGACCGGTGATCACACCAGCCGCACAGCTTCGTCGGCCGCGGCCGCCACTCACCCGTCTCCGTGGCCTCCTTGATCGCCTCCCACAACGCGTGCAGCTTCCGCTCCACCCGCTCCAGATCAGCCATCACCGGGTCATACGTCAGCACCTCCCCACTGCCCAGGTACACCAACTGCAGCCGCCGCGGCACCACGCCCTTCAGCCGCCACACCACCAGCGCGTAGAACTTCATCTGGAACAGCGCACCCTCGGCGTACTCCGGCCGCGGCGCCTTCCCCGTCTTGTAGTCGACGATCCGCACCTCACCCGTCGGCGCCACGTCCACCCGGTCGATGATCCCGCGCAGCCGCAGCCCCGACTCCAGCTCCGCCTCCACGAAGAACTCCCGCTCCACCGGCTCCAGCCGCGTCGGGTCCTCCAGCGTGAACCACCGCTCCACCAGCGCCTCGGCCTCCGACAGCCAGCCCGCCAGCGCCTCACCGCCCCCGTCCCCGGGGAACAGCTCCGCCAGCTCCGGCCGCGCCTCCAGCAGCCGCTCCCACTGCCCCGGCACCAGCGACTTCGCCCGCGGCGCCGTCCGCTCCTCCGCCGGATGATCGAACAACCGCTCCAGCACCGCATGCACCAGCGTCCCCCGGGTAGCCGCCGCACTGGGCTTCTCCGGCAGCCGGTCGATCACCCGGAACCGGTACAGCAACGGACACTGCATGAAGTCGCTCGCCCGCGACGGGGACAGCGACACGGGCCGGGCAGCGGCACCGGCGGCATCGGCCACCGGTTCCGCGCCGGCCGGAACGGGACCGGGGCTCGTCGTCATGACAAAGACCCTACGACCCGCAACCGACAGCACCGCAATACCATCGACGGCAGCCCCCCTCGCACTGCATGATCGGAACATCACCCCGAGCAACGAAGGGGCCCACCGGACCCCCGGCCACCGCACCGGCCGACGTACCCCGAACGAAGGACAGCCGTGGCAGACACCGACGGAACCGGCGAGCGCACGGCCCGGCGCTCCGAGGGCGGCGGACTCCTCATGGGCCGCCCCTTCGGCGTACCCGTCTACGTCTCACCCAGCTGGTTCGTCGTCGCCGCCCTCCTCACCTGGATCTTCGGCGACCGGCTCGACCAGGTCCTCCCCGGCCTCGGCGCCGTCCGCTACCTCGTCGCCCTCTTCTTCGCCGTCGCCTTCTACGCCTCCGTACTCGTCCACGAACTCGCCCACGCCGTAGCCGGACTCCGCTTCAAACTCACCGTCCGACGCATCCAGCTCCAGTTCGTCGGCGGCGCCACCCACGTCGACGAGGCCGAGACCCCCGGCCGCGAATTCGTCCTCGCCTTCGTCGGCCCCCTGCTCTCCCTCCTCCTCGCCGGCGCCTTCTACCTCGGCATGACCGCCGTGGAACCCCGCACCGTCCCCGGGGTCCTCCTCGCCGGCCTCATGATCGCCAACCTGATCGTCGCCGTCTTCAACCTCCTCCCCGGCCTCCCCCTCGACGGCGGCCGCATGCTCCGCGCCCTCGTCTGGGCCCTCACCGGCCGCGCCATGGCCGGCACCGTCGCCGCCGCCTGGGTCGGCCGCGCCATCGCCGTCTCCGTCCTCCTCGGCCTCCCCCTCCTCACCGAGACCGGCGTCATCGGCCCCGGCGCCGACCAGACCAGCGGCATGGACACCGTCATGAACGCCCTGCTCGCCGCCATCCTCGCGGCGATCATGTGGACCGGCGCCGGCAACAGCCTCCGCATGGCCCGCCTCCGCGAACACCTCCCCGAACTCCGCGCCCGCACCCTCACCCGCCGCGCCATCCCCGTCGAAGCCGCCACCCCCCTCTCCGAGGCCCTCCGCCGCGCCAACGAGGCCGGAGCCCGCGCCCTCGTCGTCACCGACGGCCACGGCAACCCCACCGCCATCGTCCGCGAGAGCGCCATCGCCTCCATCCCCGAACACCGCCGCCCCTGGGAAGCCGCCGGCAGCCTCGCCCAGGACATCACCGACGGCATGAAGGTTTCAGCGGACCTCGCCGGCGAAGAACTCCTCGACCACCTCCGCACCACCCCCGCCACCGAATACCTCGTGACCGAAGCCGACGGCGCCATCTACGGCGTCCTCTCCACCCTCGACGTCGAGAAGGCCTTCTTCAAGGCCATGGCACGGCCCCACTCCTGAACCCAATACACTGGTCACATGTCCGAACCGACCGGTGCCGCCCGCCGACGCGGGCCCTTCAAGGTCGGGGACCAGGTCCAGCTCACCGACCCCAAGGGACGCCACTACACGTTCACGCTCGAAGCCGGGAAGAACTTCCACACCCACAAGGGTTCCTTCCCCCACGACGAGCTGATCGGCGCTCCCGAGGGCAGTGTTGTCCGTACCACGGGGAACGTCGCGTACCTCGCGCTGCGACCCCTGCTCCCCGACTACGTCCTGTCCATGCCCCGCGGCGCCGCCGTGGTCTACCCCAAGGACGCGGGCCAGATCCTGGCCTTCGCCGACATCTTCCCCGGCGCCCGCGTCGTGGAAGCGGGCGTGGGCTCCGGCTCCCTCAGCAGCTTCCTGCTGCGCGCCATCGGCGACCAGGGCATGCTCCACAGCTACGAGCGGCGGGCCGACTTCGCCGAGATCGCCAAGGACAACGTCGAACGCTACTTCGGCGGCCCCCACCCCGCGTGGCAGCTGACCGTCGGCGACCTCCAGGACAACCTGTCCGACACCGACGTCGACCGCGTCATCCTCGACATGCTCGCCCCCTGGGAGTGCCTCGAGGCCGTCAAGAAGGCCCTCGTCCCCGGCGGCATCCTCTGCTGCTACGTCGCCACCACCACCCAGCTGTCCAAGACCGTCGAGTCCATCCGCGAGATCGGCTGCTTCGCCGAACCGCAGCCCTGGGAATCGATGATCCGCAACTGGCACGTGGAGGGCCTGGCCGTCCGCCCCGACCACCGCATGATCGGCCACACCGGCTTCCTCGTCACCGCCCGGCGCCTCGCCGACGGCGTCGAACCCCCGCTGCGCCGCCGCCGCCCCGCCAAGGGCGCCTACGGCGAGGACTACGAGGGCCCCGGCAGCGGCTCCGGCCGCGGCTAGCCGCACCCACCCAACCACTCGGCGCCGTGCCGCAGTTCCCGATCTCCCACCGGAACTGCAGCACGGCGCCTTCGCGTTACCCCCCCGCTGCCGTGTGGGCAATAGCCCAGTACCCGCCCGCCGTGTGGGCAGGCGTGCCGCAGGGCGATGGGGGTCCCCCCTGCTCGAGCGGAGCCGAGAGCTCGGGGGAGGGTGGGCACACGGCACCGCAGCCCCCGCACCCGCCCTGTACCCCACCCCGCACCTGCGCCAAGGCCCGGCACCGCTCCGGCCCCGCCGACCAAGGCAGACCACGGACCCACCCGTTCCGCCGAGCGCAGCGGTATGGCACGATGCTGGCTCCCCGTCATCCCCCGCGCAGGAGACGCCCCCGTGCACACCCCCGCCGACCCCGCCCTCCCGCACAACGACGCCGGCCCGCTCCACTGGCTCGCCACCGCCGCAGCCATGGCCGCCGTCATAGCCGGCGCCGGACTCCTCCAGCCCACCGCCGAAGCCTCCACCCCGGGCCCGCGCACCCCCGGCACCCCCGCCGCACCGGCGGGCCGGCTCGCCGCCCCCGACGCCGCGCTCGCCCACTACCCCCTCGACTGCCGCGGCGGCCCCCACCAGATCACCGCCACCGCCCACGGCGACCTCGACGGCGACGGCCGCCCCGAGACCGTGGCCGCCGTACGCTGCGACGCAGGCCTCGGCACCCCGCCCAACGCCCTCTACGTCCTCACCCAGGACACCGCAGCCGGCACGCCGCCCCGCATCGTCGCCACCCTGCTCCCCGCGGAACAGCGGAAGAACGTCACCGAGCTCGCCGTGACCGACGGGAAGATCACCGCCACCCTGCTCGGCTACTCCACCCCCGACGTCCCCCGCTGCTGCCCCGACACCCGACAGCACGCCAAGTGGGCCTGGACCGGCGGAAAATTCAGCCAGGAGCTGACGGACGCCACGGCACTCCCCACCTGACCGTCACACCCCGCCACCGCCGGTCACCCCGAGCCACCGGTCACCCGCCGTATCCGGCGGACCCCCCGCGTCCGGCGAACCACCGGTCACCCGGCGTCCGGGCCGAACACCTCCACGCCGTCCGAGACCCGGCGCACGTGGATGCACTCGCCCGGACACTCCCGGGCCGAATCCACCACGTCCTGAAGCAGCGGCAGCGGCACCGGGGTCGTCGCCCCCGCCTCCTGCAACAGCTCGTCCTCCACACCCTTCACGTAGGCCAGACCGTCGATGTCCAGCTCGAACACCTCCGGCGCGTACTGCACGCAGATTCCGTCGCCGGTACACAGGTCCTGATCGATCCAGACCTCCAGCGGCCCTCCGGCCACACCGGCCCCCGTCCCCTCGGCCGGAGCCTCCTGCTGCACGGTCATATCCTTTGCGCTCCCCTTGTGCTGTGCGCGTGCTGTACGCGGGCGTTGAACGCCTCGACCTTACAACTGGCCGCTTTCCGATGTTGAACGGTGGGTATTCACCTGGCGTGAGGGGATACGCAAGGGTGAAGATCGGACACACCCCTACCGTCTTTGTGATCTAGGGGTTTCAATCACCACCAGCCCAGGTAGGGTCAGGAAGCGTCCAGCTCCCCTTGGAGGAGGTGAGGACCGTGGCAGCCCACGACGACGACATCAACCGCGGCATCCGGCCCGGTCGGGGGTCCGATGACCCCGCCGGTCAGGTTGCCTATCTCGAGCAGGAAATCGCCGTCCTGCGACGTAAGCTCGCCGACTCTCCGCGACACACGAGGATTCTCGAAGAGCGGATCGTCGAGCTCCAGACAAACCTGGCCGGCGTCTCCGCACAAAACGAACGGCTGGCCAATACCCTCCGTGAGGCCCGCGACCAGATCGTGGCCCTCAAGGAAGAAGTCGACCGGCTCGCCCAGCCGCCGGCCGGCTTCGGTGTCTTCCTCCAGGCGAACGAGGACGGCACCGTCGACATCTTCACCGGCGGCCGCAAGCTCCGCGTGAACGTCAGCCCCAGCGTCGACCCGGACGACCTCCGGCGCGGCCAGGAGGTCATGCTCAACGAGGCCCTCAACGTGGTCGAGGCCATGGAGTTCGAGCGGGCCGGGGACATCGTCACCCTCAAGGAGATCCTCGAGGACGGCGAGCGCGCCCTGGTCGTCGGGCACACCGACGAGGAAAGGGTGGTGAGGCTCGCCGAGCCGCTCCTGGACATCACCATCCGCCCCGGCGACGCCCTCCTGCTCGAACCCCGCTCCGGCTACGTCTACGAGGTCGTCCCCAAGAGCGAGGTCGAGGAACTCGTCCTCGAAGAGGTCCCGGACATCGACTACGACAAGATCGGCGGCCTGGGCGACCAGATCGAGCTGATCCGCGACGCCGTCGAGCTCCCCTACCTCTACCCCGACCTGTTCAAGGAGCACGAACTCCGCCCGCCCAAGGGCATCCTGCTCTACGGACCGCCCGGATGCGGCAAGACGCTCATCGCCAAGGCGGTGGCCAACTCCCTTGCCAAGAAGGTCGCCGAGGTGACCGGCCAGCCCGCCGGAAAGTCCTACTTCCTGAACATCAAGGGCCCCGAACTCCTCAACAAGTACGTCGGCGAGACCGAGCGGCACATCCGCCTCGTCTTCCAGCGCGCCCGCGAAAAGGCCAGCGAGGGCACCCCCGTCATCGTCTTCTTCGACGAGATGGAATCCCTCTTCCGCACCCGCGGATCCGGAGTCAGCTCGGACGTGGAGAACACCATCGTCCCCCAGCTGCTCGCCGAGATCGACGGCGTGGAAGGCCTGGAGAACGTCATCGTCATCGGCGCCTCCAACCGCGAGGACATGATCGACCCCGCCATCCTCCGCCCCGGCCGGCTCGACGTGAAGATCAAGATCGAGCGCCCCGACGCGGAAGCCGCGAAGGACATCTTCGCCAAGTACCTCAAGGCCTCCCTCCCGCTCCACGCGGAAGACCTCGCCGAGCACCAGCACTCGCCCGAGGTCGCGGTCCACAACATGATCCAGACCGTCGTGGAGCAGATGTACGCCGAAACCGAGGAAAACCGCTTCCTCGAGGTCACGTACGCCAACGGCGACAAGGAAGTCCTCTACTTCAAGGACTTCAACTCCGGCGCGATGATCCAGAACATCGTCGACCGGGCCAAGAAGATGGCCATCAAGGCATTCCTCGAACACAACCAGAAGGGCCTCCGCGTCTCCCACCTCCTCCAGGCCTGCGTGGACGAGTTCAAGGAGAACGAGGACCTGCCCAACACCACCAACCCGGACGACTGGGCCCGGATCTCCGGAAAGAAGGGCGAGCGGATCGTCTTCATCCGCACCCTCGTCACCGGAAAGCAGGGCGCGGACACCGGTCGCTCCATTGACACGGTGGCCAATACCGGTCAGTACCTCTGATCGAAAGGGGCGGCTGCGGATGCCCGGAAAAAGGGCACCCGCAGCCGCCTGCTTTCCAAGGAACCGCCCAGCCGAATCGGCCACCGATTCAATGACTGAAATGATCTCCCCACCAGCGCGGAGCCGCTCTAGGCTCTTCCGTATGGCTCCCGCAGGGGAGCGCCGCCGGGCAAGGAGGGCCGCATGACCGTACGGCGCGTGATGGGGATCGAGACGGAGTACGGGATCTCCGTCCCCGGTCACCCGAACGCCAATGCCATGCTCACCTCGTCCCAGATCGTCAACGCCTACGCCGCGGCGATGCACCGGGCGCGACGCGCCCGCTGGGACTTCGAGGAAGAGAACCCGCTGCGGGACGCCCGCGGCTTCGACCTCGCCCGCGAGGCCGCCGACAGCAGCCAGCTCACCGACGAGGACATCGGCCTGGCCAACGTCATCCTCACCAACGGCGCCCGGCTCTACGTCGACCACGCCCACCCCGAATACAGCTCGCCCGAGGTCACCAACCCGCTCGACGCCGTCCTCTGGGACAAGGCCGGCGAACGGATCATGGCCGAAGCCGCCGAGCGGGCCGCCCAGCTCCCCGGCGCCCAGCCCATCCACCTCTACAAGAACAACACCGACAACAAGGGCGCCTCCTACGGCACGCACGAGAACTACCTGATGAAGCGGGAAACCCCCTTCTCGGACATCGTGCGCCACCTCACGCCCTTCTTCGTCTCCCGCCAGGTCGTCACCGGCGCCGGCCGCATCGGCATCGGCCAGGACGGCCGCGAACACGGCTTCCAGATCAGCCAGCGCGCCGACTACTTCGAGGTCGAGGTCGGCCTGGAGACCACCCTCAAGCGGCCCATCATCAACACCCGGGACGAACCCCACTCGGACGCGGAGAAGTACCGCCGACTCCACGTGATCATCGGCGACGCCAACCTCTCCGAGATCTCCACCTACCTCAAACTCGGCACCACCGCCCTCGTCCTCTCCATGATCGAGGACGGCTTCATCAACGTCGACCTCGCCGTCGACCAGCCCGTACGCACCCTCCACCAGGTCTCCCACGACCCCGACCTGCGCCACCTGATCACGCTGCGCAGCGGCCGCACCCTGACCGCCGTACAACTCCAGATGGAGTACTTCGAGCTGGCGCGGAAGTACGTGGAGGAGCGCTTCGGCGCCGACGCGGACGACCAGACCAAGGACGTCCTCTCCCGCTGGGAGGACGTGCTCGGGCGGCTGGAGAGCGACCCGATGAGCCTGGCCGGCGAGCTGGACTGGATCGCCAAGCGGGAGATCCTGGAGGGCTACCGGCGCCGCGACGGCCTGAACTGGGACGCGGCCCGGCTGCACCTGGTGGACCTCCAGTACTCCGACGTACGGCAGGACAAGGGCCTGTACAACCGCCTGGCGGCCCGCGGCAAGATGCAGCGGCTGCTGACCGAGCCGGACGTGGAGCGGGCCGAGAGCAAGCCCCCGGAGGACACCAGGGCGTACTTCCGCGGCCGCTGCCTGGAGCAGTACGCGGACGACGTGGCCGCGGCCAGCTGGGACTCGGTGATCTTCGACCTGCCCGGCCGGGACTCGCTCCAGCGGGTCCCCACCCTGGAACCCCTCCGGGGTACCCGGAACCACGTCAAGGAGCTCCTGGACCGCTGCCGCACGGCCGAGGACCTGGTCCGGGTCCTCTCCGGCGGCAACTGATCCGGACCGGCAGCACTTGATCGCCCCGGACGCGGCTGAAAGGCCGCTCGGCCGGGAATCATGAAGACATCCGGACGTTGAACAAGTTCCGGGACGAATGCCGGACCCTCCTTGTAGGGTCCGGCGTAGGGTCTGATCTTGAGGGATCCCCGATCCGCGGGATCCCTCGTCACGAGCGTGCGAACCGAGCGGGGTGAGGTAGACATGGCGACCAAGGACACCGGCGGCGGACAGCAGAAGGCGACGCGCTCGACCGAAGAGGTCGAGGAGCAGACCGCCGAGGCAAGCACCGACCTTGAAGAGCGCATGGAGAAGCTCTCGGACGACGTGGACTCCGTCCTGGACGAAATCGATGATGTGCTCGAGGAAAACGCCGAGGACTTCGTGCGCTCCTTCGTTCAGAAGGGCGGAGAGTGATTTCACCTTCGATTCAAAGGTGAAGGGCTCTCGGGGGGGCGTGAGTGCAAGAGGATCTCAAACGGTGTGCTCGGTGTGGCGTGGCGAAGCCGCGAGAGGCTTTCGCCGGCAATCGGGCGATGCGCGACGGCCTGCAGTGCTATTGCAGGCCGTGCGCGGCCGAATACCATCAGCAGCGGCAGAAGGCCAGGGGTAGAAACGTGCGTCCGCGGGTGGAGGCACCCGAAGGGCACAAATACTGTCGTCGGTGTGGTGAGATCAAGCCGCATGCGGAGTGGGATCGCAACAAGACGGCCTCCGACGGTTTGTCAACGCGCTGCAAGGCGTGCCGGGCCGTCGAGAGCCGGGCGGGCCACCTCAAGCGCTCGTACGGCATGACCGAAGCGCAGCGGGACGAGATGATCGCAGCTCAAGGCGGGCTCTGCTGTATCTGCCTGAAGCGCCCGGCCGTGCATGTGGATCACTGTCACCGGACGGGTAAGGTCCGAGGCGTACTTTGTTTCAACTGCAACACGGCCATCGGCAAGTTGGATGATGATCCCGACGCTGCCCGTCGGGCCGCCGCATACCTGGAGGGACACGCGTGGAAGCCAACAATCGTGGCACAGGGCGTCTACCGGCAGCCTTCCTGACGCCGGGGTCGTCCTCCTTCATGGACTTCCTGGCGGACCACTCGCCGGAGATGCTCCCGGGGAACCGGAAGCTGCCCGAGGGGATCGTCGAGGCGCCGCACGGCACGACCATCGTCGCGGCCACCTTCCCCGGTGGGGTCGTGCTCGCCGGTGACCGGCGGGCGACCATGGGCAACATGATCGCGCAGCGGGACATCGAGAAGGTGTTCCCGGCCGACGAGTACTCGGCGGTCGGCATCGCCGGCACCGCCGGTCTCGCCGTGGAGATGGTGAAGCTGTTCCAGCTGGAGCTGGAGCACTTCGAGAAGGTGGAGGGGACGACCCTTTCGCTGGAGGGCAAGGCCAACCGCCTGTCCACGATGATCCGCAGCAACCTGGGCATGGCCATGCAGGGCCTCGCCGTGGTCCCGCTGTTCGCGGGCTGGGACGAGGGCAAGGAGAAGGGCCGGATCTTCTCCTACGACGTCACGGGCGGCCGGTCCGAGGAGCACGGGTTCGCGGCCACCGGGTCGGGTTCCATCTTCGCCCGGGGATCGATGAAGAAGCTGTACCGCCCGGATCTGACGGAGGAGCAGGCGACCACCCTGGTCGTGCAGGCCCTCTACGACGCCGCCGACGACGACTCAGCGACCGGTGGCCCCGACCTCGCCCGCCGGATCTTCCCGATCGTCACCGTCATCACCGACGAGGGCTTCCGGAGGCTGACCGAGGAGGAGTCCTCGGCGCTGGCCCGCTCGGTCACCGAGCACCGCCTGGAGCAGCCCGACGGCCCCCGGGCCGCCCTCCTCTAAGTCCTCGTCAGCCCAGAAGAAGAAAGGGGCGGATAGCCGGTGTCGACTCCGTTCTACGTCTCACCCCAGCAGGCCATGGCGGACCGGGCCGAGTACGCCCGCAAGGGCATCGCCCGGGGCCGCAGCCTGGTGGTCATCCAGTACGCCGACGGCATCGTGTTCGTCGGCGAGAACCCGTCCCGTGCGCTGCACAAGTTCAGCGAGATCTACGACCGGATCGGTTTCGCGGCCGCCGGCAAGTACAACGAGTACGAGAACCTGCGGATCGGCGGCGTCCGGTATGCCGATCTGCGTGGATACACCTACGACCGTGACGATGTGACGGCGCGTGGGCTGGCGAACGTGTACGCCCAGACGCTGGGCACCATCTTCTCCTCGGCGGGTGAGAAGCCGTACGAGGTGGAGCTGGTGGTGGCCGAGGTCGGTGACAGTGCCTCGGGTGACCAGATCTACCGGCTGCCGCACGACGGTTCGATCGTGGACGAGCACGGTTCGGTCGCGGTCGGCGGTAACGCCGAGCAGATCAGCAGCTACCTGGACCAGCGGCACCGGGAGGGGATGTCGCTGCCGGAGGCGCTGAAGCTGGCGGTGCAGGCGCTGTCCAGCCAGGCGAACGGTGCGGACCGGGAGATCCCGGCGGACCGTCTGGAGGTGGCGGTGCTGGACCGTACGCGGACCCAGCAGCGGAAGTTCAAGCGGATCCGGGGCCGGCAGCTGGCGCGGCTGCTGGAGCCGGAGGTGACGCCGGCCGCGCAGGCGGACGCGGTGTCCAATGACGAGGCGCCCGACGAGGACGCCGAGTAGTTCCGTAGGAGTGAGGGAGCGTGCCCCGGTCCGCCATTGTGGCGGGCCGGGGCACGGTCGTGTTCAGGGGCGGGGCGGCGGTGCGGTGGAGCCGCGTACGACGAGTTCGACGGGGAGTTCGGGGGCGGACCAGGCCTGGCCGTCGAGGACGGCGAGGAGGGCGGTCATGCCCTGTTCGCCGACGCGTTCGGCGGGGAGGCGGACGGTGGTGAGTTCGGGTTCGACGGCGGTGGCGAGGGCCATGTCGTCGAAGCCGGTGACGGAGAGGTCCTCGGGGATGCGCAGGCCGAGGCGGCGGGCGGCTTTGCAGGCGCCGACGGCGAGGATGTCGTCGTCGGCGATGACCGCGGTGGGGCGGGTGGCCGGGTCGGTGAGGTCGGCGAGGGCCTGTTCCATGGCGGTGGTGGCCGCGTTGACGTTGAGGGCGGATCGGACGGTGCGGAGTGCGGTGTCGGGGCCGTGGCCGGTGAGGGCGCGGCGGATGCCGTCGGCGCGGATGTCGAAGGTCCAGGAGTCGACGTCGGCGGCGAGGTGGAGGAAGCGCCGGTGGCCGAGGCCGAGGAGGTGGTCGGTGACCTGGCGTACGCCGTCGGTGATGGCGAGGTTGACGTAGGCGTCGGCGCCGCCGGCGGGGTCGCTGTCGAGCATGACCAGGGGGAGCGGGGTGGTGGTGCCGCTGATGGCTTCGAGGGCGCCGGCGGCCATGGAGGAGGCGATGACGCCGTCGAGGGCGGCCTGGGCGGAGGCGAAGGGGTCGCGGGCGGGGCCGGTGCCGTCGGGGGAGAGGTAGAGGACGACGCCGAAGCCGTGGCGGCCGGCGATGGTGGCGGCGCCGGTGTAGACGCGGGCGAAGAATTCGTTGGTGAGGGCGGGGACGACGAGGAGGGCGGTGCGGGTGGAGCCGAGGCGGAGGTTGCGGGCGGCGAGGTTGGGGCGGTAGCCGAGTTCTCCGGCGGCTTCGCGGACGAGTGCGGCGGTGCGTTCGGAGACGCGGCCGCGCCATTTGTCGCCGAGGACGAGGGAGACGGTGGCCTGGGAGACTCCGGCGGCCCGGGCGACGTCGCGGCTGGTGGGTCTCGACACGCGTTGCTCCTGGTCGTGGGGTTCCGGGGGGTTTCCGGGTGGACGGTTCGGTTGCCGCCATGGTACGTATGATGAGTCAAGTTATACGTATTACGTCGCCCTGTCGGGGACGGAGAGGGGCCGATATGGCCGCGGGATACGCGGAGCTGCTCAGGACGCGGCACGCCGCACGGCTGCTGGCCGGCACGCTGGTGGGGCGGCTGCCGAACGCGGTCGCCGCCATCGCCATCGTGCTCTTCGTCCGGGGCGAGGGCGGCAGCTACAGCCTGGCGGGCGCGCTGGCGGCCGTGTACGGCGTGGCCAACGCGGTGGGGCAGCCGCTGCTGGGCCGCCTGGTCGATCTGTACGGGCAGCCGCGGGTGCAGTTGCCGGCGGCCGTGGTCTCGGCGCTGGGCGCGCTGTGGCTGGCGCTGGCCGGTATCGGCTCGCTGGGCTGGGCGTACGCGGCGGTGGTGGTGGCCGGGCTGTTCACGCCGCCGCTGGAGGGCGGTCTGCGGGCGCTGTGGCCGAGTGTCCTGGGTGGCCGGGAGGAGCGGGTGCACGCGGCGTACGCGATGGACGCGGTGGCGCAGGAGATCATGTTCACGGTCGGTCCGCTGCTGGTGACGCTGCTGGCCGCGTTGTGGGATCCGACGGCCTCGCTGCTGGTGATCAACGCGCTGGGTGTGCTGGGTGCGCTGTCGGTGGTGGTTTCGGAGCCCTCGCGGCGGTGGCGGTCGGAGCCGCGGGAGGCGCACTGGCTGGGCGCGCTGCGCTCGGGCGGGTTGCTGGCGCTGCTGGGTTCGTTCTTCTTCGTGGGTTCGGCGCTGGGGTCGATCACGGTCGCGGGTCTGGCGTACGCGGACGGTCACGGGGGTGATGCGGTGTACGGCCGGCTGATGGCGGCGCTGGGTCTGGGCGCGCTGGTCGGCGGGGTGTCGTACGGGGCGCGGGCCTGGGCCGGGGTGCCGGAGCGGCGGCTGACGGTGTTGGTGGGCCTGCTGGCGGTGGGGTACGTGCCGCTGCTGCTGGTGCCGGGGGCGTGGGCGATGACGGCGCTGGCGGCGTTGGCGGGGGTGTTCCTGGCGCCGGCGCTGGCGTGCGCGTTCATCGTGGTGGACCGGCATGCGCCGTCGGGCACGGTGACGGAGGCCTTCTCGTGGCTGGTGACGTTCTTCGGGGTGGGTGCGGCCATCGGTACGGCGGTGGCGGGTCCTGCGGTGGAACTGGGCGGGTCCAGGGCCGGTTTCGGTGTGGCGGTGGCGGGCGGTGTGCTGGCGCTGTTGGTGCTGACGGCCACTCAGCGGGTGCTGCTGGGCCACTCGGGGCGGGGGCGTACGGTGGCGGGGTCGCCGGTGGAGGGGCGGGCGGGTGTGTCGCCGGGCTCTGCTGCGGCATCCTCGGGAAAATGATCGAACCCGGCTCTCGAACCCGGTTTCAGAACACGGCCAAAGGCGTAATGTTCAGTCATGGACCGCCGCATTTTCGGGCTGGAGAACGAGTACGGCGTCACGTGCACGTTCAGGGGACAGCGCCGACTGTCACCTGACGAAGTGGCGCGCTACCTCTTCCGCCGTGTCGTGTCATGGGGCCGCAGCAGCAATGTGTTCCTGCGGAACGGTGCCCGCCTGTATCTCGACGTGGGTTCGCATCCGGAATATGCAACTCCCGAATGCGACAACGTGACCGAGCTGGTCACGCACGACAAGGCCGGCGAGCGCATTCTCGAGGGTCTGCTGGTCGATGCCGAACGCCGCCTGCACGAGGAGGGGATCGCGGGCGACGTCTACCTCTTCAAGAACAACACCGACTCGGCGGGCAACTCGTACGGATGCCATGAGAACTACCTCGTGGCCCGGCACGGGGAATTCTCCCGTCTGGCGGACATCCTGATCCCGTTCCTCGTTACGCGCCAGCTGATCTGCGGTGCGGGCAAGGTGCTGCAGACCCCGCGGGGTGCGGTGTACTGCGTGAGCCAGCGGGCGGAGCACATCTGGGAGGGTGTCAGCTCGGCCACCACCCGGTCCCGGCCGATCATCAACACCCGGGACGAGCCGCATGCGGACGCGGAGCGTTACCGGCGGCTGCACGTGATCGTCGGCGATTCGAACATGTCCGAGACGACCATGCTGCTCAAGGTCGGGGCGACCGACCTGGTGCTGCGCATGATCGAGGCGGGCACGGTGATGCGGGACCTCACGCTGGAGAACCCGATCCGGGCGATCCGTGAGGTCAGCCACGACATCACCGGGCAGCGGAAGGTGCGGCTGGCCAGTGGCCGGGAGGCCTCTGCGCTGGAGATCCAGCGGGAGTACTACGACAAGGCGGTGGACTTCGCCGAGCGCCGGGGCATCCGCACCGGCACGGTGGAGCAGGTGCTGGAGCTGTGGGGCCGCACGCTGGACGCGGTCGAGGCGGAGGACCTGGACCGGATCGGCACCGAGATCGACTGGGTCATGAAGTACAAGCTCATCGAGCGGTACCGGGCGAAGCACAACATGACCATGTCGAATCCGCGGGTGGCGCAGATAGACCTGGCCTACCACGACATCCACCGCCGGCGGGGGCTGTACTACCTGCTGGAGCGGAAGGGGCAGGCGGAGCGGATCTGCAACGATCTGAAGATTTTCGAGGGCAAGTCGGTACCGCCGCAGACCACGCGGGCCCGGCTGCGCGGTGACTTCATCCGGCGGGCGCAGGAGCAGCGCCGGGACTTCACGGTGGACTGGGTGCACCTGAAGCTGAACGACCAGGCGCAGCGGACGGTGCTGTGCAAGGATCCGTTCCGGTCGGTGGACGACCGGGTGGAGAAGCTGATCGCCGGCATGTAGTGCGGCCCGTGTTTCCGTCGGTGGGGGCCCCGTGCGCTGTGGCGTACGGGGCCTTCGTCGTGTGCTGGGGGTTGGCGCGGGGCTACTTGCCCGTAGAGTGGCGGGGACCAGACGGATCATTCCAGCTACCCCGAGGACCACAGTGCGACGCCGACTTGCTGCCGCGTTCATCGTGCCTGCCCTGATGCTCACCGCGGCCTGCGGAGGAGGTGACGACGACAAGAAGGAGTCCTCCGCGTCGGCCTCGCCTTCGACGGAGGGGGCGCCCAAGCCGGTCGATGCGGCCGACCCGATGCCGACGGTGGCGGGTGAGGCGGGCAAGAAGCCGCAGATCACCGTGCCGAAGGGTGAGCCGAGCGGCAAGTTCGTGGTGCGGACGCTGACCGAGGGCACGGGCCCGGTGGTGCAGAAGTCCGACACGGTGGTCACCAAGTACACCGGCAAGGTCTGGAAGAGCGGGAAGGAGCTGGCTCCGGGGTCGTACGACGACAAGGGTCAGCCCCTGATGGTCACGCCGAACAATCCGGAGACGCTGCCGATGTTCGCCGAGGCGGTCGCCGGCAAGAAGATCGGCAGCCGGGTGCTGGTGGTGGCCCCGCCGGCCGCGGCCTTCGGTGCGCAGGGCAGCCAGCAGCTGGAGATCGGCCCCACGGACAACCTGGTGTTCGTGATGGACCTGGACCGGATGATGCCGAAGAAGGCCGAGGGCGCTCAGGCGGCGCTGCCGGCGGATCTGCCGCAGGTCAAGGCGGACAAGGAAGAGCCCGCCGAGATCAAGATCCCGAAGAACGAGCCGCCGAAGGAGCTCGTCGCCAAGACGCTGATCGAGGGCAAGGGTCCGGAGGTCAAGTCCGGCCAGACGGTGTACATGCAGTACAGCGGTGCCGCCTGGAAGATCAACGAGGGCAAGGACAAGGCGACCCTGTTCGACAGCTCCTGGAAGGCCGGCAAGCCGTTCATGACGGCCATCGGCCAGGGCCAGGTCATCGAGGGCTGGGACAAGGGTCTGGTCGGCAAGAAGGTCGGTGACCGGGTGCTGCTGGTCATTCCGCCGGAGCAGGCGTACAAGGACCAGGACAAGGGCGCGGACCTGCCGGCCAACTCCACCCTGGTGTTCGTCGTGGACATCCTCGAAGCGGTGTAAGACTTGTCCTCGACGTATCAGCAGGAAACAGGAGTGCACACGTGAGCGGAAAGCTCGAGAAGCCCGAGATCGACTTCTACGAGGACGGCGTTCCGGCCGACCTGGTGATCAAGGACATCTGGGAGGGCGACGGGGCCGAGGCCAAGGCCGGAGACTTCGTCAAGGTCCACTACGTGGGTGTGGCCCTGTCCACCGGCGAGGAGTTCGACGCCTCCTGGAACCGCGGCAGCGCGCTGGAGTTCAAGCTGGGTGCCGGTCAGGTCATCACGGGCTGGGACCGGGGCATCCAGGGCATGAAGGTCGGTGGCCGCCGTCAGCTGGTCATCCCGCCGCACCTGGCGTACGGCGACCGCGGCGCGGGCGGTGCGATCGCCCCGGGCGAGACCCTGATCTTCGTCTGCGACCTGATGGGCGTGTGATCGGACTCCGATCCTTCCGGTCCTGACCGGTGTGGGGCCCCAGCTCTTTCGGCTGGGGCCCCTCGCTTTTGTCCGGGCGCGCGGGGGCGGTACGGTCAACGGTCACGGGTAGTAGGTGCCGCCGGGGCGGCACGTGGGAAGGGTGGGAAGGGCGTCGATGGCGATTGCCAAGGCCGAGCGGCTGATGAACCTGGCGCTGTGTCTGCTGGGGACCCGCCGGCCGCTCAGCAAGCGCGAGCTGCGGGGTTCCATCGAGGCGTACATGGAGGCCGGCAACGACGAGTCCTTCAACCGCATGTTCGAGCGGGACAAGGACGACCTGCGCGAGCTCGGGCTGGTCATCGAGACCGTGGAGAACCTGGACGGGGAGACCGGCTACCTGGCCCGCCGGTCCAGCAACACGCTGCCGCCGGTGTCCCTGGACGCCGAGGAGGCCGCGGCGCTGGGGCTGGCGGCGAAGGTGTGGCAGCAGGCGCGGCTGGCGGGGGCGGCCAGTGGTGCCCTGCAGAAGCTGCGGGCCGGCGGCATGCCGGAGGCCGAGGACCCCTACGAGGGCCGGCATGGCGCGATCGAGCCGCGGATCCCGGTGCACGAGGCGGCCTTCGAGCCGCTGATGCTGGCCTGCCGGGACCGGCGTCCGGTGGTGTTCGAGTACCGGAAGTCGAACGCGGCCCGGCCCGAGACCCGGCATGTGGAGCCGTGGGCGCTGGAGTGCTGGCGCGGCCACTGGTACCTGGCCGGGTACGACCGTGAGCGCAGTGCCGAGCGGGTGTTCCGGCTGTCCCGGATCACCGGCAAGGTGAAGTCGCGGGCCGGGGCGTACACGGCCGAGGTGCCGGACGTGGTGACCGTGCGGGAGACCGTCGCGGAGTGGGCCGGGGACATCACGGACCGGACCGCGGTGATCCGGCTGCGGTCCGGCGCCGGGTACCCGCTGCGGGCCAAGGCGACCGTGGTCCGTGAGGGTGGGGACGGCTGGGACGAGCTGGAGGTCCCCTACGGGCACGGGCTGGACGCCTGGCTGGTGGAGTTCGGGCCGGACGTGGTGGTGGTGGAGCCCGCGGACCTGCGGGCCGATGTGGTGGACCGGCTGCGCGCCGTGGCCCAGGACTGAGAAGGGGAGGCGTACCGGCCATGGCTGCGAACGCGATCGACCAGACCCGGCGGATGCTGTCCCTGGTGACGTACCTGCGGGAGCGTCCCGGCGCGCACATCGCCGATGTGGCGCGGGCGTTCGGGATCAGCGAGGACGAGCTGATCTCGGACCTGGACGTGCTGCCGATGTGCGGGACGAGTTTCCGCGGCGGGGACCTGCTGGACATCGACACCGACGGCGAGCGGATCTGGTGGCGGAACCCGGACGCGTCGGGGGAGTCCACGGCCGAGCCGCTGCGGCTGGCCGCCGACGAGGCGACCTCGCTGCTGGTCGCGGCGCGGGCGGTGGCGACGCTGCCGGGGCTGCGGGAGAGCGACCGGGACGCGCTGCTGCGGGCGACCGCGAAGCTGGAGGCGGCGGCCGGTGAGGCGGCCGGGGCGAGCGCTCGGCTGTCGGTGACCTTCGAGTCGGAGGGCGGGGTCTTCGCGGACGTCGACCGGGCGATCACCGAGGGTCGGCGGATCTGGCTGCGCTACTACTCGCCGGCCCGGGACGAGCTCACCGAGCGCAAGGTCGACCCGATCCGGTTGGTGGCGGTGGGGCACACCTACCTGGAGGGCTGGTGCCACCTGTCGGAGGCCCGGCGTACCTTCCGGCTGGACCGGGTCGCGGAGATCCGGCTGCTGGACGAGCGGTCGGAGCCGCCCGCGATCGAGCCGCGTGACCTCTCCGAGGGCCTCGTGCAGCCGGCCGCCGAGGACCCGGAGGTGGTGGTCGAGGTGGGGCCGGGCGGCCGCTGGGTCGCCGAGTACTACCCGCACGACAGCGCCGAGGAGCTGCCGGACGGCGGGCTGCGGATCGCGCTGCGCACCCCGGACCCGGCGAGTCTGCGGCGGCTGGCGCTGCGGCTGGGCCGGGACGGCCGGATCGTGGAGCCGAAGGAGCTCGCCGACAGCGCCCGCCAGGCCGCCCGGGACGCGCTGGCCGGCTACGGCCTCTAGCCTTCCGGCGGGCGGGGCGCTCTCCGGGCGGGGCGGTCTGCGGGCAGGGCGCTCTCCGGGTGGGGCGGTCTGCGGGCAGGGCGGTGTCGAGGCGGCAGGGATCGGGCGGGGTCGGGGTAGTACCGAGGGGGACGGCGAGGATGTCAGGAACTTCCGGTCGGTCCGGCGGGGCCGGTGCGGGCGGCGCGCCGGGCCCGGTCACGTTCAAGGCGGCCTGCCCGGACTGCCGGGCCCGCCTGGAACTGGCGGCGGGCGCGCTGCGCCTGGCCATCGGAGGCAGCCGCCGCACCACCTTCTACTCCTTCACCTGCCCGGAGTGCGGGGCGGCGGTCCGCAAGCCGGCCGGCGAGCGGATCGTGGAACTGCTCACCGGCGGCGGGGTGAGCACCCTGCGCAGTGTGTGAGCACCCTGCGCACGGTGTGACCGGCCCGGTGCCCTAGGCTCGGGGGCATGCTGTGGCCGATGCTCGCGATCGCCCTGGGTTTCCTCGGGTGCGCCGTCCTCGCCGTCCTGTCCGTGCGGGTCTACGCCGAGGTCAGACGGCTGGCCGGGCAGGTGGCCGAGTCCAGCCGCCGGATCGCGGCGGCCGCGGGTGATCTCGAACACGCCGCCGAGGATCTGGCCCGGACGGGCCACTCCCTGCGCTAGATCCCGCTGGACCTGCGCAATCAGGGGTACCCCGGGGGATTGCCGGGCGTTTACCCCTGCGGGTTACGATCCTTCGAGGGCTGTTGCGGACGCCTGTCCGACCAGCCCGCAGTCACTCCAACCAGCCAGCCGTTTCGGTGAGAAGGAAGTCACACATGATCGGCAATCTGAAGCCTCTTGAGATCATTCTGATCATCGCCGTCATCCTGCTGCTGTTCGGTGCCAAGAAGCTCCCGGAGATGGCCCGCTCCCTCGGCAAGTCGGCCCGCATCCTCAAGAGCGAGGCCAAGGCCATGAAGAAGGACGGCGAGAACGAGGCCGCCGCGGCCGCGCCGACCGCCGACGCTCCCCAGCAGGCCGCCCCGCGCACCATCCAGGCCGCGCCGGGTGACGTGACCAGCTCCCGCCCGGTCAACGAGCCCAACCGCGCCCAGGGCTGACCCAGCCCCGAGCGCCGTCAGCCAGCTGCAACGAGACAAGGGACGTGGGTTGCTCAAGTCTGCCCGCAAGCAGGGGAACCAAGACAAGCCGGAGAAGGACGCCGAAGGGCGGATGCCGCTTGTCGAGCACCTGCGTGAGCTGAGAAACCGCCTGCTGAAGTCGGTCCTGGCGATCCTGGTGATCACCGTCGTGGCGGCCTTCTTCTACAAGGACATCATCAACTTCCTGTTGAAGCCGATGCTGGACTCCGTCGGCTGTACCGACGGAGTGGTGACCCAGCGCAACGGCCGTCCCTGCGCGGACATGACCGTCAACGGCCTGATCTCGGCGTTCTCGATCTCCCTGAAGGTCTCGCTGATGGCGGGCGTGGTGCTGTCCGCGCCGGTCTGGCTGTACCAGCTGTGGGCGTTCGCCGCGCCCGGCCTGCACAACCACGAGAAGAAGTACGCGCGGAGCTTCGTCGCGGTCGGCGCGCCCCTGTTCCTGGCCGGCGCGGTCCTCGCGTACAAGATCCTTCCGCAGACCGCCGAGATCCTCCTGGAGTTCACGCCCGAGCACGCGCGGAACCTGCTGCCGGTCGACGACTACCTCGACCTGGTCGCCCGCATGGTGATCGTCTTCGGTCTGGCCTTCGAGCTGCCGCTGCTGCTGGTCCTGCTGAACTTCACCGGGGTGCTGACCGGCAAGCGACTCGCGAGCTGGTGGCGGGCGTTCATCCTCGGCATCACGGTCTTCGCCGCGTTCGCGACGCCCACCGGTGACCCGCTCACCATGCTGTCGCTGGCCGCGCCGATCGTGGCGCTCTACTTCATCGCCCTGGGCATCTGTCTGATCAACGACCGCCGCCGCAGGCGGAACAACCCCGATGCCGAACTGTCCGCGGACGAGGCCTCGCAGCTGGACCTGTCCCCGGCCGATCTCGGTGAGATCCAGTCCGTGGGCGCGCCCGCGGCCCTGCCGGAGCAGGCCGACGGGGGCCGGCACCGGATCAACGGTTACGACGACGCGACCTGACAGGCCGAAGGGGCGCGGCGGGCTCGCGGAGCGAGCCCGGCATTGAGGCGCCCCGGAGGCGAATGAGCCGGTACATTCCGGTGGGTGAGTGCTGAGATCACCCTCTTCGTCAATCCCACCGCGGGCCGCGGCCGGGGCGCGCAGGGCGCGCAGCCGGCCGCTGCCGCGCTCCGGGCCGCGGGTTTCTCCGTACGGACCGTCGTCGGTACGGACGCCGAGGACGCCCTCGCCCGGCTGCGGGCGGCCGTGCGGGAGGGGACCGGTGCGGTGATCGCCGTCGGCGGGGACGGCATGGTCCACCTCGCGCTGCAGGCCCTGGCCGGGACGCTGGTGCCGCTCGGCGTGGTCGCGGTGGGCACCGGGAACGACTTCGCGCGGTCCCTCGGGCTGCCGGTGCGGGACCCGGCGGGTGCCGGGGCGATGGCCGCGGAGGCACTCAAGGAGGGCCGGATCCGCGAGGTCGACCTGGGGCGGGTGGGGGACCGCTGGTACGGCACGGTGCTGTGCTCGGGCTTCGACTCCCGGGTCAACGACCGGGGCAACCGGATGCGGTGGCCGTCCGGCCGCTTCAAGTACGACCTGGCGATGGTGGCGGAGCTGGCGGCGTTCCGGCCGTTCCCGTACCGGATCACGCTCGACGACGGCCCGGTGATCGAGACCGAGGCGACGCTGGTGGCCGTCGGCAACGGATCCTCCTACGGCGGCGGCATGCGGATCTGCGCCGGGGCCCGGACCGACGACGGGCTCTTCGACATCACGGTGGTCGGCGACTGCTCCCGCTCCACCCTGCTGCGGGTGTTCCCACAGGTCTACAAGGGCACGCACCTGGGTCACCCCAAGGTGACCGTGCACCGCGCCGCGAAGATCACGGTGGAGTCGGCCGGCATCACCGCGTACGCCGACGGGGAGCGGATGGGGCCGCTGCCGGTGACCGCGACCTGTGTCCCGGGAGCGGTGCAGCTCATCATGTAAATGATCGCGACTGTTGTCAGAGGCGGCGGGTAGGCTCCACAACAAGATGACCGAGGACCTCTCACCCGCCGAGCGGTACGCCGCTGCCAAGATCCGCGCTGCCGAGGAGGCCACTGAGCTGGCTTCCTTCCGCGAGATGTACGAATTCGGCCTTGACCCCTTCCAGATCGACGCCTGCAAGGCACTGGAGGCGGGGAAGGGCGTGCTCGTCGCCGCCCCGACCGGCTCGGGCAAGACCGTGGTCGGCGAGTTCGCCGTGCACCTGGCGCTGGCCCAGGGCCGCAAGTGCTTCTACACCACGCCGATCAAGGCCCTGTCGAACCAGAAGTACTCCGATCTGGTCCGCCGCTACGGCGCCGAGAAGGTCGGCCTGCTGACCGGCGACAACAGCGTGAACTCCGAGGCGCCGATCGTGGTCATGACCACCGAGGTGCTCCGCAACATGCTGTACGCGGGCTCGCAGTCGCTCCTGGGCCTGGGCTACGTGGTGATGGACGAGGTGCACTACCTCTCCGACCGGTTCCGCGGGGCCGTCTGGGAGGAAGTGATCATCCACCTGCCCGAGTCGGTGACCCTGGTCTCCCTCTCGGCGACGGTCAGCAACGCGGAGGAGTTCGGCGACTGGCTGGACACCGTGCGCGGCGACACCGAGGTGATCGTCTCCGAGGAGCGGCCGGTGCCGCTGTGGCAGCACGTGATGGCCGGCCGGCGGATGTACGACCTGTTCGAGGAGGAGTCCGACCACGGCGGCCGGGGCTCGGCCCGTCGCGAGGTCAACCCCGATCTGCTGCGCATGGCGCGCGAGGAGAACAGCCGTACGTACAACCCGCGGGACCGGCGGCGCGGCAAGATGGTCCGCGAGGCCGACCGCGAGCGGGAGCGCCGCTCCCGGGGACGGATCTGGACCCCGGGCCGTCCCGAGGTCATCGAGCGGCTGGACAACGAGGGCCTGCTGCCCGCCATCACGTTCATCTTCAGCCGGGCCGGCTGCGAGGCCGCGGTCCAGCAGTGCATGTACGCGGGGCTGCGGCTGAACGACGACGCGGCCCGGCTGCGGGTCCGGGAGATCGTCGAGGAGCGGACGTCCTCCCTCCCGGCCGAGGACCTGCACGTGCTCGGCTACTACGAGTGGCTGGAGGGCCTGGAGCGGGGCATCGCCGCGCACCACGCGGGCATGCTGCCGACCTTCAAGGAGGTCGTGGAGGAACTGTTCGTGCGCGGTCTGGTGAAGGCCGTGTTCGCCACGGAGACCCTGGCGCTGGGCATCAACATGCCGGCCCGCACGGTGATCCTGGAGAAGCTGGTCAAGTGGAACGGTGAGCAGCACGCCGACATCACCCCGGGCGAGTACACCCAGCTGACCGGCCGGGCCGGGCGGCGCGGGATCGACGTCGAGGGCCATGCGGTGGTGCTGTGGCAGCGCGGCATGGACCCGGGGGCGCTGGCGGGCCTGGCGGGTACGCGTACGTATCCGCTGCGGTCGAGCTTCAGGCCCTCGTACAACATGGCCGTGAACCTGGTGCAGCAGTTCGGGCGGCACCGGTCGCGGGAGCTGCTGGAGACCTCGTTCGCGCAGTTCCAGGCGGACCGGTCGGTGGTGGGGATCTCCCGCCAGGTGCAGCGCAACGAGGAGGGCCTGGCCGGGTACCGGGAGGGGATGACCTGCCACCTGGGCGACTTCGAGGAGTACGCCCGGCTGCGGCGGGACCTCAAGGACCGGGAGACCGAGCTCGCCAAGCAGGGTGCGGCGCAGCGCCGGGCGCAGGCGGCGGCTTCGCTGGAGCGGCTGAAGCCGGGTGACGTGATCCACGTGCCGACGGGCAAGTTCGCCGGGTTGGCGCTGGTGCTGGACCCGGGTGTGCCGGGCCGGGTGAACGGGCACCGCGGGTACGAGTACCACGAGGGCCCGCGTCCGCTGGTGCTGACGGTGGAGCGGCAGGTGAAGCGGCTGGCGGGGATCGACTTCCCGGTGCCGGTGGAGCCGATCGAGAGGATGCGGATCCCGAAGTCGTTCAACCCGAAGTCCCCTCAGTCGCGGCGTGATCTGGCCTCGGCGCTGCGGACGAAGGCCGGGCACCTGGTGCCGGACCGGCACCGTCGGGGCCGGGCGGCGGCGGCCGACGACCGCGAGATCGCCCGGCTGCGGGCGGAGCTGCGGGCGCACCCCTGCCACGGGTGCGACGAGCGGGAGGACCACGCCCGGTGGGCGGAGCGCTTCCACCGGCTGCAGCGGGACACCAGGCAGCTGGAGCGGCGGATCGAGGGCCGGACCAACACGATCGCGCGGACCTTCGACCGGATCCACGCGCTGCTGACGGAGCTGGACTACCTGCGGGAGGACGAGGTCACCGAGCACGGCAGGCGGCTGGCCCGGCTCTACGGGGAGCTGGACCTGCTGGCTTCGGAGTGCCTGCGGGCCGGGGTCTGGGAGGGCTTGAGCCCGGCGGAACTGGCGGCGTGCGTCTCGGCGTTGGTGTTCGAGGCGCGGCAGTCGGACGACGCGGTGGCGCCGAAGGTCCCGGGTGGCGCGGCGAAGGCGGCGCTGGGCGAGATGGTGCGGATCTGGGGCCGGCTGGACGCCCTGGAGGAGGAGTACCGGATCAACGGCACCGAGGGCGTGGGCCAGCGGGAGCCGGATCTGGGCTTCGCGTGGGCCGCGTACCAGTGGGCGTCGGAGAAGAGTCTGGACGAGGTGCTGCGCGAGGCGGAGATGCCGGCCGGTGACTTCGTGCGCTGGTGCAAGCAGGTGATCGACGTGCTGGGGCAGATCGCCGCCGCGGCTCCGCGGGCCGAGGGTGAAGGCGGTTCGACCGTGGCGCGGAACGCCCGGAAGGCCGTGGACGCGCTGCTGCGGGGCGTAGTGGCCTACAGCTCGGTCGGATAGCCGGTTTTGGGCCTTCCTCTGAGATGGGGGATGGCTCGATCTGATCTCTCGCCATGATCATTTCTGTGCGCGCTGTGCGACGATCTGGCCATGGTTCAGATGGGTGCCGATACGGGTGCGGACAGTGACGCGGGCAGTGCCGCGGGCGTGGACGGGGGCGCCGGCGCGGGCCCGGCCAGACGGGTCGGCCGACCCCGGGCCGACGGGCGAAGACCGCTGAGCGGCCGGCCGCCGCGCGAGGAACTCCTCGATGCGGCGGCCGAGTTGTTCACCCTCCACGGGTACGCGGCCACCACCACGCGCGAGGTGGCCCGGCGGGCCGGACTGCGCCAGGCCACGATGTACCACTACTTCCGCGGCAAGGAGGAACTCCTCGTCGAGCTCCTGGAGTCGACGGTCGCCCCCTCGCTGCGGCTGGCCGGCCGGCTGCTGGCCGACACCGGCCGCCCGGCCGCGCTCCGGCTGTGGGAGCTGTGCCGCGCCGACGTGCTGCTGCTGTGCGGCGGGCCGCACAACCTGGGCGCGCTGTACCTGCTGCCGGAGGTGAGCGGAGGGGAGCGGTTCGGCCGCTTCCGGCACATGCGGGCCGAACTCAAGAGGGTCTACCGGCGGTTGCTCGGGGACGCGACCGGCGCCGGCCGGGCTGCCGACGCCACCGGCCTGGACCTGCGGAACGACCTGGTGTTCGGACTGATCGAGGGGGTCAGCCTGGTGCACCGCTCCGGTCCGCGGCGCTCGGTGGACTCCTTCGCCACGGCCACGGCCGACGCCGCGCTGCGGATCGCCGGGGTGAGTCTCCCTCAGGCACTGGGCCCGGCGGCCCAGGAGGCGTAGTCCGTCCACGAGGACAGCTCCAGACCGCTGGTGAAGCGGTGCTCGGCACCGGTGACCGGATCGGTGAACTCCAGGCGCCGTGCCAGGAGCTGCAGCGGACGGCGGTAGTCCTCCGGAGCCGGGTCGGTGACCTCGGGATAGACCGGGTCGCCCAGGATCGGCAGGCCCAGGCTGTTCATGTGCACCCGCAGCTGGTGGGTGCGGCCGGTGTGCGGGGTCAGCCGGTAGCGGGCCAGCCCGGCCGGGTGGCCGTGTTCGAGGAGTTCCACCGTGGTCTCGGCGTTGGGCTCGCCCGGGACCTCCACGGCCGCGATGACCCCGCGGGTCTTCTCGATCCGGCTGCGCAGGGTGCGCGGGAGGCTCAGCGAGGGATCGTAGGCGGCGACGGCCTCGTACTCCTTGAGCACCGCCTTCCGCTGGAACAGGAGCTGGTAGGCGCCCCGGTCCTCGGGGCGCACGCTGAACATCACCAGCCCGGCGGTGAGCCGGTCCAGCCGGTGCGCGGGTGACAGGCCGGGCAGCTCCAGTCCGGCGCGCAGCCGCGCCAGGGCGGTCTGGGTGATGTGGCTGCCGCGCGGGGTGGTGGCCAGGAAGTGCGGCTTGTCCACGACCAGCAGGTGCGCGTCCCGGTGCACCACCCGCAGCGGGAACGGCACCGGGGTCTCCGGGGCCAGCTCCCGGTGGAACCAGAGGTGCCCGCCCCGCGGCGGGTACGGGTCCTCCGCGCGCACCCCCCGGCCGTCGGCGCCGACCACCCCGCCGGTGCGGAGCAGCTCGGCGACGGCCGCGGCGCCGGGGCCGCCGGCGTAGTGGGCGGCGAGGAAGGCGCCGACGGTGGGATGGGGGCCGGCCGGGGGCATCCTCAGGTGGACCGGGTCGATGCCCGATCGCTGGGGGAGCGGGGAAGGCGGTACGGCGGCGCGGCGTCTCATGGTGGGCCCAGCCTAGGCGGCGCCCCGGGCCCGGGACGGACCGGACCGGGGACGGCAGGATCCGAAGGCGCGGCCTGGCTGTGGCGGAAGGTGCCGGGGCCGATGGCGTCGAGGTACTCGACGGTGACGGTGGCGTCGTCCGAGCCCGTGTACGCGGAGTTCGTCCAGGGCGGTGCAGCCGGCCGGCGTCGTCGTGGGAGACGTTCCGGCCGAGGCCGTGGAAGCCGGCCCGGTCCTCGGGTCCGGCGGGCCGCCGGGACACGATCGCCGCCCGGGTGTCAGGCGCGGGCCAGTGACTCCTGCTCGGCCTCGACCCGTGCGTTCCAGTCGCGCTTGATGGCCCGCCAGCCCTCGTCGGTCTCGCCGAGCCGCCAGTAGCCGGAGATGGAGAGGCGTTCGCGGGCGATGCCGCGGTCGGCGCGGAGGTGCCGGCGCAGCTCCTTGACCACCCCCGCCTCGCCGTGGACGAACGCCTGCACGTCGGTGGACGGGAAGTCCAGGGAGGTGACGGCTTCGAGCAGGGCCTCGCCGACCGGCCGGTCGCCGCGGTGCAGCCAGATCGGGGTGACCCCGTCCGGAGTGGAGATCTGCTGCTCGTCGGCCGGGCCCGCCACCTCGACGAAGGCGTGCACCCTGGCGCCGCGCGGGAGCCGCTCCAGGGAGGCGGCGATGGCCGGGAGGGCGCTCTCGTCGCCGGCCATCAGGTGCCAGCCGGCCGCGGGGGCGGGGGCGTAGGCGCCGCCCGGGCCGACGAAGTGGACGCTCTCGCCGGGCTGGACCCGGGCGGCCCAGGGACCGGCGAGGCCCTCGTCGCCGTGCAGTACGAAGTCGATCGTCAGGTGCAGCCGCTCGGGGTCCCAGGAGCGCACGGTGTACGCGCGCTGGCGGGGCCACTCCTCGCGGGGGTGGCTGCCGCGGATCTGCTCCAGGTCCCAGGGCTCGGCGTACCGGACACCCTCCGGGGCGAACAGGAGTTTGACGTAGTGGTCCGTGTACTCGCCCGCACCGAACCCGGCCAGCCCTTCCCCGCCGAGAACCACCCGCACCATGTGCGGGGTGAGCCGCTCGGTGCGGACGACGACTGCGGTGCCGACGGGACGTGATGCCACGGCTGTCTCTCCTGACTCACCCGAATACTTAGGATTGCCTAAGTTAACTTAGCACCTCAGCGGAGGAGCGACGCGCTGAGACGGCTGACCGCCCCGCCAAGACCCCACCGGTGGGCCAACGCGTCCACCTCGTCCGGATGCGCCGGAGTGGCCGGGAGCGACGGGTCGAACGACGGCAGCGGGACGTCCGTGGCCACGCGGACCACCTTGGGGGCGACCGCGAGGTACGGACGCGCCTCGTCCAGCCGCCTGCGCTGGGTCGGAGTCAGCCCGGACGCCGGGTCCTCGACCGCAGCCATGATCCCCGCCAGGTCCCCGTACGTGGCCAGCAGCTTCGCCGCGGTCTTCTCGCCGATGCCGGGAACACCGGGCAGGCCGTCGCTCGGGTCACCGCGCAGCAGGGCGAGATCGGCGTAACCGGGCCCGTCCACCCCGTACTTCTCGCGCAGGACGGCCTCGTCGGTCAGCTGGAGGGTGCCCACCCCCTTCACCGGGTACAGCACCCGCCGCCCGCGCGCGTCGTCCACCAGCTGGTAGAGGTCGCGGTCGCCGGTGACGATGTCGACCGGACCGGTGGCACGGGCGGTGAGGGTGCCGATGATGTCGTCGGCCTCGTAGCCGGGCACGCCGACCCGGGCGATGCCGAAGGCGTCCAGCGCGGCCTCGATGACGGGCACCTGCGGGGCCAGGGTGTCGGGGATCTCCTCCGCGTCCGGACCCGTCTCGGTCTCCTCGGCCACCCGGTGCGCCTTGTACGAGGGGATCAGCTCGACCCGCCAGTGCGGCCGCCAGTCCGCGTCCATGCAGGCCACCAGGTCGTCCGGGCGGTGGTCGGAGACCAGCCGGGCGATCATGTCGAGCAGTCCGCGGACGGCGTTGACGGGCGTGCCGTCCGGGGCCTTCACGGACTCCGGCACTCCGAAGTACGCGCGGAAGTAGAGGGAAGCGGTGTCGAGGAGCATCAGGCGACGGTTCATGGGGGTGATGATGCCGTAACCGAAGGTGGCGGAATCGGGCCGGAGGGGCGGGCGGTCGACTCGTGCGCGCGAAACCGGGGCCCGATGCTGCGTAAGGTGCTTACAGCACACCGATGTGCGGAGGACAAGGGGAGGGCAGCCCCGCCATGGACGACAGGGAAAAGGAAAAGGACGCCAAGGAGACGCTTCGAGTGGGTGTGGCCGTGCGGAAGCGGCGACGCGCGCTGAAGCTCACCCTCGCCGCGGTCTCCGGGCGCAGCGGTCTCTCGGTGCCCTTCCTGAGCCAGATAGAGAACGAGCGGGCGCGGCCGAGCATGCGCTCGCTGGAGCGGGTCGCGGACGCACTGGAGACCACGGCCGTGGAACTCCTGGCTGCCTCGGACACCGCGCGCACCGTGGACCTGGTGCGCGCCGCCGACGCCGGCGGCATCGAGCCGGCCGCCGGGGTGCGGGCGCTCGTGCGCGGCCACCACCAGCTGCACGCCCTGGAATTCACCGGGGACCAGGACGCCGGCCGTGAGTACCAGCACCGCAACGACGAGCTGATGTACGTGGTCGCGGGCGCCTGCCAGGTCGAGGCGGAAGGCCGGGCCTACCGGCTGGAGGCCGGCGACGCGCTGTTCCTGTCGGGCGGCGTACGGCACCGCTGGAGGGCCGTCACCGAGGACACCCGCATCCTGGTCGTCGCGGTGGGCGAGCACATCCAGGCCGTTTCCGAGCCGCCCTCGCCGGAGCACTGAAGCGGTGAGGGTCGTCTCGCTGGTGCCCTCGCTGACCGAGGCGGTGGCGGTCAGCGCACCCGGCGTGCTGGTCGGCGTCACGGACTGGTGCACGCATCCGCCCGGCCTGGAGGCCCACCGGCTCGGGGGGACGAAGAACCCGGACCTGGCCGCCGTCGTCGGGCTCCGGCCCGACCTGGTGATCGCCAACGAGGAGGAGAACCGGGCCCCCGACCTGGCCGCGCTGCGCGCGGCCGGCCTGCGGGTGCTGGTGACCGAGGTCCGCGACCTGGACGGGGCCTTCCGCGAGCTGGACCGGCTGCTGGTGCGGGAGCTGGGCCTGCCCCGCCCCGGCTGGCTCGACGCCGCCGAGGAGGCCTGGGCGGGCCTCGCGCCGGCGGTCGACCGGCGGGCCGTGGTACCGGTGTGGCGGCGGCCCTGGATGGTGCTGGGCCGGGACACCTTCGCCGGGGACCTGCTCGCCCGCCTCGGCGTCCACAACGTCCACGCCGGCCACGCCGAGCGGTACCCGAGGATCCCGGCCGAGGGGCTCGCGGCGGGCTGCGACCTGGTGGTCCTCCCCGACGAGCCGTACCGCTTCACCCGGCAGGACGGCCCCGAGGCGTTCCCCGGCCTGCCCGCGGCCCTGGTGAGCGGCCGCCACCTGACCTGGTACGGCCCCTCCCTGGTGGAGGCCCCCCGGGTGCTGGGCGAGGCCCTGCGCGCCGCCCGCTGAAGGCCGTCGTTATCCTGCGCGGATGCGCGCACGACATGCCTGGAGGATGACGTCCCTGCTGGCGGGGGCGATGATGCTGGCCGGCGCCTGCTCCCCGTCCGGGGACGGCGGTCCCGCCGCCGCGACCCCGGGCGCGTCCCCGGCCCGGAACGGTCCGCCGCCTGCCACCGGACGCAGGCTCGGCCCGGGCGAGCTGCAGGGCAGGTGGTGGACGTGGGCGGCCTCCAGCCCCAGCCTCTCCAACCCGGTGAAGGACCCCGACGGAACCTTCTGTGCCGAGAAGCAGCCCGCCGACGTCTGGTTCCTGGCCGGCAACTTCGGAGGACGCAGTCGGCGTGACTGCTCGGTGCCCGCCGGGCGCCCGATCGCCTTCCCCGTGGTCAACACCGCCAGCGTGGACGAACCCGACTGCACCTCCTTCATGAGGGCGGCCAAGGGCTCGGCGGTCCTGGACGGAAAGCCGCTGCGGGTCGAGCGCCACGACGCGGTCGCGATCACGGTGGACAGCATCGGCGGGAACCCCGTCACCCAGGAGGCCGGATCGTTCCGCACGAACGGCTGCGGCCTCTGGGTCCAGCTGGACGGACTTCCGCAGGGGCCGCACCGCCTGGTCATCGAGGGCTCCTCGGGCTCGTACGAACTCTCGATCACCTACGACCTCAAGGTCGCCTGAGAAGGGTGCCGGTGGCCAGACCGCGGAGGGTGTGCGCGGCGGCGGCCAGCCAGGCGGTGACCAGGGCGGCGAAGAGCAGCACGGCGAGCCAGGAGAAGGCGGCCAGGCCGGTGTGCCGGGCCAGGCCGGCGGCGCCGGTGACGCAGGTGCCGACCGGGAAGGTGAGCGCCCACCAGGTCATGGCGAAGCCCATCCCGTCACGGGCCGCCCGCACCAGCATGGCGGTGGCCAGGGCCAGCCACAGCATCGCGAAGCCCATCACCGGGACGCCGTAGACCACCGCGAAGGCGCCGAGCGCACCGGCGTACGGGGCGCCGATCGCCTGCTGGGCCTGGTCGGCGAGCTGGTTCACGGCGGTGGTGGACTGGCCGAGGGGGCCGAGCACCAGGAACAGCGTCGGGGTGAGGGCGAGCGGCAGGGGGCCGCCCACGACCAGTCGGCCGAAGACCAGCGGGAGCACCAGCAGCGTGGCCAGCAGGCTGACGCCGAACATGGCGTAGCAGGCCAGCAGCAGGGTCTCCCGGGCCTGCCCGGCCGGCAGGTGCGGGATCAGCAGCGGGCCCAGCGCGGCGGACACCATGGGCGCCACCAGCGGGAGCAGCCACACGGGCGTGGCCGAGGAAGGCTCCACCTTGTGCCGCACGACCATCAGATAGGGCACCACCACGGCCATGACCAGCCCGATCGCGGTGCCGACGGTGAACAGCACCACATCGACGGCCACCGCCGCAGGCTCCCCGATGACGCCCTTGCCCACGACCATGGTGCCGCCTCCCACGGCCAGCAGGGCCATCGACAGGCACCCGTAGAAGGGGGCGACGGCCGGATCCATCAGATGCGCGCGCGCCTGGTCGCGATGGTGCAGCCAGTGCCCCGCCCGGGCGGTGAGCACCGCCGTGAGGGCGAGCGCCGACAGCCCCCAGACCACCTGGCAGACCACGAGCTGCCCCGGTATCCGCAACGGGAGGACCGCTCCCGCACTCGCGACGATGGCAGTGCCCATCACCGGGGCGTACCAGTTCGGGCCGAGGTGACGGAGAACGAGCGGGCGCCGGGTGTGGCGCGAATGCGAGCGCGGTTGCGCGAGGGTGGCCATGGGTCCAGCGTCCCGTCGCGGGAGGCCCTCCGGCAGAGATCACCGCCCTATGAGGTCATAAGCTGTATTTATGACACATCCCGTTCCGCTGGCCCACCGGGTGCCCGACCTCGGCGCGCTGGAGCTGCTGCTCGCCGTGGCCCGGGTGGGCAGCCTCGGCGGGGCGGCCCGAGAGCTGGGCATCACCCAGCCCGCCGCGAGCAGCCGCATCCGGGCGATGGAGGCCCGGCTGGGGGTGGCCCTGGTGGACCGCTCCCCGCGCGGCTCCACCCTCACGGCGGAGGGCGCCCTCGTCACGGACTGGGCGCGGCGGGTCGTCGAGGCGGCCGAGGCTTTCGACGCGGGCGCACAGGCGCTCCGGGCACGCCGGGACTCCCGGCTGAGGGTGGCCGCCAGCATGACCATCGCCGAGTACCTGCTGCCCGGCTGGCTGATCGCACTCCGCGCGGCCCGCCCGGACACGGCGGTCTCGCTCCGGGCAGGGAACTCGGCGGCGGTGGCCGAGCAGGTACTGGCCCACGAGGCCGACCTGGGCTTCGTGGAAGGCCTGACCGTCCCGGACGGCCTGTCCTCAGCGGTGATAGCCCACGACCGGCTGGTGGTGGCAGTGGCCCCGCAACACCCGTGGGCCCGCCGCCCGGCACCCGTACCTGCGACGGAACTGGCCGGGACCCCCCTGATCCTGCGGGAATTCGGATCGGGGACCCGGCAGGTCCTGGACGCGGCCCTGGCCCCGGCGGGCGGCCTGTCCGCGCCGCTGCTGGAACTCGCCTCCACGACGGCGGTAAAAGCAGCAGCGATCAGCGGCGCCGGCCCCTGCGTCCTGTCCGAGCTCTCACTGACCGACGAACTCGCCTCACGCCGCCTGGTGGAGGTCCCGGTGGCCGACGCACTCCTCCACCGCTCCCTCCGCGCGGTCTGGCCGTCAGGCACCCGCCCCGCAGGCCCGGCCCGCGACCTCCTCTCCCTGACCCGCCGCGAAGCCTGACCCCGCGCACTCCACATCCGGCAGCCCGCACCCGCCGTCCGACCGCAGCGCGTAGCGATCGTGGGCGGTCTATGCTCGCCCCCCGGCGGCCCGCATCCGCCGACAAACAGGAGCGCGTAGCGATCTGGTGCGCCCGGACCGCCCTGGATTACATACATCTGATCCACTTCACCACCGCGCCCGCCCGAAGGGCGGCCGACCGAGCGACAGCCGCTGCCCGTGCCGCCAACGCCGAACCCAAGCGGCCTTCGGTCCCTCCATGCCATCCCCCGGGGGCGGCCCGACAGTCCTTGTCGTTGCGTGACGGTCGTCGGTGTCAAGGGTGGCCCGAAGGGCCATCGGCTTGCCGACGCGACCAACGGGAGCGCCCTTGACGCCGGCGGCCGGCACGTAATGACACTGGGACTGACGGGCAGCCCCCGGGCACCCCTCGCTCCCGTCCAGGCGGAGCCTCGGCAAGCCCCGGCCCCGCCCAGCAAACCGGAGCGCCGTACCCCTGTACTCCCGTACCCCCGTACCCCCTAACCCACCCTCGCCGGAACGAGGCTGGCGGCCTCGACAAGCCCCGCCATCACCCGGGTGTCCGTACCCCGCTCGGGATGCCACTGGACGCCCACCGCCCAGGGCTTGCCGGGCAGTTCGATCGCCTCGACCGTGCCGTCCAGCGCGTGCGCCGACACCACCAGGCCCTCGCCCAGCCGGTCCACCGCCTGATGGTGGTACGTCGGTACGTCGGACACCTCCGGGACCAGGGAGGCGTACCGGGTGCCGGCCACCGGGGTGACGGGGTGCCAGGTGATGACGCCGTGGCCCGCCGAGTGCCCGTCGATGTGCTGGATCAGGGTGCCGCCCAGGGCCACGTTCAGCGCCTGCATGCCCCGGCAGATGCCGAGCAGTGGGGTACCCGCCTCCACCGCCGCCCGGATCAGCGCCAGTTCCCAGGTGTCGCGCTCCGCCGCCGCCGGTCCCGTGCGGGGGTCGCGGGCGGCCCCGTAGTGCGCCGGGTCCACGTCCGGTCCCCCCGCGATGACCAGGCCGTCCACCTGGCTCAGCACCTCCGCCGCCGCCTCCGGCTTGTCCGGTGGCAGCAGGACGGCCGCGCCGCCCGCCGCCTGCACGAGCCGGTGGTACCCGGTGGGCGTCAGGACCGTGGGAACGTCCCACACGCCGTAGCGGGTGGACGCCTCCACGTAGGTGGTGATGCCGATGAGCGGCCTGGGCACAGCTGGTACCTCCAAAGGGTGAAGAACAGACAGCGGACAACAGACAGCGGACAACAGACAGCGGACAGCGGACAGCAGACAGCGGACAGCAGACAACAGACAACAGACAGCGGACAGCGGCCAGCAGACAGCAGACACCAGACAGCACGGAAGAAGACGTCAGTCCCCGCTCAGTCCCGACTCAGTTCCGCCTCGGCCGCCGCCAGCGCCGCGAACTCCTCCTCGGGAGCCGAGGCCACCAGGTGGTGCCGACTGTAGATCGCGAAGTAGGCGAGGGCGACGGCGTACACGGCCAGTGCGATGAATGCCGCGTCCTTGTCCACCAGGAAGGTGGCGACCAGGGCCGACAGGGCGAGCACCAAGGCCGTCGAGGAGGTGGCCACACCGCCCGGTGTGCGGTACGGCCGGGCCAGGTTCGGCTCGGACCGGCGCAGCACGATGTGCGACAGGGCCATCAGGGCGTACGAGATGGTGGCGCCGAACACCGCGATGTTCAGCATCCGCGCCCCGTTCCCGGTGCCGGCGGCCAGCGCGAAGCCGAGCGCGCCCGGGATGAGCAGCCCCAGGTACGGGGCCTTGCGCCGGGAGGTCAGGGACAGGGCGCGCGGCAGGTAGCCGGCCCGGGAGAGGGCGAACAGCTGCCGGGAGCCGGCGTAGATGAGGGAGAAGAAGGAGGCGACCAGCCCGGCCAGGCCCGCGTAGTTGACGAAACGGCTCAGCGCGGTGTGGCCGCCGTCCCCCTCCAGGGCCACGACCAGCGGGTTGCCGGCCGCCTTGACGGCGTCGGCGCCCTGCGCTCCGGTGGCCGCGAAGAAGGTGATCAGCGCGAGCACGGCGAGGATGCCCATGGACAGGGCGAGGGCCCGCGGCATGGACCGCACCGGGTCCTTGGCCTCCTCCGCGGCCAGCGGGACCCCCTCGACGCCGAGGAAGAACCACATGCCGAACGGGAACGCCGCCCAGATGCCCAGCACGCCGAAGGGGAGCCAGGAGGAGGACCCGGCCGCGGCCGGGTCCACGGGGATGTCGTCCAGCCGGGCGACGCTGAAGTCGGTGAGCGCACCGGCCGCGAAGACCAGCAGCGCGGCGACGGCGATGGCGGTGACGACGAGGGAGAAGCGCAGGGCCTCGCCGACGCCCCACAGGTGCACCCCGATGAACAGCACGAAACAGCCGAGGTAGACCGGCCAGCTCGAGGTCAGCCCGAACAGGCCGAGGGACTCGACGTAGTCGCCGATGAAGATGACGATCGCCGCCGGGGCGAGGACGTACTCGATGAGGATGGCGGTGCCGGTCAGGAAGCCGCCCCAGGGGCCCAGCGCCCGGCGGGCGAATCCGTAGCCCCCGCCCGCCGTGGGCAGGATCGCGGACAACTCGGCGAGCGAGAAGACGAGACAGGCGTACATGGCGCCCATGAGCACGGTGGCGATCGCCAGGCCGCCGAAGCCGCCTTCGGCGAGGCCGATGTTCCAGCCGGAGAAGTCTCCGGACACCACGTAGGCGACCCCGAGGCCGGTCAGCAGCAGCCAGCCGGCGCTGCCGCGGCGCAGGGTACGGCGCTCCAGGTAGGCGTCCTCGGGAGAGGACGCGGGGGATCCGTCGGTCGGTCTTGCGGATGGCGCGGGTGCGATGTCGTCGGCCATGTGCGCTCCTGCCGTGAGGGGGGCTCGGCAATGGTTTTGCAGCGTACCTTTGCGTCAAGGAGGGGGAGCGCGCAAGACCCATGCGTTAAACCGCGGTTACAAGAAGCGCGGCCCGAGGAACCCCCGCAGCAGCGCGGCCGTCCCGCAGCAGTGCTCCCGCATCACCTCCCGGGCCGCGTCCGGGTCCCGTTCCAGCACCGCCTCCACCAGCGCGGTGTGCTGCCGCTGCGAGTGCTCGAGGTTGCGCACCAGCAGGGGGATGCAGTCCAGCAGGTCGTTGACGGTGGCCCGGACGGCCGCGTACTGCGCCGTCAGGGTGGCCGAGCCGGCCAGCTCGCACAGCGTCAGGTGGAAGAGGGTGTCCTGACGGCGGTACTCGGCCAGCTGTGCGTCGTGCGTGGCGGCCAGGGCCTCCGTCAGCCGGGCGGTCTCCGCCCCGGTCAGCCCCTGGGCGGCGCACAGCCCGGCCGCGCCCACCTCCAGCACCTCGCGGAAGCGCAGCACGTCCTCGAGGTCCACGCCGGCGACCCGGCGCCGCAGCTCCTCCTCGGCGCCGCCGGCCGGGGTGTCGGGACGGGCACGCACAAACGTTCCGCCGTACCGGCCGCGCCGCGCCTCCACCAGGCCCTGCTCCTGGAGTACCTTCAGCACCTCCCGCAGCGTGACCCGGCTGATCCCCATCCGCTCGGCCAACTCGCGTTCCGGTGGCAACCGTTCGCCGGCCGGCACCAGACCCAGTCGCACCACCTGCAGGATCTGTTCCAGCGCCTCCTCGAAACCGTTGCCGGCCCGGACCTGGCGCAGCACGGGGCGCAGCACGGGATCCAGCCCCCCGGCCGCGCCTTCCTCACCCGCGATGTTCGCCATATCGGCGTCTCCTCTTCCCAAGCAATGGTTCTGTTCAATACCTTAGGCCCACTCGGCTCACCCGAAGGAGAGAATCCCGTGGTAGACCGCAAGCCGCCGCTCGCGCCCGAGGAGCTCCGCTCCCTCGTCGCGAGCGGTGAGATCGACACAGTCGTCCTGGCCTTCCCCGACATGCAGGGACGGCTCCAGGGCAAGCGGTTCGCCGCTCAGTTCTTCCTCGACGAGGTCATGGCCCACGGCACCGAGGGCTGCAACTACCTCCTCGCCGTCGACACCGACATGAACACCGTCGACGGCTACGACATGTCCTCCTGGGACCGTGGCTACGGCGACTTCGCCATGCACCCCGACCTCTCCACCCTCCGCCGGGTCCCCTGGAACGAGGGCACCGCGATGGTCATCGCCGACCTCGCCTGGAACGACGGCACCCCCGTCGTCGCCGCCCCCCGCCAGATCCTCCGCCACCAGCTCGACCGCCTCGCCGCGCACGGCTACACCGCCCAGGTCGGCACCGAGCTGGAGTTCATGGTCTTCAAGGACACCTACGAACAGGCCTGGAACAACGGCTACCGCGGCCTGACCCCGGCCAACCAGTACAACATCGACTACTCCGTCCTGGGCACCGGCCGCATCGAGCCCCTGCTCCGCCGGATCCGCAACGAGATGCGGGGCGCCGGCCTCACCGTCGAGTCCGCCAAGGGCGAGTGCAACCTCGGCCAGCACGAGATCGTGTTCCGCTACGACGAGGCCCTGGTCACCTGCGACCAGCACGCGATCTACAAGACAGGGGCCAAGGAGATCGCTGCCCAGGAAGGCGTCTCCCTCACCTTCATGGCCAAGTTCGACCAGCGCGAAGGCAACTCCTGCCACATCCACCTCTCCCTCACCGACGCCGACGGGCGCAACGTGATGGCCGACGACGGCCCGGACGGCACGCGCGATCCGGACGGCACGCGCGACCCGGACGGCACGCGCGACCCGCACGGCATGTCCGAGGTCATGCGCCAGTTCCTGGCCGGCCAGCTCGCCGCGCTGCGCGACTTCTCCCTCCTCTACGCCCCGAACATCAACTCGTACAAGAGGTTCCGCCCCGGTTCCTTCGCCCCGACCGCCGTCGCCTGGGGCTCGGACAACCGGACCTGCGCCCTCCGAGTGGTCGGCCACGGCCGCTCCACCCGCTTCGAGAACCGCCTCCCCGGCGGCGACGTCAATCCCCACCTCGCCGTCGCCGGACTGGTCGCTGCCGGTCTCTACGGCATCGAGAACCGCCTCGAACTGCCCGCCCCCTGCACCGGCAACGCCTACACCGGCGACTACGCGCACGTCCCCACCACCCTGCGCGAAGCCGCCGAACTCTGGGAGAACAGCGAGATCGCCAAGGCCGCCTTCGGGCCCGACGTGGTGGCCCACTACCTCAACATGGCCCGCGTCGAACTCGACGCCTACGACTCCGCGGTGACCGACTGGGAACTGCGCCGCTCCTTCGAACGTCTGTGAGGCCCCCCGTGTCCGACGCGCTGGAAGTGATCAATCCGGCCACCGAAGAAATCGTCGCCCTCGTCCCGGCCGCCACACGGGACGAGGTCGACACCGCCGTCACCCGGGCCGCCGCCGCGCAGCGCGCCTGGGCCGCCGCGGCCCCCGCCGACCGCGCCCGGCTGCTGCGCCGCTTCGCCTCCGTGGTCGAGGACCACATCGAGGAACTCGCCCTCCTGGAGGTCCGCGAGGCCGGCCACACCCTGGGCAACGCCCGCTGGGAAGCCGGCAACGTCCGCGACCTGCTCGACTTCGCGGCCGGCGGGGTCGAACGGCTCTCCGGCCGGCAGATCCCCGTCCCCGGCGGCCTCGACGTCACCTTCCTCGAACCGCTCGGCGTCATCGGCGTGATCGCCCCCTGGAACTTCCCCATGCCGATCGCCGCCTGGGCCCTGGCCCCGGCCCTCGCGGCCGGCAACGCCGTCCTCCTCAAGCCCGCCGAGACCACCCCCCTCACCGCGCTCCGCCTCGCCGAACTCGCCCTCGAAGCCGGGATCCCCGAGCACCTCTTCCAGGTGCTGCCCGGCGAGGGCCCGGTGGCCGGCGACGCGCTCGTGGAACACCCCGGCGTGGCCAAGATCGTCTTCACCGGCTCCACCCGCGTCGGCAAGCGGATCATGGCCAAGTGCGCGGACCGGGTGAAGCGCGTCACCCTCGAACTCGGCGGCAAGAGCCCCAACATCGTCTTCGCCGACGCCGACCTGGAGCGCGCGGCAGCCGCGGCACCCATGGCCTTCCTCGACAACACCGGCCAGGACTGCTGCGCCCGCACCCGGATCCTGGTCCAGCGGTCCGCCTACGACCGCTTCCTGGAACTCCTCGCCCCCGGCATCGAATCCGTCGTCGTCGGTGACCCGCTTGACCCGAAGACCCAGATGGGCCCGCTCATCTCGGCCGCCCAGCTGGACCGCGTACGGTCCTACGTCACCGAGGACCTCACCCTGATCCGCGGCACCGCCCCCGAGGGCCCCGGATTCTGGTACCCGCCGACCGTGGTCACCGGTGCCGACCCCGCCGCGCCGGTCGCCGCCGAGGAGGTCTTCGGCCCCGTCGCGGTCGTCCTGCCCTTCGAGGACGAGGCGGATGCCGTACGCCTGGCAAACGCCACCGAGTACGGCCTCTCCGGCTCCATCTGGACCCGCGACGTCGGCCGGGCCGTCCGCGTCTCCCGGGCCGTCGCCGCCGGAAACCTCTCCGTCAACTCCCACAGCAGCGTCCGCTACTGGACGCCCTTCGGGGGCTACAAGCAGTCGGGACTCGGCCGCGAGCTCGGCCCCGACGCCCTCACCGCCTTCACCGAGACCAAGAACGTCTTCATCAGCACGGAGGACTGACCACATGTCCCACGCACAGCACTCCCCGCAGGACCGGCACGAGGAGACCGTCTGCCGCCGACTGGTCGGCCGTACCGCGGTCATCACCGGAGCCGGCAGCGGCATCGGCCTCGCCACCGCCCGCCGGCTCGCCTCCGAAGGCGCCAACGTCGTCTGCGGCGACGTAGACGAGAAGGCCGGCAAGGCGGCCGCCGAGGAGGTCGGCGGCACCTTCGTGAAGGTCGACGTCACCGACCCCGAGGAGGTCGAGGCCCTGTTCCGCACGGCCTTCGAGACCTACGGCTCGGTCGACATCGCCTTCAACAACGCCGGCATCTCGCCCCCCGACGACGACTCCATCCTCACCACCGGACTGGAGGCCTGGAAGCGCGTCCAGGACGTCAACCTCACCTCCGTCTACCTCTGCTGCAAGGCCGCCCTGCCCTACATGCAGCGCCAGGGCCGCGGCTCCATCATCAACACCGCCTCCTTCGTGGCGATCATGGGAGCCGCCACCTCCCAGATCTCCTACACCGCCTCCAAGGGCGGCGTGCTCGCCATGTCCCGCGAACTCGGGGTGCAGTTCGCCCGCGAGGGCATCCGCGTCAACGCGCTGTGCCCGGGGCCGGTGAACACCCCGCTCCTGCAGGAGCTGTTCGCCAAGGACCCCGAGCGTGCGGCGCGGCGCCTGGTCCACATCCCCGTCGGCCGGTTCGCCGAGGCCGAGGAGATCGCCGCCGCCGTGGCCTTCCTCGCCAGCGACGACTCCTCCTTCATCAACGCCACCGACTTCCTGGTCGACGGCGGCATCTCGGGGGCGTACGTCACCCCGCTGTAGCCGGCTCCGCCGGGGGCGGGCCGTAGACCCGGAGCGTTCACCCGACACTCCGGCACCCCGACAGCCGGGCGTCCCTTCGACGCCCGGCTGTCGTGTCTACCGTCCTTGACGATCTCGAGGCCGTGCGGCCTCGGTGACGACAGGAGACCCCCGCTCAGTGACCCGTTCCCAGACCCTCCGGCAGCTGCAGGCCGTCGGCGCCGCCGCGTCCCTCGCCGCCGGCACCCTCGCCGCTTCCGCCTCCGCCTCCGCTGCGCAGGCGGCTCCCTCAGCCCCCGCTGCGCAGGCGGCTCCCTCCGCCCCCGCTGCGCAGGCGGCGCCCTCCGCCCCCGCCCGCTGCGCCGCCCCGCAGCCGGCCGGCGGCTGGTACGGCGCCGACGAGGGCCGTCTCCAGCAGCTCATCGACCGGTACCCCGGCTGCGACCCGTACCGGACCGGAGCGGACCGGTGCGGACCTGGCCTGACTCGATCCGATCCGACCCACGGCCCGGGACGCTAGAGGAACGTGCGGCCTTCGCCCCGGTACGTCGGGACCGAGGCCGTCACCACGTCCCCCTCCACCAGGTGCAGCCGGTCGAACCGCTCGCAGAGCTCCCCGGCCTTCGCGTGCCGGAACCACACCCGGTCGCCGATCAGCAGGTCGTCGGCCGGGGCACCGAGCAGCGGGGTCTGCACCTCACCGGCCCCCTCCTGCGCGTCGTACCGCAGCCCCCGCGGGAGGTACGGCTCCGGCAGCCGGTCGGCGCCCGCCGCGCCCGAGGCCGGATAGCCGCCGCCCAGCACGGTCACCACCCCCACCCCCGGCCGCCGGACCACCGGCAGCGCGAACAGCGCGGCCGGCCGTCCCGAGAAGGAGGTGTAGTTGTCGAACAGCCGAGGCTGGTACAGCCCCGATCCCGCGGCGATCTCGGTCACCGCCTCCTCCGCCGCCGTGTGCTGCACGCTGCCGGTGCCGCCGCCGTTGACGAACTCCAGGTCCGGCACCGCCTCCCGGACCGCCCGCACCACCTCGGCCCGGCGGGCCGCCAGCTCCCGGCGCGCAGCGGCCTGCATCAGCCGGATCGCCCGCGACCGCAGCGGCCGCCCCGCCACGGCGTCCCCGACGCCCGCGACATGGCCCTCGTACGCCATCAGCCCCACCACCCGGAACCCGGGCCGCCGGTGCACCGCCCGGGCCAGTTCCGCCAGCTCGCCGGGCTCGCGCAGCGGGGACCGCCGGGCGCCGACCCGCACCCGGCCGCCGAACAGCCGCAGCGCCGTGTCCAGTTCCAGGCAGACCCGGATCTCCTCGCGGCCGCCCTCCCGCGCCCGGTCGATCAGCTCCAGCTGCGCCGGGTCGTCGACCATCACGGTGACGGAACCGGCGAGCTTGGGGTCGGAGGCCAGCTCGGCGAAGCCCGCGCGGTCCGCCGACGGATACGCCAGCAGTACGTCCTCGAACCCCGACCGGGCCAGCCACACCGACTCGGCCAGGGTGTACGACATGATCCCGGCGAAGCCCGGGCGGGCCAGCACCCGCTCCAGCAGGGCCCGGCACCGGACGGACTTGCTGGCGACCCGTACCGGCTTGCCGGCGGCCCGCCGGACGACGTCGTCCGCGTTGGCGTCGAAAGCGTTCAGGTCCACGATGGCCAGCGGCGCGTCGAGGTGTGAGGTGGCCCGGTCGTACCGGGCGCGGTCCGAGGCGGGGGAGTTCATGGGCGCAGCTTGCCAGACGGGTCTACCGGTGGGTAGGGGCCGGAGGCGGCGGCCCGCTCCCGATCCCGGAGCCGTAAAGTACGGGCAGGCAGCCGCGGCACGGAACAGGGGGCGGAGCGCCGTATGACGACGACCGACCCGCACTCTGCGCTGTCCGCGCCCTGGACCGTCCACGGCCCCGGACCCGAACCGTCCGGACCGGGAAGTGGAACGGGCTGTACCGCCGGTGCCGGGACGCCTGCCGGATCCGACGGCGTCCCCGGATCCGACGGCGTCCCCGGATCCGAGGGAGCCCCCGGATCCGAAGGAGCCCCGGGACCGGAGGGCGCCACTGCCTCCGTGCGATCGGCCCGCCCAGTCCGGACCGTCGCCGCCGTGGTGTGCGGCGCGCTCGGCCTCGGCCTGCTCGGCTGGGCCGGCTGGCTGGTCTGGCAGGACCACCGGGAGACGAACCGGGTGCCGTCGGCCGTGGAGACCTACCGGCGGGCGGGCACCCTCTGGGACCGGGCCCCGGTCGACACCCTCTTCCCCCCGGTCCTGGACGGAGCCGGCACGGGCCCCGGCGGAGCCGACCGCACGTGGACCCGGATCGCGGTGTCCCCCCGCACGGAGTGCGCGGAGGGGCTGTCGAAGGAATGGCAGAAGGAGATGGCGCGCACCGGCTGCACCCGGGTGCTGCGCGCGACCTACACGGACGCGACCCGCAGCGCCCTGGTGTCCGCCGGGCTGGTCTTCACCCCGGCCGGCCCGGAGGCCATGGACGATCTGCGCGGTGAGCTGTCCGCGCCCGCCGCACTCGGTATCGGCGGTGGCCAGCGGGCCGCGTACAAGGTGTCCGTGCGGTCGGACGCGCCGGTGGTGGTGTACACGGTGTCGGCCTTCTCCGACAAACGGGACGTCCCCCAGGCCCGGCCCGCCGAGGACGCGATGAAGCCCGCCGACCGCAGCGCCGTCGCGCTGGCCGGGCTCGGGCACGCCGCCGAGGCCGTCGCGGACGGCCTCGAAGCGGCGCTCGCCGCACAGGTGGCACCCGCCTCACCGGAGACCCGCTCATGACCCCGCGCCCGGCCGCCCCGCGCCCGTACGCCGAGCGGCCCTACGCCCCGCACCCGGCCGCCCCGCGCCCGTACGCCGCGGCCCCCCTCCGGGCCAGGGCCTGTCTGGCCGCGCTGCTCGGCGGGGTGCTCGTCGCCGTGGGAGGTACCCCCGCCCGGGCCGACGCCGTCCGCGACAGGCAGTGGCCGCTGACCGTGCTCCGTGCCGAGGAGGCCTGGGGCATCACCCGGGGCGAGGGGGTCACCGTCGCCCTCCTCGACACCGGGGTCGACGGCACCCACCCCGACCTCACCGGCCGCGTCCTGCCCGGCAACGACCTCGTCGGCTTCGGAGCCGCCCCGGGGGACAAGGCCTGGGCCCACCACGGCACGGCCATGGCCGCGATCATCGCCGGCCACGGCCACGGACCCGACCGCCGGGACGGGGTGATGGGCGTGGCGCCGGCCGCGAAGATCCTCCCGGTCCGGGTGATCCTCGAGGAAGGCGACCCGGCCCGGGGCAAGGCCCGCGAGAAGAAGGGCCGAGCCCTCGCGGAGGGCATCCGCTGGGCCGCCGACCACGGCGCGGACGTGATCAACATGTCCCTCGGCGACGACAGCTCCTCCGCGCACCACGAGGCCGCCGAGGACGAGGCCGTCCAGTACGCCCTGGCCAAGGGCGTGGTCGTGGTCGCCTCGGCCGGCAACAGCGGCCGCAAGGGACACCCCGTCTCCTATCCGGCGGCCTACCCGGGCGTGATCGCCGTCACCGCCGTGGACCGCAAGGGCCAGCGGGCCGACTTCTCCACCCGCAACTGGTACGCCTCGGTCAGCGCCCCCGGCCAGGACGTGGTGATCGCCGACCCGGACCGCAAGTACTACACGGGCTGGGGCACCAGCGCCGCCGCCGCGCACGTGTCCGGCGCGGTCGCCCTGATCCGGGCCAAGTACCCGAAGCTCTCCCCGTCACAGGTGAAGCGCCTGCTGGAGGACACCACCACGGACCGCCCGCGCGGCGGCCGGAACGACTCCCGCGGTGACGGCCTGGTGGACCCGGTCCTCGCCCTGCAGAAGGCCGAGCGGTGGAAACCGGAGCCCGTGCTGCCGGCCCCCGTGGCCCACCAGAGCCGGTACTTCGGCTCCGGGCCGGAGCCGCGGCGGCCGGCCGGGCACCGGAACGCGCTGACGGCAGGGGTGGCCGCGGGCGCCGGCCTGGTGCTGTTGGTGGCGGCCGCCGTGCTCGCCCGGCGCCGGCGCACCCCGGCCACCGGATAGGGTCGGGTAACTGTGGCGCAGAAGAACATTCCAGACCCCGGTTTCTCCGACGACGACGGCTCCGCCGATCCCCGGCTGAGCGCGGCCCTGGCCGCCTGGGCCGAGGACCGGGCCAAGGAGCCGGACGTCCTGGCGGCCCTGCGCGGTGCGCGGCTGCTCGTCCCGGTGGTGGCCGTGCTCGGCGAGGTGGAGACCGACCCGGAGACCGGCCTCAAGCGCGAGAAGACCAGCGACATGGCGGTGCCGACCCTCACCGCGGGGAACCGGCGGGCGCTGCCCGCCTTCACCTCGCTCGAATCGCTGGCGCGCTGGGACCCGGCGGCCCGCCCCGTCGCGGTGCCACTCCACCAGGCGCTGAAGGCCGCCGCCCACGAGCGGGCCGACACCGTGGTGCTGGACCTCGCGGGCCCGGTGGCGTACCAGCTGACCGGACCGGCCCTGCGGGCGCTCGCGGAGGGCCGTACGGACGCGGACCCGCTGGCAGACCCGGCCGTCACGGACGCGGTGCGGGCCGCGGTGGCCGCGGAGCCCTCGGTGCTCCGTGCCCACCTGCTGCCCGGAGGCGCCTCGGCCGACGGGATCCTCGCGGTGGTGCTGGCGGCCGGCACCGAGCCGGCGGCGGGAGCGCGCCGGGTGGCGGAGGCCCTGGCCGCCGACGAGACGCTGCGGGAGCGGCTGGTGCGCGGGCTGGAGATGGCCCTGCTGCCGGCGGACGCGCCCGCCCCGCCGGGGGAACCGCTCTTCACCCGCTGATCCGGGGCCGGGCAGCGGAAAGGGGGCATGCGCGGTGCGCATGCCCCCTGGTCACACCCGGAACGCCGGGGTGGGGTGCGGTGTGGCGGTCAGGCGTACACGGGGCCGGTGAACTTCTCGCCCGGGCCCTGGCCCGGCTCGTCCGGGACGATCGACGCCTCGCGGAACGCCAGCTGGAGCGACTTCAGGCCGTCGCGCAGCGGAGCGGCGTGGAAGGAGCTGATCTCGGTGGCGCTCGCGGTCACCAGCCCGGCCAGCGCGGTGATCAGCTTGCGGGCCTCGTCGAGGTCCTTGTGCTCGGAGTCCGGCTTGTCCAGGCCCAGGTTGACCGCCGCGGCGCTCAGCAGGTGGACCGCCACCGTGGTGATCACCTCGACGGCGGGCACGTCCGCGATGTCGCGGGTCATGGCGTCGTAGTCGGGGGCGGCGGAAGCCTCGGGAGCGGTGGGGGTCGCGTCAGTCATGTCCTTCACCATAAGCGGTGGCGCGGATTGGTCTCTCCCGGGCGTGGGTGCTAACCTTGTGTGACGACCGGCCGGAGACGTATGTCCCCGGCCCACAAGTGGAGGCTCCGATCTCCCACCTGGCCACCCTCCGGGGCGGCAGGTCATCCGGTCAGGTGGCATCCATCGTTCCGTACGGACGATGGAAAGCCGCCCGAGTCTGCGCCCCGCGGCCTACGCGGCGGTGCTCCGGTTGTTTTTGGAGCTCCCGCCTGTGTTCCGTCCGGGGCGTTTTTGCGTTCCGGTGCGGTGGTCCGTTCAAACAGACGTGCACGACTGTCTGCCAGGCAGCCGTGTGGTGCTACCTAGGAGGATCCATCAGCGCCGAGCCCCGCATCAACGACCGGATTCGCGTTCCCGAGGTGCGACTTGTCGGTCCCAGCGGCGAGCAGGTCGGGATTGTTCCGCTTGCCAAGGCCCTCGAGCTTGCGCAGGAGTACGACCTCGACCTGGTCGAGGTCGCGGCGAACGCCCGTCCGCCCGTCTGCAAGCTCATGGACTACGGCAAGTTCAAGTACGAGTCGGCCATGAAGGCCCGTGAGGCGCGCAAGAACCAGGCGCACACGGTCATCAAGGAGATGAAGCTCCGGCCGAAGATCGACCCGCACGACTACGACACCAAGAAGGGTCACGTCGTACGGTTCCTCAAGCAGGGCGACAAGGTCAAGATCACGATCATGTTCCGTGGTCGCGAGCAGTCCCGGCCGGAGCTCGGCTACCGACTGCTGCAGCGCCTGGCGGAGGACGTCCAGGAGCTCGGTTTCGTCGAGTCGAACCCGAAGCAGGACGGCCGCAACATGATCATGGTCCTGGGTCCGCACAAGAAGAAGACCGAGGCGATGGCCGAGGCCCGCGAGGCGCAGGCCGCCCGCAAGGCCGAGCGTCAGGGCCTGGTCGCGGAGGCGCCCGCCGAGGGCGCGGCCGAGGACCAGGTCGAGGGCCAGGTCGAAGACCAGCCGTCCGCCGAGGCCTGATACCGGGGCAGCCCGTCCCGGAATCAACCCACACAACTGACGCTCCGGTGCGCCGGTCCGGAAACGGGCCGGCGGGAGCGGCACCGACGAGGAGATAACGGCGCTATGCCGAAGAACAAGACCCACAGCGGTTCCAAGAAGCGCTTCAAGATCACCGGCTCCGGCAAGGTGCTCCGTGAGCGCGCCGGCAAGCGCCACCTGCTCGAGCACAAGTCGTCCAAGCTGACGCGTCGCCTCACCGGCAACGCCGAGATGGCCCCGGGCGACGCCGCGAAGATCAAGAAGCTTCTCGGCAAGTGACGTCCTCCCTCCCCGCCGCGTGGGGGCACCTCCCAGCGGTAGCTGGGGGAGGGGCGAGACGTCTGGACCGGGACCCAATCGATTTCGGGCCGTGTGAACACAACCACGGCCCCGCTACAAGGAGTTAACAAGTGGCACGCGTCAAGCGGGCAGTAAACGCCCACAAGAAGCGCCGGGCGATCCTCGAGGCGGCCTCCGGCTACCGCGGTCAGCGTTCGCGCCTGTACCGCAAGGCCAAGGAGCAGGTCACCCACTCGCTGGTCTACAACTACAACGACCGCAAGAAGCGCAAGGGCGACTTCCGTCAGCTGTGGATCCAGCGCATCAACGCCGCTGCCCGCCAGAACGGCATGACGTACAACCGCCTCATCCAGGGTCTGAAGGCCGCCAACATCGAGGTGGACCGCAAGATCCTCGCCGAGCTGGCCGTCAACGACATCAACGCGTTCGCCGCGCTGGTCGAGGTCGCGCAGAAGGCCCTTCCGGCCGACGTCAACGCCCCGAAGGCGCCCGCTGCCGCCTGACGGCAGCAGTAGCCCCACCAGGCTGATCCCGGACCCGCAGGCGTCTCGCCTGCGGGTCCGGGTGCGTTCACCCCGCGTATCCGAGCCCGCGCTCCCGCAGCACCGAGAGAGAAACCGACAGGACATGGCTACCCCCGCCGAGCTGATCTCCCCGCGCAACCCCCGGGTGGCCGCCGCCCGCCGGCTCGCGCGGCGCAACTTCCGCACCAAGGAGCGCCGCTTCATCGCCGAGGGTCCGCAGGCCGTCCGGGAGGCCGTCGAGCACCGCGGCGAGGCCGGGCCCACCCTGATCGAGCTCTTCGCCACCGTCGAGGCCGCCGAGCGGTACGCCGACATCGTCGACGCGGCCCGCGCCGCCGGGGCCCGCGTCCACTTCGCCGCCGACGAGGTGCTCGCCGAGGTCTCCCAGACGGTCACCCCGCAGGGCCTGGTCGGCGTGTGCCACTTCCTCGACTCGCCGTTCGAGGACATCCTGGCGGCGCGGCCCAAGCTGGTCGCCGTACTCGCCCACGTCCGCGACCCCGGGAACGCCGGAACCGTCCTGCGCTGCGCCGACGCCGCCGGGGCGGACGCGGTGGTGCTCACCGACGCCTCCGTGGACCTCTACAACCCCAAGTCCGTCCGGGCCTCCGTCGGCTCCCTCTTCCACCTGCCGGTCGCCATCGGCGTCCCCGTGGAAGCGGCCGTCGAGGGCCTGCGCGCGGCCGGCGTACGGATCCTGGCCGCCGACGGCGCGGGGGAGCACGACCTCGACGCCGAACTCGACGCCGGCACCATGGGAGGCCCCTCGGCCTGGGTCTTCGGCAACGAGGCCTGGGGCCTGCCCGAGGAGACCCGCGCCCTGGCCGACGCGGTCGTACGGGTCCCCATCCACGGCAAGGCGGAGAGCCTGAACCTCGCCACGGCCGCGGCCGTGTGCCTCTACGCCTCCGCGCGAGCACAGCGGGCGCCCGGAGGGTGCCGCAGCGTGACCCTCAGCTAGTAGGGTGGCGGCCCGGGGGCCCACGGCGCTCCCGAGGAGATGTGGGGTACGGGGACATGACCGTCGGTACGAACAGCTCTCCGCGGCAGGCCGCGGTCGCCCCCGCGGCGCAGGACTGTTTCGGGCTGGACCCGGACGAGCTGCCCGACGGGCTGGTGGTCGCGGACGACGCCGGCCGGGTCATCTGCTTCAACCGGGCCGCCGCCCGGATCACGGCGATTTCCCCCGGCGAGGCCCTCGGCGCGCGGATCGAGCGGGCCCTGCCCCTGGAGGACCTCGACGGGCGCCGCTGGTGGACGCTCACCGACCCCTACGGGGGTCTCGCGACCCGCTGTCGGCAGCCCGAGCGCAACCTGCTGCTGCCCGGCGGGCGGGAGGTCCTCGTCTCCGCCCAGTACGTCCGCACCCGCCCGGCCGGGCCGTTGCGCCGGCTGGTGGTCACCCTGCGCGGCACCGAGGCCCGCCGCCGCACCGAGCGCAGCCACGCCGAGCTGATCGCCACCGTCGCCCACGAACTCCGCTCCCCGCTGACCTCGGTCAAGGGCTTCACCGCCACCCTGCTGGCCAAGTGGGAGCGGTTCACCGACGACCAGAAGCGGCTGATGCTGGAGACCGTCGACGCCGACGCCAACCGGGTCACCCGGCTGATCGCCGAGCTCCTCGACATCTCCCGCATCGACTCCGGCCGGCTGGAGGTACGGCGGCAGCCGGTGGACATCGCCACCGCCGTCGGCCGGCACGTCCAGGCCCTCACGGCGAACGGCCAGGCCCCCGACCGCTTCCTCGTCCGGGTGAGCAGCGCACTGCCCGATCTGTGGGCGGACCCGGACAAGGTCGATCAGGTCCTGGGCAATCTTCTGGAAAATGCGGTGCGGCACGGAGACGGAACGGTCACCATCGATGTGAGCCCGCACGAGAAGGGAACAGCCGTCACCGTGACCGATGAAGGCCCCGGCATCCCCGAGGAGTCCATGGGCCGCGTCTTCACCCGCTTCTGGCGGGGCAGCAAGCGCGGCGGCACCGGGCTGGGCCTGTACATCGTCAAGGGCATCGTCGAGGCCCACGGCGGGACGATCACGGTCGGCCGCGGCCCCGGAGGCGGCGCCGAGTTCCGATTTATCCTGCCCGTCGGCGCGCCGGCCTACCTCACGCAGTAGCCACTGCGGACGGTCTCGCCAGGCGGCCCACGGGCTCCTTCACCCCCGGCGGCCTTTAGACTCGTCCTTTGGCACCTTTGTGTCCTTGTGACGAACTCCCTGAGTCGCGCACGGGACCACCAGCCAGCCATCGGAAGTACGGGAAGAGATGTCGGCACCGAACAAGTCGTACGACCCTGTCGAGGTCGAGGCACTGAAACCGGAAGAGATCGAGCGCATGCGGGACGAGGCGCTCGCCGCCTTCGCGGCCGCCGGCGACCTCGACGCACTGGCGCACGCGAAGACCGCCCACACCAGCGGTACCTCGCCCCTGGCGCTCGCCAACCGCGAGATCGGCGCGCTGCCGCCCCAGGCCAAGGCCGAGGCCGGCAAGCGGATCGGCCAGGCCCGCGGCGCCGTGAACAAGGCGTACGCGGAGCGCCTCGCCCAGCTCGAGACCGAGCGCGACGAGCGGGTGCTGGTCGAGGAGGCGGTGGACGTCACGCTGCCGTACGACCGCGTCCCCTCCGGCGCCCGGCACCCCCTGACCACGCTGATGGACCGCGTCGCGGACGTCTTCGTGTCCATGGGCTACGAGGTGGCCGAGGGTCCCGAGGTCGAGGCGGAGTGGTTCAACTTCGACGCCCTGAACTTCACGCCCGACCACCCGGCGCGCCAGATGCAGGACACCTTCTTCGTCCGGGGCCCCGAGGGCACCGAGGGCGACGAGTCCGGCGTCGTGCTGCGCACCCACACCTCCCCGGTGCAGGCGCGCGCCCTGCTGGAACGCCGTGAGCCGCCCGTCTACATCGTGTGCCCCGGCCGCGTGTACCGCACCGACGAGCTGGACGCCACGCACACCCCCGTGTTCCACCAGGTCGAGCTGCTGGCCGTGGACAAGGGCCTCACCATGGCCGACCTCAAGGGCACCATCGACCACATGGTCAAGGAGCTCTTCGGCGAGGACACCACCACCCGGCTCCGCCCCCACTTCTTCCCGTTCACCGAGCCGTCCGCCGAGATGGACATGCAGTGCTACGTGTGCCGCGGCGAGTCGGTGGGCAACCCGGACCGCCCCTGCCGCACCTGCTCCAGCGAGGGCTGGATCGAGCTCGGCGGCTGCGGCATGGTCAACCCCAAGGTGCTGGTGGCCTGCGGCGTGGACCCCGAGGTCTACAGCGGCTTCGCCTTCGGGTTCGGCATCGAGCGGATGCTGATGTTCCGCCACAACGTTGAAGACATGCGAGACATGGTCGAGGGTGACATCCGGTTCACCCGGCCGTTCGGGATGGAGATCTGATGCGGGTCCCGCTTTCCTGGCTGCGGGAGTACGTCGACCTCCCCGCCGGCACCACCGGCCGCGACGTGGCCGCCAAACTGATCGACGCCGGCCTGGAGGTCGAGACCGTCGAGCAGCTCGGCGGGATCAAGGGCCCCCTGGTCGTCGGCAAGGTGCTCACCATCGAGGAGCTGGAGGGCTTCAAGAAGCCGATCCGCTTCTGCACCGTCGACGTCGGGGACGCCAACGGCACCGGCGAACCGCAGGAGATCGTCTGCGGCGCCCGCAACTTCGCGGTCGGCGACAAGGTCGTCGTGGTCCTCCCCGGCGCCGTCCTGCCCGGCGACTTCGCGATCGCCTCGCGCAAGACGTACGGCAGGACCTCGCACGGCATGATCTGCTCCGGCGGCGAGCTGGGCATGCCCGACGACGGCTCGCACGGCATCATCGTGCTGCCGCCGGAGCACGAGGCCGGCACCGACGCCATCGAGCTGCTGGAGCTCGTCGACGAGGTCCTGCACATCGACGTCACCCCGGACCGCGGCTACTGCATGTCCATGCGCGGCATCGCCCGCGAGGTGGCCACCGGCTACGGGCTGCCGCTGCGCGACCCGGCACTGCTCGACGTGCCGGCCCCGAACTCGTACGGCTACCCGGTCAAGGTCGAGGACCAGTCCGGCTGCGACCGCTTCACCGCCCGCACGGTCGTCGGCCTCGACCCCGAGGCCCGCTCCCCGATCTGGCTGCAGCGCCGCCTGCAGAAGGCCGGGATGCGCCCGATCTCGCTTGCCGTGGACGTCACCAACTACGTGATGCTGGAGCTCGGCCAGCCGCTGCACGCCTACGACCGCTCCCGCGTCGACGGCCCCATCGGGGTCCGCCGCGCCGAGCAGGGCGAGAAGTTCACCACCCTCGACGGGGTCGTCCGCACCCTCGACGCCGAGGACCTGGTGATCACCGACAACGGCGGGCCGATCGGCCTCGCCGGTGTCATGGGCGGCGCCAACAGCGAGATCGCCGACTCCGTGACCGACCCGGAGACGGGCGTGGTCACCGGCACCACCGAGGTGGTCATCGAGGCCGCGCACTTCGACGCGGTGTCGATCTCCCGGACCGCGCGCCGGCTGAAGCTGTCCTCCGAGTCCTCCAAGCGCTTCGAGCGCGGTGTCGACCCGCAGGCCGCCGCCGCGGCCGCGCAGCGCACCGTCGACCTGCTGGTGCTGCTGGCCGGCGGCACCGCCGAGGCCGGCGTCACCGAGGTCGCCGCCCCGGCCGCCCCGTGCACCATCGCGATGCGCGCGGACCACCCGGACCGGGTCGCGGGCATGGACTACGGCCGCGAGACCGTCGTCCGCCGCCTCCAGGAGGTCGGCTGCGACGTCTACGGTCAGGACGAGCTCGTCGTCACCGTCCCGACCTGGCGCCCGGACCTCGCCGCGCCCAACGACCTCGCCGAGGAGGTCATCCGGCTGGAGGGCTACGTCAACCTGCCCTCCACGCTGCCGCAGGTGCCCTCCGGCCGGGGCCTCACCCCGCGCCAGGTGCTGCACCGCCGCGTCGGCCGCGCGCTGGCCGGGGCCGGTTACGTCGAGGCGCTCAGCTACCCGTTCATCGGCGAGCAGGTCTTCGACCAGCTCCAGCTGCCCGCGCACGACGCCACCCGCCAGGTGGTCAAGCTGGTCAACCCGCTCTCCGACGAGGAGCCGGCGCTGCGCACCACGCTGCTGCCGGGCCTGCTGGGCGCGCTGCGCCGCAACGACAGCCGGGGCAGCCACGACCTCGCCCTGTTCGAGACCGGTTCGGTCTTCCGGGCCGGCGCCGAGCCGGGCCTCGCGGTCCGGCTGCCCGTCGACCGGCGTCCCACCGACGAGGAGATCGCCACCCTCGACGCGGCCCTGCCCGCGCAGCCGCGCTACGCCGCGGTCGTGCTGGCCGGCGCCCGCGAGCAGGCCGGCTGGTGGGGCAAGGGCCGCCCGTCGTCCTGGGCGGACGCGGTCGAGGCCGCCCGCTCGCTGGCCCGCGAGGCCGGTACCGAGCTGCTGATCCGCGGCGGCCAGTACGGTCCGTGGCACCCGGGCCGGTGCGCCGAGCTGATCGTCACCCTGAACGGGGTGGAGACGGTCATCGGCCACGCCGGTGAGCTGCACCCGCGGGTGGTCAAGGCGATGGGCCTGCCGGCCCGGACCTGCGCCATGGAGATCGACCTGGACCGTCTCGCGGCGGCCGGCGGCGAGCCGGTGACCGCTCCGCGGATCTCCTCCTTCCCGGTGGCCACCCAGGACGTCGCGCTCGTCGTCGACGCCTTGGTGCCGGCCGCCACGGTGGAGGCCGCGCTCCGCAAGGGCGCGGGCGAACTGCTCGAATCGCTGCGCCTCTTCGACGTCTTCACCGGCGAGCAGATCGGTGAGGGCAAGAAGTCCCTGGCGTACGCGCTGCGCTTCCGGGCCCCCGACCGCACGCTGACGGCCGAGGAGTCCACGGCCGCCCGTGACGCGGCGGTGGCGCTGGCCACGGAGCGCACCGGGGCGGTGCTGCGCGGGGCGTGAGCCCGGCGACCGCGCAGGCAGGCATGGCCCGCGTGGGCATCAGGGGCGCGTCCGGGAAACCGGACGCGCCCTTTGCCTGTTCAACCTTCGGTTTCTCACTCATTCGGGTGAGAACGCCGGTGACCCGTGTCCCGCGCACCACGTGGTCGACACAATCGTTCCCGGCCGAGGGGAGGCCGGAAAGAGATGACGATGCGCGGGGAGATGCCCCGGGTGCGCCGGGTGTGCGTCCTCGCATGGGGCGGTGCCGCGGTGTCCTGGGAGCTGTCCTCCCCGGGAGCCCTGGTGCCGAGCCTGGCCACGTGTGCGGCGTTCCTGATGCTGGCGGGCGGCAGCGTGCTGCACATCCGGCAACGGCTGCTCGGCGAACTGCGCCGCAGCCGGGAGATCGCCGGCGCCGCGCAGCAGGCCCTGCTGCGGCCGCTGCCGCCGCGTGTCGGAGGCCTGGCGCTGGCCGCGCTGCACGGGGCGGAGGTGGGTGGCGACCTGTACGACGCGCTGCTGACGCCGTACGGGGTGCGGGTGGTCATGGGGGACGTCCGGGGGCACGGTTTCCCGGCTCTCGGCGCCGCGACGGCGGTCCTGGGTGCCTTCCGCGAGGCGGCGTACGACGAGCGGTCCCTGGCGGACGTGCTGCGGCGGATGGAACGGGCCCTGGCCCGCCACCTCCGCGACCGGGCCGCGCTGGAGCAGCTGATGGGGGGCTCCGAGGCGGAGTCCCCGCTCGCGGAGGAGTTCGTGACCGTCCTCCTGCTGGAAATCGGCCGGGACGGCACCCTGACCGCCCTGAACTGCGGCCACCCCTGGCCCTACCGCCTGCCGGCCGCCTCCGGCGAGCCGTTCGACTCCGCCGAGTCCGGCGTGCCCGCCGCAGGCTGTGATGACCCCACCCCGCCCCTTCCCGAAACCGAGGGAGAGCCCCGGATCCCGTCCGGGGCTCCGCCCCAGTCCCCGTCCAGGGCTGGGCCCCGGAGCCCGGTGCTTTCGGGCCGCTGCGCGGTCCCGGTCCAGCCGTCGGCCGACCGCGCCGGCGCGCAGCGCCCGGCGGCCCCCGGCGCGGGGTCCGGGACGGAGTCCCGCGCCGGTTTCGGGGCGGAGCCCCGAGAGGGGTCCGGGGCGGAGCCCCGGTTCAGGGAAGGGGCGGGGTGGGGGAATGCCCCGCAGGGAGACGGAGCGGAGCCGGGCGCCGCGGCGCGGCCAGAGCAGCACGGCGCCGGCCCGCACCACGAACCGGCGGAGCCGGATCGGCTGGCGGGCGGCGAGACGCTGCCGCCCCTCGGCGTATGGCCGCTGCCGGACGAGCTCGCGGCGCAGCACTGCGGGAAACTCGGCCACGGCGAGGGGCTGTTCCTGCACACCGACGGTGCCGTCGAGGCCCGCGACCGCGACGGCCGGTACTTCCCGCTCGGCGGAGCCATCGCGGAGGCGGCCGCCGCCCCGCCCGCGCGGCTGGTGGCGGGCGTGCACGACGCGCTGCTGCGGCACACGGGAGGGCGGCTCGCCGACGACGTCGCCCTGCTGGTGCTGCGCCGCCAGGCGGCCGGGGGTGTACGGAGGGGACCCCAGGGTGTGCCGGGCGGTCCGCGCCCGGTGCCATGACCCGCCGGGCACCCGCGGGGCGGTCCGCCGCTCCGGCGGGGCCGAGGGAGGCCGCGCGGAGCGGGCGGAGCCGCGGCGGGCCGGTCCCGGGTGGGTGGGGTCCGGCCCGTTCCGCCGCGCACCGGCGACCAACCGGCTGTGGCGGAGCCTTCGGATGCGCCGCCCGCCTGCCGTGGAGTGTCGGGCAGACGGCAGGACGGGCGGCGCCGTACGGGCCGTCGCACTGTACGAGGGGGAGCCGACGGCCCGAGCTGCCTCTTGCGAGGCGAGACCACCAGTCAAGCGCGCCGCCGCCCACCGCGGCAGCGTGCGCGGCGCATTTATGCGCGTACCGGTTTCACACCCCGTGTGAACCGAGCACCCATTAGCCTGGGAGCGACCCTGGAGGGGCCCATGCAGTCCAACGCCCTGCTCGACGCCCTCCTCGCCGAGGCGGGCATGTCCCACGCCGGACTCGCCGCGTACGTGAACCAGGCCGGCCGCGCCCGCGGGCTCGCCCTGCGCTACGAACACACCGCTGTGGCCCGCTGGTTGAAGGGCCAGCGCCCCCGCGGCCAGGTGCCCGACCTGATCTGCGAGGTGCTCGGGCAGCGGCTGCGCCGGCCGGTCGGGCTGGACGACATCGGGCTCGGGCTTCCGGGGTGGACCGCCGCCCCGCACGGCACCCCGCTCAGCGGGTTCGTGGACCGGGCCACCGCCCTGTGGCGCACCGACGAGCAGATCCGCTCGCACCTGCCGGCCGCCGCGGTCACCGGCACCCCCGCCGTGATCCCCGTATGGGAGTGGGAGAACCCGCCGGAGGACGCGGACGTGTCCCGCGACGGCCCCACCGCCGTCGGTCCCGAGCACATAGAGGTGCTGCGCGCGGCCCGGGTGCACTACGAGCTGATGTACCGGCGGGCCGGCGGTATGGCCACCCGGTCGCGGATCGTCCGCTTCCTCGGCTCCGAGACCGCGCCCATGCTGCGCGGGAGTTACTCCGACGCCGTCGGCCGGAGTCTGCACCGGGCCTCCGGATCGCTGGTGGCGGTCGCGGGCATCTGCGCGTACGACTCCGACGCGCACGGCCTGGCCCAGCGGTACTTCCACCAGGCGCTGAGGCTCGCCAAGGCCAGCGGCGACCGCGGGCTCGGCGCCTATGTGATCGCGCTGATCGTCAACCAGTCCCTGCACCTGCGGGAGTTCCGGCAGGCGGTGGCCTTCGCGGAGGCCGCGCTGCGGGCCGCCGGCCGGCACACCACCCCGGCACTGGCCGCCGACCTGTACGCGATGCAGGCCAAGGCGTACGCGCAACTCGACGACACCCGGGCGGCGTTGGCCTGTATCCGGCAGGCCGAGGCGGCCGCCGAGCGCATCAGTCCGGGCAGCGAACCGGAGGAGACCGGGTACGTGCAGCCGGGCCTCGTCAACGTCCAGGTGGCCGAGGCGTTGCTCAGTCTGGGGGACCTCGACGCGGCCCACGCGCAGGCCGCAGCCGCGGTCGGCACGCCCGCGCACGACCGCGGCCGGGTGCACCGGCTGGCGATGCTCTGCGAGATCCAGCTGCGTCAGGGGGAGGCCGACCGGGCGGCGGCCTCGGTGGCCGAAATGGCCGAGACGGCGAAGGGGATGGAGTCGCTGCGGCTGCGCGACCGGCTGCGGACGGTCCGGGAACAACTGCTGGCCAGTGGCTGTGCCGGTGCCGCGGAGACGGCCCGGCTCATCGACGGGGCGCTGCGCGTTCCGCTGTGAGTTCCGCCGTGAGTGCCCGGGCTGCTGCCATGTTGCCACCGACTCGAACGGAAGGTGGCAGAACCGTGCAGTGGACGAACCTGAGCGAACAGACCGTGTACAAGAACCGCTGGTTCGACGTGAACCTCGCCGATGTGGAACTCCCCGACGGCCGGCACCTGGACCACTTCGTCATCCGGCTGCGGCCGGTCGCCGTCGCCACGGCCGTCAACGAGGCCAACGAGGTGCTGCTGCTGTGGCGGCACCGGTTCATCACCGACAGCTGGGGCTGGGAGCTACCCGCCGGTGTGGTCGAGGACGGCGAGGACATAGCCCTCGCCGCCGCCCGGGAGATGGAGGAGGAGTCGGGCTGGCGCCCCGGACCGCTGCACCACCTGATGACCGTCGAGCCCGCCAACGGGCTGACCGACGCCCGCCACCACCTCTACTGGGCGGACGGCGCGACGTACACCGGCCCGCCCGAGGACGCCTTCGAATCCTCGCGCCGCGAGTGGGTGCCCCTCACGCTGGTGCCGGAGATGATCGCGCGCGGTGAGGTCCCGGCCGCCAACATGGCGGCCGGCCTGCTCCTGCTGCACCACCTCAGGCTGGCGTAGCCGGACCGCCCCGGGCAGGGCCGGGGCGGCGCGCCGGCCGCGACTGCGTCAGGCGTACGCGTAGAAGCCCGAGCCGGTCTTCCGGCCGAGGCGGCCCGCGTCGACCATCCGCTGCAGCAGCGGGGGAGCCGCGTACAGCGGCTCCTTGTACTCGGCGTACATCGAATCGGCGATCGAGGCGATGGTGTCCAGGCCGATCAGGTCCGAGAGCTTGAGCGGGCCCATCGGGTGGGCGCAGCCGAACTCCATGCCGTTGTCGATGTCCTCGCGGCTGGCGATGCCCGACTCGAACATCCGGATGGCGGACAGCAGGTACGGCACGAGGAGCGCGTTCACCACGAAACCGGACCGGTCCTGGGCGCGGATGGCGTGCTTGCCCAGCACGTCGTGCACCAGGGCCTCGGCCCGCTTGACCGTCTCGTCGCCGGTGGTCAGCGCCGGGATCAGCTCGACCAGCTTCTGGACGGGCGCCGGGTTGAAGAAGTGGATGCCGATGACCTGGTCCGGGCGCGAGGTCGCGACGGCCAGCTTCACCAGCGGGATGGAGGAGGTGTTGGAGGCGATGATCGCGTCGGGGCGCGTCAGCACCTGGTCGAGCACCTGGAAGATCTCGGTCTTCACCTGCTCGTTCTCCACGACGGCCTCGATGACCAGGTCGCGGTCCGCGAACTCGCCGAGGTCGGTGGTGAAGCTGAGCCGCGCGAGGGTGGAGTCCCGCTCCTCCTCCGTGATCTTGCCGCGCTCGGCGGCCTTGCCGAGCGAGTTGACCAGACGGGCGCGTCCGATCTCCAGGGCCTCGCCGGTGGTCTCGGCGACCCTGACCTCAAGGCCGCTGCGGGCGCACACCTCGGCGATACCGGCGCCCATCTGGCCGCAGCCCACTACGCCGACGCGTGTGATGTCGGAAGGGAGGTCAGTCACTTCGTGCCTTTCGCTGGCTCTCGGTCGGCGGGTCCCCCGTATGGTTCCGGCGCCCGCCACGCCCCCCGACGTTACTCCCGGCCTTGCCGCTCCGGGTCGGCCGGGGCGGGCATGCTGGGCGCACACACCGGATTGTCACTCAGCGCAGGGGAGCAGTCACATGACGTACATCGGCCGCCGGAGTCTGCTGGTCACGGCAGCGGGGGTGGTGGCGGCGTCCGCGGCCGGACCGGCCCGGGCGACACCGGGCGGCGGCGACCCGGACGGGACGGCACCGGACGGCACGCCACAGGGCCGTCCGGTGCCGTCCCGGGCGGGGGCGGGGCCGGAGCTGCGCGGCATGTGGATCGCCTCCGTGCACAACGTCGACTGGCCCTCGCGGACCGGGCTGAGCGCGAGCCGGCAGCGCGCGGAGCTGATCGCCCTGCTCGACACGGCCGTACGGCGGCGGCTGAACGCGGTGGTGCTGCAGGTGCGGCCGACCGCCGACGCGATGTGGCCGGGGGCGCGGGAGCCCTGGTCGCAGTGGCTGACCGGGGTGCAGGGCCGGGACCCCGGCTGGGACCCGCTGGGCACGGCGGTCGCCGAGGCGCACGCCCGCGGGCTGGAGCTGCACGCCTGGTTCAACCCGTACCGGGTGGCCAACACGCACACCGACCCGTCCCGGCTGGCCGCCGGCCATCCGGCCCGCACCAACCCGGACTGGACCGTGCCGTACGGCGGGAAGCTCTACTACAACCCGGGCCTGCCGGAGGTCCGCGCCTTCGTGCAGGAGGCCATGCTCGACGCGGTCGCCCGCTACCCGCTGGACGCCGTGCACTTCGACGACTACTTCTACCCCTACCCGGTCGACGGCGAGTACTTCGACGACGACGCGGCCTACGAGGAGTTCGGCGCCGGTTTCACCTCGCGTGCCGCCTGGCGCCGGCACAACACCGACGCCCTGGTCCGGGAGATGTCCGCGCGGATCGGGCAGGTGCGGCCGGGCGTGCGGTTCGGGGTCAGTCCGTTCGCGATCTGGCGGAACCGGAGCCAGGACCCCCGCGGGTCCCGGACCGGGGGACTGGCGACGTACGACGACCTGTACGCGGACACCCGCAAGTGGGTCACCGAGGGCTGGCTCGACTACATCGCGCCCCAGTGCTACTGGCACATCGGGAACTCCACCGCCGACTACGCCGTCCTGGTGCCCTGGTGGGCGGAGACGGTCGCGGGCACCGGGGTGGACCTGTACATCGGGGAGGCGCTGTACCGGTGCGACCGGAACAGCTCCACCTCCGCCTGGCGTGATCCATCGGAGCTGTCACGGCACCTGACGCTCGCGGCGCGGCACACCGAGGTCCGCGGCCACTGCTACTTCTCGGCGAAGCAGGTGGCCGCGGATCCCAACGGTGCCATGGCCAGGGTCGTCGCGGACCACTACCGGGCGGTGGTGCCGCCGCGCTGACGTCCCGGTGCAGTCGGCGGGGTCAGGTGTGCTGGGGCTCGTCCGGGTGCCGTACGACGCAGTCCGGCCCGGGGGACATGATGGCCTCGTGGCCGTCCGGGAAGTGGACGCGGTAGGGGGGCGCGCCGTTCTCTCCCAGGACCTGGGTGATCTCGCCGATCTTGTCGTGCTGGCCCACGACCCTGCCGTGCTGTACCAACTGGTCGCCCTCGGTCGCTCGCATGCTGACCTCCCTCGGTGCCGGTCCGATCCGGTGTCGCCAGTTTACGGCGATTTGGTGGGTTTCCACCCGGGGAGGAAAGCCTTCGAAGGGCTCATTTGGCGGAGCCCGCCCGCTGGGTGACCACGATGCACACCAGAACCGCGCAGGCGGCGATCGGGGCGGCCGGGGAGAGCCGCTCGCCCAGCAGGACCACCGACCAGACCAGGGTGAGCAGCGGCTGCGCCAGTTGCAGCTGGCTGGCGCGGGCCGGGCCGATCCGCGCCATCCCCCGGTACCAGACGTACAGGCCGAGGAAGGTGGACCCGGCGGCCGCCCAGACCAGGCCGGCCACCCCCTGTCCGGTCAGCAGGACGGGTTCGAAGACCGGCCCGGCCACGGCCCCCGCGAGGGCCAGGGGCAGGCAGAGCACCAGCGCCCAGCCGATCACCTGCCAGCCGGGCATGGCCTTCGCCAGCCGTCCGCCCTCGGTGTAGCCGGCCGCGCAGGCCAGCAGGGCCGCGAAGAGGAATCCGTCGCCGGCCGACGGGGCGCCGCCGCTCTGCGCCAGGGTGAAGCCGAGGACCACGACGGCGCCGGTGACCGCGGCCGCCCAGAAGGTCCAAGACGGCCTCGCGCCGGTGCGCAGCGCGGCGAACGCGGCCGTGGTGAGCGGCAGCAGGCCGACCACCACGGCCGCGTGGGAGGTGCTGGAGGTCTGCAGGGCCAGGGTGGTGAGCACCGGGAAGCCGATCACCACGCCGCCGGCCACCACGACCAGCCCCGCCCGGTGCTCGCGGGCGGGCAGCGGCACCCGCAGTGCCAGCAGGAATCCGGCGGCGAGCACGGCGGCCAGCAGGGTGCGGAGGGAGACCAGGGACCAGGGGCCGAAGCTCCGCAGGCCCCAGACGGTGGAGGGGAAGGTCAGCGAGAAGGCGAACACGCCGAGTGCGGCGAACGCGGTGCCGGCCCGTGCCGAGCCGCCTGCCGGGCCGGCCGCGGTCGGCAGGGGGCGGGGGGTCCCGGGAACTGCTACTCCGGTCGAACCGATAGCGCTATTCTGAGCTCTCATGTATGAGCGTAGCAGCGTGACGGAGCTGGCCGAATCCCTCCGGTCCGAACTCAACCGCTATCCGGTAGGTGGAAAGCTCCCGTCCAGCCGCGCTCTGGTGGAGCGCTACCGGGTCAGCCCGGTGACGGTCTCCCGGGCCCTCGCCCAGCTCGCCGCCGAGGGCCTGGTCGTCACCCGGCCCGGGGCCGGAGCCTTCCGCGCGCAGCCGCGCGCCGCCGCGGACCGGCCCGCCGGAGACACCTCCTGGCAGGAGGTCGCGCTGAGCGCGGAGACCGCCGGCGAGGCCGTCCCGCGCTCCGTGGACGCCTCCGGAGTCCTGGTCTCCCTCGCCGCGCCCCCACCGGGGGTGATCGAGCTCAACGGCGGCTACCTGCACGCCTCGCTACAGCCGGAGCGGGCCATGGCAGCCGCCCTGGCCCGGGCCGGACGGCGCCCCGGAGCCTGGTCCCGGCCGCCCATGGAGGGGCTGACCGAGCTCCGCGACTGGTTCGCCCGGGAGATCGGGGGATCGGTCACCGCCGCCGACGTACTGATCACCGCGGGCGGGCAGAGCGCCCTCACCACCGCCCTGCGGGCGCTCGCGCCGCCCGGCGCGCCGGTGCTGGTGGAGTCCCCGACCTACCCCGGCCTGCTGGCCATCGCCCGCTCCTCGGGCTGCCGCCCGGTGCCCGTTCCGGCTGACGGTGACGGGGTCCGCCCGGAGCTGCTGGCCGCCGCCTTCGAAGCCACCGGCGCGCGGGTGTTCGTATGCCAGCCGCTGTTCCGGAACCCGACCGGCGGGGTGCTCGCCGAGGACCGGCGGGCGGAGGTGCTGCGCATCGCCCGGGTCGCCGGTGCCTTCGTCGTCGAGGACGACTACGCGCGGGCCCTGGCCCACGAGGACTCCGGGCCGCTGCCCGGCACCCTGGCCGCCGAGGACCCCGACGGGGTCGTGGTGCACGTCCGGTCACTGACCAAGGCGACCTCGCCCAGCCTCCGGGTCGGCGCGCTGTCCGCCCGCGGCCCCGTCTTCGACCGGCTGCGCGCGATCCAGGTGGTGGACAGCTTCTTCGTGCCCAGGCCATTGCAGGAGACCGCCCTGGAGCTGGTCGGCGCCCCCGCCTGGCCCCGCCACCTGCGGGAGGTGGCCGCCGCACTGCGGCACCGCCGGGACGTGCTGGCCGGGGCCCTGCGCCGGGAGCTGCCCGAACTGGCCCTGACCCAGCTGCCGCGCGGCGGGTACCAGTTGTGGGTGCGGCTGGCCGAGGGCGCGGACGAGGCGGGATTCGTGGCCGGGGCCCTGCGGGCCGGGGTGGCGGTCGCACCCGGCCGCCCGTACTTCTGCGCCGAGCCCCCGGGCCCGTACGTCCGGCTGAGCTTTGCGGGGGTCGCCGGGACGGCCGAACTCGCCGAAGGGGTGCGGAGGCTGGCGGCCGGGCGGGCGTAGGTGCCGCCCGCCGACGGGCCCGGGCGCCGGCCGGATAACCGGAGGCGGAGCGCCGCGGGCGCGCCCTAGCCTGGCGCGATGACCGAGATCGTGATCACGACCGTCGCCGAGCGCCCCGAACTGGCCGCCCGCCTCTGGGACATGGCGGACTCCTGGCCCGCCTTCTCCCTCCAGGACCCGGTGAGCTTCCTGCTCTACGGCCGGATGGTCAAGGAACTCCCGGAGTACGTGCTCATCGCCACCGAGGGCGACACGGTGGTCGCGCGCGCCTTCAGCGTGCCCTTCGCGCTGGACGCCGAGGGGCGCGGCGAGCTGCCGGCCCGCGGCTGGGACCAGGTCCTGCTGTGGACGTTCTCCGACCTGCGGCACGGGCGCGAGCCGGACACCGTCAGCGCGATCGAGATCAGCGTGGCCGCGGACCGGCAGGGCGAGGGGCTGTCCGGCCGGATGCTGGCGGCCATGCGGGACAATGCCCGGTCGCGCGGCTTCTCCCTGGTGGTGGCGCCGGTCCGGCCCAACCGGAAGTCCGCCGAGCCGGACGCCTCGATCCACGAGTACGCGTACCGGACTCGCGAGGACGGCCTGCCGCACGACCCCTGGCTGCGCGTGCACGTCCGCGCGGGCGGGGTCGTCGACTCGGTGGCCCCGGCCTCCATGACCGTCTCCGGTTCGCTGGCCGAGTGGCGGTCCTGGACCGGACTGCCCTTCGACCAGGCCGGCCCGGTCGTCGTGCCGGGGGCGCTGGTGCCCGTGGAGTGCGACCCCGAACAGGGCTACGCCGTCTACGTGGAGCCCAACGTCTGGGTCCGCCACCCTCTCGTGGACTGACGCCGTCCCGGGATCGGTGCGAAGATCCTCACTGGGCGAGTGCTCCGCCGGACGGACCGCGTCGCGGACCTGACGGAGGGGCGTGACAAGTGCGCACCCCATGCCTTTGCATAAACGTGCAGGGAAACGTATAGTCATGCCATCTAGGAGGAGGGTTCGATGGTGGTACGTGTTGCGGTGGCCGGAGCGAGCGGATATGCGGGCGGCGAGGTCCTGCGCCTGCTGCTCGCCCACCCCGAGGTCGAGATCGGTGCCCTGACCGGCAACTCCAACGCCGGACAGCTCCTCGGCAGCCTGCAGCCCCACCTGGTCCCGCTCGCCGGGCGCACCCTGGAACCGACCACGGCCGAGGTCCTGGCTGGGCAGGGTCGACGACATGACGTGGTCTTCCTGGCGCTGCCCCACGGGCAGTCCGCCGCCATTGCCGCCCAGCTCGGCGAGGACGTCCTCGTCGTCGACATGGGCGCCGACCACCGGCTGCGGAGCGCCGCCGACTGGGAGAAGTTCTACGGCTCCCCGCACGCCGGCACCTGGCCCTACGGCCTGCCCGAACTCCCGGGCCACCGCGCCGCGCTGGAGGGGTCCAAGCGCGTCGCCGTTCCCGGCTGCTACCCGACGGCCGTCTCGCTGGCCCTCGTCCCCGCCTACGCGCAGGGACTCGCCGAGCCCGAGGCCGTGATCGTCGCCGCCACCGGCACCTCCGGCGCCGGCAAGGCCCTCAAGCCGCACCTGCTCGGCTCCGAGGTCATGGGCTCCATGAGCCCCTACGGCGTCGGCGGCGGCCACCGCCACACCCCGGAGATGGCGCAGAACCTGTCCGCCGCGGCGGACGCCCCGGTCTCCGTCTCCTTCACGCCGACCCTCGCCCCGATGGCCCGCGGCATCCTCGCCACCTGCAGCGCCAAGGCCGTCCCCGGCACCACCGCCGAAGCGGTGCGGGCCGCGTACGAGAAGGCGTACGCCGAGGAGCCGTTCGTACACCTGCTGCCCGAGGGGCAGTGGCCGGCGACCGCCTCGGTCTACGGCTCCAACGCCGTCCAGCTCCAGGTCGCCTACGACGAGTCCGCCGGGCGGATCATCGTCGTCAGCGCCATCGACAACCTGACCAAGGGCACGGCCGGCGGCGCCGTGCAGAGCATGAACATCGCCCTCGGGCTTGCCGAGGGCCTGGGACTTTCCACGATCGGAGTCGCACCGTGAGCTCCCCCGGCCACCGCCGGGAGGTGCCCCCAGCACGCGCGGCCACCGGGCCGCAGAGGACGACGACGGCCGCGCCGGTGCGCCGCGCGGGCGACAGCGACATCAGCCGCTCCCGCGGCGGAGCGAACGAGGAGATGCAGTGAGTGTCACGGCAGCACAGGGATTCACGGCCGCGGGCATCGCGGCCGGGATCAAGGCCAACGGAAACCCGGACCTGGCCCTCGTGGTCAACAACGGGCCGCGTCTGGCCGCGGCGGGCGTCTTCACCTCCAACCGCGTCAAGGCCGCTCCGGTCCAGTGGTCCGAGCAGGTCCTGCGCGGCGGCGCGGTCAGCGCCGTGATCCTCAACTCCGGCGGCGCCAACGCCTGCACCGGCCCCAAGGGCTTCCAGGACACCCACGCCACCGCCGAGAAGGTCGCGGCCGTCCTCAACGACAAGGGCATCGGCGGCGCCGAGCACAACGCCGGCGAGATCGCGGTCGCCTCCACCGGCCTGATCGGCGTCCTGCTCCCGATGGACAAGCTGCTCCCCGGGGTCGGCACCGCCGCGGACGCGCTCTCCGCGGACGGCGGCGAGGCCGCCGCCATCGCCATCAAGACCACCGACACCGTGCACAAGACGGCCGTGGTCACCCGGGACGGCTGGACCGTCGGCGGCATGGCCAAGGGCGCGGGCATGCTCGCCCCCGGCCTGGCCACCATGCTGGTCGTCCTCACCACCGACGCCGACCTGGACAGCGCCGCGCTCGACACCGCGCTGCGGGCCGCCACCCGGACCACCTTCGACCGGGTGGACTCCGACGGCTGCATGTCCACCAACGACACCGTCCTGCTGCTCGCTTCCGGCGCCTCCGGCACGGTCCCCGCGGCCGGCGAGTTCGCCGAGGCCGTCCGGACCGTCTGCGACGACCTGGCCCGTCAGCTGATCGGCGACGCCGAGGGCGCGAGCAAGGACATCCGCATCGAGGTCACCGGTGCCGCCTCCGAGGACGAAGCCGTGGAGGTCGGCCGGACCATCGCCCGGAACAACCTCCTCAAGTGCGCCATCCACGGCGAGGACCCGAACTGGGGCCGGGTACTGGCCGCGATCGGCACCACCTCCGCCTCCTTCGACCCCGACCGGCTGGGCGTCGCCATCAACGGCGTCTGGGTGTGCAAGAACGGCGCGGTCGGCGAGGACCGCGAACTGGTCTCCATGAAGGACCGCGAGGTCGTCATCACCGCCGACCTGAACGCAGGCTCCGCCTCCGCGGTCATCTGGACCAACGACCTGACGTCCGAGTACGTCCACGAGAACAGCGCGTACTCCTCATGACCGGCACCGCGCGGAAGCACACCGCGCTCCCCAAGGCCCAGACCCTGATCGAGGCCCTGCCGTGGCTCACCCGCCACCACGGCAAGACCGTCGTGATCAAGTTCGGCGGCAACGCCATGGTCAACGAGGAGCTGAAGGCCGCCTTCGCCCAGGACGTGGTCTTCCTGCGGCACGCCGGCCTCAAGCCCGTCGTGGTGCACGGCGGCGGCCCGCAGATCAACGCCCAGCTGGACCGGCACGGCCTGGTCAGCGAGTTCAAGGCGGGCCTGCGGGTCACCACCGACGAGGCCATGAGCGTCGTACGGATGGTCCTGGCGGGCCAGGTCCAGCGGGAACTGGTCGGCCTGCTCAACCAGCACGGGCCGCTCGCCGTCGGCATGACCGGCGAGGACGCGCACACCATCACCGCGACCCGGCACACGCCCGAGATCGACGGCGAGCTCGTCGACATCGGCCGGGTCGGCGAGATCACGACCATAGAGACCGGGGCGATCGAGGCGCTGCTGGCGGACGGCCGGATCCCGGTCATCTCCTCCGTCGCGCGCAGCGCGGACCCGGGCGACACCGGCGTCTTCAACATCAACGCCGACACCGCCGCGGCCGCGCTCGCCGCCGCCCTCGGGGCCGAGACCCTGATGGTCCTCACCGACGTCGAGGGCCTCTACGCGGACTGGCCGAACAGCGACGAGGTCATCAGCCAGCTCACCGCGAGCGAGCTGGAGAAGCTGCTGCCCGAGCTGTCCAGCGGCATGGTGCCGAAGATGGAGGGCTGCCTGCACGCCGTCCGCAACGGCGTGCGCACGGCCCGCGTGATCGACGGGCGGGTCCAGCACTCGATCCTGCTGGAGATCTTCACGGACGAGGGAATCGGCACGATGGTCGTGCCGGACGGGAACGGAGGGGGAGGACAGTGACCGGCACCACCAACATCACCGGCACCACCGGCAGCACCGGCGGCAACCAGGAGTTCAGCGCACGCTGGCAGAAGGCGCTGACCAACAACTACGGCACCCCCGCCGTCGCGCTCGTCCGAGGCGAGGGCGCCCAGGTCTGGGACGCCGACGGCAAGCAGTACACGGACTTCGTCGGCGGCATCGCCGTCAACGCCCTCGGCCACGCCCACCCGGCCGTGGTGGAGGCCGTGACCCGGCAGATCACCACCCTGGGCCACGTCTCCAACCTGTTCGCCTCCGAGCCCGTCCTCGCCCTTGGCGAGCGGCTCCTGGAGCTGTTCGGCCGCGAGGGCAGGGTCTTCTTCTGCAACTCCGGCGCGGAGGCCGTCGAGGCCGCCTTCAAGATCGGCCGACTGACCGGCCGGAGCCACATGGTGGCCACCGACGGCGGCTTCCACGGCCGGACCATGGGCGCCCTCGCGCTCACCGGCCAGCCGAAGAAGCAGGAGCCCTTCCTGCCCCTGCCCGGCGAGGTCACCCACGTCCCCTACGGCGACGCGGAGGCCCTCCGGGCCGCCGTCACCGAGGAGACGGCCCTGGTCGTCATCGAGCCCGTGCAGGGCGAGAACGGTGTCGTGGTGCCGCCCGCCGGCTACCTGGAGGCCGCCCGCGAGATCACCCGAGCCACCGGCACCCTGCTCGTGCTCGACGAGGTGCAGACCGGCATCGGCCGCTGCGGCCAGTGGTTCGAGCACCAGGCCCACCACGGGGTCGAGCCCGACATCGTCACGCTGGCGAAGGGACTGGGCGGCGGCCTTCCGATCGGCGCCGCCGTCGCCTTCGGGGACGCGGCCGCGCTGCTCCAGCCCGGCCAGCACGGCACCACCTTCGGCGGGAACCCGGTGGCCTGTGCCGCCGGCCTCGCCGTGATCGACACCATCGCCTCCGAGGGGCTGCTCGACCGGGTCAAGAACCGGGGCGAGCGGCTGCGGGCCGGGATCGAGGGGACGGGCCACCGGCTGGTCTCCCACGTCCGCGGAGCCGGCCTGCTGCTGGGTATCGTGCTGACCGAGCCGCTCGCCGCGCAGGTGCAGCAGGCGGCTCAGGAGGCCGGCTTCCTGGTCAACGCGCCCGCCCCCGACGTCGTACGGCTGATGCCCCCGTTCGTCGTGTCGGAGGCCGAGGTGGACGCGTTCGTCGAGGCGCTGCCCGGCATCCTGGACGCGGCAGGCGGGGACGGACGATCCGGAGAATGAGACGACGATGAGCCAGGCGCAGGACAACGACCAGGTCGGGCCCTCGGTTCCGCAGACCCGTACCGCCCGGCACCGCCGGATCGTGGACATCCTCAACCGGCAGCCGGTGCGCTCCCAGAGCCAGCTGGCCAAGCTGCTCGCGGACGACGGCCTGAGCGTCACCCAGGCGACGCTCAGCCGGGACCTCGACGAACTGGGTGCGGTGAAGATCCGCAACACCGGCGGCGAGCTGATCTACGCAGTGCCCAGCGAGGGCGGTTTCCGTACCCCGCAGGCACCGCTCGGCGAATCCGCCAAGGAGGAGCGGATGCGCCGTCTCTCCGGGGAACTGCTGATCTCCGCGGAGGCCTCGGCGAACCTGGTGGTCCTGCGCACCCCGCCGGGGGCGGCCCAGTTCCTGGCCTCCGCCATCGACCAGGCCGAACTGCACGCCGTCCTCGGCACGATCGCCGGCGACGACACGCTGATGCTGATCAGCCGCGACCCGGCCGGCGGCCAGGCCCTGGCCGACCACATGCTGCGCCTGGCGCAGAAGGAGAGCTGAACGGCGGGAGAGCCGATCCGCATCCCGGGCTCCCGCTCCGTCACCTGCTAATAGCGGGTGACGGAGAGGGGGCCCGTTTCCGTGCCCACCGCGATGTGCGGGCGACGCCGCGGGTCCGCCCAGCGCAGGATGGCCCGCATCGCCCGCTCCGGCACCGACACGCAGCCGGCCGTCGCCCCCTTGCCGTTGACGTGCAGGAAGATGCCCGCGCCCCGGTTCCGCACCGGCTGCGCGTAGTTGAAGCCGATGACCAGGGCGTGCGCGTACTGGGCCGCGTACGTCACCAGGTGCTCGGCCTCGCCGGGCCGGCAGTCCGCGGGCAGCTGCTCCACCCAGCGGTTGTACGCGGACGAGCCGTTGTCCTGGCACCACCAGGAGTCCGGGGTCACCGGCCGGTACCGGACGTGGGTGCCGACCGGGGCGCGCCGGATCCCGAAGGCGTACGGGAGGTCGTACAGCCCGGTCGGGGTGGTGCTGGTGCCCTGCTGCCGGGCGGCCCCCTCGGCCAGCCCGTTCTTCCCGAACCGGGCCTCCGCGCTGCCCGCCTCGAACCAGTGGCCGGCGTGCCGGTCCCACCAGGTGACCCTTCCCGTGGTCGAGCCCGGGGCGGGCGCGACGGCGGTGATCAGCTGGCTGCCGCCGCCGGTGTCGGCCATCCGGGCGGGCAGCGGCGCGGACCGCGGCGGCGGGAGCGGCGGCACGGGCGGGCCCGGCGGCGGTACGGCGGGCAGGGGCGGGACGGTGACGAGGGCGAGGCCGAGCAGCGCGGCGAGGGCTGATCCGATCACACGTCAGACGCTACGCGGAGGCAGGGGCAGGGGCAGGGAAGGCAGGCCGTCGATGGAGTGGCCCATGTCCTTCTTCTCGCAGTACGCGGCGAACTCGTCGTCCGTCTTCCGGGCGAAGTAGTCGGCGTGCAGGGTGCGCTCCTCCTGGTAGTCCATGAGCGGCACGGCGTAGCCGCAGCTGTCGGAGACGCGCGTGGCGCGCACCAGGATCACCGCGCGCAGGGCCGGCCCGTCGGCGTCCCCGAACAGACCGATCAGCTCGCCCCATCGGGGGTCGTCACGGAACACGGCCTCGCCCTCGCCGTGCACCCGGAGGATCTTCGGAGGCCCGGAGAAGGCGCACCACATGAGGGTGATCCGGCCGTTCTCGCGCAGGTGGGCGATGGTCTCGGCGGTGCTCCCGCCGAAGTCCAGGTAGGCGAGGGTCTGTTCGTCGATGACCACCAGGGTGCCCGCCCGGCCCTTGGGGGAGAGGTTGACGTGTCCGTCGCCGGAGAGCGGAGCGGTCGCGTGGAAGAACACCGGCTGGGCCTCGATGAACTCCCGCAGCCGTCCGTCTATGCGTTCGTAGGTTTTTCCCATGAAGGGATTATCGGCCCGTCATGATCGGTGTGGAGCGGGGGTTTCAGCGTGCCAGGCCGATCCGGCCGGCCCGCAGTGCCAGTTCCCCTTCGTCCCAGGGGCCATACGTCGGGCAGCCGCGCCGCGTCGAGATGACGAAGCCCGCTTACCGCGGCCGCCCGCACGGTGCCCACGGGGTCCGCCGCAGCGCCGCCGACAGGATCCGCCGGGCCCGTTCCCGGACGGGGGCCACCCAGTCGGCGCACCGGATGACGACCAGGGGCAGCAGTGCGCGGTCGGTCTGGGTCGCGGCGAGGGCGCGCTGCCGGATCCGGCCGTCGGGGCGGCACAGCGCGGTCTCCGGCCGCGCCTCCAGCTCCCGGTCCGGCATCCGGGGCAGGCTCCGTACGCCGGCGTCCAGTGCGATCCACGCGTGGGGGTCGGCGAGGTCCGGAAGCCGCTTCGGCAGTTCCCCGCCGAGCCGCCGCCCGGCTGCCCCCCCGCGCGCGCGACCCGCCCCTCCGGCCGTGTACCGGCTTCGATGTCGCCTCCCTGCGACCCGTACCGATGCCGGGCGCCCGACTCCGCCCTGCGCGCCCGTATGTCCCGCCCCTTGCCTGCTCGCGGGCGGGCAGGGGCCACGAGGCGCATTCTGGCAGCAGGGCCGGGAACGAGGCCCGCGCGCGGATCTTGACAAAGCCCGGCACGGCTCGATTGACGAAACATACGGAGTCATGCATAGTTATGCCTGTCAGTGAATGCACCGTAAGGAGAAACCCGTGACCGAGCGCGTCGTACTCGCCTACTCGGGCGGCCTGGACACCTCCGTCGCCATCGGCTGGATCGCCGAGGAGACGGGCGCCGAGGTCATCGCCGTTGCCGTGGACGTCGGCCAGGGCGGCGAGGACCTGGACGTCATCCGCAAGCGCGCGCTCGCCTGCGGTGCCGTCGAGGCCGAGGTCGCGGACGCCAAGGACGAGTTCGCCAACGAGTACTGCCTCCCGGCGATCAAGGCCAACGCCCTGTACATGGACCGCTACCCGCTGGTCTCCGCGCTCTCCCGGCCCGCGATCGTCAAGCACCTCGTCGCCGCCGCCAAGAAGCACAACGCCTCCGTCGTCGCCCACGGCTGCACCGGCAAGGGCAACGACCAGGTCCGCTTCGAGGCCGGCATCCAGGCGCTCGGCCCGGACCTGAAGTGCATCGCCCCGGTCCGCGACTACGCGATGACCCGGGACAAGGCGATCGCCTTCTGCGAGGAGAAGCAGCTCCCGATCGCCACCACCAAGAAGTCCCCGTACTCCATCGACCAGAACGTCTTCGGGCGGGCCATCGAGACGGGCTTCCTGGAAGACATCTGGAACGCGCCGATCGAGGACATCTACGAGTACACCTCGAACCCGGCCCTCTCGCGTGAGCCCGACGAGGTCGTCATCTCCTTCAAGGAGGGCGTCCCGGTCGCCATCGACGGCAAGCCCGTCACCGTGCTCCAGGCCATCCAGCAGCTCAACGAGCGCGCCGGCGCCCAGGGCATCGGCCGGATCGACATGGTCGAGGACCGCCTGGTCGGCATCAAGTCCCGCGAGGTGTACGAGGCCCCGGGCGCGATCGCGCTGATCACCGCCCACCAGGAGCTGGAGAACGTCACCGTCGAGCGCGAGCTGGCCCGCTACAAGCGGCAGGTCGAGCAGCGCTGGGGCGAGCTCGTCTACGACGGCCTGTGGTTCTCCCCGCTCAAGCGCGCCCTGGACGGCTTCATCAACGAGGCCAACCAGCACGTCACCGGCGACATCCGGATGACCCTGCACGGCGGCCGCGCCACGGTCACCGGCCGGAAGTCCGAGGAGTCGCTGTACGACTTCAACCTCGCCACCTACGACACGGGCGACACCTTCGACCAGTCCAAGGCGCAGGGCTTCATCGACATCTTCGCCCTCTCCGCGAAGATCGCCGCCAAGCGCGACCTCGGCTGAGACCCGTCGGCTGAGACCGGCAGCACGCCGTAACCCCGGCGACCGCCTCCCCGTTACCTCCGCGCGGGGAGGCCGTCGCGTACTGGAAGCAGTCCTCAAGGAGCATCAGCAGTGAGCAGCAACAACGGTGACGTCCGGCTCTGGGGCGGCCGGTTCGCCGACGGCCCGGCCGAGGCCCTCGCGAAGCTTTCCGCCTCCGTCCACTTCGACTGGCGGCTGGCGCCGTACGACATCGCCGGCTCCCGAGCGCACGCCCGCGTGCTGCACAAGGCCGGCCTGCTGACCGCCGACGAGCTGGACCGCATGATCGCGGGCCTGGACGCGCTCGAGGCGGACGTGGCCGACGGCTCCTTCACCGGCACCATCGCCGACGAGGACGTGCACACCGCGCTGGAGCGCGGCCTGCTGGAGCGGCTCGGCCCCGACCTGGGGGGCAAGCTGCGGGCCGGCCGGTCCCGGAACGACCAGGTCGCCACCCTCTTCCGGATGTACCTGCGGGACCACGCCCGGATCATCGGCGGCCTGATCGCCGACCTGCAGGACGCGCTGGTCGGCCTCGCCGACGCCCACCCGGACGTGGCCATGCCGGGCCGGACCCACCTCCAGCACGCCCAGCCGGTGCTCTTCGCCCACCACGTGCTGGCCCACGTCCAGGCGTTCTCGCGGGACGCGGAACGGCTGCGGCAGTGGGACACCCGCACGGCCGTCTCCCCGTACGGCTCGGGCGCCCTGGCCGGTTCCTCGCTGGGCCTGGACCCGGAGGCGGTCGCCGCCGACCTGGGCTTCGAGCGGGGCTCGGCCGGCAACTCCATCGACGGCACGGCCTCGCGCGACTTCGTCGCCGAGTTCGCCTTCGTCACGGCCATGATCGGGATCAACCTGTCCCGGATCGCCGAGGAGATCATCATCTGGAACACGAAGGAGTTCTCCTTCGTGACGCTCCACGACGCGTTCTCCACCGGCTCCTCGATCATGCCGCAGAAGAAGAACCCGGACATCGCCGAGCTCGCCCGCGGCAAGTCGGGCCGTCTGATCGGCAACCTGACCGGCCTGCTCGCCACCCTCAAGGCGCTCCCGCTCGCCTACAACCGGGACCTCCAGGAGGACAAGGAGCCGGTCTTCGACTCCTGCGACACCCTTGAGGTGCTCCTTCCGGCCTTCACCGGAATGATGGCCACCCTCACGGTCAACCGGGAGCGGATGGAGGAGCTCGCCCCGGCCGGCTTCTCCCTCGCCACGGACATCGCGGAGTGGCTGGTCAAGCAGGGCGTGCCGTTCCGGGTGGCGCACGAGGTGGCCGGCGAGTGCGTGAAGGTCGCCGAGTCGGAGGGCAAGGAGCTCGACGGCCTCACCGACGACCAGTTCGCGAAGATCTCCGAGCACCTCACCCCCGAGGTCCGCACGGTCCTCAACGTGCCCGGCGCGCTGGCCTCCCGCAACGGCCGCGGCGGCACCGCCCCCTCGGCGGTCGCCGTCCAGCTCAACGAGCTCAAGGCGGACCTGGTGATCCAGCACGCCTGGGCCCAGCACAAGCAGTGACGCTGCGCAGGCAGTAACACCGACAGACCCCCGAGGGGGCGGCCGGGGCGGACGGGCCCCGGCCGCCCCCTCGGTGCGTCCAGTCTCGGATCCCGCACCCCGCCTCGCTACGCCGCCCAGGCCGCCAGCGCGTCGAAGTCGGCCCGGGTCAGGCCGATCCGCTCGTCGACGCGCATCAGCAGGGCGTGCGCGAGGTGGTGCCGCTCGACGTACTCGCGGTCCGCGGCCGTGATGTCGTCGTCGATCCAGGCGAAGGGGCGGGCGCCGGCGTATTCGAGGACGTACTGCGTCTTCCAGAAGGTCCCGGCCGGGGCGCGGCCGTGCATCTGCGGCCAGTCGATGTAGGGGAGCCGGGGCAGGCCCAGGTGCGGGCTTATCCAGTCATTGGCCTCGTCCTTCCAGGTCGTGGCCCACACCAGGTCGTATACGTCCGCCAGTGCGAGCAGCTCCGCGCCGTGGCCGTGGTTGAGCCAGACGCGCAGGGGCTTGGCGCTCTCCGCCCCGGTCCAGCCGGTGGGGCGCATGCGGTGGGTGGTGTAGCCCTCGGGTCGGCGCTCCGGCTTGGCCGCGTACGGGTTCAGCGGGCCGTCGACGTCGATCAGCAGCAGTGGCTTCATCGCCTCAGGGTTCCTCTCCGCCCGGCTCCGGGCAGCTGGTTTTCTCGGTTCCACGCACACCGTGGGTCATCACTGCCTCGAATGAGACATCAACGTCTCATTCGAGGTATGCTTGTCTCATGGCCATGGATCGTGACCAGGTGCTGCGCGCTGCCGCCGCCCTGCTCTCCCGCAAGTCGACCGCCACGATGGACGAGGTGGCGAAGGCCGCCGGCATCGGCCGGGCGACCCTGCACCGGCACTTCGCCGGCCGCGACGCCCTCGTCCGCGCGCTGGAGGACCTCGGCATCCGGGAGTTCGAGGGTGCCTTCGACCGGGCGCGGCTGGAGGACGGCTCCGCCGTCGACGCGCTGCGCCGGCTCGTCGCCGAGTCCGAGCCCAACGCCCAGCTGCTCGCCTTCCTCGTCACCGAGAACCAGCTGTTCGAGGGCGACCAGGTCAACGAGGGCTGGGCCCGGCTCGACGCACGGGTGTCCGCCCTGTTCAAACGGGGCCAGGCAGAAGGCGACATCCGCATCGACCTGAGCCCCGCATGGCTCACCGAGGCCCTCTACGGCCTCATCGGAACCTGCGCCTGGGCCGTCATGGACGGCCGGGTCGCGGCCAAGGACTTCCAGTACATGATCATCGAGCTGTTGCTCGGTGGCGCCCGACGGAGTGTGGAGAAATGACCGGGACCCAAGCACTGACCAGCCCGAGCGGAACGGAGGTCAAGAGCCCCGGACGCTGGCTGGCCCTGTCCGTACTCGTGCTCGCGGTGCTGCTGGTCGCCGTGGACGCGACCGTCCTCGGCCTCGCCACGCCCGCGCTCTCCGAGGACCTCCAGCCGTCCGGTAGCCAGCTGCTCTGGATAGGCGACATCTATTCCTTCGTCATCGCCGGCCTGCTCGTCTCCATGGGCTCCCTCGGTGACCGGATCGGCCGGAAGAAGCTGCTGCTCACCGGCGCCACCGCCTTCGGCGCCGTGTCCGTCCTCAACGCGTACGCGACCAGCCCCGAGATGATGATCGTGGCCCGGGCGCTGCTCGGCGTCGCCGGCGCGACCCTGATGCCCTCCACCCTGGCGCTGATCCGCAACATCTTCCACGACCCCAAGGAGCGCAGCCTCGCCATCGGCATCTGGGGCGCCACCGCCTCCGCCGGTGCCGCAGTCGGCCCCGTCATCGGCGGGTTCCTGCTCCAGCACTTCTACTGGGGCTCGGTCTTCCTGATCAACCTCCCCGTGATGGCCGTCCTCGTCCTCGTCGGCATCAAGCTGCTGCCCGAGTCGAAGAATCCGGTCGCCGGCCCCTGGGACCTGGTCAGCGTCGCCCTCTCGCTGGTCGGCGTCATCGGCGTCGTATACGCGATCAAGGAAGCCGCCACGCACGGACCGACCTGGGAGGTCTGGTCCGCCGCGGTCATCGGTGCGGCCGCCCTGTACGCCTTCGTACGGCGCCAGTTCACCCTCGCCTCACCCCTGCTCGACATGCGGCTGTTCCGGCACCGGGGTTTCTCCGGGGCCGTCCTCGCCGACCTGCTGACCGTCTTCGGCCTCTCCGGGCTGGTCTTCTTCCTCTCCCAGTTCCTGCAACTGGTCCAGGGGCGGGAGCCGTTCGAGGCCGGCCTGGCCGAACTGCCCGCCGCCATCGGCGCCGTGGTCACCGGTCTGATCGCCGGACAGTACGCCCGGAAGTACTCCGTGCGCGGGGTCGTCGCCGGCGGCCTCGCCGCCATCGGCCTGGCCCTCGGCGTGCTCACCCTGGTGCACAAGGAGACCGGCTACCCGCTGCTCGGCGTGGCCCTGCTGGCCGTCGGCCTCGGCGCCGGCTTCTCCTTCACCGTCACCGCCGACGTGATCCTCTCCAGCGTGCCCAAGGAGCAGGCCGGTTCGGCCTCCGCCGTCTCCGAGACCGCGTACGAACTCGGCGCCGCCCTCGGCATCGCCCTGCTCGGCTCCATCGTGACCGGCGTCTACCAGGGCTTCACCGCCCCGGCGGGCGTCCCGGCCCAGGCCGCGGCGGCCGCCCACGAGTCACTGGGCGGGGCCGTCGAGGCCGCGCACGCCCTGGACCCCGCCACCGGCACCGCCATGGTGGACGCCGCGCAGGCGGCCTTCACCGACGGCCTCCGCCTCGCCTCCGGCGTCGGCTCGCTGGTCCTGCTCGCGACCGCCGTCGCCGCCTGGTTCCTGCTCCGCGGACAGAAGCTCCAGGACGGCGTCGAGCACTGAGGGAGCCGGTGCCGCCACCAAGGGGACGGTGCGCGCCCGTGGTTGACATCATGATCACGGACGCGACACCATCCCCGCGATGGAGACCACCGATCTGACCCCGGCCGAGCGCCGCATCCGGGACGCCTTCACGCGCGGCGAGGGCGTCGACTTCCGCGAGGGTCCCGACGAGAACTCCGCCGACGGTGCCTCCTGGGGCCCGGAGCGCACCGTGCGCGCCGACGTGCTGCGGGCCCTGCTGGTCAGCGGCCGGGCCGAGGAGGGCCAGGTCGCCGGGCTGAAGGTCTACGGCGCCCGCGTCACCGGCAAACTCGACCTCAAGTACGCCGTCGTCGACCACCCCGTGCGGCTGCGCGGCTGCTGGTTCGAACGCAAGCCCCTGATGTACGGCGCACAACTGAAGGCGCTGGTGCTCGGCGACTCCACCCTCCCCGGCCTGACCGCCGCGAACCTCCGGGTGGAGGTGGTGCTCCGGCTGTCCAACTGCACGATCAACGGCCCGGTCCGGCTGGCGGGTGCCCGGATCGCCGGCGGCCTGTTCCTCAAGGACACGGTGATCCACCGCTCGGTCGAGCCCGACGAGGCCGACGAGCCCCCGCTCCAGCTCAACCACGCGGACATAGGAACGGACATCATCGCGGGCGGCCTCACGGTCCACGGCCCGCTCCGCATCACCGGTGCCAACGTCGCCGGCCAGATCAGCCTCGACCGGGCCAGGCTGCTGAACCCCGGCGGCATGGCCCTGGAAGCCGAGACCCTCTCCGTCGGCACCGACCTGCGCGGCCACCGGCTGGAGGCCCAGGGCATGGTGAACCTCACCGGCGCCCGGGTCCCCTGCCAGCTCAACCTCACCCGTGCCAGGCTCTCCAATCCCGACGGGGTGGCCCTGCGCGCCAGCAGCGCCGTCATCGCCGAGCTCTGGCTGCGCAAGTGCCAGCCGATCGAGGGCATCGTCAACCTGCGCCGGAGCCAGCTGGACATGCTCTACGCCGAACCCGAGGTGTGGCCGGCCGTGGTCCGCATGGACGGCCTGACGTACCGGGTGCTGCACCCCACCCTGCCCGCCGAGGAACGGCTGCCGCTGCTGGAACGCGAGGAGGACGGGTACTCCCCGTACTCCTACGAGCAGCTCGCCACCGCCTACCGCACGGTCGGGGACGAGGCGGCCGCGCGCACCGTCCAGCTCGCCAAGCTCCGTGGACACCGCCACACCCTGCCCCGGCACGCCCGCCTCTGGGGACTGCTCCAGGACACCACCGTCGGCTACGGATTCCGGCCCCTGCGGGCGGCCGGCTGGCTCTTCGCGCTGCTGCTCATCGGCACCGTCGCCTTCGCGGTGGAGCACCCGCGCCCGCTGAAGGCGGGGGAGGCCCCCGACTTCAACCCGGTCTTCTACACCCTGGACCTGATGCTGCCGATCATCGGATTCGGCCAGGAGCAGGCCTTCGCCCCCTCGGGCTGGCAGCAGTGGCTGTCCTACCTGCTGATCGTCACCGGCTGGATCCTGGCGACCACCACGGCGGCCGGCGTCAGCCGCTCCCTGCGCCGCTCATGACCGTGCCCCGGGGCACACACCCCGGGGCACGGCACTGCGCGGCAGGACATGAGGCGCGGCTCAGGCCGCCTTCGCCTTGGTCGCGTACATGTCGACGTACTCCTGGCCGGAGAGGCGCATGACCTCGGCCATCACCGAGTCGGTGACCGCGCGCAGCACGTAGCGGTCGCGGTCCATGCCCTCGTAGCGGGAGAACTCCATCGGCTCGCCGAAGCGGACCGTGACCCGGCCCGGACGCGGCATGCCCGCGCCGCCCGGCTGCAGCTTGTCGGTGCCGACCATCGCGAACGGGACCACCGGGGCGCCCGTCATCAGGGTGAGCCGGGCGATGCCGGTGCGGCCGCGGTACAGGCGGCCGTCGGGGGAGCGGGTGCCCTCCGGGTAGATGCCGAAGATCCGGCCCTCCTCCAGCACCCGGCGGCCGGTCATCAGCGCGGCGACGCCGCCGTTGGCGCCGTCCCGGTCGACCGGGATCATGCCCGCGCCGGTGAAGAACCAGGCCATCAGCCGGCCCTTGATCCCCTTGCCGGTCACGTACTCGTCCTTGCCGATGAAGTGCACCGTGCGGTCGCACACCAGCGGCAGGATCATGGAGTCGATGAAGGTCAGGTGGTTGCCCGCGAGGATGACCGGACCGCTGCCGGGGATCTGCTCGGCCCCCTCCACGCGGATGCGGAACATCATGCGCAGGACGGAGCCGACGGTGGCTTTCAGGAACCTGGTACGCAACAACGGTGTGCCCTCCGGCATCGACAGGCGGGTGCGCACCGCGCGCTCCGGCAGTGGTGCGGGTGCGGCAGTGCAGGTGTGGACGATACTCGCGGGCTCCGCGACCGCGCACATCGGGTTCACGAGATGGATACGTCGTGTTGACGCACGTTTCCGCCATGTTCCGGCGGGGGTGGCCCCTTCGACACGCCCCGCTGCCTACGATCGCGGCGCCGATTCGGGCCGGAGGGTCCCGGTGGATGGCCGGTGATCCCGGCACCCGAGGACCACAGGCAGCCAAGGAAGACCGGGAGACGACGATGACACAGGGCGGGGCGGCACGGCGCACGGTACTGGGGGCGGCGGTGCTCGCCGCGGGCAGCGGCGCGCTGGGGCTCGGCGCGGGCACGGCGCACGCGGAGGGACCGGCCGACGGCGGAACGGCCGGAGAGGGCGGAGCGGCCGGAGCGGCCGGACCGGGCGGCCGCACCGGCGGGGGTGGCTACCGGGACCTGCCGTACCCCACGGTGATCGGCCATCGGGGTGCCAGCGGCTACCGCCCGGAGCACACCATGGGCTCCTACCAGCTCGCCCTGGACCTCGGCGCCGACGTCATCGAGCAGGACCTGGTCCCGACCCGCGACGGCCACCTGGTGTGCCGGCACGAGAACGAGATCGGCGGCACCACGGACGTCGCCGACCGCCGGGAGTTCGCCTCCCGCCGCACCACCAAGACCGTCGACGGAGTCTCGGTGACCGGCTGGTTCACCGAGGACTTCACCCTGGCCGAGCTGAAGACCCTGCGGGCGAAGGAGCGCATCCCCGCCCTCCGCCCCCGCAACACCCTCTACGACGGCCGCTGGCCCGTGCCCACCTTCGAGGAGGTGCTGCGCTGGGCCAACCGGGAGGGCCGCCGCCGCGACCGGCAGATCTGGCTGCACGTCGAGACCAAGCACCCCAGCTACTTCCGCTCCCTGGGGCTCGGTCTGGAGGAGCCGCTGGCCCGGCTGCTGCGCCGCTACGGCCGCGACCGCCACGACTCGGCCACCTTCCTGCAGTCCTTCGAGCCCTCCAGCATCCAGCGCCTGTCCCGGCTGGTCTCCGCGCCCCGAGTGGTGCTGCTCTCCCAGCCGAACACCCGCCCCTGGGACTTCGAACAGGCCGGGGACCCGCGCACGGTCGCCGACCTGGTCAAGCCCGAGGGCCTGAAGTGGATCGCCGGCTTCGCCCAGGGCATCGGCCCCACCCTGGACCTGGTCATCCCCAGGGACGCCGCCGGGAAGCTCGGCACCCCGACCACGCTGGTCCGCGACGCCCACGCCCACGGCCTGGTGCTGCACCCGTGGACCGGCCGCAACGAGAACAACTTCCTGCCCGCCGACTTCCGCAAGGGCACCGACCCGGCCGCCTACGGCGACGCGTTCGGCGCCTACCGGACCTACTTCGAGCAGGGCATCGACGGCATCTTCAGCGACAACCCGGACACCGCGCTGCTCGCCGCCGAGGACTTCCGCCCCGGCCGCCGCCCCGTCAACCGGTAGCCGGATCCTCCCGTACGAGTGGGGCGCGGCCGGCGGGGAAACCACCGGCCGCGCCCGCCGCGTCCCGCCGGGCATGAACCCGGTGAAGGTGAAACTGGCGCAGCGGTCCGCCCGCCACGGCCAGGCGGACCTGGTGAGGGAACTCGGCCCGCTGCTCTCCGCGGAGGCGGCGGCGGAAGCCCCGGCCGCGGGCGTGGACCCGGCCGACATCGAACAGGCGGTCTGGGTACGCCTCCTGGAACACGGCCCGGCCCGGCCGCCGGAACCCGCCCGCTGGCTGCGCCGCGCCGTGCGCGCCGAGGCCCGCCGCGCCCGCCGCCGCGCCCGCCGCGAGGTCCCGTGCCACGAGGTGCCGCCCAGCCAGGACGCGTACGGCGGCGCGCCGGCCGTCCGCACCGCCCCGGAGGAGGAGCTGCTCGGCCGGGAGGCGGGGATCGCTCTCCGAACGGCCGTCGCCCGATTGCCCGGACGCTGTCCGGAGCTCATTCGGGCACTTCTATCGCCAAGAGACCTCACCTACCGTGAAATCGCAGGAGAGTTGGGTATCTCACAAGGAAGTTTGGGGCCCATACGTTCCCGTTGCCTGGGATGTCTGCGCAGAATGCTGGCTGCAGAGGTTGCGGCACCCGGCCTGTGGGGAAGGGAGCCGTAGAACAACGGGCCATCAGGGTGAGCGGAGGCATGCGCACATGGGCATGAGCGTGACCATTTCGTCGGCGGCCGCAGAGGACGCGGAGCAGATCTTCAAGCTCCAGTACCTCGCGTTCCAGAGCGAGGCCGAGCTGTACGGCAACTACCGCATCCAGCCCCTCACGCAGTCCTTCGAATCGCTGAAGGCGGAGCTGGCCTCGGACACCGTCCTCGTGGCCAGGCTCGGGGACGAGGTGGTGGGGGCGGTCCGCGGCCGCACCGACGAGAGCGGCACCGGCAGCATCGCCAAGCTCTGCGTCCACCCGCGCCTGCAGGGCCACGGCCTGGGCGCCCGCCTGCTGCGCGCCATGGAGGAGTCCCTGGCCGGCACCGCCAAGGCCGCCCGCTTCCGGCTGCACACCGGCCGCAAGAGCGAGTCCAACCTGCGCATGTACCGCAACGCCGGGTACGTGGCGGTCGGCGGCCGCACCGCCTCCGACGGCATCGAACTGGTCATCCTGGAGAAGGAGGCCAAGGACGCGGCCGACGCCGCCGACTACGCCGTCAGCGCGTAACGGCAGGACCGGGACCGGCCCGGGAACAGTACCGGGAAGAGAGGAGGGGTCGGCCCGTCGTGGGCCGGCCCCTCAGCCGCGCGCCCGGCGCAGCCACAGCATCCCGGTGACCGGCAGGATCACCGGGATGAAGAGGTAGCCCATCCCGAAGTCCGACCACACGGTCGCGTCGGGGAACGCCTCCGGCCGCAGCAGCGTCCAGGTGCCCACGGTCAGTACGCCCGCCAGCTCGGCGGCGCAGCACACCAGGGCCGCCCTGCGGGCGGTCTCCCCTCCGCGCACCAGCGAGTACGTGATGAACGCGTACACCAGGGCGGCGGCCGCCGACAGCGTGTAGGCCAGCGGCGCCCGGTCGTACTCGGTGGCGATCTGGTAGACCGAGCGCGACAGCGCGCCCACCACCATCACCCCGTACAGCCAGACCAGCAGCAGGCCCGGCCCGGACACCAGGTGGGCCGGCCGTTCGCCACCCGACTGCGCCCGCACGTTCGGTGTCGGCGCGTCAGGTGTCCGCGCGTCCGGTGTCTGTCCGTCTGGTGTCCGCGCGTCCGGTGTCTGTCCGTCCGGTGTCCGTCCGTCCGGCGCCTGCCGGTCCGGCGCCTGCCCGTCCTGCGGGGTCGCGGTCGTGTCAGGCACCGGTGCCTCCCCAGATGTCGTGGAGCCGTACTTCGAGGACGGCCAGGACCACCGCGCCCGCGGCCACGGTCACCGACCCCCACTTGGTGCGCTCGGACAGCGAGAGCATCCCGGCCGCCGGGACCGCCGCGAACGCGCCGAGGAGGTAGGCGACGAAGATCACCCCGCCCTCGTCGGGCTTCTCGCCCTGCGCCAGCCTGACCAGTCCGACCGCGAGCTGCGCCAGGGCCAGCACGGTCACCACGGCCATGCCGATGAAGTGCCAGTCCTTGGTCGGCTGGTTCCGGTAGGCGGCGAAGCCGCACCACCCGGCGAGGGCCAGTGCGGCCACGCCGAGGGCGATCGTGAGGGCGTCGAGCATGCAGCGAGCGTATTACGGGCCCGGGGAACGGCTGCGCGCACCCCTGTGCGGGCAGTGGTCTTGACCACAACCCGCCCCGGTGGCCAGTGTCGCGCCGACCCCGCCGTACGGGCCGTTCCGGCACTGTCCGCGCAGGTCACGGCCGGGGACCGGGGGTCGGAGGGCAGGGTGGCTGCGCCCTAGGTGTCCGGAATGCGGCCGAGATCCGTCCGCTATCCGGACATCGTTGATCGGTCAGCGAAGGGTTCTGCTTTACTGGGGCCCATGACCACGACGAGCAACCGCACCCTTGCGACCGAGGCGATGATGACGCCCGGTGCTCGTTGTATGTGTCGAATGTGCGCCTTCTGAGGGCCTTTCTCCCACGCGCCTCGCGCCCCGAAGCGAGACCACGGCCGAGCCTGTCCGGATCTTGGACGGCTCCTGCCCGCGTCCCCCCAGATGATTCGCCCCCGTGCCGGCCGCCCGTCCGCGCCGCGCACTCGACAGCGACGGAAATCCTGTGATCACCACATCGGGCCTCACGAAGGTCTACCAGTCCCGTGGCCGCGAGGTCACCGCCCTGGACGGCATCGACCTGCACGTCCGCGAGGGCGAGGTATACGGAGTCATCGGCCAGAGCGGCGCCGGCAAGTCCTCCCTCATCCGCTGCGTCAACCTGCTGGAGCGCCCCACCACGGGCACCGTGACCGTCGACGGCGTCGACCTCACCGCACTGGCCGGCCGCGGCCGCCGCGCCGGCAAGGAGCTCCGCGAGGCGCGCAGCCGTATCGGCATGGTCTTCCAGCACTTCAACCTGCTGTCCTCGCGGACCGTGCAGGCCAACGTCGAACTGCCCCTGGAGATCCTCGGCGTCTCCGGCCGTGAGCGGTCCCGCAAGGCCCTCGAACTCCTCGACCTGGTCGGTCTCGCCGACAAGGCCAAGGCCTACCCCGCCCAGCTCTCCGGCGGCCAGAAGCAGCGCGTCGGCATTGCCCGCGCCCTGGCCGGCGACCCCAAGGTGCTCCTCTCCGACGAGGCCACCAGCGCCCTGGACCCCGAGACCACCCGCTCCATCCTCCAACTGCTGCGCGACCTCAACCGGCAGCTCGGCCTGACGGTCCTGCTCATCACCCACGAGATGGACGTGGTCAAGACCATCTGCGACTCGGCCGCACTGATGAAGAAGGGCCGCATCGTGGAATCGGGCCGGGTCTCCGAACTGCTCGCCACCCCCGGGTCCGAACTCGCCAGGGAGCTCTTCCCGCTGAGCGGCTCCGCCACCACCGAGGAGCACACGGTCATCGACGTCACCTTCCACGGCGACAGCGCGACCCAGCCCGTGATCTCCCAGCTGGCCCGGACCTACAACATCGACATCTCGATCCTCGGCGCGGCGATGGACACCATCGGCGGGCGGCAGATCGGCCGGATGCGCATCGAGCTGCCCGGCCGCTACGAGGACAACGTCGTCCCGGTGGGCTTCCTGCGCGAGCAGGGGCTCCAGGTGGACGTGATCGACGCGGAGACCGAGCTCGCCGAGCTCGCCGAGCTCCCCGAGTTCCCCGAGCTCGTCAAGGACGGTGCCCAGTGACCTGGTCGGAGATGCAGCCCCTGCTCAACCAGGGCACGTACGACACCCTCTACATGGTCCTGTGGGCCGCCGTGGTCACCGTGCTCGGCGGCCTGCCGCTGGGCGTGCTCCTGGTCCTCACCGACAAGGGCGGCCTGCTGCAGAACCGTCCCTTCAACAAGGTCCTCGGCGTGGTCGTGAACATCGGCCGCTCGCTGCCCTTCATCATCCTGCTGATCTGGCTGATCCCGGTCACCAAGTGGGTGATCGGCCTCCTCACCGGCATCCCCACCTACATCGGCCCCACCGCCATGATCGTGCCGCTGTCCATCGGCGCCATCCCGTTCTTCGCCCGCCTGGTCGAGACGGCCGTCCGCGAGGTGGACCCCGGACTCGTCGAGGCCGCCCAGGCCATGGGCGGCGGCATTCCGACCGTCGTGTGGAAGGTGCTGCTGCCGCAGGCCCTGCCCTCCCTGGTTTCCGGACTCACCACCACCGTCATCGCCCTCATCGGCTACTCGGCCCTGGCCGGAGCCGTCGGCGGCGAAGGCCTCGGCAGCCTCGCGATCACCTACGGCTACCAGCGCTTCGAGGGCGATTTCATGCTCGCCACCGTCGTCGTCCTCATCGCGATCGTCACCGCCGTCCAGCTGATCGGCGACGGAGCGGTGCGGCTGCTCGCCCGCCGCGGCCGTACGGCCTGAGCGGTTGCATGCGTCAGCGGTTGCATGCGTGACCGCGTGACCGCGGGCCGCGTGATTGCCTGACTGCCCCGGCTCGCCGGGACTGACGGCACCACAGTCCTCATCCCCCATACAGCCCGCACTTGTCGTGCTCGGGCGTAGACCGCACCACCCAAGAAAGAGGCACTCTTCGTGCGCAAGAACACCAAGCTCACCGCCGTCGCCGCCACCACCGCGGCACTCGCCCTCGGCCTCACCGCCTGCGGCAGCTCCTCCGACCCGGCCTCCGCCAAGAAGGCCGACGGCAGCATCGACACCAGCGCCCCGCTCGTCGTCGCGGCGTCCCCCACCCCGCACGCCGACATCCTGAAGTTCGTCAAGGACAACCTCGCCGAGAAGGCCGGCCTCAAGCTGGACGTCAAGGTGTTCACCGACTACGTCCTGCCCAACAAGGCCACCGAGGACGGCCAGGTCGGCGCCAACTACTTCCAGCACAAGCCCTACCTCGACGACTTCAACGCCAAGAACGGCACCCACATCGTGCCCGTCGTCAACGTGCACCTGGAGCCCCTCGGCCTCTACTCCAAGAGGGCCAAGGCCCTCACCGAGCTCAAGGCCGGCCAGACCGTCGCCGTCCCCAACGACAACACCAACGAGGGCCGCGCCCTCCAGCTGCTCGCCGAGAACAACCTGATCACCCTCAAGCAGGGCGTCGGCTCCACCGCGAAGCTCTCCGACATCACCGACGCCAAGGGCCTGAAGTTCAAGGAGCTGGAGGCCGCCACCCTGCCCCGCGCCCTCGATGAGGTCGACGCCGCGGTGATCAACGGCAACTACGCCATCGAGGCCGACCTCAAGCCCAAGGAGCAGGCCCTGGCGCTGGAGAAGGCCGAGGGCAACCCGTACGCCAACTTCCTCGCCGTGAAGAAGGGCAACGAGAACGACCCGCGCGTGGTGAAGCTCGCCGCACTCCTGAACTCCCCCGAGGTCAAGAAGTTCATCGAGGACAAGTACGCCGGCTCCGTCACCACCGCCTTCGGCAAGCCGCAGTCCTGACCCACCGGACCGGCGGCCCCGCACCCCACGAGCCAGGGGTGCGGGGCCCAGCCATGCACACCGCACGGCGCATGCTGCATGCTGTGCCTCTACGGCCCAAACGGTCCCGCAACGCTGTCTCACGCCATGGAGCTGCGCATGACTACCACCTTCCCGGACGTCTCCATCAGCACGGACCGGTTGGTGCTGCGCCCCTTCGAGGAAGCCGACGTCGCCGCGTTCGCCGAGATGATGAACGACGAACTCGTCACCGCGTGGACCAGCGCCCCGCACCCCTGCACCCGTGCCGACGCCCGCCGCTGGGCCACCCGCGACGCCCACGCCGAACGCACCGAGGGCCGTGGCATCGTCTTCGCCGTCGCCGAGTTCCTCACCCAGAGACTCGTCGGCGCGGTCCACCTGCAGAACACCAACTGGCGGGCCCGCACCACCGAGGTCGGCTACGTCACCGCGCCCTGGGCCCGCGGCGAGGGCTACGCCAGCGAGTCCGTCCTCGCCGTCGCCCACTGGCTGTTCCGGGACCAGCGGTTCGAACGCCTCGAACTGCGCACCGCCGCCGACAACACCGCCGCCCAGCAGGTGGCCCAGAAGATCGGTTGCATCAGTGAAGGCGTTCTGCGGAACGCGTGGATAGTGCGCGCCCAGGCGGCCGACGGCCAGTGGGCCGAGGTCCGCACCGACCTGATCGTCTGGAGCCTGGTCCCCGAGGACCTCGACGACCTGGACGAGTTCGACGGCCACGACGGCTACGAGGGCTACCACGGCCATCCGGCCGAAGCGGGCGGCTACGCCGTCTCGACGCACTGGAACTGATCCGCTCACCGGGTAGTCTCATGTGACCGCGTCCCTTGTGACCGCGTCCCTTGTGACCGCGTCCCATGTGACCACCCGCGCTCCAGGACCGCACTCCACACTCCCACCCCACCAGGATCTGGAGACTGACGACGATGGCCGACCGGGTCACGGTGATCGGCTGGGACGGCTCGCCCCTCACCGCGGCCGCCAGGTCAGCGCTATCCGCCGCCACCCTGGTGGCCGGCGCCGCCCACCACCTGGCCCTGCCGGAGATTCCGCCCGCCGCCGAACGCATCCGGCTCGGCAGTCTGGGCCTCGCCGCCCGCCGCATCGCCGGCCACCGCGGCACCGCCGTCGTCCTCGCCGACGGAGACCCCGGCTTCTTCGGCATCGTCCGGACCCTCCGCGCACCCGAACACGGCCTCGAAGTCGAAGTCGTCCCCGCCGTCTCCTTCGTCGCCGCCGCCTTCGCCCGCGCCGGCATGCCCTGGGACGACGCCCAGGTCGTCGTCGCCCACCGGCGCACCCTGCGCCGCGCCGTCAACGTCTGCCGCGCCCACACCAAGGTCGCCGTCCTCACCTCGCCCGGCGCCGGCCCCGCCGAACTCGCCCTGCTCCTCGACGGAGTCCACCGCACCTTCGTCATCTGCGAGGAACTCGGCACCGACCGGGAACAGGTGACCGTCCTCACCTCCGACAAGGCCGCCGACCACAGCTGGCGCGACCCCAACGTGGTCATCGTCATCGGCGGCGGCGGACAGGTCGGACACGGCGCCAACGAAGCCGGCTGGCTGTTCGGCCAGCCCGCATCCGGCGCCGCTGACGCCCCCCGCGGCTGGGCCCACCCCGACCCCGACGCCACCGAGGGAGGCTCCGCCCCACTGCGGGCGGCACAGCTCGCCCGCCTCGGCCCGCGCATCGGCGACCTGCTCTGGGACATCGGCACCGGATCCGGCGCCCTCGCCGTGGACGCGGCCGCCTTCGGCGCCGCCGTCATCGCCATCGACTCCGACGCACGCGCCTGCGAACGGGCAACTGCCGCCGCCCGCGCGCGCGGAGTCCAGCTCCAGACCGTGCACGGAACCGCCCCGCACGTGTTGGAATCCCTGCCCGAACCGGACGTCGTACGCATCGGCGGCGGGGGCGTCCCGGTGGTCCTCGCCTGCGCCGACCGCCGCCCCGAACGGATCGTCACCCACGCCTCCACCCGCGACGAGGCCGAGGCCCTCGGACGGGCCCTGACCGAACGCGGATACACGGTCGAGTGCTCACTCCTCCAGTCCGTCGCCCTCGACCCCCGCACCTGGGACGAACAGGACCGTTCCGTGGTGTTCCTGCTGGCAGCGGTACGCCCCGCGCCCCGCTGACCACGCCGCCCGGGGTAGGCTGGCCGATCGTCGTACCGGGAGACGCGTGATGTGCTGACGTGGCGCAGTCCACAGTGGACCGGGGTCGTAATGGCCGCCACCGCGGCGAACGGGCGCGACAATGCTTAGTGGTTGCCCGCGGCGGGGTACGTGAGGTGTTCGTGCCGTGCGGCAGCCGCGCTCGTTCCGCCGTGGCCTGTCGGCCGTGGCGCCCGGCCCTGCCGGCCGTACGGGCGCCGGCGAGGCGACGGAGGAAGCACAAGCGATGGGCGAGGGGTACGCATGACCGACACCGGCCAGGTTCCGGGCGAGGGCCTTCCGGACAACGCGGACATGATGGATCAGCAGGGCATCCCCGCGCCGATTCCCCCACAGGCCCCGGCACCCGTCCCCCCGCAGCCCCCCGCCGGCCACCCGGCTCCCGGCGGCTACGCCTTCCAGGACCTCGCGGACAATCCCGAGGACGAGGAAGAGGACGAACTGCTGTTGATGCCCAGCGGCCAGGGCCTGGGCGGCTCGTGGAGCGACCCGCAGGTGGTCCCGCCGGTACCCGCGTACCCGGTGGAGGGTTACCCGGCCGAGGGGTACCCCGTCGAGGGCTACCCGGGCGAGGGCTACCCGGTGGAGGGTGGTTACCCCCTCGGCGGTTACCCCACCGAGGGGTACCCGGTGGAGGGCCAGGCCGCAGCGCACTACGCGGATGGCGCCCACGAAGCGGGCGGCCGCGACTCCGGCTCGCTCGACCTCGGTGGCATGAACCTTCCCCAGTCGCAGATGGCGCCCCCCACCGCCCCGGTGCCCCCCGGCGCGCCCATGGCCCCGCCGGCCCGGCGCCCGCTGCACATGGGCCCGCCGATGCCGGACGCCTCCGGCGGTGTCGTACGGTCCCTGGCCGACCGTGGTCCGGCCCCGGCGGCGGCGGCGCCCGCGCCCGTCGCCCCGTCGGCCGCCGTGCCCGCGCCGCAGCCCGGACCGGGTCCGGAGTACCTCGACGTACCGGGCCGGCCGGTCCCGCCCGTTCAGCCGGTGCAGGCCGGTGAGCCGTGGGCGGCCGCGCCGGTCGAGGGCGATGCCCCTGTGGAGCCGGCTGTGGTGGATGCGGCCGTGGTGGAGCCGGTCGTGGTGGACCCGGCCGTGGTGGACCCGGCCGTGGTGGAGCCGGCCGTGGTGGAGCCGGCCGTGGTGGACGCCGTCCTCGCCGTGGACCCGGCCGTGCCCGTGGAGGCCGTTGCCCCCGTGCCGGTCGTGGAGCCCGTCGTACCCCTGGAGCAGATCGCGCCGTTGGGGCAGGTCCCGTCGGCGGAGCAGGTCGTTCCGGCGGAGCAGGTCGCTCCGGTGACGGACGCCGCGGAAACGGCGGTTCAGGCGTCGGAGCAGCCGGTGGCCGCGGACGCGGACGCGGCCGTGCCGCTGGTCCCCGCAGCCACTGCAGTCCCCGCAGCCCCGGGGGAGCCCGCCGCTCCTGCGGCTTCTGACGTTCCTGCCGCTTCTGCCGCTTCTGCCGCTTCTGCCGCTGTCGAGCCGGCCTCTTCCGCCGAGCCCGTCGTTCCGGTCGCGGCCGTCGGGGCTGTTGCGGCTGTCGCGGGTGCCGCCCCGGTCGAGGGAGTCGTCCCGGTCGGGCCCGAGGCGTCCGAGGCGTCCGTCGTGCCCGAGGTGTCCGTCGCGCCCGAGACGGCTGGTGCCCCCGAGGTTCCCGTTTCTCCCGAGGCACCTGTTGCTGTCGAGGTGCCGGCTCCCGCCGAGGTGCCCGCCGCTCCGGTCGCGGAGCAGGCGCCGGAGCTGTCCTCCGGCCCCGCCGAGGGCCAGGCCGTGCCCGGAGCGGACGTTCCGGCCGGTGAGTCGGCGCTCGCCGAGCCGCTGCCGGCCGCCGAGTCCGTCCCCGTCGAAGCCGTCTCCGCCGAGGCCGTCCCCGCCGAGGCCGACGGCTTGTTGGCCGCCGCCGTTCCGGCGGGTCCCGTCGGACCGCAGGTGCCCGTGACCGGGCCGGCCGCCGAGCAGTCCGCCGCGCCGCTGGCCGAGCAGGCCGCCGCGCAGGCGGCTGCACAGGCAGCCGGGCAGGGCGCCGGGCAGGCGGGCGGGCAGGCGGGCGAGACCGTGGCGCCGGAGGCGCCGCAGGCCGTCCCGCTGCCGGACCCTGCCGTCCCCGCCGTACCGGCCGAGGCCGTCGCCCCGGTCGAGGCCCAGGTCGAGGACGCTGCCGAGGCCCCCGCCGCGGAGCCGCTGTCCGAGCCCGCCCCGGAGGCGGACGGGACCGCCGATGCCCCGGAGGCGGACGCCGCCCCGCAGGCACCGGCCGGCGAGCCCGCGCCCGGATACGCCGACGCCGAACGCGAGGCCGTCCTCCGCGTCATGCGCGAGCGCCGCGACATCCGCAACGGCTTCCGCAACGACCCCATCCCGCACGAGGTGCTGCTGCGCGTCCTCGAAGCCGCGCACACGGCCCCGAGCGTCGGCCACTCCCAGCCCTGGGACTTCGTGGTCATCCGGTCCGCCGAGACCCGGCGCACCATGCACGAACTGGCCCAGCGTCAGCGCGAGGCGTACGCCAAGTCCCTCCCGAAGGGCCGGGCGAAGCAGTTCAAGGAAATGAAGATCGAGGCCATCCTCGAGACCCCCGTGAACATCGTGGTCACCGCCGATCCCACCCGGGGCGGCCGCCACACCCTCGGCCGGCACACCCAGCCGCAGATGGCCCCGTACTCCTCCGCCCTGGCGGTGGAGAACCTGTGGCTCGCCGCCCGCGCCGAAGGGCTCGGCGTCGGCTGGGTCAGCTTCTTCGACGAGCGCGAGATGGTGCGCGCCCTCGGCCTGCCCGAGCACCTGGAGGTCGTCGCCTACCTGTGCGTCGGGTACGTCGACGAATTCCCGGACGAGCCCGAGCTGATGCAGGCAGGCTGGTCCAAGCGGCGCCCGCTGTCCTGGGTGGTCCACGAGGAGACGTACGGCCGCCGGGCCCTGCCGGGCGAGGCGCCGCACGACCTGCTCGCGGAGACCGTCGGCAGCATCCGCCCGCTCGATGCCAAGGCGCTCGGCGAGGCGTGGGAGCGCCAGAAGCGCATGACCAAGCCGGCGGGCGCGCTCGGCATGCTGGAGATCATCTCCGCGCAGCTGGCCGGCCTGTCGCGGGTCTGCCCGCCGCCCATCCCGGAGCCGGCGGCGGTCGCGATCTTCGCCGGTGACCACGGCGTCCACGCCCAGGGCGTCACCCCGTGGCCGCAGGAGGTCACCTCGCAGATGGTGGCCAACTTCCTGGGCGGCGGGGCGGTCTGCAACGCGTTCGCCAACCAGGTGGGCGCCGAGGTCTGCGTGATCGACGTGGGCGTCGCCGGGGACCTCCCGGCTACTCCCGGCCTGCTGCCCCGCAAGGTCCGGCCGGGCACCGCCGACCTGTCCACCGGCCCGGCCATGACCCACGAGGAGGCCGTCGCCGCGATCGAGGTGGGCATCGAGACGGCCCGCGACCTGGTCGCGGCCGGCAACAAGGCGCTGCTCACCGGCGAGATGGGCATCGCCAACACCACCGTGTCCGCGGCGCTCATCTCGGTCTTCACCGGGGTGGACGCCTCGGAGGTCACCGGCCGGGGCACCGGGATCAACGACGAGACCCATGCCCGCAAGGTCGACGTGGTCCGGCGCGCGCTGGAGCTGCACCAGCCCGACCCGGCGGACCCGATCGGCGTCCTCTCCGCGATCGGCGGCCTGGAGCACGCGGCGATGGTCGGCCTCATCCTGGGCGCGGCCTCGCTCCGTACGCCGGTGATCCTGGACGGCGTCAGCGCCGGCGCGGCAGCCCTGGTGGCCCGCGCCATCGCCCCCGAGTCCCTCTCGGCCTGCATTGCCGGCCACCGCAGCGCGGAGCCGGGCCACGTGGCGGCCCTGAACAAGCTCGGCCTGCGCCCGCTGGTCGACCTGGACCTGCGCCTCGGCGAGGGCACGGGCGCCCTCCTGGCCCTCCCGCTGGTCCAGAGCGCGGCCCGGGCGATGCACGAGGTGGCGACGTTCGACTCGGCGGGCGTCACGGAGAAGTAGGGGACGGTGCGGGTGCGGGTGCGGGTGCGGGTGCGGATGCGGGTACGAGGACGGGCCCGGGTACGGTCCTGATCCCGTGCCCGCTCCAACCCTGAGCGGGCACGGGGGGCCGGGGCGTGCACGGGGAGGCTCCGCCTGGGCGGTATCCGGGGGTGCCCGGGGGCTGCCCGTCAGTCCCAGTGTCATTACGTGCCGGCCGCCGGCGTCAAGGGCGCTCCTTCGTCGCGTCGGCAAGCCGATGGCCCTTTGGGCCACCCTTGACGCCGGCGGCCGTCACGCAACGACAAGGACTGTCGGGCGGCCCCCGGGGGATGGCATGGGAGGAGCCTTCGGATCCTGGCGCTGTGGCGTTGGCGGGTACGGGCGGCGGCTCTCGCTCGGCCAGCCGCCCTCCGGGCGGGCGCGGGGGTGAAGTGGATCAGTTCTACGTAATGTGGGCCGGTCCGGGCGCGCCAGATCGCTACGCGCTCCTGTCGGACGGCGGGTGCGGGCGGCCGGTGGCCGGACATAGACCGCCACGGATCGCTACGCGCTTCGGCCTGTCGGCGGGTGCGGCCCGCCGGGGCTGAACTGTGCTCCTGCGGGTATGGCGGCCGACAGGCCGCGTGCGTCGCCGACCACCGGCCGCTCAGCAGCCAACGGCGCGCAACCACGCACAGGTGGCTCGGTATCTGTGATGCCTTGTATGGGTGGGCGGGTGGGAGACCCCCCTCCGCGCGAAGCGCGGTACAAGCCGTGGCGGGTCGGCCGCCGATGGCGCGTAGCCACGCACAGGTGGCTCGGTATCTGTGATGCCTTGTATGGGTGGGCGGGTGGGAGACCCCCCTCCGCGCGAAGCGCGGTACAAGCCGTGGCGGGTCGGCCGCCGATGGTGCGCAACCACGCACAGGTGGCTGGGCATCTGTGATGCCTTGTACGGGTGGGCGGGTGGGAAACCCCTCCGCGCGAAGCGCGGAACAAACCATGGCGGGGCGGCCGCCAACGGCGCGCGCGCCGGCCCGTGGCGGGGCAGCCGCCGACGATGGCGTCGCCGCCATGGGCAATGGCCCGCATGCGCGGCGGCGCACGCTGCGCGCGGGGAGACCGGCGCGGAGCGCGAACGCGGAGGGGTCCGGCGCGGCCGCGCCCCGAGCCACCGGGCCCCGGTCCCCGAGGGCACGCAGGGCGCGCCGTAAGGTGGACCCCGCAGGACAACACCGCACGTCAGTACCCCCCGCCGCTCCAACGCCGCAGCGGCACCCGCAGCACCACCGCCGCCTCAGGAGCCGCACCGCCATGGCCGAACATCCCGCCTACCCCGTAGGGCTCCGCCTCGCCGGCCGCCGCGTCGTCGTCGTCGGCGGCGGCCAGGTCGCGCAGCGCCGCCTCCCCGCCCTCGTCGCGGCCGGCGCCGACGTTCTGCTGATCTCGCCCTCGGCCACCCCGTCCGTCGACGCCATGGCCGAGACCGGTGAGATCCGCTGGGAGCGCCGCCGTTACCGGGAGGGCGACCTCGCCGACGCCTGGTACGTGCTCATCGCCACCCAGAACCGTGACGTCAACGACCTGGTCTCGGCCGAGGCCGAGCGCGGCCGCGTCTGGGCCGTGCGCGCCGACGACGCCTCCGCCGCCACCGCTTGGACCCCGGCCACCGGGCGCAGCGAGGGCGTCACGGTCGCCGTGCTGACGGGGAACGACCCGCGCCGTTCGGCCGCCGTCCGGGACGCCGTGGTGGAGGGGCTGAGGGACGGCTCCCTCAACGCCCCCGCCCAGCGCCGGGCGCACGCCCCGGGTGTGGCGCTCGTCGGCGGCGGGCCCGGTGACCCCGACCTGATCACCGTGCGCGGGCGCCGGCTGCTCGCCCAGGCCGACGTGGTCATCGCCGACCGGCTCGGCCCCCGCGACCTGCTGGACGAACTCCCGCCGCACGTCGAGGTCATCGACGCGGCGAAGATCCCGTACGGCCGTTACATGGCGCAGGAGGCCATCAACAACGCGCTCATCGAGCACGCCAAGGCCGGCAAGGCGGTGGTCCGGCTCAAGGGCGGGGACCCGTACGTCTTCGGACGGGGCATGGAGGAGCTCCAGGCGCTCGCGGCGGAGGGCATTCCCTGCACGGTGGTGCCCGGGATCTCCAGCTCCATCTCGGTGCCGGGCGCCGTCGGCATCCCGGTCACCCACCGGGGCGTCGCCCACGAGTTCACCGTCGTCAGCGGACACGTGGGTCCCGACGACCCGCGGTCCCTGGTCGACTGGGCGTCCCTGGCGAAGCTGACCGGCACCCTGGTGATCCTCATGGGCGTCGACAAGATCGGCCTGATCGCCGAGGCCCTGGTCCGGTACGGGCGCTCCGCCGACACCCCCGTCGCCGTGATCCAGGAGGGCACCACGGCGACGCAGCGCAGGGTGGACGCCACCCTGGCGACCGTCGGCGAGACCGTGCGGGCGGAGGAGGTCCGGCCGCCGGCCGTCATCGTGATCGGCGAGGTCGTGAACGTACACCGGGCCGAGGACACCGCGCCCGGCGCCGGGGACACCGGCACCGCCGGCTGACCGCACCGGCACCCCGCCGACCGCACCACCGGCCGCCGGGCCGTTGGCACCGCACCCTGGACAAGGCAGTATCACCCTGTGGCAGATCTCATCACCGTCGAGGACCCCGACGACCCGCGCCTGCGCGACTACACGGGCCTGACCGACGTCGAACTCCGGCGCAAGCGCGAGCCCGTCGAGGGCCTGTTCATCGCCGAGGGCGAGAAGGTCATCAGACGGGCCAAGAACGCCGGCTACGAGATGCGGTCGATGCTGCTGTCCGCCAAGTGGGTCGATGTGATGCGGGACGTCATCGACGAGCTCCCGGCCCCCGTGTACGCGGTCAGCCCCGAGCTGGCTGAGCGGGTCACCGGCTACCACGTGCACCGGGGAGCCCTGGCCTCGATGCAGCGCAAGCCGCTCCCCACGGCGCAGGAACTGCTCGCCGGTGCCCGCCGGGTGGTGGTCATGGAGGCCGTGAACGACCACACCAACATCGGGGCCATCTTCCGCAGCGCCGCCGCGCTCGGCATGGACGCCGTCCTGCTGTCGCCCGACTGCGCGGACCCGCTCTACCGGCGCTCGGTCAAGGTGTCCATGGGCGCGGTGTTCTCCGTGCCGTACGCCCGGCTGGAGACCTGGCCCAAGGGGCTGGACACGGTCCGGGAGGCCGGGTTCAGGCTGCTGGCCCTGACGCCGCACGAGAAGGCCTCGCCGATCGACGAGGCGGCGCCGCAGGACCTGGAGCGGGTCGCGCTGATGCTGGGCGCCGAAGGCGACGGCCTGTCCACGCAGGCCCTCGTGGCCGCGGACGAATGGGTCCGCATCCCGATGGCGCACGGAGTGGACTCGCTGAACGTGGGCGCGGCCGCGGCCGTGGCCTTCTACGCGGTGGCCGGCTCCGGCCGTCCCACGGGCTGACCGGTGCCGGGGCGGGTTCCCGCCGCGCCGGCACGTCCGGCTCAGTCAGAAGGAGAAGGCGCCGGACCGCACCTTCGCGAAGTGGTTCATGACCCGGATCCCGGGTGCGGGGGCGGCACCGTCCGTGTAGGCCACGGCGGTGCCGAGTCCGTCGGCCAGGGTCCTCAGCTTCTGCAACACGACCCGGTCGTCGACGAGCTCCTCGGCCGGAAAGCTGTCATAGGTCTGCTGCAGAACCTCGATGTGCCGGTCGAGGCGGCGCCCGGCGCCCTCCCGGTCGTTCTCGTACAGGTCGTCGAGCGCGCGGTACGTGACCTCGCTCGTCCGCAGCCCCACCGCGTGCACGATCACCGTCTCCTCGTCGAGCGTGGCCCCCTCGGCCAGCACGAGCTTCCGGCTCCGGCTCTGCCGGGCGAGCGTGTCGGCGTACTGCACGACGGCCGTGCCGAGCCCGTCCGCCGGGTCCCGGCCGTCCGGGACCCGGACCTCGAGCACCACCCAGTACGTCTCGCCGAAGGCCAGGTCCGGGGCGAAGATCCGGATCCCCTTCTCCCCGGTGATCAGATCCGGCAGCACCTCGGTGCCGTGCTGCTCCCGCGCGGTCCGGGCGGCCGCCGCGGCCTCCCGGAACACCCGCGCCCGCTCCCTCGGGTCGGACACCAGGTCGTGCCCGTACAGGTGCCACACCTCCACCTCGGGATCGACGTCGATCCTGAGCTGGACGTCGATGGCCGCCAGGTGGTCCCGCCGTTCCAGGTCCTCCAGCAGCCCGGCGCCGACGTCCTCGGGACGGGTCACGAAGGCCGAGCTGCCACCCGCCGTGCCGGCGAGCGCCGACAGCTCGGCCATCCGCGCGTCCGTGCCGAAACCGAAACAGGAGAGGGTCAGGTCGCCGCGGAGCCTCGCCGCGAGGTTCCGGCGGATCACCGTCCAGTTCCGCTCGCCCGAGGTCGGGTCGCCGTCCGAGAAGAGGTAGAGCCGGTTGACGGTGCGGGCACTGCCGGCCCGGCGGCCGATCTCCGCGATCCCGTACTGCAGGCCGCGGTCGATGTCCGTGCCGCCGTCGGCCGTCATCCCCGACACGAGCTGGACGAACCGCTCCTCCGGCAGATCGGCCTTGCGCGTGCCGGGGAGCAACGTGGCCACGTCGGTGGCGAAGGTGACGATGCCCAGGCAGTCGGTGGGGCGCAGCCTCCGGTAGATCTGCTGGAGCGCGGCCTTCACGGTGTCGAGCTTGGGACCCGCCATGGAGTAGCTGATGTCCACGACGAAGACGAGGTTGACCGGCAGCGGCTCCCGGGCCGGGGCCTCCGCCGAGGGGGCCGCACCCGCCTTCAGGGCGATCTCGACGAAGTGGGTGGTCGCCTCGCGGGCCTTCGAGTCACCGGGCACGGCCGCGATCCCGTGGCTGACGGCGACGGCCTCGCCCTCGGGCGGCCCGGGCACCTGGCCGGTGCGGGAGGCGACGAAGTCGTCGAAGCGGATCTGGTCCTGCCCGATGAGCACACCGTTCTCGATCAACTCGGTGATCCCGAGCAGCGACCGCGTGCCGTAGGCGGTGCTGCGGCGGATGAAGAGCCCGTCGTGGGGGAGGGGGCGGCCGGGGTCCCGGCCGGGCCCGGTGCCCGAGGGCGGGACGGCGGCACGGCGGGCGTTGGGTCCGAAGGCGATGTTCCCGTTCCCGGCGGAGCGCGAGTGGGCGAAGCCGGTGTTGGCGTGGCCGCCTCGCGCCTGGCGAGCCCCGGAGCGCTCCCCGGGGGCGGACCCGCGCGGGGCGGAGCGGGCGCTCGGCGGGGCGGAGAGGGCGCTCGGCGGGGCCGAGCTCCGGACGTCCCCCAGGAAGTCGGGCACGTCCAGGTCGTCGTCGTCCCACCCGAGCCGCCGGGGCGCGGGCGCGGCGGGGCTGGGCGGCAGAACGGAGGCCCGGGGAGACGGCTCCGCCTCACCGCGCAGAAGCTCCTCCGCCGCCCTCAGCCGCTCCAGCTCTTCCCGAAGCCTTTCGCGGCGCTCGATCTCCAGCCTCTGGAGGTGGTCCAGCTCCCGGTACTTCTGCTCCAGCTCGCGCCGCACCTCCTGCAGCTGCTCCTCGCGTTCCGGGTTTCGCCTGCGCTCCTGGGCGTCCAGTCTGCCGAACTCAGCCCATTCGCCCGCCGGCTGCGGGAGCTGCACCCGTCCCGTGGAGTGGATGACCACCCCGCGCTCCAGCCAGCGCTGAACCGGCTGCCGGTGGGCGGGGATCCCGTCCGGGACGCCGGGGCCGGCAGTACCGCGCCCCAGCCAGCGGCGAAACGGGTTCCGGCGGCCGGGGGCCCCTCCCGGCAGGCCGGGGCCTGCCGTCAAGGTCTCCGCGTGGATCACGACAGTGACGCCGGGGTCGAGGGGAAGGGCGCGCAGCTCCCGGTCGACGAAACGCCGGTACGTCACCAGATCGTCGACGACCTCGCACTCGCGGGCCCCCAGGTGCGCGGCGTAGCGCCGGCAGGCCACCTCGCGCCGGTCCCGCCGACTCGGGCCGTCCGGAGCGAAGGGGTCGCAGAGCAGCAGTACCACCCGGCCCCCCGACCAGTCGTCGCGAGCGGGCCAGGAGCCTTCGAACCGCTCGTCGCAGAGCCGCAGTGAGGCCCCGAGGGCGAGGAGGCCTTCGAGGAGGTCCTCCTGCCCCTCCATCAGCCCCTGCCGCAGCGCCTCGCGCTCGACGGTCGGCCGGACGAACACCGCGGTGCCGGGGTACCGGTCGAGTAAGTCGTCCACCTCCTGCGGATCGTGGACCGCCGTCCTCGCCAGGCGCAGTCCCGCGCCCCGGAAGCGGATCTCGCCCTCCAACGGCGGGACCAACGGGGTGTCCTGCGAGGCCGCTCGCGGCAGGTAGAGCAGGGCCGGGGAGCCCTCCTGGCCCGCACCCCAGAAATCGTCCGTCATGCGCGTTTCCTCCGGTATCGATGTCAGTCAGTGGGACGCGGCACGGCCCTGGCGCGCCGGCAGCGGGCAGCGTTCGTCCAGTTGTGTGTTGGTCCGCACCCCGACCTCGAACATTCCCTCCGCCCGCAGCCGTCCCAGCCACACGTCCAGGTCTCCGTCCAGCCCTCCGTTGGCCTCTGCGAGCCGTACTGCCCGGCCGAGGTCGGCGGGGTCCTGGGAGACCAGCAGGATCCTGATCTTCAGCGCGATCCCGTGCGGGTTGTCCGGTTCCCGCCTCAGCGCCTCGTCCACGTACCCCGAGGCCACCGCGGTGTTCTCGTTGGCCAGCGCGATCCTGGCCTTCCAGTACCAGAACTCCTCGGACTCCCGGTCCGTCCCGGGCGCCTCCAGCGCCCGTTCGGCCTGCTCCGGCTCGCCCGCTGCGAGCAGCCGGGCCACACGCGGGATCCGCGCCTCCGCGGCCGTTCCCTGTACGGGCCCCCGGCGCGCCTGGCTCATGAACCGCACCGCCACCACCAGGGCCGCCAGCAGGAAGAGCAGCAGCGCGCCGACCAGGACCATGAAGTTCAGCGCCCCCGCGCCGTCCGCGAGCGTGGCGAAGATACCCAGGACCGCGATGGCGAAGGTGAAGGTGATCACGGCCCCGAACAGGCCCGTGGCCTGCGCGGCAGTGAGCGTCCGGAACATCTTCGTGCGGATGAGGTTCCGGATGAAATCCCGGTAGATCATGAACAGGACACCGAGGGCCACACCCCCGAACCCGGCGATGGCGCCGAGGATCTGAAAGTCCAACATGCCACGGACTGTAGGACCTTGGGCCAGGGGGACGCAGGAATACCGGCGGAGATTCCCCGCCCGGAGGGGGCCTGGAACGGTCTAGAACCGCTGCGCCGCCGCGATGCCCAGGGCCACGATCAGCGTGACCACCACGAACACGATCAGCCGCTGGCGCAGCAGCCGCGGGTCGGGCCCGGCCGGGCGCCGCCCGCCCGTGGTGCTCCTCGGGGCCGGCCGCCCGTTGGTCCGGGGACCGGTACGCGGTCCCGTGCGCCCGGTGTCACGGCCCGCGCCGGTCCGTGCCGGACCGCCGTCCCGGGCCGGATTGCGGGTGCCGCTCGGCGTGCCGCCCGTGGGCCGGGGGGCCGGGGTGCCGGCGGGGCGGCGTTCGGTCCGCTGTTCGGCGTACTGCTCCGCCAGCCGGCCCGTCGGCCGCTCGGCCCGTTCGGGCCGGTCCGTCCGCGGACGGCGCTCCGGGATCCGGCCGTCCGTCAGCCCCTGCGCCTCGCGCGCCGCGATCTCCTTCAGCCGCATGGACAGCTGGAGGGTGCTCGGCCGGTCCTCGGGGTCCTTGGCCAGGCAGGCCCGGATCAGCGGGGCGAGCGCGTCCGGGACGCCGTGCAGGTGCGGCTCCTCGTGCACCACGCGGTACAGCATCACCTCGGAACTGCCGTGTCCGAAGGGGGAGTCGGCGGTCGCGGCGTAGGCGAGGGTGGCACCCAGGGCGAACACGTCGGTGGCCGGGGTGACCATGGCGCCGCGCACCTGCTCGGGGGCGAGGAAGCCGGGCGAGCCGACGGCCGTCCCCACGTGCGTGAGGGTGCTCGCGCCGGTCGCCCAGGCGATACCGAAGTCGATGATCCGCGGGCCCTTCGGGGACAGCAGGATGTTGGAGGGCTTGAGGTCGCGGTGGACGACCCCCGCCTCGTGCACGGCGACCAGGCCCTCGGACAGCGCGGCCCCCACGGCCGCGATCTGCGCCGCCGTCAGCGGCCCGTCCTCGGCCACCCGGTCGTGCAGTGAGGGTCCGGGCACGTACTGGGTCGCGAACCAGGGCCGCTCGGCCTCCAGGTCGGCCGCCACCAGGCGGGCCGTGCACCCGCCTCGGATCCGCCGGGCGGCGGACACCTCGCGGGCGAACCGGGACCGGAACTCCTGGTCCTCGGCCAGATCGGGCCGGATCACCTTCAGCGCGACGCGCTGTCCGCGCCGGTCCGAACCCAGGTAGACCACACCCATCCCGCCGGCGCCGAGCCGTCGGTGCAGCCTGAACGAGCCGACGACACGCGGGTCCTCGCGCCGGAGCCGCATCATCGCCATGTCCACCCCGCTGACTGACCGGTCGTCCTGTTGACGTGGCACAGCTTACGGACCATCCGCCACCTGCGCTCAGAGGCCGCGCCCTCGTCGGGAGATTCGATTGTCAGTGCGGTGTACGACACTTGAGGGGTGCTCAGAACTCGTCGGCCGGGACGGTCGCGGGCCCGGCCGCGCGGTCAATGGTCCATCGCGTAAGGGGGATTGACGATGAAGGGCGACAAGGTCGAGATCGTCGTGGACGCGGGTGACACGACACGGACGTACGAGGTGGCGGCGACCAGGGCGGGACGGCGGGTGGAGACGGCCGTCCGCCGCGGCGTGGTGGAAGTGAGCGAAGTCACGCGGTCGGGGCGCCCGGTGCGCACGGCCCGCTTCATGGCCAACCGGGTGGTCGCACTGGTGGAGCAGCCCCTTCCCGGGGGTCCCCTGGGGGATGACCCCCAGGAACGGTGAGGGATCTACACCCAGGGGAGTACGCCGGTGGTACGCCCGTCATCCTCCTGGATGCCCGCCAAAGGGTACGGAGGCATGAGGCCACGGCGGTTCCGCGCTCCTAAGGTTGAACTCAGGCGGTGGGCGGACAACTCGTCCCCCGAGGTCACCACGCCCACCGCCGCAGACGACAGGGAGAGGACGATGGCCGACACCGCACGGCAGGGACGCAAGGCATTCGCCTTCCACGCGCACCAGTCCGCATCCGGTACGCGCCACCCACTGGTGGCCGCGGCCATGGTCCTCCCCCTGGCCACCCTGCTCGTCATCCTCTTCGGGGGCTGGGAGCAGGTGGTGACACAGGCGTCGTCCGTGGGCGCGTTGCTGGGGCGCTGAGCGGCGCCCCGGGTCCGGGAGAGCGGCCCGGACCGGGACACGCGGCCCATACCCCGTGGGGACGGGGGTGCGGCGGACGGCCGATGAAGGTGCCGGCGGTACGACTGGGGAGTCGTACGGCCGGCACCTTTGCCTTTCCCGCGGGCTACGATCCCGGGGGCGGCCGGCGCCCGCACGAACCCCGGGGGACCACATGAACGAGCCGCCGTCCCAGCCGCCGTCCCGGACACTGACCGCAGCCCTGGCCGGTGCCGCGTCCGAGGTGGCCGGGGGCGGGGCCGGGCAGCCGTACGCCGTGCTCGCGGAACGGGACGACGGCGTGGTCGTGCGGCACGGGGACGTCGTCGCCAAGGCCCACGCGGCGGACAGCGACCCCGTCGGACTGGACGTCCGGCTCCGCGCGGCCGCGGCGCCCGAGCTCGCCGGCGTCCTGCTGGCGCCGCTGCGGCCCGCCGCCCGGGAGCTCCGGGGCCGCGCCGTGACCTTCTGGCCGTACGGCGCCCCCGTCGACCCGGAGCGGCCCGGCGACGCCCCCTGGGAGGAAGCCGCCCGGCTGCTCGCCGCCCTCCACCGGACACCGGTGGACCGGCTGCCGGGGCCGGTCCCGCCGATGCGCGGGCCCGCGAAGGTGGCCCGGGCGCTGCGGCGCATGGCCGGGGCGGTCGCCCGGGGGACCGAAGTGCCGGCCGGGGAGGTCGCCGCCGTGCTCGCCGCCGCCCGGACCCTGCCGGCCTGGGCCACCGGGGCGGCGTCCGCACCGGCCTCCGGGGTGCTCTGCCACGGGGACCTGCACCTCGGCCAGCTGGTCCGGGTACCCGGCACCGGCTGGCGCCTCATCGACGTGGACGACCTGGGTGTGGGCCTGCCCGCGTGGGACCTGGCCCGTCCCGCATCCTGGTACGCCGCCGGACTGCTGGCCCCCGGGGTGTGGCTGCGCTTCCTCGACGCCTACCGGGCCGCCGGCGGCCCGGCCGCGGGACCGCCCGGCAGCGACCCGTGGCCGGAACTGGACCTGGCCGCCCGTGCCTTGACCGTGCAGACCGCCGCGCTGGCCGTGGCCAAGGCGTGCGCCGAGGGCCGCGGACTGGACGACGTGGAGCGGGCGATGACCGCTTCTTGTGGCCGAATAGCGACAATCCCGGGTGAGTTGGAGGCGGGTGCTCCGTCGTAAGGTGAGCTCACGCCCCCGGCATTGCCTGCCGGAGGCACGTCCGACCGGCGAGGAGTGAGCCGATCATGCAGTGTCCGAAGTGTCACGCGATGATGCATACCTACAACCGCAGCGGTGTCCAGATCGAGCAGTGCAGCGGCTGCCGGGGCATCTTCCTGGACTACGGCGAGCTGGAGGCCCTGACCCGTCTCGAGTCCCAGTACGGCCAGGTCCCGCCGCCGCCCGCGCCGCCGGCCTACCCGGCGCAGCACGCCGCGCCCGCGCCCGCCTGGGGCGCCCCGCACCACGGCCAGCACGGACACGGCCACCACCGCGGTTTCGGCCGGATGCTGTTCTCCTCCTGAGAACCCGCCGCGGGGCCCCGGAAGGGGAGGGGCCCGGCCACGGCATGCACGCCGATCACACGCGGAAGCCCCGGCCGTCGAGACGGCCGGGGCTTCCGGGGTGGTGCGCGATACTGGGATTGAACCAGTGACCTCTTCCGTGTCAGGGAAGCGCTCTCCCGCTGAGCTAATCGCGCGGGTCATGCCGCAGGCGGCACGGGTACTGCGTGGTACTGCGTGCGCGATACTGGGATTGAACCAGTGACCTCTTCCGTGTCAGGGAAGCGCTCTCCCGCTGAGCTAATCGCGCGGGGGATCCGTGGATCCGGGATCCGTGGATCCAGTGGACGATACTGGGATTGAACCAGTGACCTCTTCCGTGTCAGGGAAGCGCTCTCCCGCTGAGCTAATCGTCCTTGGAGGTGGAGACGGGATTTGAACCCGTGTAGACGGCTTTGCAGGCCGTTGCCTCGCCTCTCGGCCACTCCACCAGGAGTGATTTCGGGGGTTCGGGAAGATCCCCCACATCGAGCGGACGACGAGATTCGAACTCGCGACCCTCACCTTGGCAAGGTGATGCTCTACCAACTGAGCCACGTCCGCATGTCGCCGTGTTGCTCCGGGTTTTTTCCTTCGCTCCCCGGCGACGTGTTGAACTCTAGCGGATTCCCGGGCCAGCTCAAAAACGCGTTTCCGCAGCGTGCTGCCGGTCGATCACCTCAGGTCACCCGGCCGTCACCTCTCCGGCGCCTTCCGGCCACCGGTCATAGACTCACAGCCGTGCAAGACCTGCAGCCCATGGCCCGCTTCGGCGGGCTCGTCGCAACGGATCTCCGCGACGTCACCAGTGATGCCTCCGCCCTCGACTCCACCGGGTTCTGGGCGGTCTCGGCCGACTTCGAGGGGCGCCTGATCTGCGCCCGCTTCGGCGATATACGCCCCGATCCGGTCCCGGCTCCCGTGCCGGGCGCCTGGCACGGTCCCGCAGCGGACCGGTGGACCTCCTCGCTGGACCGCGAGGGCTACGTGGCCGGCGTCCGGCGGATCCGCGAGCACATCGCCGCGGGGGAGGTCTATCAGGCCAACCTCTGCCGGGTGATGTCCGCGCCGCTGCCGGATCCGGCAGCGGCCGATGTGGACGCCCTCACCGCACTGCTCGCGCGCGGCAACCCCGCGCCCTACGCAGGAACGATTCGGCTCCCTGCCCACGGCGTGGAGATCGCCACCGCCTCCCCGGAGCTCTTCCTCCGCCGCTCCGGCCGGCACGTCGAGTCCGGACCCATCAAGGGCACCGGCCGCACCGCCGACGACCTGCTGGAGAAGGACCACGCCGAGAACGTGATGATCGTGGACCTGGTCCGCAACGACCTCGGCCGCGTCTGCACCACCGGCTCCGTGACCGTGCCCGAGCTGTGCGCGATCGAGGAGCACCCCGGCCTGGTCCACCTGGTCTCCCTGGTCAGCGGGGAACTCGCCGAAGGGGCGGGCTGGCCCGAGCTGCTGGCCGCCACCTTCCCGCCCGGCTCGGTCACCGGTGCCCCCAAGTCCTCCGCCCTGCGGATCATCGAGGCCCTGGAGACGGCGCCGCGCGGCCCGTACTGCGGCGGCATCGGCTGGGTGGACGCCGACCGCGGCACGGCCGAGCTCGCCGTGGGCATCCGCACCTTCTGGATCGACCGCCAGGCCCCCGGTGGCCCCCGGCTCCGCTTCGGCACCGGCGCCGGCATCACCTGGGGCTCCGACCCCGAGCGGGAGTGGGCGGAGACCGAACTGAAGGCCGCCCGGCTGTTGGCTGTAGCGTCGGGTACGTACCAGGCGAGCGAAGGGACCGTACGGTGAGGATCTGGCTCGACGGTGAGCTGCGCGACGCGGACGGCGCACGGGTGTCCGTCTTCGACCACGGACTGACGGTGGGTGACGGGGTCTTCGAGACCCTCAAGGCGCAGCACGGCACCGCCTTCGCGCTCACCCGCCACCTGGAACGGCTGACCCGTTCGGCGCGCGGCCTGGGGCTGCCCGACCCGGACCACGACGAGGTCCGGCGCGCCTGCGCCGCCGTCCTCGAAGCCAACCCGGTGCCCCTGGGCCGGCTCCGCGTCACCTACACGGGCGGGCCGTCCCCGCTCGGCTCGGACCGCGGCCAGGCCGGGCCCACCCTGGTCGTCGCGCTCGCCGAGTCCCCCAGGCGCCCGGACACCACCTCGGTGATCACCGTCCCCTGGGTGCGGAACGAGCGCAGCGCGATCGCGGGCCTGAAGTCCACTTCGTACGCCGAGAACGTCGTCGCACTGGCCGAGGCACACCGGGCAGCGGCCTCCGAGGCGCTGTTCGCGAACACCCTCGGGCGGCTGTGCGAGGGCACCGGTTCGAACGTCTTCGTGGTCCTGGACGGCGAGCTGCACACCCCGCCGGTCTCCTCCGGCTGCCTGGACGGCATCACCCGCGCCCTGGTCGTGGAGTGGACCGGGGCCAAGGAGACCGACCTGCCCTTCGAGGCGCTGGACCAGGCCGAGGAGATCTTCCTGACCTCGACCCTGCGCGACGTGCAGGCGGTCCGCCGGATCGACGGTCGCGACCTGGCCGCGGCCCCGGGACCGGTCACCGCCAAGGCCGCGCGGATCTTCGAGGAGCGCTCCGGCGCCGACCTGGATCCGTAGGAAGGCGCCCTCCGCGAGACCGCGGGGCGGCGCCCCCCGGGGCCTCCCGGGCGGAGGAGATGGCCGAGAGAGGTCCTGTGAGGGCCGCGACGGGCCGTAAACGGGCTGACGCGCGGCCCCCGGGTGGGTAGAACAATCCTGATGACCACCACCCTGCGGCCGAGCGGGCCGCTCCAGGAGAGCAGCGGGGGCGCGCGGACGCGCCCGTACGAGGTCCGGGTCAACAGCCGGCGCGTCGGCGCGCTGCTGCTGGCCTCGGACACCCCCTTCGGTCCCAGCGTGGGCGAGATACGGGACCTGAGCATCGACGGGCCGGACCGGCGGCGCGGCCGCGGCACCGTCGCCGCACTCGCCGCCGAGGAGGTGCTGCGGTCCTGGGGCTGCCGGCGGGTACGGGTCGCGGTGCCGGCCGACTCGGTGGCCGGCCTGCGGATGGCGACGGCCCTCGGTTACACCGAGTACAGCCGCACCATGTCCAAGGACCTGCCGGCCGAGCCCCCCGCGCTGCCCGAGGGCGTGCGCGGCCGCCCGATGACGGAGGCCGAGTACGGGCCGTGGCTGGCCCGGGCGATCGTGGCGTACGCGGAGGACTGGAGCAGCCGGGGCATGCCCGAGGAAGCCGCCCGAGCCAAGTCGGAGGCCGACCACGCCGACTCCCTGCCGCAGGGTCTGGAGACCCCCGGCGCGGACCTGGTGGTGCTGGAGGCGGACGGCGGGCCGGTCGGCCACCTGTGGGTGGCGCGCCCGGGCGGCGCGGCGTACGTCTACGACGTGGAGGTCGCGGACGCGCACCGGGGCCGGGGGCACGGCCGCAGCCTGATGCTCCTGGCCGAACGCACCGCCCTGGCCACCGGCGCCCGCACCCTGGGCCTCCAGGTCTTCGAGGGCAACACCCCGGCCCGCCGGCTCTACGAGTCCCTCGGCTACCGGCCCACGGCCGTCAACTTCGCCAAGGACCTGATCTAGGTCCGATCCAGGTCGCGTCGTCAAGGTCCCGTCCGGCCGACGGGGCCCGGCGCGCCCGCGCGAGGACATCCTCGGCCGTACGGTTCCGACGGCGGAGGCGGACAGCCGCGGGGGAACCCGGACCGCCCGTTCCGCCCGTTCCGCCGGGGTCCGTCCCCTCCGCACCGCCTGCCCGGGGCCGACGGCGGACACCGCCACCGTGGGCGCGGGGCCGTACCCGGAAACCCCCGACCCGTCGAGTCCCGAATCGCTGGGCCCGGCCATCGGCGAGGGAGGACGACAACCCGGGTCCGGCAGTGGGCTGCCGAGCTGCCCGCGCGGCCAAGCGGGTCGGTGACCCGTTCGACGCGCGCCCCGGCCTCAGTTCCCGGCGAGCAGCCGGTCGGCGATCTCCTCGATGCGGGCGAGCAGACCGTCCTGGGACTTGCCGCCGTCCAGGCGCTCACCGCCGATCACGTACGTCGGGGTGCCCGTCACGCCGATGGCCTTGCCCTCGGCCTGGTCGGCGTCCACGGTCAGGATGTGCCGGCCGTCGATCAGCGCGATGTCGAACTCCTCTGCGTCGAGGGAGAGTTCACGGGCGACATCGATCAGGAACGCCTCGCCGCGGCTGCCCAGTTCCCCGGTCCGGGCCAGCACCGCCTCCGTGTACGCCCAGCCCCGGCCCTGCTCCGCGGCCTCCTCGGCGGCCTGCGCGGCAGCGAAGGCGTACTTGTGCTTCTCCAGCGGGAAGTGGCGCAGCACGATGTCCAGCCGGTCGCCGTAGCGGGCGCGCAGGGCGCGCACGTCGTCGAGCGCGCGGTGGCAGTCCGGGCACTGGAGTTCGCACCAGACTTCGAGCACGACGGGGCCGGGGGAGGCGGGGGACGTGGAGTGGGTCATGGGGACAGTCTCCCAGCCCGGGCCCGGCGACCCGGACCGGGACCTGCGGAGGATCCGGGACCCGGAGTTCTCCCGGAGATCGGGCCCGGGACCGCCCGGCGCGTGGCCCGGAGCACCGGGACCGGTGCAGGATGGATGACGGACGCATCACCCATGGCTGGAGGACCGCATGCTTGCCGAGACCATATGTTCCGCGGTGTCCGCGGCGGGCCTGGGCTTCGCCGCGCTGACCGCGTACCGCAAGCGCTTCCTCGCCGCGACCCGCATCGCCGCGTACTCGCTGATCCCGGTGGGTCTGGTGATGACCGGGGTGGTGGAGTGGCTGAGCAACATCGTCTTCCAGCCGTCGGTGTGGGTGGGCTTCGGCCTGCTCGGACTCGCCTGGCTGCTGCTGGTGACCACCCGGGCGGTGGAGCGCCGCAGCCTGGGCGCGGGCAAGGAGAAGTCCGCGGTCAAGGCGGGCCGGGGCAGGAAGAGCGAGGCCGGTCCGGAGGCCGTCGCGCCGGGCGCCTCGGCACCCTCGCTGGGCGCGGGGACCCGCCAGAAGCCCGCGGCGCCGCAGCGGACCGCCGCCCCCGAGGAGGACTTCTCCGACATCGAGGCGATCCTCAAGAAGCACGGGATCTAAGGGCTTGTCGGGCGGACCGGGGCCGGGGCGCCGCCGCTGAGTGATCGCAGGTGATCGGGAGCCTGACCCGGTTCGCAAGCATTCCGGTCACGAAGCGCGGCAAACGGCCAACCCCCGTACAGGTGCTGGCGTGTTGAGGGGGGTGGGGTGGTGACCTGCGCCATCATCGGCCCGAGATGCTCGACACAACACAGAGCGAGCCGCCGGGACGGACTTCCGTCTCCGCGGCCGCCGAGGAGCCGCGCGGATGTCTGTTCGCGCTCTCCCAGCCGCCGCTGATGATCTTCCTGGCCGTGATCGGCACCCTGCTGCTGCTCGCCGCCGTGCACGACCTGTTCCTGCTGTGACCGGGAGGCGGACCCGCCCGGTGCTGCGGTCTTCCCGGTCCTCCCGGTCTTCCCGGTCCGTCCGGCCGCCGGCCCTGGCGGGCGCTACTCGGCGGCTTCCTTGCGCCGGGCCCGGTACGCCGCCACGTGCAGCCGGTTCCCGCAGGTACGGCTGTCGCAGTAGCGGCGGGACCGGTTGCGGGAAAGGTCCACGAAGGCGCGGCGGCAGTCCGGCGCCTCGCAGCGGCGCAGCCGTTCCTGCTCGCCCGAGACCACGATGAAGGCCAGCGCCATGCCGCCGTCGGCGGCCAGGTGGTCCCCGACCGAGGCGCCCGGCGCGAAGTAGTGCACGTGCCAGTCGTAGCCGTCGTGGTTGGTCAGCTGCGGGGTGGTGCCGGCCGTGGCGACCAGCTCGTTGATCAGCCCCGAGGCGGCCCGCGCATGGGGCGCGGCGAACACCTGGGCGAACTTGCCGCGCACGGTGCGCACCCCGGCGAGGTCGCGGGCGCCGAGTTCGCCGACGTCGCTGATGGAGAACTCGTCCACGAAGGCGCGCAGTGCCCCGATGTCCGTCAGCCCGTCGGGCTCGTCGCCCTCGGGCGCGGTGTTCACGAGGGCGACGACCACGTCGAGCGCCCGGCGGGTGTCGTGAGGAATCTGCACGCCGTCGACTCTAGCGCTTCGTGCGGAAAGCGCACCGGCGCTGTTCCCGCGGACGGCTTCCGCGGGAACAGCGCCGGTGGTGCTGTGTGTGGCTGTCCGCTTCGACACCGTCGCCCCGAGTCGGACGGTGTCGAGCGGCGGTCGGGCTGGCTCTGCTGAGTGGAGAGCGATCAGCTTTCGGCCAGGATGTGGGAGAGCTCCTTGTCGAGGTCGAAGTGCCGGTGCTCGGTCCCGGGTGGAACCGCGGCGTCGGTCCGCTTGAGGAACGACTCGAGAGCTCGCGCGGGTGCTTCGAGCAGGGCTTCTCCCTCCGGTGAGCTCAGGGCGATGCAGACGACGCCCTGGCCGTGGCTGCGCGACGGCCAGACGCGGACGTCTCCGGTACCGGTGGGCCGGTGGAGGCCCTCCGCGAGGAGGTCGCGGGCGAAGACCCACTCGACCGTCTCCTCGGCGCCGGTGTGGAAGGTGGCGTGCACGGCGTAGGGGTCGGCCGTGTCATACCGCAGGCCCGCGGGAACAGGCAGTGAGGACTCGCTCGACACAACGAGGCGCAGGTGCAGCTCGCAGCTGACCGTGGTGTTCATAAGCGCCAGGGCCTTTCGCTCAGTGTGCGCTCGGGGATTCGCACGTCGGCGAAATCGACATGCCACCTACGGTGCCGTTGTAAACCCCTCTGACCGTTTTGCGGACCTTCGGGTCCCTCGGACGGCGGATCCAAAGGGTCATTCACGTGTGCTTCCGGCTCGGGTAGATTCGAGCTCATGAATACGGGGAGTGACGAAGACAAGACGACGGAGATGCCCGAAACGGAGCAGCCGCTCGGTTCGAGGGCGCCGGGCTTCATCAAGGCGCGCAAGAGCCTCCACGTCAGCTGGCAGGTCGGAGTCTTCATCGTCGGCCTGGCCGTCGTGGTGACCGGTGTCATCCTGCTGCCGCTGCCCGGCCCCGGCTGGGTGATCATCTTCGCCGGCATGGCGATCTGGGCGACCGAATTCGTGTGGGCCCAGCTGGTCCTGCGCTGGACCAAGCGCAAGGTCACCGAGGCGGCCAAGAAGGCGCTCGACCCCAAGGTCCGGCGCCGCAACATCATCCTGACCGCCATCGGCCTGGTCATCTGCGGAGCGCTGCTCGGGGTGTACGTCTACGAGTACGGGATGACCATGCCCTGGGACATCAACGGCGGGTGATCTCCGGCGGCCGTCCCTCCGCCGTCCGGCAGATGGTCAAAGGCACCGCTGACATGCGGTAATGTTTGCGGTGCGCCCGGGCGATTAGCTCAGTGGGAGAGCGCTTCGTTCACACCGAAGAGGTCACTGGTTCGAACCCAGTATCGCCCACCCGGACCAAGGCCCGGAGACTTCCCGAAGTCTCCGGGCCTTCGGCGTTCCCGGCCCTCGTCCCGAGGCCCGGGCGGGAGCGGGAGCAGGCCCCGTCGGGGCGTCGCCCGCGAGGTGGGCTCGCAGGGCTCGGCGGGCGACGGCCGCCCCGTGGTCCGCACCCGGATCACGCATCCTCGACCTCGGGGGCCCGTGGCCCCACGGAGGCGGAGCTCGTGCGGAGCCCACGGCCGGGCCACCCGGGCTCGGCCCGGGGAGGGGGCCCGGCCGTGGGCTCCGCACGCCGGCCACCCGGGCCGTCCGCGGGGCCGGCGGGCTCGCTCAGCGCAGCCGCCCCAGGGCCTCCCGGAGCCGCCGGGCGTCCCGCAGCCGCTTCTCGTACGTCGCCCCCACCGCGAGCAGCAGCAGGCCCGCCAGGGCCGGGGGCAGCCAGCGCGGCAGCGCGTCCACCACCTGGACCACGTACGGCGTCAGCTCGTGCAGGGCGTCGAGCGCCAGCACCGCACCGCCCAGCACCAGCGGCGCCTGCAGCCTGCGGTGCGCGCCCACCAGGGTCACGCCCAGCGCCCCCAGCCCCAGCAGCAGCGGCCGCAGCCAGTGCGGGTCCCCCCAGGCGGCGAACAGGCTCGGGAGGAGCGTCGCCGCCAGCCCCGGGCCGTACGCCGTCCAGGACGAGGCCTGCGGGTCGCGCCGGCGGCGCAGCAGCCCCACCGCCAGCGCCGGCAGCGTGACCGGCAGGGTGTACGCCTCCGGCACCGCCACGCCCGAGTCCGCCAGCCGCACCCAGGTCGCCGCCACGAACAGCGCCCCGGCCGCGTACCCGACCCGGCGGCGGTCCGCCCGTACCGCCGCGCCCGCGCACACCACCCCGGCCAGCGCCAGCAGCAGCGCCAGCCAGGCCGGGTCCCCGACCGCCAGGGCCACCGCGAGCAGGCCCGCGCCGGCCGCCGCCAGCTCCACCGGCACCCGCGGCACCGGACCCCCGGACCGTCCCGGCGGCCGGACCGCCACCGCCGCGGGCACCACCAGCACCAGCAGCCCCCAGCAGGCCACCGGCAGCTCCAGCAGGGCCCCCAGCGCCACCAGCAGCGCGGTCGCGTACCCGAGGGCCGCCACCGCCGAGCAGGCCCGCAGCCAGACCGGAGCGGGCCCGTACGCGGCGCCCGCCGCGCACACCGCACCCAGCACGGCGCACACCGCGAAGGTCGCGGTCCGCCCGTCCAGCGCGGCCACCGGAACGGTCACCGCACCCAGCGCCGCACACGCCGCGGCCGCCACCCCGGCCCCCCGGAACCCGGCCGGACCGGTCCACCGCAGCGCCGCGCCCAGCGCGGCCACGGTCACCGCGGTCCACACCGCGAGCACCGCGCCGGCCGGCAGCTCCGCCGCCACCGGGGTCGTGAACAGCCCGGCCCACCCCAGGACCACGGCCACCACACCCGGCTCCGGACGGTTCAGCACGCGCCCCAGCCACGCGGCCGCGGCCGCCGCCGGCAGCAGCACCGCCGCGACGGCCACCCCCGGCCACACCGGCGACACGGACGGTGCCGACGCCTCCCACACCTCGTCCAGCACCGCCAGTGGGGAGGCCAGCGCCACCAGCACGGCCGGCGCCGTCAGCGCCACCGTCAGCGCCGCGACCGTCGCCCCCGCCGCGGCCAGGCCCCGCCGGACCGGCACCGGCAGGCCGCCCGCCCGTACCGCCGTGAGCAGCGGCAGCGCCACCGCCAGGAACACCACCGGCAACCACTCCGAGTGCAGCGGGGGCCGCAGCACACCGCCGACCGCGCCCACCGCGGCGAACCCGCCCGCGACCGCGAGCCCGTACCCGGCGACCCGGCCCGTACCCGAGGAGCCCGAGGCGCCCGACTCACCCGAGGCTCCCGTCGCGGCCGCAGCCCGCCAGGCCGCGGCCAGGCAGCAGACCGCCAGCGCCGCGAGCAGCGCCCCCGGAGCCAGCGCGTCCGCGCCCGCCCGGGAAGCCGCCGACACACCCAGCCCGATCAGCAGCACACCGGCCCCGAGCACCGCACCCGACACACCCGCACACCACCTGACGACCGCACCCGCCCGCGCCCACAGCACGAGCGCCGCGTCCAGGGCAGCCGTCAGCAGCAGCGCCCAGGCCGTCCCGGTCGGGCCGGCCTCCGCGGCCAGGGCCGCCAGCGGCAGCGGCAGCTGCGCGGTGAACACCGCCGCCGGCAGCGGCGTCCGCAGCCCCGGCAGGACCAGCCCGTACGCCGCCCAGCCCGCCGCCAGCACCGCCGCGGCGCCGGCCGCGTACGCCGTGCCGTCCGTCCCGGACAGGCCGACCGCGTACACCGCGTACGCGTCGAGCACCGTCAGCAGGAGCGCCACCACGGCGACCGACTCGGCGGTGGACCGCAGGCCGCGGCGCAGCAGGGCCGCGGGCGTGGCCAGACCCGCCGCGGTCACCACCGCCAGCACCGCCGACCGGCCTCCGAGGCCCATCGAGCCCCAGCTCACCAGCGTGAACGCGAGGGCGGCCACCGCGAGGAGCACGGCGCCCAGCGTCAGCAGCAGGTTCTGCGCACCGGGTGCCGAGGCGTCCCGGCGCGGCCCCGGCTGTCCAGGAGGCGCCCAGGGCTGCCCGGGCACGGCCGGAGTCCGCGGCGCGGCGGCCTCGGAGGCCCGCAGCAGGTTCAGCAGCCAGGCGCGACGACCCAGCAACCAGGTGCGGCGGGCATCGATTTGGGCCAGTTCACGGTCGATGAGCGCCAGCTCCTCGGCCGGCGGCAGCGGTATGTCCATGCTCCGAAGTGTGGTGCCGGTCACGCGCCCTGGACATGGGTACGGATACTCAGATGCATGGACTGGAGTCACTACCGCTTCCGTAGTGTCTGGGACCTGCCGGCACCGCCCGAGCGCGTCTACGCCGTCCTGGAACGTCCGGCCGACTACCCGCTCTGGTGGCCCCAGGTCCGCCGGGTCGACGCCGCCCCCGGGGACGACCGGGCCGGCACCGCCGTCTTCCGGTCCTTCCTCCCGTACGAGCTGCACGTCACCGCCCGCGAACGGCGGGCGGAGCCGGACCGCGGGGTGCTGGAGGTCGCGCTCCACGGCGATCTCGAAGGCTGGGTGCGCTGGACGCTGCGGCCGCTCGGCACCGGAGGCACCCGGGCCCTCTACGAGCAGGAGGTGACCGTGCGGAAGCCGGCGCTGCGCCGGCTGGCGGTCCCCGGGCGGCCGCTCTTCCTGCTCAACCACGCCCTGATGATGCGGGCCGGACGGCGCGGTCTGGCCGCCCGGCTGGAAGCGGTTTGAACGAACCCCCGCCGGATGTGTATTGTTCAGTGCGTTCCCGGGCGATTAGCTCAGCGGGAGAGCACTTCGTTCACACCGAAGGGGTCACTGGTTCGATCCCAGTATCGCCCACCGGGAGAAGCCGGTCCGTCTCAGACGGACCGGCTTTTTCGTGTGTTCACGCCGCCGTGGACAGCTCCGGCCGGACCGGCCAGTGGGGATCCACCGCCTCCTCCGAACCGTTGCGCGCGAACCAGGCCTGCAGACCCCGCGCCTGTGCCGCGTGCCACACCGCCTGCAGCGTGTGCAGCTCCGCGGGGCTCAGCCGTTCCAGGCGCGCCGCGAAGCGGCGGCCCACCGCCCGGACCACCTCCAGCGAGGCCAGCGCGTCCGCCGCCGCGTCGTGCGCCTCCGCGAGCTCTATGCCGTAGTGCGCGCACAGGTCGGTCAGCGTCCGGCGGCCCTTGCGGTACCGGTCCAGGTGCTTGTCCAGCACCCGCGGATCCAGCACCGTCAGCGGCCGGTTGTCCAGGTACCGGGCCAGGGAGGAGGCCCGGTGCCGGCGCAACTCCCGGTCCAGCAGGGTCAGGTCGAACGGCGCGTTCATCACCACCACCGGGCGGCCCGCCACCTGCTGCTCCGCCAGACAGCGGGCTATCTCCTCCACCACGGGGGCCGGCCAGCGGCCGTTGCGCTGGAGGTGCTCGTCGGTCAGGCCGTGCACCTCCGTGGCGCCGGGCGGCACCGGGATCCCGGGATTGACCAGCCAGCGGGTCACCCGGGCCCGGCCGCCCGCACACTCCTGGACGACGACGGCGGCGGACACGATGCGGTCCTGCTCGACGTCCACACCGGTGGTCTCTGTGTCGAATGCGGCCAGCGGGCCCTCGTACCAGCGCGTCATGGCGAACTCCTCGTTCCCGAAGGGCAGGCGGGGCCTGCCCGCATCCGTGATACCCGGGAGGTTTGCCCCGTACGCCGTTTGCGGCGTGCCGGGTGCGGAGACAACACCCTTGGGGGGCCGTACACATGAACGGCCATCAGCATGCGTCGGTTTCCGCGCCGGTCGAACCGGCGGCTCCGGCCACGCCGTTCGAGCGGTCCACATCACATTCGCACCATCGAGCCGTCGAGTTCATCGAGTTCATCGAGTAGTCGAGCCATCGAGCCGTTCGAGCCTGGAGGGCGTGGGGGAGCCATGGCGCTCGCGCATCCCGAGCCGGGTGAGGTGCTGCGCGGCAGCCTCGCCACCACCGCCTGCATGGAGACCCTTCAGGTGGCGTACCTGCACGCCGTGGCGGCGGCGGCCGGGTGCTCGCTCTCCCAGCCGTTCCCCGACAACGGCATCGACTGGCACGTCAGTCACGGCGCGGCCGCGCACACGGTCGACGACGAGGTCACCATCAAGGTGCAGCTGAAGGCCACCTACCAGACGGCCGCCCGGCCGCCCGGACCGAGCTTTCCGTTCACCCTCGACAACGAACACCTGGTCAAGCTGGCCAGGACACCGGTCGCCGTCCACAAGATCCTCGTGGTGATGCTCGTTCCCCGGGACCGCGCGGACTGGCTGCGCGCCGGGCACGACCGGCTCGACCTGCGGCACTGCTGCTACTGGACCAACCTGGCCGGCACCCCGGTGACCGGCCGGCACCGCACCACCGTCCGGATCCCGACCGCGCGGATCTTCGACGACCGGGCGCTCTGCGAGATCATGACCCGGGTCGGGTCGGGAGGGACACCTTGATGCACTGGCACCCGCAGGACCCGGCACGGCACCCGGCGCGGCTCCCCGCCGCCTACCTGCCGCGGGGTACCGCGCCCGATCCGGTGTCCGGTCCCGCGCCGGACCCGGCGCGTGTCGACCCGGCGGTGCTCACCGCCCTGCTCCGCCGGCACGGCTGGCAGCGGCGCGGCGGCGCACCCGGCCGGTACGGGCGCTGGACCCCGCCCGACGGGCGCGGCGGCACCAGTGTCCTGGTCCCGGAGAGCCGCGCCTTCCCGGACTGCGCCGACCTGCTGGAGGAGACCGTGGCGGCACTCACCCGCAGCGGGCTGGCCTCCGCCCGGGAGGTGCTCTACGGGCTGACCGTGCCCAGTGACGAGGTCCGCTGGGCCCGCGAGGCCGGCGACGGGGACGAGGCGTCCTGGCCCGCCCAGGAACGACTCCGTTCGGCGGCCCGCCAGTTGCTGCTGGCCGGCGCCCTGGCGGACCGGGCCAGGGCCGGCTACTACGGGGCGCGCTGGCGCGGCCAGGCCGAACGGTCCCTGGACGAGGTGCTCGTCGGACCGGCGGCGGGCGGGCGCCGGCTGACGGCGTACGTGCCGGTGGACGGCGGTCGCGGCACCGTGATCCGGCTGCACCACGCGCTGCACGCGGCCCGGGAGGCGGTCGACTACCGGCGGGCCACCGGCGGCATGGAGGCCTTCGACGCGGCCGTCGCGGCGGGCGTCAGCCGGGAGCTCGCCGAAGCGCTGATCGCGCTGGTGCACGGGAGCGAGGGCGCCACGGTCGCGCTGGCCTGGGCGCCCGCCGCCGGTGTCCCGGCGGGCTGCGCGGCCCGGCCCGAGCCGGTGGACTTCTCCCCGGGGGACCTGCCCGCGCTGCGCGAGGCGGCCGCCCGCTACACCCGCGACGAGCCGGCCGTCCCCGTGCGGCTCGCGGGGGCGGTGGTCCGGATGCGGCGCTCCGCCCCGGGGGGCGGGGGCACGGTCCGGCTCCGGGTGCTGTCCGGCGCGGAGGTCCCGTACGTCCGGGCGGCGCTCGACGAGGCGGCGTACCGGGTGGCCGGCCACGCCCACCTGGCGGGCGTTCCGATCCGGCTCAGCGGCCGGCTGGAGCGGCGCGGCGGCTTCCGCCGGCTGACGGAGGTCTCCGACGTCACCCCGGTCCCGCTCGACGACATCGACCGCGACCGCCTCCGCAAGTCCCTGGAGGACGACGCCCTCACGGACCCCGGTCCCGACCTCGCCGACGACTGACGGGGCGGGCCGGCGGCGGCGCGGGCCGGGGCCTCAGGCGGCGGGGGCCGAGCGGAGGGCGGCCGCCAGGGCCGTGGGGGAGTCCGCCGAGGCGTAGACCACCTTGGCGTCGACGACGCCGGCCGGTCCCAGGTCGAGGCGGACGGGAGGGTCGAGGCGGACGGCGACCTCGAGGGAGCCGGTCAGCGAGCAGGCCACCGCGTCCGGCTCGCCCGGCACCGGACGCGGGCCGCGGCCCGGAACGGTCCGCACCACCGGCACGGCCGAGCGCACGGCCGCGCGCGGCAGGCTCACGTCCCCGAGGAAGCCGGTCCGCAGGACCACCCGGTCGGCGTGCACCTCGTGCGGGTGCCGGACCACCGCGGCCACCAGGCCCAGCCCGGTCAGCACCAGCAGCAGTTCGAAAGCGGCGTGCACCGGGCGCACCGCGGGCGGCAGCGTGGAGGACAGCGGGAACGCCACCACGGCCTCCGTGCCGGCCAGGACCAGCACCAGCTGGCGTATCCCCGCCGAGTGCCGCAGGACCGTCCCGGAGCCGGTGCGGCCCGGACCGGGCCGCCGGGCGGCGACCGCCAGCAGCGACCGCGCCCACACCCGGCCGACCCCTGTCCCCCGCGGCCTGCCCGTCACCGTTCCGGTCGTGTGCTCCGCCTCCGCCACCGGCTGCCCCCCCGTCGGTTCGTCTTCCTTCCTGAAAGGGTCCCGCCCGGCCGACGGCGACGGACAGTGACAGATGTCATCGGTCCTCGTGGGACGCGCACGGGGCGGGCGGGCGGAGGGAACGCCTCCGGGGCCGCTCCCGCCGTGATCGCGCCCCACCGGTAACCGTTTAGCGGAGGCCCCGTCCCGCTCGGTACGATTCGGGTTGCGCGCAGTGTCCGCTGCCGCATCCCCCTTCAGGCAGGAGAGACCGGTGTCAGACGTCCGTGTGATCATCCAACGCGATTCCGAGCGGGAAGAGCGCGTGGTGACCACGGGCACCACTGCGGCCGACCTCTTCCCCGGTGAGCGCACCGTCATCGCCGCCCGCGTGGCCGGCGAGCTCAAGGACCTGTCGTACGAGGTCCAGGACGGCGAGACCGTCGAGCCGGTGGAGATCTCCTCCCCGGACGGCCTCGACATCCTCCGCCACTCCACCGCGCACGTCATGGCCCAGGCCGTGCAGGAGCTCTTCCCCGAGGCCAAGCTGGGCATCGGCCCGCCGGTCCGGGACGGCTTCTACTACGACTTCGACGTCGCCAAGCCCTTCACCCCCGATGACCTCAAGGCCATCGAGAAGAAGATGCAGGAGATCCAGAAGCGCGGCCAGCGCTTCGCGCGCCGCGTGGTCACCGACGAGGCCGCCCGCGAGGAGCTCGCGGAGGAGCCCTACAAGCTGGAGCTCATCGGCATCAAGGGTTCGGCCTCCACCGACGACGGTGCGAACGTCGAGGTCGGTGCCGGCGAGCTGACCATCTACGACAACCTGGACGCCAAGACCGGCGAGCTGTGCTGGAAGGACCTCTGCCGCGGTCCCCACCTGCCCACCACCCGGAACATCCCGGCGTTCAAGCTGATGCGCAACGCGGCCGCCTACTGGCGCGGCAGCGAGAAGAACCCGATGCTCCAGCGCATCTACGGCACCGCCTGGCCGTCGAAGGAGGAGCTGAAGGCCCACCTCGACTTCCTCGCCGAGGCCGAGAAGCGCGACCACCGCAAGCTCGGCAACGAGCTCGACCTCTTCTCCATCCCGGACGAGATCGGTTCCGGCCTCGCCGTCTTCCACCCCAAGGGCGGCATCATCCGCCGCACCATGGAGGACTACTCGCGCCGCCGGCACGAGGAGGAGGGCTACGAGTTCGTCTACTCCCCGCACGCCACCAAGGGCGCCCTCTTCGAGAAGAGCGGCCACCTGGACTGGTACGCGGAGGGCATGTACCCCCCCATGCAGCTCGACGGTGGTACCGACTACTACCTCAAGCCGATGAACTGCCCGATGCACAACCTGATCTTCGACGCGCGCGGGCGCTCCTACCGTGAGCTGCCGCTGCGCCTGTTCGAGTTCGGCACCGTGTACCGGTACGAGAAGTCCGGCGTGGTCCACGGCCTGACCCGGGCCCGCGGCTTCACCCAGGACGACGCGCACATCTACTGCACCCGTGAGCAGATGGCCGAGGAGCTCGACCGCACCCTCACCTTCGTGCTGAACCTGCTGCGCGACTACGGTCTGACCGACTTCTACCTGGAGCTGTCCACCAAGGACCCGGAGAAGTTCGTCGGCTCGGACGAGGTCTGGGAGGAGGCCACCGCGGTCCTCCAGCAGGTCGCCGAGAAGCAGGGCCTGCCGCTGACCCCCGACCCGGGCGGCGCCGCGTTCTACGGCCCCAAGATCTCCGTGCAGGCGCGCGACGCCATCGGCCGCACCTGGCAGATGTCGACCGTGCAGCTCGACTTCAACCTGCCGGAGCGCTTCGACCTGGAGTACACCGGCCCGGACGGTTCGCGCCAGCGCCCGGTCATGATCCACCGCGCGCTGTTCGGCTCCATCGAGCGCTTCTTCGCGGTGCTGCTGGAGCACTACGCCGGCGCCATGCCGCCGTGGCTGGCCCCGGTCCAGGCCGTCGGCATCCCGATCGGTGACGCGCACGTGGAGTACCTGCAGGAGTTCGCCGCCGAGGCGAAGAAGAAGGGCCTGCGGGTCGAGGTGGACGCCTCCTCCGACCGGATGCAGAAGAAGATCCGCAACCAGCAGAAGCAGAAGGTCCCGTTCATGATCATCGTCGGTGACGAGGACATGGCCGCGGGCACCGTCTCCTTCCGTTACCGCGACGGCTCCCAGGAGAACGGGATCGCGAAGGACGAGGCCCTCGCCAAGCTGGTGAAGGTCGTCGAGGATCGCGTCCAGGTCTGACGCGCGGCCGCACTCTCATGGCGGGGCCCCCGGGATCACTCCCCGGGGGCCCCGCCCTTCTCGTCCTCACGCGTGAACACCTGGACCAGCCAGGACGAGAACGAGCCGGTGATGGCTCCCAGCAGGGCCAGGCCGCAGGCCATCAGCCCGACCGCCACGGTGCGGCCCCACGGGGTCACCGGGGTGACGTCCCCGTAGCCGACCGTGGTGAGCGTCTCGGCCACCCACCACACCGAGTCCCCGAAGGTCAGGATGGTCGCGCCGGGCGCGTCGTGCTCGCACTGGTAGACGGCGAGCGCCCCAGCGAATCCCAGCAGCACCGCCGACATGCCGGCGTACGTGATCACCCGCGCGTGCAGGCTCAGGCGCGGCTCGTTGTGCCTCCGCTGCATGGCGTTGTACAGCTTCACCATCCGCAGCGGACGCAGCAGTGGCAGCACGAGCACCACACAGTCCAGCAGGTGCGTCCGGATGAACCGCAGCGGACCCAGACCACTGAGCACCAGGCGCACCACGAAATCCACCACGAAACACAGCCAGGTGCCCCAGATCGCCATGAAGCCGATGTCGGGCCAGAGGCCCTTGCCGGAGACCAGTACGTGCACCGCGTAGCCGGCCAGGAACACCAGGGAAGCGACCAGCAGCGGGAGCTCGGTCCGGTCCTCCCAGCGGCGCAGGCGCGGGTTCACTTCGTCCTTCATCGGGCCAGGATCGCTGCCACCGGGACGATCTTCGCCCCGGCGACACGCCGCCCGGGGACAAGGTCATATGCTGCTTGCCATGACGACTGAGCCGGAGCAGCAGAACGGCGTGGGTACCCAGGACGCCTTCCAGCGCCTGTGGACCCCGCACCGGATGGCGTACATCCAGGGCGAGAACAAGCCCACCGGCCCCGACGCCGGGGACGGCTGTCCCTTCTGCGGGATCCCGGAGATGTCGGACGAGGACGGGCTGGTCGTCGCCCGCGGCCGGCACGTCTACGCCGTGCTGAACCTGTACCCGTACAACGGCGGGCACCTGATGGTCGTCCCTTACCGGCACGTCGCCGACTACACCGATCTCGACTCCCCGGAGACCGCGGAACTGGCCGATCTGACGAAGCGCGCGATGGTCGCGCTGCGGAAGGCGTCGGGGGCGCACGGGTTCAACATCGGCATGAACCAGGGCGCGGCCGCCGGCGCCGGCATCGCCGCCCACCTGCACCAGCACATCGTGCCGCGCTGGGGCGGGGACACGAACTTCATGCCGGTCGTCGGCCACACCAAGATCCTGCCGCAACTCCTCGCGGACACCCGCCAGATGCTGGCGGACGCCTGGCCGACGGGCTGAGGCCACGGGCGTGCGGCGCCGGCGCCCGTACGCCGCGCCCGACCGGCTGCGCCCGACCGGCTCCGCGCGTCCCGGCGCAGCCGCCGGAACGCTGCCAGGCCCCGCCTCCCCGGTCAGGGGAGGCGGGGCCTGGCGCACGCGTCGACCGGCTCCGACCGCGACTCGTCGCCGCTCAGGCGTCGTAGACGTCCGCCTTGCGCGGGGCCGGTTCCTGGACGATGCCGCTGACGATCATGGAGCGGTTGGTGAAGCGCTCGGTGTCGCAGCCGTTCTCCTCCAGCACGCGCATCGCGGCCGCGTGCACCACGCGGAGGACCGGCGTCGCCGCGCGCATCGCGTCGTCCGCCATGAAGCGGTGCCGCCACATCGAGCCCGCCCAGACGTGGCGGGCGCCGAAGGGCTCCGGCAGGACCAGCTTGCCGCCCAGCCATTCCAGGATCGGCGGGTACCAGGTCAGCGGAGCCCGGACCATCAGGCGGACCACCTCGGAGGTGTCGCAGACGGGCAGCTCCCGCTCCACCGTCTCCCAGAAGCGGATGCTCTTGGGCACCTCGATCTTGTGGGCCTCGGACTTCGTGGTGAACAGCCCGTGCACCGGGCCCAGCGCGTGGCCGGTGACCTCGATCCGGAGCGTCTCGTGGAGCACGGTCACCGTGACCATCATGGTGATGACCAGCTGGCCGTCCCAGAGCGGCCACTGGATGCCCAGGTAGTGGCGGTTTCCGGCGCCGAACTGCTGCTCGTTGCAGACCCGGATGATCTCGTGCGGCTTGACCTGGAAGGTGTCGACCACGTCCCCGGACGGCCGGGTCACCTCCGCGGCGCCCTCGCCGACCGGGGTGACGATCCAGTGCTTGACGTCGGGGGTGGGGAAGCCGCCGGTGTGCAGCGGACCGCGGTGGATCTGGGTGAGCTGGTCGTGGATGGCGCGGACCACGTCCCAGCTGCGGAACGGGTGGATCTCCGCGTTCCCGGCCTTCGGGACCAGCTCCTCGGCCAGCTGCCAGCTGCCCCAGCGCGTGCCCATGCCGAGGATGCCCTTGGGGCCGGCGTAGAACACGGAATTGCTGCGGTCCTCCGCGGTGAGCTTGGCGAGCTGGTGTCGGAGCTCCTCGGCGGACTTCTCCCCGGGGTTGCCCGGGACCGCCTCGGGGATCTTCGCGGCGATGCCGCCGCCGGACAGCAGCCCGTCCCAGCGGGACCGCAGGTCCAGGGCGGTGCTCGTGCAGATCCGGCGGGCCAGGAACCAGCCCAGGGCCGGAGCGATGATCATGCCGCGCAGGTAGTAGCCCCAGAAACCGGTGTAGGGCAGCCGGAACATCGCCACCAGGGCCACCAGCGCCACCCCGACCAGCACGGCCGTGCCCATCCAGGAGGCCTTGCCCGCCTTCCCGGCCAGCAGCTTGCGGACCTGGAACAGGCCCAGCCACAGCAGCATCCCGGGCAGGAACACCACTCCGCACAGGAAGGTGATCCAGCGCAGCTTGCGGTCCCGCTCCCGCCGGATGCGGGAGGCCGAGAGACAGTGCTCGACCACGGTCTGCGGATCGGCGCCGAAGGACTGGATCAGCGGCTTGCGGGCGGCCCCCAGCATCCGGGCCTCCACGGCCCGGCTGAAGGCCTCGCCGAGATTCGGCTTGAAAACGCTGGCCCACGGCTTGGCCGGCTTGATCGTCGACTTGTGGTACTCGTTGTCGGCCTTGAGTATCTTGTCCAGCCCGGCGTCCCAGCCGTCCCGGTAGGCGGCGGAGGCGAGGGCGTTGGTCGCGGCGGTCTGCCCGCCCGCCCCCGACAGCGGGACCTGCGCCCCCGGCCTGAAATCGAAACCGTCGTCCGCCACCGCTGCCGCCCCCATCGTTTCGTGCTGTTCTGGTGCTTCCCCGGCCCCCGACTCATGGGACAGGGAAATGCCGCCCACCGCAAGCGCGTTGGGTGGGCGGCCGGTCACACGCTATGACAACTAACTTCCCCCCTCCGCTTGTTCGCGAATCTTGTCCGCCAGCTGGGGCGGCATCGGCTCGTGCCGGGCGTAGCTCCGGCTGAACCTGCCCGTGCCGTGCGAGACGGAACGCAGGTCAAGGGCGTACCGGTCGATCTCGATCTCCGGGATCTCGGCCCGCACCAGGGTCCGGCCGGGACCCGCGGGCTCGCTGCCGACCACCCGGCCGCGGCGTCCGGCCAGGTCGCTCATCACCGGCCCCACGTACTCGTCGGGGATCATCACCGTCAGCTCGGCCACCGGTTCGAGGAGATGGATCCGGGCCTCGGCGGCGGCCTCCCGCAGGGCCAGCGCCCCGGCGGTCTGGAAGGCGGCGTCGGAGGAGTCCACCGAGTGCGCCTTGCCGTCGACCAGCGTGATCCGTACGTCGACCAGCGGATAGCCGGCCGCGACGCCCTTGGCCGCCTGGGACCGTACGCCCTTCTCCACGGAGGGGATGAACTGGCGCGGCACCGCACCGCCGACCACCTTGTCGACGAACTCGAGGCCGCTGCCCGGCGGGAGCGGCTCCACCTCGATCTCGCAGATGGCGTACTGGCCGTGCCCGCCGGACTGTTTGACGTGCCGTCCGCGCCCGGTCGCCCGGTCGCCGAAGGTCTCGCGCAGGCTGACCTTGTGCGGCACGGAGTCGACCTGGACGCCGTACCGGGTGCGCAGGCGCTCCAGGGCCACGTCCTGGTGGGCCTCGCCCAGGGACCACAGCACCACCTGGTGGGTGTGCGGGTTCTGCTCCAGCCGCATGGTCGGGTCCTCGGCCACCAGCCGGGCCAGGCCCTGGGAGAGCTTGTCCTCGTCGGCCTTGGAGTGGGCCTCGATGGCCAGCGGGAGCAGCGGCTCCGGCATCGTCCAGGGCTCCATCAGCAGCGGATCGTCCTTGGCGGACAGCGTGTCGCCGGTCTCGGCCCGGGTGAGCTTGGCCACACAGGCCAGATCGCCGGCGATGGCGCGGGTCAGGGTGCGCTGCTGCTTCCCGAAGGGCGAGGACAGCGCGCCGATCTTCTCGTCCACATCGTGGTCCTCGTGGCCGCGGTCCGTCAGGCCGTGCCCCGAGACGTGGACGGTCTGGTCCGGGCGGATCGAGCCGGAGAAGATCCGGACCAGCGAGATCCGGCCCACGTAGGGGTCGGAGGAGGTCTTCACGACCTCGGCGAGGAGCGGTCCGTCGGGATCACAGGCCAGCTCGGGCCGGGTCCGGCCGTCGGGGGTGGTGACCGCGACGGGCGAGCGCTCCAGCGGGGTGGGGAAGCCGCCGGTGATCAGTTCGAGGAGTTCGACGGTGCCCAGGCCCTGGCGGGCGCCCTCGGCGGCCGGGGCCGCCATCAGCACCGGGTGGAAGGTGCCGCGGGCCACGGCCCGCTCCAGGTCGTCGATGAGCGTCTTGACGTCGATGTCCTCACCGCCGAGGTACCGGTCCATCAGGGACTCGTCCTCGCTCTCGGCGATGACCCCCTCGATGAGCCGGGCCCGGGCCTCGGTGATGAGCGCGAGCTCTGCAGGGTCCGGATCGCGTTCGACCCGGCTGCCGGAGGTGTAGTCGTAGACCCGCTGGGACAGCAGGCCGAGCAGGCCGGCCACGGGGGCGTGGCCGTCGGGGCCCGGGGGACCGTACAGGGGGAGGTAGAGCGGGATGACGGCATCCGGGTCGTCCCCGCCGAAGATCTCGCCGCAGACGGCGGTCATCTGTGCGTAATCGGCGCGGGATGCCTCCAAATGGGTGACGACGATGGCCCGGGGCATGCCGACGGCCGCGCACTCCTCCCAGACCATCCGGGTCGCGCCGTCCACCCCGTCGGCGGCCGAGACGACGAAAAGGGCCGCGTCCGCTGCCCGCAGACCGGCCCTGAGTTCCCCGACGAAGTCGGCGTATCCCGGAGTGTCCAGGATGTTGATCTTGATCCCGCCCCATTCGACCGGAACGAGGGAGAGCTGCACCGAGCGCTGCTGCCGGTGCTCGATCTCGTCGTGGTCGGAGACGGTCGCGCCGTCCTCGACCCGCCCGGCCCGGTTGACCGCACCCGCGGTCAGGGCCAGGGCTTCGACCAGCGTGGTCTTCCCGGAGCCACTGTGGCCGACCAGCACCACGTTCCGTACCGAGGCGGGCCGGTCGGCCGCCAGTGCCCTGCCGGCGGCTCCGGGCTGCTGCTGTCCGCGCTGCGCGTGCTGCGCCTCGCGGGTGTGTGATTTGTCGCCCATGTTGCTCGCGCCTCCCGGTGCGACGGTGAGGAGGATGGAGTCCTTGAAGCTTTGCACTGGCGTCACCCTCCGTCCATACGTGAGTGACACAACGGTGGGTGCGCGACCATGGCCCCCCGGGGCGCTGGCTACGATGGGCCAGCCGGTGGCCGTGGTGGCCGTGCGGCCCAGCTACCCCCCTGGGAAGGCCATGCTGAACAAGTACGCGCGTGCGTTCTTCACGCGTGTTCTCACGCCGTTCGCCGCGTTTCTGCTCCGGCGGGGGGTGAGCCCGGACGCCGTCACACTGATCGGCACGGCCGGAGTGGTGGCGGGCGCGCTGATCTTCTTCCCGCGCGGCGAGTTCTTCTGGGGCACGATCACCATCACCGCCTTCGTGTTCTCCGACCTCGTCGACGGGAACATGGCCCGTCAGGCCGGGGTCTCCAGCCGGTGGGGCGCGTTCCTGGACTCCACGCTCGACCGGGTCGCGGACGCGGCCATCTTCGGCGGTCTGGCCCTCTGGTACGCGGGCGGCGGGAACGACGAGCTGCTGTGCGCGGTCGCGATCTTCTGCCTGGCCAGCGGCCAGGTGGTGTCCTACACCAAGGCGCGGGGCGAGTCGATCGGACTGCCGGTGGCCGTCAACGGCCTGATCGAGCGGGCCGAGCGGCTGGTGATCACCCTGGTCGCGGCCGGCCTGTCCGGGCTGCAGACCTTCGGGGTGCCCTCGTGGATCGGCGTGCTGCTGCCCGTCGCCCTCTGGGTGGTGGCCGTGGGCTCGCTGATCACCCTGATCCAGCGGATGGTCACCGTACGGCGGGAGTCCGCCGAGGCGGACGCCGCAGCCGCGGTCGAGGGCGCCGAGGCGGACTCCGCCGCCGCGGTCGAACCCGCTGAGGGCGATCGCGCCGAAGCCGACGGGTCCGGTACCGCCTGATGGGTGACGTACGGGACCGGCTCACCGACGGGCTGTACGGGCTCGGCTGGGCCGGGGTGAAGAAGCTGCCCGAGCCCGCGGCCGTGGCCCTGGGCCGGCGGATCGCGGACTTCGTGTGGAAGCGGCGCGGGCCGAGCGTGCTGCGCCTGGAGTCGAACCTGGCCCGGGTGGTGCCCCAGGCCGGGCCGGAGCGGCTGCGCGAGCTGTCCCGGGCCGGCATGCGCTCGTACATGCGCTACTGGATGGAATCCTTCCGCCTGCCCACCGTGCCCAAGGAGCGGTTCGGCCGGGACGTGGTGATGGAGGACGAGCACATCCTGCGCGACGCCCTGGCCTCCGGCCGCGGTGTGGTCGTCGCCCTGCCCCACCTGGCCAACTGGGACCTGGCCGGCGCCTGGGTGACCGCCCACGTCGGAATCCCCTTCACCACGGTCGCCGAACGCCTCAAGCCGGAATCCCTCTTCGACCGCTTCGTCGCCTACCGGGAGAGCCTGGGCATGGAGGTGCTGCCGCACACGGGCGGCGCGGCCTTCGGGGTCCTCGCCCGGCGGCTGCGCGCGGGCGGACTGGTCTGCCTGGTCGCCGACCGCGACCTGTCCTCCTCCGGCGTCGAGGTCGGCTTCTTCGGCAGCCGCACCCGGATGCCCGCCGGGCCGGCGCTGCTGGCCCAGCAGACCGGGGCGGTCCTGCTGCCGGCCACCCTCTGGTACGGGGAGACGCCCCGGATGTACGGCCGGATCCACCCGCCCGTGGAGGTCCCGGAGACCGGGACCCGGGAGGAGAAGACCGCGGTGATGACCCAGGCGCTCGCGGACGCCTTCGCCTCCGGCATCGCCGAGCACCCCGAGGACTGGCACATGCTGCAACGTCTCTGGCTCGACGACCTGAAGGACAGGGACGCCGCAGGGCGTGAGGGCGACGCGGAGAGGCGGCCGGCGTGAGGATCGGCATCGTCTGCCCCTACTCCTGGGACGTGCCGGGCGGGGTCCAGTTCCACATCCGCGACCTCGCCGAACACCTGATCCGGCTCGGCCACGAGGTGTCCGTCCTGGCCCCGGCCGACGACGACACCCCGCTGCCGCCGTACGTGGTCTCCGCGGGCCGGGCCGTCCCCGTCCCGTACAACGGCTCGGTGGCCCGCCTGAACTTCGGCTTCCTGTCCGCGGCCCGGGTCCGCCGCTGGCTGCACGACGGTACCTTCGACGTCATCCACATCCACGAGCCCACCTCGCCCTCGCTGGGCCTGCTGACCTGCTGGGCGGCACAGGGACCGATCGTGGCCACGTTCCACACCTCCAACCCGCGCTCGCGGGCGATGATCGCCGCGTACCCGATCCTCCAGCCCGCACTGGAGAAGATCAGCGCCCGGATCGCCGTCAGCGAGTACGCCCGGCGCACGCTGGTCGAGCACCTCGGCGGCGACGCGGTCGTCATCCCGAACGGCGTGGACGTCGACTTCTTCGCCTCGGCCACCCCGAAGGCGGAGTGGCAGGGCAACACCCTGGGCTTCATCGGCCGCATCGACGAACCGCGCAAGGGCCTGCCCGTGCTCATGGCGGCCTTCCCGGCCATCGTGGCGGCCTGCCCGGACGTACGGCTGCTGGTGGCGGGGCGCGGCGACGAGGAGGAGGCCGTGGCCTCCCTGCCCGCCGAACTCCGGGCCAAGGTGGAGTTCCTGGGCATGGTCTCGGACGAGGACAAGGCGCGGCTGCTGCGCAGCGTCGACGTGTACGTCGCCCCCAACACGGGTGGCGAGAGCTTCGGGATCATCCTGGTCGAGGCCCTGTCGGCGGGCGCGCCGGTGCTGGCCTCGGACCTGGACGCGTTCGCGCAGGTGCTGGACCAGGGGGCCGCGGGCGAACTCTTCGCGAACGAGGACGCGGCCGCCCTGGCGGCCTCGGCCGTCGCCCTGCTCCGCGACCCGGCCCGCCGAGCGGCCCTGGCCTCCCACGGCTCGGCCCACGTCCGCCGCTTCGACTGGTCCACGGTCGGCGCGGACATCCTCGCGGTCTACGAAACGGTCACCCTGGGCGCGGCCTCGGTCGCCACGGACGAACGCGTCCCACTGCGGATCCGGCTGGGGCTGGGGCGGGAGGGCTGAGGGGGGCTACGGGCCCCGCTCGCGGCCGCTCCACCCCCTGAGCTCCGCCGGGCCGCGACGGGGGTTGCCCACCCGCCCCCGGCACCGGGCCATCGAGCCGAACGACGCAGTCGGTCGGCGTCGGGCTGTGCCGGTGCTTCGCCTGGGCGGCGTCTGGGGGTGCCCGGGGGCTGCCCGTCAGTCCCAGTGTCATTACGTGCCGGCCGCCGGCGTCAAGGGCGCTCCCGTTGGTCGCGTCGGCAAGCCGATGGCCCTTCGGGCCACCCTTGACACCGACGACCGTCACGCAACGACAAGGACTGTCGGGCCGCCCCCGGAGGATGGCATGGGAGGAGCCTTCGGACCCTGACGCTCTGGCGTTGACGGGCACGAGCAGCGGCTCCCGCCCGGCCAGCCGCCCTCCGGGCGGACGCGGCGGTGAAGTGGATCAGATCTACGTAATTTAGGCCGGTCCAGGCGCACCAAATCGCTACGCGCTTCTCTTTCTCGGCGGATACGGCCCGCCGGTGGCCGAACATAGACCGCCAACGATCGCTACGCGCTCCGGTCGGACCGCGGGTGCGGCTGGCGGGGCGCTGGGCAGAAGCGCACACGATCGCTACGCGCTCCGGACAGACGGCGGGTGCGGCTGGCGGGGGCGCTGGGCAGAAGCGCCCACGATCGCTACGCGCTCCGGTCGGACGGCGGGCGTCAGCCGTCATGGGCCGGGCTGCCTGAGACCGAATCGCCTGGGCTCGTACGTGGTCCGGGCGAGCGGGCTGCCCGTAGCGGGCCAAGACGCCCACCGGACCGCCCCGTCTGCCGGATCGGGCGGCTCACTGCCGCCTGTCGGACCGAAACCGCACCCAGACCGTGCCGAAAAAGCCCGAGAAACTGCCCCTCCCGCCCCGACACCCCTCAACGGCAACCCATTTGCCCCATTTAGGCACCATGCAGGTGGCTGTCGAGGCCATTGGATCGCGATCTCGGATCCTGGCTTCCATCAGGCCGGTCTCCACGACCGTCAGGGGACTTTCGACGGCCCACCGGCCGTCATCCGAGCCTGCGTGCACCAAGCGACTGCCTGTCTCTTCGGTGAGGTGCGGGAATGGACCAGGGGCCGGCCCGTCATTGAGATGACGG